>NZ_CP095376.1:4725833-5326666 GCF_023008405.1 Amycolatopsis sp. FBCC-B4732
GACGAACCGGTCGATCCACGCCACCAGCGCCCGGTGCGGGCCTCCTCCGGCCGCGAGCAGCGCCGGGCCGGCTTCGGCCAGCGACTCGACCTGCAGCCGGTAGACCGCGAGGATCAGGTCCGCGCGGGTCGGGTAGTGGCGGTAGATGGTCGCCGTGCCCACCCCGGCCCGTGCGGCGATCTCCCGGATGGGCGCCTCGACGCCGGTGGTCACGAACACCGCGGCCGCGGCCTCCAGGACGTTCTCGGCGTTGCGCCGCGCGTCGGCACGCTTCACGTCCGCAGGCTACCGGCCCGCTCCCCGACGTCCAGCAGCAGCGCGGCGAGCCCCGCCGGCTCGGTGATCATGCAGTCGTGGCCGGTGGCCAGCTCCCGCACGTCGGCGGGCTCGCCGTTCGGCTGCACGGCGGGCACCGGGCGCCGGTCGAACCCCGCGGGCTTGACGGTGCAGTGGATGTGGGTGCGCGGGATCGCGGCGAGGGCCGGGTTGTCCATGGCCACCGGCTCTTCGAGGCAGCGCAGCGACTGGTCGGACAGCATGGTCCGCACCCAGGCCACGTCCCCGGGATCGGTCACGCCGAACAGCCCGAAGGGCGCGGGCAGCTCGGGCAGCGGCGGGACGCGCCAGCCGTTCCCGAGCATGGTGCGCGTGACCGGCATGACGTCGAGCGCGTTCTCGCCGTCGGTGGGCACCATCGCGTCGAGGTAGACCAGCCGCGCGATGCGCTCGGGCACCTGGTTGGCGACCGCGGAGATCACCAGGCCCGCGTAGCTGTGCCCGACCAGGACGACGTCGTGCAGGTCGGCCTCGACCAGCAGCCGCACGACGTCGGCGGTGTGCGTGCCGAGCCCGACGTCCGGGCCGAGCAGGTGGGTGGTCTCGCCGTAGCCCGTCAGCGTCGGGGTGAAGACCCGGCTGCCGCTCGCGGCCAGCCGGGGTACGACTCGCGCCCAGGCCTGGCCGGTGTGCCAAGCGCCGTGGACCAGCACGTACGTCGTCGTCATGAACGGTCACCCTTCAAGTGGGACGTTGTCCCGGTTAACATACGGGACACTGTCCCACTTAGTCGAGCGGGACCGAAATCTGGGCATCCCACCAGACTTCGCGCCCGGTGCTGGGCCCGGCGCGGCCGCGGGCGGTTCACTGGACTCCCCGCGTGAGCGGGCGGAGAAGGGGGAACCGGGCGCAATGCGGATGGCTGAACTCAGCGCGGAGACGGGTGTTCCGGTCGCGACCGTCAAGTACTACCTGCGCGAGGGCCTGCTGCCCGCCGGCCGCCGGGTCGGGCCGAACCAGGCGCAGTACTCCCCCGAGCACGTCAAGCGGCTGCGGCTGGTCTGCGCGCTGCGCGAGATCGGCGGGCTGTCGCTGGCCGAGGTGGCCGACGTGCTCGGGGCGCTCGACGCCGGCCGTGCGGCGCGGGTCGTGCTCGGGGTCGCGCAGGACGGGCGGGTCACCGTGAGGCCGGTTTCCGCGCCGGCGCGGGCGTGGGCGCTCGGGCGGGTCGGCGAGCTGCTCGGCGAGCCCGCGGACGACACCGATCCCGCCGTGGCGAACCTGGTCACCGTACTGGCCGTCTGCCACGGTCTCGGGCACGACGCCGTCTCCGGCAGGCTCGCCGACTACCTCGCGCTCGCCCGCGAGGTCGCCGCCGTCGACGCGGCCCTGATCGACGACGTCGGGCCGGCGCGGCGCCCGGCCGAGACCGCGCTCATCGCGACCCTGCTCGGTGAGCGGCTGTTCGCCGGGCTGCGGCACTTCGCGCTCGTCGACGCATTGGGCGCGGCACCGGCCGAAGCCTGACGCCGGGACCCGCGGGCCCCGGCGCCGGCCCGCTCAGCGCTTCCGGTTCAGCGGGGCGCGGCCCGCGTACTCCGCCGCCGCGCCCAGGTCCTCCTCGATCCGCAGCAGCTGGTTGTACTTCGCCGTGCGGTCGGCCCGCGACAGCGACCCCGTCTTGATCTGGCCGCAGTCCACGGCAACCGAAAGGTCGGCGATCGTCGTGTCCTCGGTCTCCCCCGAGCGGTGCGACAGCACGACGCCGTAGCCGGCGCGCGAAGCCACCTCGACCGCGTCGAGCGTCTCGGTCAGCGTGCCGATCTGGTTGACCTTGACCAGGATCGCGTTGGCCACGCCCTGCTCGATCCCCTCCGACAGCAGCGTCACGTTGGTGCAGAAGACGTCGTCGCCGACGAGCTGGATCTCCTCGCCCAGCGCGCGGGTCACCAGCTGCCAGCCGGCGACGTCGTCCTCCGCCATGGCGTCCTCGATGGACGCGATCGGGTACCGGGCGACCAGGTCGCGCAGGTAGCCGGCGTGCTCGGACGCCGAGCGCTTCACGCCTTCGCCGCGGTAGTGGTAGATCCCGTCCTCGTGGAACTCCGACGCGGCCAGGTCCAGCATCAGCGCCACGTCGTCGCCGGGCACGTACCCGGCCCGCTCGATCGCACGCACGACGTAGTCCAGCGCCTGCTCGGCGGTGTCGAGCTGCGGCGCGAACCCGCCCTCGTCGCCGACGTTCGTGCTGTGCCCCGCGTCGCGCAGGATCCCGCGCAGCGTGTGGAAGACCTCGGCGCCGACCCGGACCGCTTCGGCGAAGCTCGACGCGCCGACCGGCGCGATCATGAACTCCTGGAAGTCGATCCCGTTGTCGGCGTGCGCGCCGCCGTTGACGATGTTCATCATCGGCGTCGGCAGCCGGTAGGTGCCCTCCCCGCCCAGGTGCCGGTACAGCGGCAGCACGTGCGCCTGCGCGGCCGCCTTCGCCACCGCCAGCGACACCCCGAGGATCGCGTTCGCGCCCAGCCGCGCCTTGTTCGGCGTGCCGTCCAGCTCGCACAGCACCCGGTCCACCTCGACCTGCGACCGCGAATCGAGACCCACGACCGCGGCGGCGATCTCGCCGTTCACCGCGTCGACGGCCTTGCGGACCCCCTTGCCGAGGAACCGGCTCGGATCACCGTCCCGCAGCTCCACGGCCTCGCGCGTGCCCGTCGACGCACCCGACGGCACCGCCGCGCGCCCGAACGACCCGTCGGCCAGCTCGACGTCGACCTCGACCGTCGGGTTGCCGCGGCTGTCCAGGATCTCCCGGCCGGTGACTTGGACGATGGCAGTCATTTTTCTCCTCAGCGGCACGACGGGGTCGCACCTCGGGTTCAGGGGGAAGGCCGGCGGGACGAACACGGCACGGGCGGGACGACGTCGTCACCTGCCACCGGCCGGACCGGTACCACCGTTCTACCGGGCCGCCACTGGGGAAAACCCCAGCATCGCGCCGCTAGCGTTCCGGCCGAACCCATCCGAGTCCGAAGTGGAGCCCGCATGCCCATCGCCACCCCCGACGTCTACCGCGAGATGCTGGACCGGGCGAAGGCGAACGAGTTCGCCTACCCCGCCATCAACGTGACCTCGTCCGAGACCGTGAACGCCGCCATCCGCGGGTTCGCCGAGGCGGAGAGCGACGGCATCATCCAGTTCTCCACCGGCGGCGCCGAATTCGCCTCCGGCCAGAAGGTCAAGGACATGGTCGTCGGCGCCACCGCGCTGGCCGAGTTCGCGCAGGTCGTGGCCGCGCGCTACGACGTCAACGTCGCGCTGCACACCGACCACTGCCCCAAGGACAAGCTCGACGGCTTCGTCCGCCCGCTCATCGACATCTCCGCCGAGCGGGTCAAGAACGGCCAGAACCCGCTGTTCCAGTCCCACATGTGGGACGGCTCCGCCATCGACCTCGACGAAAACCTCGAGATCGCCGCGGAACTGCTCGCCAAGACCGCCGCCGCGAAGATCATCCTCGAGGTCGAGATCGGCGTCGTCGGCGGCGAAGAAGACGGCGTCGAAGCCGAGATCAACGAAAAGCTCTACACCGCCGAAGGCGACTTCCTCAAGACCATCGACGCCCTCGGCTCCGGCGACCGCGGCCGCTACCTGCTGGCGGCGACGTTCGGCAACGTCCACGGCGTCTACAAGCCGGGCAACGTCAAGCTCCGCCCCGACGTGCTCAAGGGCGGCCAGGAAGCAGCAGCGAAGAAGCTCGGCCTCGACGCGGGGTCGAAGCCGTTCGAGCTGGTCTTCCACGGCGGCTCGGGCTCACTGCCGGAGGAGATCCGCGAGGCGGTGTCCTACGGCGTGGTGAAGATGAACGTCGACACCGACACCCAGTACGCGTTCACCCGCCCGATCGTGGACCACTTCTTCAAGAACTACGACGGCGTCCTGAAGATCGACGGCGAGGTCGGCAACAAGAAGGTCTACGACCCGCGCTCGTACCTGAAGGCCGCCGAGACCGGCATGGCGGCGCGGATCGTCGAAGCCTGTGAAGCGCTCGGCTCGGCCGGCACCCGGCTGAAGTAACCGATTTTCACGCTTCCCGGAGGATCCGGGTGATTTCCCCCGGATCCTCCGACGCGCGCAGGACGTCCAGGTGCGTCGGGTGGACGAGCAGCGCGGTGATCCGGCAGAGGATTTCGACGTGCTCGGCGGCCGACGCGGCGATCGCGATGCACAGCGAAACCCGTTCGCCGTCCCACGGCACGGGAGTGGTGAACCGGGTGAACGCCAGCCCCGGGTTCACCAGCAGGTAGTCGTGGACGTGCAAACCGTGCGGAACGGCCATCCCGTGCCCGAGGTAGGTCGACGCACGGCGTTCCCGCGCGTGCAGCGAGTCCCGGTATCCCGTGTGGACGGAGCCGGAGGTTTCGAGCGTTTTCCCGATGTGCGCCAAGGCTTCCCAGCGAGTGGCGGCCCGGACCCCGAGTTCCACCGAGCGCACGGACAGGGACAGCACTTTTTCGTTCGTCACTGAGGGTTCTTTCTGGGGATGCGGAGAAAAGACGGCCGGGTCACGTCGTCGTGCGCGCTCACCGTACGCCACGCGAACGCGATCCGGCGAAAACCCGGTCGCGCGTCACACCATTCGAAAAATTACGCGAAAATACTTCGAATCCGTTATCGGACGTTCCTGTCAAGCATTTCCGCGGAAGTCCGGGGAAAACCGGGTCCGCGCGGCCGCTGCCAGGCGCGCAGGAGCCCGGTGCCGCGCGCGTCGGGCCGATGGGCCAGGCTGGGAACGCCCGCCGGGCTCCCGGCCGGGCCTGCGCGCGCGGACGGGAGAAACGTGGCTGTTCGGAGTGGGGTGCGGGGATCGGCCCGGCCGGAGCTGGCGGGCCGGGACTGGGAACTGCGGGTGCTCACCGACCGCGCTCGCGCCGCCGCCCTCGGCGAAGGGCAGGCGGTGCTGCTGCGCGGGCCCGCCGGGATCGGCAAGACCGGCCTGCTGGCCGTCGCGCTCGACGAACTGGACCGGACCGCCGCCACCGTGCTCACCGTGACCTGCGCCGACACCGGCGGCGGGGCCTACGAAGCGGTCCGGACGCTGTTCGGTCCACTGTGGCCGCGCGGGGACGCCGGCGAGGCCGGCCTGCTCAGCGGCAGCGCCCGGCTCGCGCTGCCCGCGCTCGCGCCCGACCGCGTCGACGGCTCCGCCGACACCTACTCCGTCATGCACGGCCTCTCCTGGCTGGTGGCCGGCCTGGCCGCCCGCGGCCCGGTCGTCCTCGCGGTCGACGACGTCCAGTGGTGCGACGAGACCTCCTTGCGGTGGCTGAGCTTCCTGCTGCGCCGGGCCGAGGACCTGCCGGTGCTGGTGCTGATGGCCCAGCGCACCGGGCCGGGCGAACCGGGCCCGGCGGTGCTCGCCGAGATCGGCACGGCCGTGAACTGCCTCGCCGTCGACCTCGCGCCGCTGGCCGAGGACGCGGTCGCCCGCGTGCTGGCGGCCGGGTTCGGGGTGCCGCCGGACCGGGAGTTCGTCCGCCACGCCGTCGACATCACCGGCGGCAACCCGTTCCTGCTCGACCGCGTGGTCGGCGCGCTGCGCGACCGCGTGCCCCCGGACGCCGGGCACGTCGGAGTGCTCGACGAGCTCGGCCGGGAGGCGGTGGTCCGGCCGCTGCTGGACCGGCTGTCGCCGGACGCGCTGGCCGTCGCGCGCGCGATCGCGGTGCTCGGCGGCGAAGAGCTGGAGACGATCGCCGCGCTCGCCGGCACCCGGCCCGGGCCCGCCGGTCACGCCGTGCGCGCGCTGCGCGAGGGCGAGCTGCTCGAACCCGACCGGCTGGACTACGCCCACGACCTGATCCGCACGGCCGCGCTGAACACCGCGTCGCCCGCCGACCTGGCCCGGCTGCGCGAACGCGCGGCCACGCTGCTCAACGACAGCGGCCGCTCCAGCGAGGAGGTCGCGGTCCACCTGCTGGTGCTCGACGGGCCGCCGCAGCCGTGGATGGTCGCCGTGCTGCGGGAAGCGGCCGCGGCGGCGGAAAGCCGGGGCGCCCCGGCGGCGGCCGCGCGGTACCTGACGCAGGTGCTGCGGGCCCACGAGGACGACGTCACCGTGCTCGTGCACCTGTCCCGGGTGCTCGGGCAGACCGACCCGGCGGCGTCGCTGAAGCACCTCGAACGCGCGTTGCGGCTGGTGGCCGATCCGCGGCGGCGGGTGCCGATCGTCATGCAGTACGTCATGGTGTCGCTCGGCGCCCAGAACTCCCGGCGGTCCTACGCGCTGGCGACCGAGGTGGCCGACGCGCTGGACGCCGTGGCCGGTCCCGACCCCTCCCCCGCCGACCGGGCGCTGCGCATGGTCGGCCAGTCGGCGCTGCTGCTGTCCGGATTGGACGAGAAGGCCACCGTCGCCCAGGTCGGCGCCCGGTTCCGCGACGTCGTCCCGCCGCCGGGCGACACCGCCGAGGAACGCGAACTGCTGGGCATGCTCTCGTCGCTGGGCACGCTGCAAGGCCGCCCCGCCGCGGAAGTCACCGCCCAGGCCGCGCAGGTGCTGCGCATCGGCGACGTCGCCCCGGGCGGCTGGGCCGTGCTCGGCGCCGTGCTCACCCTCTACCTCGCCGACCGGCCCGAGCCGGCGCTGGCGGCGCTCGGCGGCGTGCTCGACCACGCGCAGCGCCGCGGCCAGGGCTGGACCTACATCCTGGGCGCGACCACGCGGGCGCTCGTCCACCAGTTCTGCGGCAACCTCACCGACGCGCTGGCGGACGCGCAGTACGCGTTCGACGTCATCACGCAGGAGCGCTGGGCGCCCGGGACCGCGATGCCGCAGGCCGTGCTGGGCTCGCTGCTCGTACGCCACGGCGACCCGGCCGGCGCGGAGCGGGCGCTGGCCGCGATCGAGCGGCCCCGGCTCGAGCACTTCACGCTCGAGTACCACTGGTACCTGGTCGCGAAGGCCCGCGCCCGGGCCGCCGTGGGCGACGTCGAAGGCGCGCTCGCCGTGTTGCGGACGTGCGGGGAAAGCATGGCGGGCAACGGGATCGGCAACCCGGTGCTGGCGCCGTGGTGGTACGAATCGGCGGAGCTGCTGGCCGGGCTCGGCCGCCGGGCCGAGGGCGAGGCGATGCTCGACGACGTCGAGCCCGCGGTCCGCCGCTGGGGCACGAACCGGGCGCTGGGCATGCTCGCGACGTCGCGCGGGGTGCTCGCCGACGGCGACGCGGCGATCGAGCGGCTGCGCGACGCGGCGGAGCTCCTGGCGGCTTCGCCCGCGAAGGTCGAGCAGGCGAAGGCCGAGTACCTGCTCGGCAGGCGGCTGCTGGCGCGCGGCGACGCCGAGGGCGCGCGGGACCGGTTGCGCCGGTCGATCGACCTTTCCGTGCGCAGCCGCGACAAGCAGCAGCTCGGCCTTTCGCTGCCGGCGCTGGCCGAGGCGGGCGGCCGGATGCGCCACGGCACGGATTCGCCGTCCGACGCACTGACCGGCAGCGAGCGGCGGGTGGCCCAGCGGGCCGCGGAGGGCGCGACCAACCGGGAGATCGCGGAGTCGCTGTTCATCACCCAGCGGACGGTGGAGGTGCACCTGACGAGCGTCTACCGGAAGCTCGGCATCGGCGGCCGCGCCGAACTGGCGGCAGCGTTGCGCGACCACTGAGTC
The DNA here is from genome assembly GCF_023008405.1 of Amycolatopsis sp. FBCC-B4732. Lineage (NCBI taxonomy): Bacteria > Bacillati > Actinomycetota > Actinomycetes > Pseudonocardiales > Pseudonocardiaceae > Amycolatopsis > Amycolatopsis sp. FBCC-B4732. The sequence continues at coordinate 4,733,779 of NZ_CP095376.1, forward strand.
ACGCAAGGTCGCGGGTTGCCCGGCCGTCCCCGCGAATTCTGGCCGGGCGGGCAGAGCTCCGGCGTGCGGTGGCCGCCCCGGTGTCGAGACCGCTATGGCGGCTTAGGCTGCCCTCGGCCCGGCTCGACGTCGACCGGCCGCGGAGGAGGTCGTCCCGTGCGCGAACCGCGTCTCGTCGGCCGGGAGCGCGCGGTGAGCGTGCTCGACGACCTGGTGGCGGGGCTGGGCCGGGGGCTCGGGGCGACGGTGGGGATCTCCGGTGCCGCGGGAGTCGGGCGGACGGCGTTGCTGCGGCGGGTTCTGGGCGCGGCTCCGGGTGCGTCGGCTTCTTGTGTGCCGGACGGGGTTCCGTTCGGGGCGGTGACCCAGCTCGCGTCGGCTTTGGTGCCGCCGGCGGATTTCGGTGACCTGGTGGGTGCGTGCTTGGCCGACCCCGAGCGTGCCGCCGGGCTGCTGTGCGACGCGTTCGTGGGGTTGGCGCGCGAGCGGGCGCTGGTGCTGGCGGTCGATGATCTGCAGTGGGCGGACGAGTGGTCGCTGCGGTGGTTCACGGAGATGGCCGGGCGGACGGCACCGGTGCTGCTGATCGCGACCGCGTACGAGCCGGTTGCGGTGGGGCAGCGGATCGAGGTGGGGCCGTTGGGGCCGGCGGAGACGACGACGTTGGTGCGGCAGCTGCTGGGTGAGCTGCCGGCGGAGGTGGAGGCGGCGGTGCTGGCGGTCGTCCGCGGACGACCGGCGGTGCTGCACGACCTGGCTGCGACGCACGGGCCCACGCCGGCGGAGTGGACCCCGGCTCGGGTGGCGGCCGCGGGGCGGGAAGTCGTGTCGGTGCGGGCGGCGCGGATCCGGCATGGGCTGCCGCCGGGGGCGCTGGCGCTCGTGCGGGCGATGTCGGTTTCGGAGCGGCTGGACGTCGTCGCGGCGGTCGGGCTGGCCGAGTTGCCGGCGGCGGACGTGCCCGGTGCGTTGAGTGCGCTGGAGGCGAGCGGCCTGGTGGCGGACGGGCGCCCGGCGGAGCCGCACCTGGCGGCCGATGTGCTGGCGGAGCTGGCCGAGCCGGAGCGGGACGGGCTGTACCGCCGCGGTGCGGAACTGGCGCACCGGAGCGGGGCGGGTGCGCTGGTCGCGGCGGAGCTGCTGCGCGCCGCGCCACCGGTCGGCGAGCCGTGGGCGCGGGCGGTGCTCGAAGAGGCGGCGGAACAGTGGTCGGCCCAGGGCAACCCGGTGGCGGCGGCCGATTCCCTGCGGCGTGCGCTGGCCGAGCCGGCCTCCGCGAGCGACCGGGCGGCGCTGCTGGTCCGGCTGGCTTCGGCGGTGGTCCGCCGCGAACCCGACCACGCCGACCGCCGGCTGGTCCAGGTCCTGGCGGAACCGGCACTGGCCACCCTCCCGGCCGCCACGACGGCCGCCGACCTCCTCCTGGCCCGCGGGGACGCGGAAACGGTGCACCGCCTGGTGGCGGAACCGGGCCGGGCGTCCACTGTGGACCCCGCATTGGTGGCGCTGGGGAGGCTCGCCCGCGAGGAAGCCGCGGCCGATCCGGAGATGCCGGTACCCCCGCTACCCGGCCCGGACGCCATCGACGGTGACGCGGGCCAGAACCCGGCCCCCACCGCACCGGCACCCGACCCGGCCACACTCGATCGCGACACGAGCGAAAACCACACCACCGCACCTGCACCCGACCCAGCAGCATTCCGCGGCAGCACACCAGTACCCGAACCGCACGCACTCCGCGGCAGCGCGGGCCAAAACCACACCACCACGCCTGCACCCGACCCGCACGCACTCGATCGCGACACGAACGAAAACCGCATCACCGCACCTGCACCCGACCCGCACGCACTCGATCGCGACACAAGCGAAAACCACACCACCGCACCCGCACCCGCACCCGACCCGCACGCATTCCGCGGTAGCGCGGGCCAAAACCACACCACCGCACCGGCACCCGACCCGCACGCCCTCAGCCGTGACGCCAGCGAAGACCGCATCCGCTTCGGCCGCCCAGCGCGGACACCATCCGCACCACCCGCCATCGGCACGCCCCCGGCCAGGGCGCTCCCACCCTTCCCTCGCGCGCAGGATCCCGCCTCCGCCGGGGTCACCGCCTTCCGGCTGGCCGTCCGGGGGGAGCAGCGGGGCGCCGTGCTCGACCTTGCCGCGCAGGCGCTCGTCGTGCGGGAGGAAGCTCCCCTCATGCCGCGGATCGCCGCCTGCCGGGCGTTGGTCTGCGCCGGAGCCCTCGCCGATGCCACCGACGCCCTGACCGTCGTCATCGCGGCCGCCCGGCGGCGGGATGCCCGGGCCGCCGCCGCGCGGGCGTTGGTGCACCGGGCCGCCGCCGTGCTGAGGGATGACCGGCCTGAGGAGGCCCTCCGGGACCTCGCCGCCGCCGATCGGGAGCTGCCCGTTCGCTGCTGGCACCCGCTCGCCATGCCCGCCCGGTCCGCCGTCGAGATCACCGCGCAACTCCGGCTCGGTCGGCTCGAGCACGCCCGGCACCTCGCCGCCGAGCCACTCCCCCGCGGCAGCGAGCACGGAGCCGCAACCGCGTTCCTCCGGCACGCCGAGGCGGAACTCGCCCTCGCCGAAGACGACCCCGGCACCGCCCTCCACGCCGCCCTGGAGTGCGGTCGGGTGCTGCGCTCGCGTGGCTGGGTCAACCCGATGGTCGCCGCCTGGCGGACGACCGCCAGTCTCGCCCTGCGCCGGCTCGGGGACCACGGGGCCGCCGCCGCGCTCGCCGCCGAAGAGCTGGCCCTCGCCGAACGCTGGGGTACCGCCGCCGCGCTCGAGCCGTTGCGCGAGCGGGCCTCCGCCGGGCTCCGGCGGACCGTGCCCGCGCCACGGCGGCCCGCCGACCCGCTGCCCGCGCCGCGGTTCCCGGCCCGGCGCCCCGACGCGCTGTCGCCCGCCGAACGGGACGTCGCCGAGCTCGCCGCCCGCGGGCTGGCCAACCGGGAGATCGCCCGGGAACTGTCGATCGCGCTGCGGACCGTCGAACTGCGGCTGACCAAGGTCTACCGCAAGCTCGGCCTCAAGGGCCGGGCCGCGCTCGCGGATCACTGGCCCACCCGGACGCCGGGGAGCTGACGCGATGCTGTTCGAACGCGAAACGCAGGAAGCCGCGCTCCGCGAAACCGGTGAAGTCGTTGCCGTGCGCGGGGAAACCGGCACTGGACGCTCGGCGCTGCTCCGGCTCTTCGGCCGCCTCGCCGCCGACGGGGGTGCGCGGGTGCTGCGGGCGGGTGGGGCGCCCGCCGAGCGGGATCTCCGCTTCGGCGTCGTGCGGCAGCTCGTCCTGCCCCTGGTCGGCGACCCGTGCGCGACCGGCCTGCCACCGATCGCCGCGAAACTGCTCCAGTCGGCGGCCGGGCCGGACTGCAGCGGCGCCGTGCCGCTGCTCCACGGGCTGCACGTCCTGCTGGTCTCGCTCGCCGCTCGCGAGCCCGTCGTCGTGCTGGTCGACGACGTGCGCTGGGCCGACGAACCTTCGGTGCGCGCCTTGGCTTTCCTCGCCGGCCGGCTGCGCGGGACGCGGGTGCGGCTCGGGGTCGTGCTGCCCGACAGCCCGCGTGCGCCGACGCTGCAGGAGATCGCCCGGATCGCCGGACCGGGCGTGCGAGCCCACGCGCTGTCGCGAAACGGCACGCGCCGGGTGGTCGACGCCCGGCTGGACGCCGACCCCGCGTTCGCGACCGCCTGCCACGAGCTCACCGGCGGCCGGCCAAAGGACCTCGACGAGCTGTTGTCCCGCGCGTTCGCCCACCGGCTCACCGGCCGGGCCGTGGACTGCGTGCCGCTGCGTCAGCTCGGAGCCTCCGTACAACGGGAACGGCTGCGGCTGCTGGTGCGGCGGGAACCGGAGGTCGGAGCGCTGGCGCGGGCCGTCGTCACGCTCGGGCGGCACGCGGAACCCGAGCTCGTCGCGCGGCTGGCCGGGCTGGACGCGGCCGCGTGCGCCGAAGCTCGCGCCCTGCTCGGTGCCGCGTGGCTGGGCACCGCCGTCGACGGGCGGCTGGTGCCCGAGCCCGCGCTGGTGCGGGTGGTCGAAGAGACGCGGAGCGCGGCGGACACCGCGGCCGCGCACCGGACCGCGGCCGCTTTGCTTGCCTCACAAGGGTTTCCGCCCGAGCACGTCGCCGCGCAGCTGCTCAGCGTCGACGCCCTGCGCGGTCCCGGAGACGTCACGACGCTGCGGACGGCGGCCGTCGCGGCCCAGCGCCGCGGCGCCCCGGACCTGGCCGCGCGCTACCTGCGGCGTGCCTTGCTGGACCTGCCGCCCGACGACCCCGGCCGCGCCCGGCTGCTGACCGAGCTGGCCGCCGCCGAACCCGATCCGCGCGCGGCCGTGCGGTACCTGGTGCAGGCCGCGCCGCTGCTGCCCGCGGGCCGCGAACGGGCCGAAGCGGTCGCCCGGATCCCGCTCACCGCAGCCGCGCGCGGGCCGCTGGTGACGGACCTGGTCCGGACGGCGACCGGCGTCGACGACCCCGACCTCGTGCCGCGCCTGGAAGCCCGGGAGTGGTTCGCCGCGCTCGAAGAGCCGGGCCGGGCGGCCGCGGCGGCGCGGCGGCTGCGGCAGCTGCCCGACCGGCCGCCCGGCCCCGGCGACCGGGAGCTGCGCGCGGTGCTGCTGCTGGCCGCCACGCTCGGCGGGCGCGTCACCGCCGCCGAAGCCGCCCGCCACGCCGGTGTCCTGCTGGACCACGAGCCGGCCCGGACCGTCCGGGCCGGCACCGCGCTGCGGATCGTCCCGCTCGTGCTGATCGCCGCGGGCCGGCCGGACGCCGTCGCGCCGTGGCTGGCGTCGGCGGGCGGGCCGCGGGCCACGACCGCGACGCGCGTGCTCGTCGACGTCCACCAGGCGCTGGCGCTGCTGTCCCGCGGCCGGTTCGCCGAGGCCGCGGACCCGGCGGAGCGAGCGTTCCGCGCGGCCGAGCCCGGTGGCTACGACGTCTTGGCGCTGCCGGCCACGACGGTGGCGCTGGTCGCGGACTCGGCACGCCGCCGCGACCTGGCCCGGCAGGTGCTCGAAGACCTCCCCGACAGCGACGACCTCGCCGTGTTCGCGGTCCGCCGCGGCCTGCAGGGGATGCTGGCCGCCCGCGAGAACCCGGACGCGGCGCTCGCGCAGTTCCTCGACCGCGGCCGCCTGCTGGACCGGGCGGGCTGGCGCAACCCGGCGATCTATGCCTGGCGCGGGTCGGCGGCGCTGCTGGCCCGGCGGCTCGGCCGGACCGAGCAGGCGCGGCAGCTCGCCGAGGAGCACCACCGCCACTCCGTCGCGTGGGGCGCGCCCGCGATCGTCGGGCGGTCGCTGCGGGTGCTCGCCGCACTCGCCGGCCGACGGCACGCGATCGAGCTGCTGCGGGAAGCGGTCGAACTGCTGGACGGCGCACCGGACGAACTCGAAGCGGCGAAGGCCTGCGCCGACCTCGGCACCTGCCTGCGCGAGACGGAACCGGAGGCGGCACGGCGGTTGCTGTCCCGCGCGCGGGAGCTGGCCGAAAGCTGCGGCGCGGGCCGGCTCGAAGCACGCGAGGACGGCACGTTCGGCCACGCGGAGCAGCCCCGGCCCACGGTGGAGCTGACCGCGGGCGAGGCGACCGTCGCGCGCCTGGCGGCCGGCGGGCGGACGAACACCGAGATCGCGGGCGAGCTGAGCATCAGCCGCCGGGCCGTCGAGAAGCACCTGACGAGCCTGTACCGCAAGCTGAAGATCGACGGCCGCGCCCAGCTCGCCTCGGTGCTCGGCGCCGGGTCGTGAGTGAGAAACAGGGTTAGAACCCTGTTTCTCACTCACGAGCTCCTTGGATCACGGACGGTCGTGGTCCTCCCGGCACTGGTGGTACGCGTCGGGGCCAGGTCCGGCGCCAGGTCGCCGAGCCGCGTGCTGCCGTCGAGCCGGGTCAGCAGCTCGTGGGTCTCCGCCGGTACCGGGCCCCCGGGTGGTCGAGGTACACCTGGTGCACGGTCTCGCCGCCGGTGCGGGTCGTCGTGCGCAGCCGCGTCACCGGGGGGAACGCGAAGACCAGCTCGGCCAGTGCCGCGGCCCGGTCGAGGCCCGGGCGGACGACGAAGTCGCCGACCACCAGGTAGTCCAGGTCGGTGGTGAGGAACGTCGTCACAGCGTCGGCGACGGTCTGCACGATCGGCTCGGCGTTGTTGTCGAACGAAGTGGTGAGCACCACCGGCGTGCCGGTCGCGCGCCCGAACCCCTCGATGAGCGCGTGGAAGCGCGGGTTCGCGTCCGCTTCGACGACCTGCACCCGCGCGGTTCCGTCGATGTGGGGGACCGCGCCGAGCTCCTCGCGGCGGTCGGGACGCACCCGCAGCGCGAACGCCATGAAGTCGAAGTTGCCGCGCGTCGCGGGGATCTCGAAGTACTCGGCGGCGGCTTCGGCGGTCACCGACGGCGCGAACGGCCGGGTCGGCGAGGATGCTGCGGTAGCCGAGCGAGCGCGGCCCGAACCCCGGCGCGCCCTGCACCCGGCCGAGCACCGAGCCTTCCGCGAGCCGCTGCGCCGACCGCGTCGATCTCCTCGGGTCTCACCTCCGCCTTCGCCAGGCACGCTCGCACCGCTCTGGCCGGGAACTTCGTGGCCTGCTTGATCCGGTTGAGCCGCTCCTCCTCGACCGCGGCGACGAGTTCGCCGCCGCGGATGCGGTCAGTCGCCGGCTCCGAGCTTCTCGTCCAGGAGCGCGAACATCTCGTCGTCGCTGGCCTCGTCGAAGTCGAAGCCGCCGTCGACGTCGTCGCGCCCGCTCCACGCCCCGCGCACCTGCTCCAGGCGCGCGGTGATCTCCTCGTGGGCGCCGGGGTCGATCGCGGTGTCCCGCAACGCCTTCTCCAGCCGGGCCAGGTCGGCGAGGATCGCCTGCTCCGGCTTCTCGTCCGGGGCGAGCAGTTCCGCCAGGTGCGCGGCGAGGTCGCGGGGGGTCGGCTGGTCGAACGCCAGTGTCGCGGGCAGGGCCAGGCCGGTCACCGCCGTGAGACGGCGGCGCAGCTCGACCGCGGTCAGCGAGTCGAAGCCCAGCTCCGTGAACGCCTGGTCCGGCCCGACGCTGTCCTGGTCGCCGTGCTCCAGCACGACCGCGACGGCGTCGGCGACCACGTCCAGCAGCAGCTCGATCCGCTCCGCCGCGCCGAGGCCGGCGAGCCGGGGCGCGAGGTCGGGCACGGCCGCCGCCGGACGGGCCGTGGCCCGCCGCGGCGGGACGAGAGCGCGCAGCACCGGCGGGAGGTCGTCGAGGGCGCGCAGCGCGGGCAGGTCGAGGTGCACCGGCACGACGAGGGGGTCGGTGCCCGCGCGCACGGCGTCGAACGCGGCCAGGCCGTCGTCGGGGGCGAGGAGCCCGACGCCGGCGCGGGCCAGCCGCCGGATTTCCGCTTCGGGCAGGGCCGCGGTCATGCCGGTCTCGGCCGTCCACGGTCCCCACGCCAGCGACACCGCGGGCAGGCCGCGGCGCTGCCGGTGGACCGCGAGCGCGTCGAGGACGGCGTTCGCGGCCGCGTAGTTCGCCTGCCCGGCCCCGCCGAACGTACCCGCCAGCGAGGAGAACAGCACGAACCCGGCGAGGTCGCGCCCGGCCGTCAGCTCGTGCAGGTGCCGGGCGCCGTCGGCCTTGGGCCGCAGCACGGTGTCGAACCGCTCCGGCGTCAGCGTGCCGACGACGCCGTCGTCGAGGACGCCGGCCGCGTGCACGACGGCGGTGAGGTCGAGGCCGTCGAGCAGCGCCGCGACCGCCGCGCGGTCCCCGACGTCGCAGGCCCGCACGTCGGCTTCGGCACCGAGCTCGGCGAGGTCGTCGAGGAGGCCGGGTTCGGCGCGGCCGGACCGGCTGACCAGGACCAGGTGCCGGTGCCCGCCGGCGGCGAGGCGGCGGGCGACCAGCGCGCCGAGACCGTTGGTGCCGCCGGTGACGAGCACCGCGCGGTCGCGGTCCCACTCGGTGCCGGGCTCGCCCGGGGTGGCCCGGCCGACGCGCGCGGCCGAGACGGCACCGTCCTTGATGGACAGTTCCGGTTCGCCGTCGCCGAGGAAGTCCCGCGCCGGCGCGGATCCGTCGGAGTCGACGAGCACGAACCGGCCCGGGTTCTCCTGCTGCGCGGAGCGCACCAGGCCCCAGACGGCGGCCGCGGCGAAGTCTTCGCCGTCGAGCGCGCCGGCGGTCCGCACGACCAGCTTCGCCGCGGCGAACCGCGGTTCGGCCAGCCACGTCTGCACGAGCGCCAGCACGTCGGCCGTGGCAGTGCGGATGTCCGCTCCCGACGGGACGGCCACCTCGACGAACTCGGGCACCACGGCCAGTCCGTCCAGCGCGTACCCGGAAACCGCGACGACTTCGGCGGGTGCGGGCGCGACCGGCGCCCAGTCCAGCCGGTAGAGGTGCGCGGCCTGCGGCTGCCCGGCTTCGCGCACGGTGAGCCCGTCGATCGACGCCACCGGTGCGCCGGACGTGTCGGCGATGGCGAGGCTGATCGTGTCCGGGCCCGCCGGGGCGAGCCGGACGCGCAGGTCGGCGGCGCCGGGGCGGTGGACGGACACGCCGCGCCAGGTGAACGGCAGCGCGGGCGGCGCGCCGGGGTCGGCCACCAGCTGGGCGTGCAGGACGGCGTCGAGCAGCGCCGGGTGCAGGCCGAAGCCCTCGGCCTCGTCGACGCGGACTTCGGCGAACAGTTCGTCGCCTCGCCGCCACAGCGCCTTCAGGCCCTGGAACGCCGGGCCGTAGGTGAACCCGCGGTCGGCCAGCGCGTCGTAGGCACCGTCCACGGTGACCGGTACCGCGTCCGCGGGCGGCCACTCCCCCACCTCGAACGCAGGCGCCGCGTCCGGGGTGACGACGCCGGTCGCGTGCCGGGTCCAGGTGCCGTCGTCGCCGCACGAGTGGATCTCCACCGGGCGGTGGCCGTTCGCGCCGGGCGCGCCGGCCGCGACCTGCACGGTGACCCCGCCGGTGAGGACCAGCGGCGCCAGCAGCGTCAGGTCGTCGACGCGCGGGCAGCCCGCCTGGGTGCCGGCGTGGCGGGCCAGTTCGAGGAACGCCGTGCCGGGCACGAGGGTCGCGCCGAAGACGGTGTGGTCGGCCAGCCACGGCTGCGCGGACGCCGACAGGCGGCCGGTACTGACGAGCGTGCCGGTCCCGGCGACCTCGACGGCCGCGCCGAGCACCGGGTGCCCGCCCCCGCGCCGGTCACCGGCCGGGCGGGCCGGCGGCCAGAACCGCCGGTGCTCGAACGGGTACGAGGGCAGGTCGGCCCGCGGCCCCTCGGTGGCCCAGCCGACGTCGAGCCCGGAGACGTGCAGCCGGGCCAGCGCGGTCAGGAACGTCCGGTCTTCGGCGCGGTCGCGGCGGGCGACCGGGACGACGACCGCGTCGGGGACGTCGACCAGGCCGGCCAGCACGGCGTCCGGCCCGACCTCGACGAACCGGGTCACCCCGGCCAGCCGCTCGAGGGCGTCGGCGAAGCGGACGGTTTCGCGCACGTGCCGGACCCAGTACGCCGGATCGGTCACGTCGCCCGAAGTGATCAGCGGGAGCTTCGGCTCGGCGAAGCTGAGCCCGGCGACGACTTCGCCGAACTCCGCCAGCATCGGGTCCATCAGCAGCGAGTGGAACGCGTGCGAGACGCGCAGCCGGCGCTGCTTGCCGAACCGGGCCGCGACGGCGGTCACCGCGTCTTCGTGGCCGGACAGCACCACCGACGCCGGCCCGTTGACCGCCGCGAGGTCGACGCCCTCGCCCAGCAGCGGGCGGATGTCGGTTTCGGCCGCCTGGACGGCGATCATCACGCCGCCTTCGGGCAGCGCGCCCATCAGCCGGGCGCGGGCCGACACCAGCGCGCAGGCGTCGTCGAGGGTCAGCACGCCGGCGATGTGCGCGGCCGCGATCTCCCCCACCGAATGCCCGGTGACGTAGTCCGGGCGCACGCCCCGCGACTCGAGCAGCCGCGCCGCGGCGACCTCGAAGGCGAACAGCGCCGGTTGCGTGTATTCGGTGCGGTGCACGCGTTCGCCGGCCAGCGCGGACCGGACGGCCGGGTCGAGCCGGTCGAGGACGTCGTCGTAGGCGGCGGCGAAGACCGGGAAGCGCGCGGCCAGCTCGCGGCCCATGCCCGGCCGCTGCGCGCCCTGCCCGGAGAACAGGAACGCGGTCGGCCCGGCGGTGGCCACGCCGTCGACGACGTCCGGCGACGGTTCGCCGGCGGCGAAGGCGGCCAGCGCTTCGGCGGGACGTTCGGAGACGACGACCGCGCGGTGCGCGAACCGTGAGCGCAGGCTCAGCGCCCGGCCGACCGCACCGGCGGGCAAATCGTCCACTGTGGACGACAGGCGGAGCGCGTGGGCCCGCAGCGCCTTGGCCGAGCGCGCGGACAGCGGCCAGATCGCCGGTCCGTGGAGCTCTTCGGCCGGGGCGGCCACCTCGGGCGCCTGCTCGATGATCACGTGCGCGTTCGTGCCGCTGATCCCGAACGACGAGATCCCGGCCCGCCGCGGCCGGGCCGCCGACGGCCAGGCCCGGCTCTCGGTGACGACCTCGACCGCGCCTGCCGCCCAGTCCACATGGGACGATGGCGTGCCCGCGTGCAGGCTCGCCGGGACGACGCCGTGCCGCATCGCCTGGATCATCTTGATGATGCCCGCGACGCCGGCCGCGGCCTGGGTGTGGCCGATGTTCGACTTCACCGAGCCCAGCAGCAGCGGGGTTTCCCGGTCCTGGCCGTAGGTCGCCAGGAGCGCCTGGGCCTCGATCGGGTCACCCAGCGCGGTCCCGGTGCCGTGCGCCTCGACGACGTCTACGTCCTGAGTGGACAGACCGGCACCCGCGAGCGCGGCGCGGATGACCCGCTGCTGCGACGGGCCGTTCGGGGCGGTGAGCCCGTTGGACGCGCCGTCCTGGTTGACCGCGGAACCCTTGACCACGGCGAGGATCCGGTGGCCGTTGCGGAGCGCGTCGGACTGCCGTTCCAGGACCAGCAGGCCGACGCCTTCGGCCCAGCCGGTGCCGTCGGCGTCGTCGGAGAACGCCTTGCAGCGCCCGTCCGGTGAAAGCCCGCGCTGGCGGGCGAATTCGACGAACGTCGCCGGGGTCGCCATCACGGTGACCCCGCCGGCGAGCGCCAGGGTGCACTCCCCCGACCGCAGGGCCTGGCTCGCCCAGTGCAGCGCCACCAGCGACGACGAGCACGCCGTGTCCACGGTGACCGCCGGGCCTTCCAGGCCGAGCGTGTAGGCGACGCGCCCGGATGCGACGCTCGGCGCGCTGCCGTTCCCTTGCTGGCCTTCGTAGTCGCTGCCGGCGAGCAGGCCGCCGTAGTCGCTGTACATCACGCCGGCGAACACGCCGGTCGCGGACCCGCGCAAGGTCGCCGGGTCGATGCCCGCGTGTTCCAGCGCCTCCCACGACGTCTCGAGCAGCAGCCGCTGCTGGACGTCGGTCGCGACGGCCTCCCGCGGGCTCATGCCGAAGAACGCGGCGTCGAAGTCCGCGGCGCCGGCCAGGAACCCGCCCGCCCGCGCGTAGGTCGTGCCCGGGTGGTCGGGGTCGGGGTCGTAGAGCGCGGACAGGTCCCAGCCGCGGTCGGCGGGGAACGGGCCGACGGCGTCGCGCCCGGCGGCGACCAGGTCCCAGAACTCGTCCGGCGACGCGGCACCGCCCGGATAGCGGCAGCCCATGCCGACCACGACGATCGGGTCGTCATCGCGGGCGCGGACCGGGCGGGTCCCGGCGGCCGGTGCGTCGGCGCCGGTCAGCTCGGCCAGCAGGAACGCGGTGAGCGCCGCGCTGTTCGGGTGGTCGAACACGAGCGTCGTGGGCAGCCGCAGGCCGGTCGCGGTGGCGAGCCGGTTGCGCAGTTCGACGCCGGTGAGCGAGTCGAAGCCCAGCGCGGAGAACGCGCGGGACGGCTCGACGGCCGTGTGGTCGGCGTGCCCGAGCACGGCCGCGACCTGCGCGGTGACGACGTCGGCGACGACGTCGTGGCGCTCGGCTTCCGGCAGTCCGCGCAACCGCTCGGCGAGCCCGCCGGTGGCGGCCCGGCGGGTGCTCGCGCGGACCAGCCCGCGCAGCGGAGCCGCGATCTCGCCGGACGCGGTCGCGGCGAGCCGGACCGGCACCAGCGCCGGCGTCCCGGCACCGACGGCCGCGTCGAACAGGGCGAGGCCGTCTTCGGCGGTCAGGGCCGTGATGCCGGCCCGGGCCATCCGCGCGACCTCGGCGCCGCTCAGCTCGGCCGTCATGCCGCCGACCCCGGCCCACGGGCCCCAGGCGAGCGACACCGCGGGCAGCCCGCGAGCCGCGCGGTGCCCGGCGAGGGCGTCGAGGTAGGCGTTGGCGGCGGCGTAGTTCGCCTGTCCCGCGCCGCCGATCGTGCCCGCGACCGAGGAGAACAGCACGAACCCGTCGAGGTCCGCGGTCAGCTCGTGCAGCAGCCACGCGGCTTCGGCCTTCGGGCGCCACACGCGGTCGAACTGTTCGCCGGTCATCGTTTCGACCGTGCCGTCGTCGAGGACGCCGGCCGCGTGCACGACGGCGGTCAGGCGGTGGCCGTCGAGGACCGCGGCGAGCGCGGCGCGATCGGTGACGTCGCAGGCGGCGACGGTCACCTCGGCCCCGGCCTCGGTCAGCTCGGCGACGTCGGCCTGTCCGCTGCGGCTGAGCAGCAGGAGGCGGCGCATGCCGTGCTCGGTGACCAGGTGCTTCGCCAGGAGGCGGCCCAGGCCGCCGGTGCCGCCGGTGATCAGGACGGTGCCGTCGGGGTCCCAGCCGAGCGGTGCCGGTTCGGCGGGCGCCTTCGCGAGCCGCGGGACTTCGACGACGCCGTCGCGCACGCGGGCCTGCGGCTCCCCCGAGACCAGGGCGACGTCGGCCGGATCGGCGCTGTCGACGAGGGCGAACCGGCCCGGGTGCTCGGCCTGCGCCGCGCGGACCAGGCCCCACACCGCGGCGGCGTCGAGGTCGGTGCCGTCGGTGGCGCCCGTGGTGTGGAAGACGAGTTCGGCGTCGCGGGGCTCGGCGAGCCAGTCGCGGACCAGGTCCAGAGCCCGCGCGGGACCCTCGGCCGTGACGACGACCCGCTCCGGCCGCTCGCCGCGGGGCGGGGTGGCCGGGACCCAGTCGAGCCGGAACAGCGCGTCCTGAGTGCGGGTTGCCGTCGCGGGCCGGAACGTCACCGCGTCGACCTCGGCGACCGGAATGCCATCCATGTCCGCAAAGGACAGCGCAACAGCGTTCTCGCCGGCGGGGGTGATGCGGACGCGCAGGACCGGCTTGCCCGTGGCGTACCGGCGCACCCCGCGCCAGCTGAACGGGACGTGCGGCCGGTCGTGCCCGGCGGTGAGCGCGACCGCGTGCAGGGCGGCGTCGAGCAGGGCCGGGTGCAGCCCGAACGCCGCGGCCGGCTCGTCCCCGAGGCTCAGCTCGGCGAAGACGTCGTCGCCGTGACGCCAAGCGCGGCGCAGGCACTGGAACGCGGGCCCGTAGCCGAGGCCGAGCGCGGCGAGGCGGTCGTAGGCGTCGGTGAGGTCCAGGACCTCGGCTGCTTCGGGAAGGGTGACGTCCCGTCGCACCGCCGGGGTTTCCGGTTCGAGGACACCGGTCGCGTGCCGGGTCCAGGCACCGTCGCCCCCTTCGGGGCGGGAGTACACGCCGAAGTCGCGCAGCTCGTCGGCGCCCGGTTCGGCCACGCGGACCTGCAGGTGCACGGCCGCGTCCGGCGGGATGACGAGCGGTTCGAGGACGGCCAGCTCACGCACGGCACCCATCGTCAGGGCCAGCTCGGTGAAGGCCGCGCCGGGCAGGACGGTCGAGCCCAGCACGGTGTGGTCGGCCAGCCACGGGTGCGCGGCCAGGGAAAGCCGGCCGGTGAACAGGCGGCCGGTGCCGTCGGCGAGATCGACCGCGCCGCCGAGCAGCGGGTGGCCGGTCGCGCCGAGCCCGAGTCCCGCGGGGTCGCCGGCGCCGTGGCGGGGCGCGGGCCAGAAGCGTTCGTGCTGGAACGCGTAGCCCGGCAACGGAACCGCGCGGCCGTCGGCGAGGCCGGGCCACTCGACCGGCAGGCCGGCCGCGAAGAGGCGGGCGAGCGCGGTGCGGAAGGTGCGGGGTTCGTCGCGGTCGCGGCGCAGCAAGGGCACGACCACGGCACCGTCGTCCGCGGCGAGCCCGGCGAGGACGGCGTCCGGGCCGACTTCGACGAACTTGTCGACGTGCCACGCCCGCAGCGCGCCCAAGGCGTCGGCGAAGCGGACCGTGTCACGGACCTGCCGCACCCAGTACGCCGGATCGGTGACGCTTCCGTTCGCCACCACGGGAATCACGGGTTCGCGGTAGGTCACGCCGGCCGCGACTTCGCCGAACTCGGCGAGCATCGGGTCCATCATGGCCGAGTGGAAGGCGTGCGAGACCGAAAGCCTTTTGGTGTCCCCGAAGTGCGCCGCGATCGCCGCGACGGCGTCCTCGGGCCCGGAGAGCACGACCGAGCGCGGGCCGTTGACGGCGGCGAGGCCGACCCCGCCGGTGAGCAGCGGCCGGACGTCGTCCTCGGCGGCCCGCACGGCGACCATCGCCCCGCCGGGCGGCAGCGCCTGCATGAGCCGGCCGCGGGCGGTGACCAGCCGGGCCGCGTCGGCCAGGGAGAACACCCCGGCGACGTGCGCGGCCGCGAGCTCGCCGATCGAGTGCCCGGCGACGTAGTCCGGGCGGACGCCCCGCGCGGTCAAGGTGTGGAACAGCGCGACTTCGACGGCGAACAACGCCGCCTGGGCGTACTCGGTCCGCTCCAGCGCGGCCGCGTCGTCACCCCACATGACGTCGCGGACCGCCGGGTCGAGTTCGGCGAGCACGGTGTCGAGCGCGGCCGCGAAATCCGGGTCCGCGGCCAGCTCGCGGCCCATGCCGAGGCGCTGGGAACCCTGACCGGAGAACAGGAACGCGGTCTTGCCGGGCGCGGGCGCGCCGGTGACGACGTCCGGGTGGTCGATGCCCTCGGCGAGCGCGGTCAGTGCGTCCTCGCCGAAGACGACGGCCCGCTCGTCGAAGCGGGCGCGGCCGCGGGCGAGGGTCCACGCGGTGTCGCGCGGGTCGTGGTGTCCGATGTGGACACCGAGTCGTTTTGCCTGCGTGCTCAGTGCTTCCGGCGTTTTGGCACTGACCAGCCACGGCACCTCGGGCGCCGGTGAGCGCTCGGGTGCCGGGCGCGGCGCGGGCTGTTCCAGGATGACGTGGGCGTTCGTGCCGCTGATCCCGAACGACGACACGCCGGCCCGGCGCGGACGTCCGGCGTCGGGCCAGGCCGTTTCCGCGGTGGCCAGCTCGACGGCGCCCGCGGTCCAGTCGACGTGCCCGGACGGTTCGGTGACGTGCAGGGTCCGCGGCACGACGCCGTGGCGCATCGCCTGGACCACCTTGATGATCCCGGCGACGCCGGACGCGGCTTGCGTGTGCCCGAGGTTCGACTTCACCGACCCCAGCAGCAACGGCGTTTCGCGGTCCTGGCCGTAGGTGGCAAGGAGAGCTTGGGCTTCGATCGGGTCGCCGAGGGTGGTGCCGGTGCCGTGCGCTTCGACGACGTCGACGTCCGCAGTGGACAGACCGGCGCCCGCGAGCGCGGCGCGGATGACCCGTTGCTGCGACGGCCCGTTGGGGGCGGTGAGGCCGTTGGACGCGCCGTCCTGGTTGACGGCGGAACCCTTGACCACGGCGAGGATCTCGTGGCCGTGGCGCTCGGCGTCGGAAAGCCGTTCCAGGACGAGGATGCCGACGCCCTCGGACCAGCCGACGCCGTCCGCGCTGTCCGAGAACGGCTTGCAGCGGCCGTCGGTCGCGAGGCCGCGCTGGCGGGAGAACTCGACGAACGCGGTCGGCGTCGACATCACCGTGACGCCGCCGGCGAGGGCGAGGTCGCAGTCCCCGGAGCGCAGGGCCTGCGCGGCCCAGTGCAGCGCGACCAGCGACGACGAGCACGCCGTGTCCACGGTCACCGCCGGGCCTTCGAGGCCGAGGGTGTAAGCGACCCGGCCGGAGGCGACGCTGCCCGCGCTGCCGCTGGTCTTGTAGCCCTCGGCGTCTTCGCCGCCGTCGAGCAGGCGGCTGTAGTCGCCGTACATGACTCCGGCGAACACGCCGGTGGCGGAGCCGCGCAGCGACGACGGGTCGACGCCCGCGCTTTCCACCGCGGCCCAGGAGGTTTCGAGCAGCAAGCGTTGCTGGACGTCGGCCGCGACGGCTTCGCGCGGGCTCATGCCGAAGAACCCGGCGTCGAAGTCGGCGGCGTCGTGCAGGAAACCGCCGTGGCGGGTGTAGGACGTGCCGGGGTGGGCCGGGTCGGGGTCGTAGAGGGCGTCGAGGTCCCAGCCGCGGTCGGCCGGGAAGCCGGTGACGGCGTCGCCGCCGGCGCGGACCAGCCGCCACAGGTCCTCGGGCGATTCGACCCCACCCGGGTAGCGGCAGGCCATGCCGACGATGACGATCGGGTCGCCGTCGACGGCCTTCGTGGTGGGTGCCGCTTCGGCCGGTGCGTCGCCGGCGAGGTGGTCGGCGAGCGCGCCGACGGTCGGGTAGTCGAAGACGAGCGTCGCGGGCAGCCGCAGCCCGGTGGCGGCGGTGAGCCGGTTGCGCAGCTCGACGGCGGTGAGCGAGTCGAACCCGAGTTCGGAGAACGACTTGGCGGGGGTGATCCGCTCGGTACCGCGGTGGCCGAGGACGCGCGCGACCTCGTTCGCGACGACGACCGCGGCCTCGGCCCGGCCACGCAGCCGCCGTTCCGCCACTCGGCGCGCGGTGGCACGCACGAGGCCGCGCAGGGGGTACGGGAGGTCTTCCCTTCGGCGCAGGACGGCCTTGTCCAGGCGGACGGGCAGCACCACGGGCGCGCCGTCGGCGAGTGCGGCGTCGAAGAGCGCGGTGCCCTGCTCGATCGTGAGCGGCGGGTAGCCGGCGCGGGCGAGCCGGTTCACGCCGCTGTCGCCGAGGTCGGCGGTCATGCCGGAGGTGGGGACCCAGGGGCCCCAGGCGAGGCTCACGGTGTGCGGGCGGTGGCGGGCGAGGGCGTCGAGGAACGCGTTGGCGGCGGCGTAGTTGCCCTGGCCGGGGAGGCCGAGGGTGCCGGAGACGGAGGAGAAGAGGACGAGGGTGGTGTGTTCGCCGACGAGTTCGTTCAGGTACCAGGCGGCTTCGGCCTTGGGCCGGTGGACGGCGGCCAGGCGCTCGGGGGTGAGGTCGGCGAGGAGGGCGTCGTCGAGAACCCCGGCGGCGTGGACGACCGCGGTGACGTCTCGGCCGTGGAGGAGTTGTCGGAGCGCGTTCCGGTCGGCGACGTCACAGGCGGCGACGGTGACCTCGGCGCCGGCTTCGGTGAGTTCGGCCGCCAGTTCGGTGGCCCCGGGGCTGTCGGTTCCGCGGCGGCTGACGAGCAGCAGACGGCGCGTCCCCCGCTCGGTGACCAGGTGCCGGGCGATGACGGCACCGAGGCCGCCGGTGCCGCCGGTGATGAGGACGGTGCCGTCGGGGTCCCAGGAGGCGGCACTTTCACGTGAAAGTGCCGGGGTCAGGCGGGCGGCGAGGAGGGTTTCGCCGCGGAGGGCGAGCTGGGGTTCTTCGCTCGCGAGGGCGGCGAGGAGGAGATCGCCGGAGACGGACGGCGGCTCGGTCGAGGGGAGGTGGCCCGCGGCAAGGTCCGTCGGCCGCGGGTCGGCCGAAGCGAGGTGGCCCGCGGCAAGGTCCGTCGGCCGCGGGTCGGCCGAAGCGAGGTGGCCCGCGGCAAGGTCCGTCGGCCGCGGGTCGGCTGCGCCGGAAACGCCCGCGGCAAGGTCTCCCGACTGTCGCTTGGCCAGCTGCGGCTCGGCCGGCCGGCGTTTGGCCTCGGCGAGGGCGCCCGGCTGCGGATCGCCAGTGGGGACCGGCAGCGGCTCGGCCGCACCGAGGTCGCCCGGCAGCAGCTCACCCGCGGAGACCGGCAGGGACTCGGCCGCACCCACGTCGCCCGGCTGCGGCTCGCCAGCGGAGACCGCCAGCGGCTCGGCCGCACCGACGTCACCCACCAGCAGCTCGCCCGCGGAAACCGGCAGCGGCTCGGCCGCGCCGACGTCGCCCGGCAGCGGCTCGACCGCGGTCGAGGCTGCCAGCTTCGGGGCCGAGACCTGCTGGCTTGGCAAGTCCACCAGGCCGAAGCGGCCCGGGTGCTCAGACTGCGCCGCGCGGATCAGGCCCCACGCCGCGGCCGCTGGGATGTCCGTTCCGTCCGTTGCGCCGCGGGTCAGGAAGACCAGCTTGCCCGTCTCCGACTCCGCGACCCAGCGCTGGGCCAGCTCCAGTGCCCGGCAAGTCAGGTCGTGCGCTGAAGCCGGGACGTCCGCCTCACCGGCGAGGCACGTCACCACCAGCGGCGCTCCGGTGAGGTCCGCGGTGGTGGGCAGCGCGAGCCCGAACGGGTTGTCGCCCCAGAGGAGCGCCGAGGGCGTCTGTGCGGGGGACGGTACGGGGGTCCAGTCCAGCGTGAACAACGCGTCCGTGCGCTGCGCCGCCGCCGGGCGGTGTTCTCGCAGGTCGAGGGCGTCGATCGTGGCCACTGGGGTGCCGTCGGGGGCCGTCAGTGACAGGGCGTCGCCGCGTACGTGGACCCGCAGCGCCACCGCGCCCGACGCGTGCAGGGACACGCCTCGCCACGAGAACGGGAGCACCCGGGTGGGTGTGCCGGGGCGCAAAGTGAGGGCGTGCAGGGCCGCGTCCAGCAGGGCCGGGTGCAGGCCGAACTCCGCCGCCTCCTCGTGGTGCTCGGCGTCCAGCGACACTTCGGCGAACACCTCGCCCCCACGGCGCCAAGCCGTGCGCAGGCCGCGGAACCGGGGGCCGTACCCGAAGCCGTCCGCCGCGAAGTCCGCGTAGAAGTCCTCCAGGGCGACCGGCTCCGTGTCCGCGGGCGGCCACTCCTCCGGGCCGGGAGCGGGAGAAGGCGACGCCGGGCTCAGGGTGCCGGTCGCGTGCTCGGTCCAGGAGTCCTCTTCGGACTGTCGCGAGTGGATGGCGACCACACGGGCACCGCCCTCCCCCGGCTCCCCGACGCGCACCTGCACCCGCGCGGGCACCACCAGCGGGACGGCCATCGTCAGCTCGTCGAGCCGCGGGCAGCCGCACTCGTCGCCCGCGCGGATCGCGAGTTCGGCCAGGGCCGTCCCCGGCAGGAGGGTCGTGCCCGCCACCACGTGCTCCGCCAGCCACGGCTGTGCGGCCACCGACAGCAGGCCCGTCAGGACGAGTTCGTCCGAGCCGGCCAGTGCGACGACGTCGTCGAGCAGCGGGTGCGCCCTCGTCCCCGGTGCGCGGACCGGCCGCGGCGCGGGCCAGAACCGCTCGCGCTGGAACGGGTACGTGGGCAGCTCCACCGGCCGGCCGGGAGCCGTCGCGGATCGCCAGTCGACGTCGACCCCGGCCACGAACAGCCGGGCCGCGGCCTCGGTGAACGCGGCTTCCTCGCCGCGGTCGCGCCGCATCAGCGGCACCGCGAGACCCTCGGGCACCAGCGCGGACAGCACGCCGTCCGGCCCCGCCTCGACGAACCTCGTCACGCCGGATCCGGTCAACGTCGTGACGGCGTCGGCGAACCGGACCGCCTCCCGGGCGTGCCGCACCCAATAGTCCACAGTGGTCGGTTTCACCTTGGAATCCACAGTGGAAACGAAGGGGATTCGCAGAGAAGAAAAAGTCAATCCACGAAGGACTTCGGCGAACTCCGCGAGCATCGGCTCCATCAACGGCGAGTGGAACGCGTGCGACACCGCAAGCCGACGCGTCTTCTCGAACCGGGAGGCCACCGCGTCGACCGCCGAGGTCGTTCCGGAAAGGACGATCGACCGGGGCCCGTTGACGGCGGCGATCGCGACGTCCGGGCCGAGCAGCGGCCGGACCTCCTCCTCGCTCGCCACCACCGCGACCATCGCACCGCCGTCGGGCAGTGCCTGCATCAGCGCGCCGCGCGCGACGACCAGGCGGCACGCGTCGGACAGGGAAAATACTCCGGCGGCGTGCGCGGCCGCGATCTCCCCGATCGAATGCCCGGCGACGACGTCGGGCGCGATGCCCCAGGACTCGGCCAGCCGCACCAATGCGACCTGCAGGGCGAACAACGCCGGTTGCGCGAATTCCGTGCGGTCCAAGCGAGTCTGGTCGTCGCCACGCACGACGGCCACGACCTCTGGGCCGAACTCCGCGAGCACGGCGTCGTACGCCGCCGCGAAGACCGGGAACCGGCGGGCCAGTTCGCGGCCCATGCCGGCGCGCTGGCCGCCTTGGCCGCTGAACACGAACGCGGTCTTCCCGGGCACGGCCGCACCCGTGACGGCGGCCGGGTGGTCGAGCGTCAAGGCCTCTCGGGTGGTCGCCGGGTCGGTGGCGAGCACCACGGCCCGGTGCGCGAACCGCGACCGGGCGGCCAGGGTGTGCCCGGTGTCGAGAGGCGCGTCCGCGAACGCGGCCAGGGCTGCCGCCTGCGCGTGCAACGCCGTCTCGGACTTCGCCGACAGCGGCCACGGCACGACCGCGGGCGTGGGCACCGGCGACCGGTCGGGGCCGGCCGGGGGTTGTTCGAGGACGACGTGGGCGTTGGTGCCGCTGATCCCGAACGACGAGACCGCCGCGCGCCGCGGCCGGCCGCTTTCGGGCCACTCGGCCGGTTCGCCGAGCAGCGTGACGCCGCCGTCCGCCCAGTCGATGCGTGACGACGGGGTGTCCGCGTGCAGGGTGCGCGGCAGCACGCCGTGCCGCATCGCGAGGACCATCTTGATCACGCTCGCGACACCCGCGGCGGCTTGCGTGTGCCCGATGTTGGACTTCACCGAACCCAGCAGCAGCGGGGTCTCCCGGTCGCGGCCGTAGGTCGCGATGAGCGCCTGCGCCTCGATCGGGTCGCCCAGCGGGGTGCCGGTGCCGTGGCCGTCCACCGCGTCGACGTCCGAAGTGGACAGCCCGGCGTCGGCCAGCGCGGCGCGGATGACGCGTTGCTGCGAGGGGCCGTTCGGTGCGGTGAGGCCGTTCGACGCGCCGTCCTGGTTGAGCGCACTGCCCCGGACCACGGCCAGGATCCGGTGCCCGTTGCGCTCGGCGTCGGAAAGCCGTTCCAGCAGGAGCATTCCGGCACCCTCGGCCCAGCCGGTGCCGTCCGCGCCGTCACCGAAGGAGCGGCAGCGGCCGTCCGCCGACAGGCCGCGCTGGCGGGAGAACTCGATGAACGTCGACGGCGTCGCCATCACCGTGACACCGCCGGCGAGCGCGAGGTCGCACTCCCCCGAGCGCAGGGCCTGCGCGGCGAGGTGCAGCGACACCAGCGACGACGAACACGCCGTGTCCACGGTGACCGCCGGGCCTTCCAGACCGAGCACATAGGACACCCGGCCGGACGCGACGCTGCCCGCGCTGCCGCTGGTCAGGTAGCCCTCGGCGTCTTCGCTGCCGCTGAGCAGACTGCTGTAGTCGTGGTACATCACGCCGGCGAAGACGCCGGTCGCGGTGCCGCGCAGGCTCGCCGGGTCGATGCCCGCGCGCTCGACGGCCTCCCACGACGTCTCGAGCAGCAGCCGCTGCTGGGCGTCGGTGGCGAGGGCTTCGCGGGGGCTCATGCCGAAGAACTCGGCGTCGAACTCCGCCGCGTCGTGCAGGAACCCGCCGTGGCGCGTGTAGGACGTGCCGGGGTGCGCCGGGTCCGGGTCGTAGAGGGCGTCGAGGTCCCAGCCGCGGTCGGCGGGGAACTCCGAGACGGCGTCGCGGCCTTCGCGGACCAGGTCCCAGAGCCCCTCCGGCGTGCGGACCCCGCCCGGGTAGCGGCAGGCCATGCCGACGATGACGACCGGGTCGCCGGTGGCCGTGGCCGGGCGGCGGACCTCGGCCGCCGGGGCGTCGGCGTCGAAGAGCTCGGCCAGCAGGTGCGTGGCGAGCGCGGTGACGGTCGGGTGGTCGAACACCAGCGTGCTCGGCAGGCGCAGCCCGGTGGCGGCGGCGAGGCGGTTGCGCAGGTCGACGCCGCTGAGCGAGTCGAAGCCGAGGTCGGAGAAGGCGCGGGCGGGGTCGATCGCGGCGGCGTCGGCGTGGCCGAGGGCGAGCGCGACGTGCGTGGCGACCAGCCCGGCGAGGGCTTCGGCGCGCTCGGCCGGGGGCAGCGGCGCGAGGGTGCGGGTCAGGTCGCCGGCCTGCGCGGACCCGGCGGCGGCACGACGGCGCCCCGGCCGGACCAGGCCACGCAGGACGTGCGGGATCTCCGGCTGCCGCCGGATCGCGGCGAGGTCGAGCGGGAGCGGGAGGAGCGCGGGCTCGCCGGCGCCGCGGGCGGCGTCGAACAGCGCGAGCCCGGCTTCCACGGCGAGCGGCGGCATCCCGGCTTCGGCGAGCCGTCGCAGGTCCGCTTCGGACAGGGTCGACGTCATGCCGCTGCCGGATTCCCACGGCCCCCAGCCGAGGGACACGGTGTGCGGGCGCCGGCGGGCGAGTGCGTCGAGGAAAGCGTTTGCGGCGGCGTAGTTCGCCTGCCCGGCACCGCCGTACGTACCGACGACCGAGGAGAAGAAGACCAGTTCGGTGCCGGGTGCGGTCAGTTCGTGGAGGTGCCAGGCGGCGTCGGCCTTGGCGCGCAGGACGTTTTCGAAGCGCTCCGGGGTGAGGGCGGCGAGGGTGCCGTCGTCGAGGACGCCGGCGGCGTGGACGACGGTGGTGATCTCGCGGCCGTCGAGGAGCCGCTCGAGGGCGTCGCGGTCGCCGACGTCGCAGGCGGCCACCTCGACGCGGTCGCCGAGCTCGGCGAGGAGGGCGGGGTCGGCGACGCCGGAGCGGCTGACGAGCAGCAGGTCACGGCCACGGGCGGCGAGGTGGCGGGCGACGGCGCTGCCCAGGCCGCCGGTGCCGCCGGTGATGAGGACGGTGCCGTCGCGCTCGGCGGGTTCGGCGGGCGGTGCGGTGACGCGGGTGAGGCGGGCGGCGTGGAGACGGCCGCCCTCGATCTTCAGGACGGGCTCGTCGCCGGCTTCGGCCGGGTCGAGGGAGCCGTCGGTTTCGACGAGCACGAACCGGCCCGGGTGCTCGGCTTGGGCGGCGCGCACGAGACCACCGGCGGCGGCCGCGACCGGGTCGGCGGCGGGGATGACGACGAGCAGGGTGCGGTCGTGGGTGACGGCCTCCTGAAGCTGGGTCAGGACGCGGGTGGTGACTTCGCGCAGGGATCGCGGGACGTCGGTGAAGTCGCCGGTGACGGTGAGGATGTCGGCCCGGGCCGGCTGGGGTGTGACGGGGATCCAGTCGAGGCGCAGGAGCGGCTGCGGGGCTTTGGTGGTGCCGGGGCGGCGCAGGACGAGACGGTCGACGTCGACGACGGGGGTGCCGGCGGGGTCGGTGGCGGTGACGCGGAGGCCGCCGTCGGCCGGGGTCAGCCGGACGCGGAGGGCCGCGGCGCCGGTGGCGTGGAGGGTGATGCCGTGCCAGGAGAACGGGACGCTGCCGGTGAGGCCGGGGTCGAGGAGGGAGACGAGCCGGAGGGTCGCGTCGAAGAGGGCGGGGTGGAGGCCGTACGCGGTGGCGTCGGCGCGTTGCGGCTCGGCGAGGGCGACTTCGGCGAAGATCTCGTGGTCGCGGCGCCAGGCGGTGGTGGGGTTGGGGAAAGCGGGACCGTAGCCGAGGCCGTCCGCGGCGAGGCGGTCGGTGAGGCCGGTGAGGTCGAGGGGTTCCGCATCGGCGGGGGGCCAGACGTCCGTCGCGGAACCGTCGACGAGCGCGATCTCCGGGACCAGGCGGCCGGTCGCGTGCCGGATCCACGGCTCGTCCGCGCCTTCCGGGCGCGACGACACCGTGAACTCGCGGGCGCCTTCGCCGTCCGCGGCGCTCACCCGGACCTGGAGCCGGTGGTCCGCGGTCAAGGCGAGGGGCGCCTCGATCGTCAGCTCCTCGACGCCCAGGTCCGGAGCCGCCGCCAGGGCCAGCTCCACGAACGCCGTGCCGGGCAGGACCGGGGTGCCGTGAACCGTGTGGTCGGCCAGCCACGGCTGGGTCGCCGTCGTCAGGAGGCCGGTCAGGACCGTGCCGCCGTCGGTCAGGTCCAACGAGGTTCCCAGCAGCGGGTGGCCCGGGGCGGACGGCCAGAAACGCCGGTGCTGGAACGGGTACGTCGGCAGTTCGACCAGCCGCGCGCCGGAACCGGCGAACCACGCCGTCCAGTCCACAGTGGACCCCGCCACGTGCAGGCGGCCCAGGGCCTCGAGGAGCGCGACCGGCTCGGGACGGTCGCGGCGCAGGACCGGCGTCACCACCGCGGCCGGGTCGTCGACCAGGCCGGACAGCACCGCGTCCGGGCCGATCTCGACGTACGTCGTCACGCCCGCTTCAGCCAGCGAGCCGAGCGCGCCGGCGAACCGGACCGTCGAGCGCACGTGGCCGACCCAGTACTCCGGGGACGTGACGTCGCCGGCCGCGATCAGCGGGATCTCCGGCGGCGCGAAGGAAAGCTGCTCCACGACCGCGCGGAAGTCGGCCAGCATCGGGTCCATCAGGTGCGAGTGGAACGCGTGCGAGACCGCCAGCCGCTTGGACTTGCCGAAGCGGGATGCCACTTCGAGGACCGCGGCCTCGGTGCCGGAAACCACCACGGACCGCGGGCCGTTCACCGCCGCCAGATCGGCGCCGTCGACCAGCGCCGCGCGGACGTCCACTTCGGACGCTTCGATCGCCACCATCCCCCCGCCGCGCGGCAGGGCCTGCATCAGGTGTCCGCGCGCGGACACCAGGGTGCACGCGTCGGCGAGGGACAGCACGCCGGCCACGTGCGCGGCCGCGATCTCCCCCACCGAGTGCCCGGCGACGAAGTCCGGGCGGACGCCCCACGACGCCAGCAGCCGGGCCAGTGCCACTTCGATCGCGAACAACGCCGGTTGCGCGACGCCCGTTTCGGCCAGCGCTTCGGCGTCGGCACCCCACACCACCGAGCGCACCGCGGGATCGAACGCCGCCAGCACCTCGTCGAAGGCGTCCGCGAACACCGGGTACTCCGCGGCCAGTTCGCGGCCCATGCCGATCCGCTGGGCGCCCTGGCCGGTGAACAGGAACGCCCGCGGTCCCGGCGCCGCGACCCCGCGAGCGACCTCGCGCACGCCGTCGGCACCGGCCACCAGCGCGGCGCGGTGCGCGAACCTGGCCCGGGCGGTCGCCAGGGTGAATCCGGTGTCGAGCGCGGAGAAATCGCTTGAGGTGACGCGCGTGATCTGCTCGGTCAGTGCCTCCTCGGACCGCGCCGAGAGCACCCACGGCACCACCGGACGCCCGGCGGCCGGCTCAGCGACGACGACGGGGGCCTCGAGGACGACGTGGGCATTGGTCCCGCTGATCCCGAACGACGAGACACCGGCCCGCCGCGGCCGGTCGAGCGCCGGCCACTCGCGCGCGTCGGCGAGCAGCTCGACGGACCCGGCCGACCAGTCCACGTGGGACGACGGCGTGCCCGCCCACAACGACTTCGGCACGACGCCGTGGCGCATGGCGAGGATCACCTTGATGATCCCGGCGACCCCGGCGGCGGCCTGGGTGTGCCCGATGTTCGACTTCACCGAACCCAGCAGCAACGGCGTCTCGCGGTCCTGTCCGTACGTCGCCAGCAGCGCCTGCGCCTCGATCGGATCGCCCAGCGTCGTCCCGGTACCGTGCGCCTCGACCACGTCGACGTCCGAAGTGGACAGACCGGCGGTGGCGAGCGCGGCGCGGATCACGCGTTGCTGCGACGGGCCGTTCGGCGCGGTGAGGCCGTTCGAAGCCCCGTCCTGGTTGACCGCGGAACCGCGCAGCACCGCCAAAACGCGGTGTCCGTTGCGGACCGCGTCGGACTGCCGTTCCAGCACGAGCAAGCCGACGCCCTCGGACCACCCGGTGCCGTCGGCGTCGTCCGAAAAGGACTTGCAGCGGCCATCGCCCGCGAGACCGCCCTGGCGCGCGAAATCGAGGAACGTCGCCGGGGTCGACATCACCGTGACCCCGCCGGCCAGCGCCAGCGAGCACTCCCCCGAGTTCAGCGCCTGTGCCGCCCAGTGCACGGCGACCAGCGACGACGAACACGCCGTGTCGACCGTGACCGCGGGGCCCTCCAAGCCGAGCGCGTAGGCGACCCGGCCGGACGCGACGCTGCCCGCGGTGCCGTTGACGTCGAAGCCGCGCGTCTCCGGATCCCGCGCGATGGCCGCGTAGTCGTGGTACATGACCCCGGCGAACACGCCGGTGTCCGAGCCCTTCAACGACGTCGGGTCGATGCCCGCCCGCTCGAACGCCTCCCACGAGACTTCCAGCAGCAGCCGCTGCTGCGGGTCGGCGCTGAGCGCGTCGCGCGGTGAGATGCCGAAGAAGTCCGCGTCGAACCCGGTGGCCTCGTGCAGGAAGCCGCCCGCGCGGGTGAAGCCGGCGTCCGGCACGTGCCAGCCGCGGTCGGCCGGGAACGGCGTGATGCCGTCGCGGCCCTCGGTCAGCAGCTCCCAGAAGTCCTCCGGCGACGCCACCCCGCCCGGGTAGCGGCAGGCCATGCCGACGACGACGATCGGGTCGTCGCCGCGCGGCGCGGCGACCCGCGTCGGGCGCAGCGAAGGGCCGTCTTCCAGGAACGCGGTGACGGCGTCCGGGGTCGGGTGGTCGAACACGAGCGTCGCGGGCAGCCGGCGCCCGGTCGCTTCGGCGAGGCGGTTGCGCAGTTCCACCGACGTCAGGGAGTCCAGGCCCAGCTCGCGGAAGGTCAGCGACGAGTCCACCGACGCCGCGGACGCGTGCCCGAGGACGTTCGCCACCGTCGCCACGACCAGCGCGCCGAAGTCGGTCGCCGCCGCGGCCGCACGGCGCGGGCGCGGCGGGGCCAGGCGGTGGAACACCGGCGGCACGACGTCGAGCGCGCGCACGGCGGCGCGGTCGACGTGCGCGGCGACGACCGCGGGTTCGGCCCCGGCGAGCGCCGCGTCGAACCAGGCCAGGCCTTCCTCCACGGTGTGCGCCGGCAGCCCGGCGCGGGCCATCCGCCGCACGGCCGCTTCGGACAGCGTGCCGGTCATCCCGCTTTCGCGCGCCCACGGACCCCACGCGATCGCGCGGGCGGGCAGCCCGGCCGCGGCACGGGTGCGGACGAGGTCGTCGAGGGCCGCGTTGGCCGCGGTGTAGGCGCCTTGGCCGCCGTTGCCGAGCACGCCGAACACCGACGTGAACACGACGAACGCGGACAGCTCCGGTGCCAGCTCGTGCAGGTGCCAGGCCGCGTCGACCTTCGGGGCGAGGACGCGGGCGAGCCGGGCGGGGGTCAAGGCGTCGAGCACGCCGTCGTCCAGCACCCCGGCCGCGTGCACCACGCCGGTGACGTCGTGCGCGGCGAGCAGGGCGGCGACGGCGTCGCGGTCGGAGACGTCGCAGGCGGCCAGCTCGACCGAAGCGCCGAGTGCGGTCAGCTCTTCGGCCAGCTCGCGGGCACCGGGGGCGTCGGCACCCCGGCGCCCGGCGAGGACCAGCCGCGTGACGCCGTGGGTCGCGACCAGGTGCCGGGCGACGTGCCCGCCGAGGCCCCCGGTGCCGCCGGTGATCAGGACGGCGCCGTCGCCCCAGCGGGCCGGGCCGGGCTCGGCGGCGGTCACCGGCGCGAGGCGCGGCACCTCGACCCGGCCGTCGCGGACGCGGACCTCGGTTTCGCCGGACGTCGGGAGCGCGGCCAGCTCCGCCGCCGTGGGCACGCCGGACAGCAGGAAGAACCGGCCCGGCCGTTCGGCCTGCGCCGAGCGGACGAGCCCCTCGACCGCCGCGGCGACCGGGCCGCCGCGGGTGAGGAACACCAGCCGCTTGTCGTCCTCGAGGTGCCCGCGCAGGTGGCTCAGCACCGTCGACGTCGCCAGGCGGACGCCCGCCGGGACGGGCACCCCCACCGGCTCCGGGACGGGGACGAGCAGCACGTCGGCCGACGACGGCACGGCGTGCCGCCCGGCCAGCAGCGCACCGAAGCCGTCTTCGTCGGCGCCGACGACGGCCCAGGTCAGCTCGGCCGGGGCGCCGAGGTCCTTGGGCGTCCACTCGACGTGCAGCAGCGGCGGCGCGGCCGGGGCGGCGTCGGCCGGCGGCCGCAGCACGAGGGAGCCGACGGTGGCGACCGGCGCGCCTTCGGGGTCGGTCACGGACAGCGTCACGGTGTCCGGGCCGAGCCGGCGGATCCGCAGCCGCAGGGCGGACGCGCCGACCGCGTGCAGGCCGACGCCGGACCAGACGAACGGCAGCCGGGCGCGCGGGCGCGGGTCGAGCCCGAGGAACGGCACCAGGTGCAGGGCGGCGTCGAACAGCGCCGGGTGCAGCAGGTAGCCCGCCGGATCGCCCGCCTCCTGGGGCAGCACGAGGTCCGCGCACAGGTCGTCGCCTTCGTGCCAGGCCGCGCGCACCCCGCGGAACGCCGGCCCGTAGGCCAGCCCGGCCGCGGCCAGCGTCGGGTACAGCTCGTCGACGTCGAGCGCTTCGCCGCGCTCGGCGGCCGGGAGCACCGGCGCCGCGACGGCCGGGACCAGGCGGCCGGTCGCGTGCTCGGTCCACGGGCCGCCGGCGGCGCGGGAGTGCACGGTGACCGGGCGGCCGCCGTCGTCGGCACCGACGCGGACCTGCACGGTGACGCCGTCGACCGGCAGGGGCAGCGGCGCGGTCAGCGTCAGTTCGGCGAGCGCGCCGCACCCGAGTTCGGCGCCCGCGCGCAACGCGAGTTCGACGAACCCGGTGCCGGGGAACAGGATCCGGTCTTCGACGACGTGATCGGCCGGCCACGGCAGCGCGTCCGGCGAAACGTGCCCGGTGAGCACGACGCCGTCCTCGCCGGGCAGTTCGACGGCCGCGCCGAGCAGCGGGTGGTCCGAGCGCTCGAACGGGCGGGCCGCGGGCCGCGCGGTGACCCAGAAGCGTTCGTGCTGGAAGGCGTAGGTGGGCAGGGCGACGCGGCGGGCGCCGGTGCCGGCGTAGAACGCCGTCCAGTCGAGGCCGGCGCCGAGGACGTGCAGGCGGCCGAGCGCGGTCGCGAAAGCGGTTTCTTCCGGGCGGTCCGAGCGCAGCAGCGGCACCGGGGACGCGTCCGGCAGCGTGCGCGCGACCAATCCGGACAGGGTGCTGTCCGGGCCGATCTCGACGAACGTCCCGATGCCGTCGTCCCGCAACGACTCCAGCGCGTCGGCGAAGCGCACGGTCGCGACGACCTGGGCGACCCAGTAGCCGGGATCGGTCAGTTCGCCGGGTCCGGCCGGGCGCCCGGTGACCGTCGAGACGACCGGCAGCGCGGGCTCGTGGAACGTCAGCCCTTCGGCCACGCGCCGGAAGTCGTCGAGCATCGGCGTCATCAGCGGTGAGTGGAACGCGTGCGACACCGAGAGCCGCCGGGCTTCCTCGAACGACGCCGCCAGCCGCAGCAGCGTGTCCTCCTCACCGGAGACCACGAGCGACTCGGGCGCGTTGACGGCGGCGATCGCGACGCCGTCGGTGAGCAGCGGCCGGACCTCGTCTTCGGTGGCCTGCAACGCGATCATCGCGCCGCCTTCGGGCAGCGCCTCCATCAGGCGGCCGCGCGCGACGACGAGCGCGCACGCGTCCGGCAGGTCCAGCACGCCGGCGACGTGCGCCGCGGCCAGCTCGCCGATCGAGTGCCCGGCGACCCGGTCGGCGCGCACGCCGAGCGACTCGGCGAGCCGGAACAGCGCGACTTCGAGGGCGAACAGCGCGGGCTGGGCGACGCCGGTGCGGTCGAGCACCGCCGGGTCACCGGTGGCGATCGCCGCCGCCACCTCGGCCGGGAAGTGCGCGCGAACGTCGTCGTACGCGGCGGCGAAGACGGGGAACCGCGCGG
Source organism: Amycolatopsis sp. FBCC-B4732 (assembly GCF_023008405.1). Classification (NCBI taxonomy): domain Bacteria; kingdom Bacillati; phylum Actinomycetota; class Actinomycetes; order Pseudonocardiales; family Pseudonocardiaceae; genus Amycolatopsis; species Amycolatopsis sp. FBCC-B4732. The sequence continues at coordinate 4,763,630 of NZ_CP095376.1, forward strand.
CCAGTTCGCGGCCCATGCCGGGCCGTTGGGTGCCCTGCCCGGCGAACACCGCGGCCACGGCCGGTTCGACCGCGGGCGCGGTGCCGCTCGCGATCTCGGCCCCGCCCAGCAGCACGGCGCGGCGGTCGAACGAAGAACGGGTGGTGAGCAGGGAGTGGCCGACGTCGACCGGGTCGGCGTCGAGCGTCCGGATGCGGTCCACGGCCGCCCGCAGCGCCGCTTCGGACTGCGCCGAGACGACCCACGGAACCGCGGTGGCGACGACTTCGCGGGCAGGCTCGGCGGCGGTTTCCGCCGGGGCCTGCTCCAGGATCAGGTGCGCGTTCGTGCCGCTGATGCCGAACGACGACACGGCCGCGCGGCGCGGACGGCCGGCCTCGGGCCACTCGCGGGCCGCGGTGACCAGGTCGATCGCGCCCGCCGTCCAGTCCACGTGGGACGATGGCGTTTCGGCGTGCAGCGTCCGCGGCACGACGCCGTGCCGCATCGCGGCGACCATCTTGATGACGCCGGCGATCCCGGCCGCGGCCTGGGTGTGCCCGATGTTCGACTTCACCGATCCCAGCAGCAGCGGCGTTTCCCGGTCCTGGCCGTACACGGCGAGCGCGGCGCGCGCTTCGATGGGGTCGCCGAGCCGGGTGCCGGTGCCGTGCGCTTCGAGGACGTCGACGTCGGCGGGCGCGAGGCCCGCGTCGCCGAGCGCCTCGCGGATCACGCGCTGCTGGGCCGGGCCACTGGGCGCGGTGAGGCCGTTGGAGGCGCCGTCGGAGTTGACCGCGGAGCCGCGAACGACCGCGAGGACGTCGTGGCCGAGTTCGCGGGCGCGCGAAAGCCGTTCGACGACGACCATGCCGACGCCCTCGGCCCAGCCGGTGCCGTCCGCGCCGTCGCCGAAAGCCTTGCAGCGGCCGTCTTCCGACAGGCCGCCCTGCTTGGCGAACTCGACGAAGATGCCCGGCTCGGCCATCACGGTGACCCCGCCGGCGATGGCCAGCGACGTCTCCCCCGAGCGCACCGAGCGGACGGCCAGGTGCAGCGCGACCAGCGACGACGAGCACGCCGTGTCCACGGTGACGGCGGGGCCGCCGGTGCCGAGCACGTAGGCGACCCGGCCGGAGACCAGGCTCGGCGAGGTGCCGGTGAGCACGTACCCCTCGGCTTCGCCGGTGCCTTCGGCCAGCCGCGGGCCGTAGTCCTGCGCGGTGGCGCCGACGAACACGCCGGTCCGGGTGCCGCGCAGCGACGACGGCGCGATGCCGGCGCTTTCCAAGGTCTCCCAGACGACTTCGAGCACCAGCCGCTGCTGGGGTTCCATCGCCTGGGCTTCCCGCGGCGAGATGCCGAACAGGCCGGCGTCGAACCCGGCGACGTCGGCGAGGAACCCGCCCGGCCGCCCGGTGCCGAGCACCGACGCGGGCCAGCCGCGGTCGCCGGGCATCGGGGTGATGGCGTCCACTTCGGACTCGACGAGCCGCCAGAGTTGTTCGGGGGAACCGGCTCCGCCCGGGTACCGGCAGCCGAGGCCGACGATGACGACGGGATCGGCGTCACCGGAGGAGACGAGCTCGGGTGCGCTCACCGGCGCGGTACCGGCGAGGTGCTCGGCGAGCGCGCGGGCGGTGGGGTGGTCGAACAGCTCCGTCGTGGCCAGCGTGCGGCCGGTGGCGGCGCCGAGGCGGACGGCCAGGTCGACGTTCATCGCCGAGTCGAAACCCAGTTCGCGGAACGACGTCCCCGGGTCGACTTCGGCGCCGAGCACGGCGGCGGCTTCGGCGCGGACGAGTTTCAGCAGGTCGCGGTCGACGGCCGGGGTCGTGACGGGGGCCGGCCGGGGGGCGTCGAACCAGTGGCGTTCGCGGTCGAAGGCGTAGGTCGGCAGGTCGAGCGCGCGGCCGCCGCCGGTGAGCTTCGTCCAGTCGACGTCGATGCCGTGGACGTGCAGCTCGGCCAGCGCCGCGACGGCGCCGAAGTCCTCCGGGCGGCGGGAGCGGGACGACCGCACGGTCACCGCGTCGCCCTCGACGCAGCCCCGCACCAGCGAAGTGAGCGTGCCGTCCGGTCCCAGCTCGAGGAACGCCGTGATCCCCTGGCGGGACAACGTGGTGACGGCGTCGGCGAAGCGGACGGTGTCGCGCACCTGGCGGACCCAGTGCTCGGGGGTGCACAGCTGCGCGCGGCGGATCTCGCGGCCGGTCACCGTCGAGACCACCGGCAGCCGCGGCGGGCGCAGGTCGAGCTGCTCGACGACCCGGCGGTACTCGGCCAGCATCGGGTCCATCAGCGGCGAGTGGAAGGCGTGCGAGACGTCGAGGCGGCTGACTTTGCGGCCGTCGGCCTCGAGCCGGGCGGCCAGCGCCAGCACCGGCTCCTCGGGCCCGGCGAGCACGACGGCGGCGGGCCCGTTGACCGCGGCGAGCACGACGTCGTCGCCCAGCAACGGCTCGACTTCGGCGGCGGCGGCGCGGACCGACACCATCGCGCCGCCCGGCGGCAGCGAGCCCATCAGCCGGCCGCGGGCGGTGACCAGCACGCAGGCGTCGTCGAGGGACAGCACGCCGGCGACGTGGGCGGCGGCGATCTCGCCGACCGAGTGCCCGGCGACGTACGCCGGCTCGACGCCCCAGGAGGCGAACAGCCGGTACAGCGCGACTTCGTAGGCGAAGAGCGCGGGCTGGGTGTGCCCGGTCTCGGCGAGCACGGCGGCGTCGGCCGACCCCGGCTCGGCGAACAGCACGTCCCGCAGCGGGCGTTCGGTGTCGCAGCGCGCGCAGATCTCGTCGAGCGCCTCGGCGAAGACCGGGAACCGCTGGTACAGCTCGCGGCCCATGCCGGGCCGCTGGGCACCCTGACCGGGGAACAGGATCGCGAGGCGGTGCTCCCCCGCCGTCCCGGCGACGACGTCGGCCGAGGGTTCGCCGGCGGCGAGCGCGGGCAGGGCGGCGGGGTCGAGCACGACGGCCCGGTGCGGGAACGCGCTGCGGGTGGTGGCCAGGGAATGCGCGACGTCGAGCGGGTCAGCGTCTCGTCCGGCGAGGGCGCCGGCCTGGCCGCGGAGGGCGCCCGGGGTGCGGGCCGACAGCACCCAGGGAGCTTCGTTTTCACTGCGTGGCGGGGGTTCCGGGGCCGGGGGCGCGGCGGAGAGGACGAGGTGGCAGTTGGTGCCGCCCATGCCGAACGAGGAGACGCCGGCGTAGGCGGCTTCGGGCCAGGGAACCGCTTCGAGGGCGACGCGCAGGCGCCAGTCGTCGAACCGGATGGCCGGGTTCGGGTGCTCGTGGTTGCGGCTGGGCGGGACTTCGCCGTGGGCCAGCGAAAGCGCGACCTTCAGCAGGCCCGCGATGCCCGCGGCGCCTTCGAGGTGCCCGATGTTGGTCTTGACCGAGCCGACCCACAGCGGGTCTTCGCCGCGGCCGGGCGCGAAGACGGCACCGAGCGCGGCGGCTTCGAGCGGATCGCCGACGCGGGTGCCGGTGCCGTGCAGTTCGACGTACCGGACGGCGTCGGCGGAGACATCCGCGCGGCGCAACGCGGCCCGGATGACCGCTTCCTGGGCCTCGGCGCTGGGTGTGGTGAGGGTTTCGCTGAAGCCGTCGTTGTTGACCGCGCCGCCTTCGATGACGCAGTGGATGCGATCGCCGTCGGCCAGTGCGGCGGCGAGGGGCTTGAGGACGACGAAGCCGCCGCCTTCGCCGCGGACGTAGCCGTTGGCGCGTGCGTCGAAGGTGTAGCAACGGCCGTCGGGCGAGAGCCCGCCGAACCGGTCGGCGGCGATCGTGCTCTCCGGGGCCAGGTTCAGCTGCACGCCGCCGGCCAGTGCCAGCTCGGCTTCGCCGCTGCGCAGGGCTTCGCAGGCGAGGTGCACGGCGACCAGCGACGACGACTGCCCGGTGTCCACCGACAGGCTCGGCCCGCGCAGGCCGAAGGCGTAGGAGATGCGGTTGGCGACGACCGCGCGGCTCTGCCCGGTGAGCGTGTGGTGCCCGATCGCGTCCGCGCCGCGCTGCTTGAGCAGGGTGGCGTAGTCGTCCGCGCTGGCGCCGACGAAGACGCCGGTCGAGGAACCTTCGAGGGTCTTCGGGACGATCCGCGCGTCTTCGAGGGCCTCCCAGCCGAGTTCGAGGGCGAGGCGCTGCTGCGGGTCCATGGTCGCGGCCTCGCGGGCCGGGATGCCGAAGAACGCGGCGTCGAAGGTGTCCACTTCGGACAGGAACCCCCCGCGCCGGGTCCCGGGCGGGACGTCGGCGCGGCGGTTCGGCGGGACGTCGCTGGTGCCGTCGGCACCGTCGCGCAGCAGGGTCCAGAAGGCACCGGGCGCGGGCGCCGCGGGCAGCCGGCAGGCCAGGCCCACGATCGCGACGGCACCTTCGCGGACAACGTGCTCGGCTCGATCCACCGCGGCGCTCCCAGTGATCCGGTTCGAGCGGCCGCCCGGCCGCCTCGCGACGCCGGAGCCACCGCCGGGGTTCAGGTCGAAGGCGACTATGCCGGGGGTGGGGCCGGTTTTTCCCCAGAGATCGAGGCGGGCCTGGTCCGGGTCCTGGTCCGGACGTCATGAACGACCCTTTCACCGCGTCCGGTGAGGTGAACGACCCGTTCATGACGTCGGTCACGCCCCCTCTGGCAGGACATGAGCCGAAGAGCCGACCGGGTCCTTCGCCCGGCCCCCGGCGAGGTCGTCGGCCGGGGCGGCGAAGGGCCGCGCAAACCGGCCGAGACGAAGTCTGCGGTTTTCCGTGGTTTACCGGCGCCATGCTCTTCGCGCCGGATGACCCGAAGGAAGGCAGGCCATGGCAAGCATCGGACGGGCGTTGAGACGCCCCTGGATCGTCCCCTTCTACTTCCTGGTGTTCGGGTTCCTCGCGTTCCGGCTGCCCAATTACCTGGGCTTCGACCCGAGCAAGTCGACCGCCGCCACGCGGCTCGACCTGCCGTTCTACTACCCGTTGCTGGTCGCGCACATCGTGTTCGGCTCGGTCGCGTTCGTGACCGCGTCGATCCAGGTGTGGCCGTGGCTGCGCAACCGGTACCCGAAGCTGCACCGGATCTCGGGGCGCGTCTACGTCCTGGGTGGCGCGCTGCCGGCCGGGCTCGCGATCCTCACCATCACGCCGTTCCTCACCCACGGCGCCGGGCAGAAGGCGGGTAACGCGCTGCTGGGCCTGCTGTGGCTGGGTACGACGATCGTCGGGTTCCGGCGGGCGCGGCAGGGGCGGATCGTCGAGCACCGGGAGTGGATGCTGCGCAGCTTCGCGCTGTGCTTCTCGATCCTGGCGTCCCGGTTCTGGCTGGGCCCGGCCATCCTGTGGCTGGAGCCCGAGGTCTTCACGATGGGCGTCGACGGCCCGGCGGCGGTGCAGGACCAGGTGTCCACGCTGACGTCGTGGATCCCGTGGGTGGTCAACCTGCTGATCGCGGAGTGGTTCAACCACCGCGCCCGCTACAAGGCACTGGGCCGCCAGGCGGCCAAGCGCGCGGCGGCGAAGGTGACAGCGGCCGCACCCGCGCCGGCCGTCGCGGTCGAGCCCGTGCACCACGCGGCCCCGGAACCCGCATTGGCGCCGAACACGAAGACCCCGGTCCTCGAGCGGCCGGCCCCCGACCCTGTCCCCTAGTCTCGCGGCTGCCTTCCCGCGGCGGGGAAACCCCGGCACTACCCCAGGTGCCGGGGTTTTCTCGCGCGCTCAGGTCAGCGGGACGTAGTTGCCGCCGGGGCGGGTCGCGTGCGTCGAGGCGCTCGTCAGGAAGCGCCCGCGCACGACGCGGACGTAGGCCCCGTCCAGCGGGAAGACCAGCACGAACTTCCGTCCGGCGTGCCCGCACAGCACAAGGCCGTCGCGCAGGTTGCCGAGGAATTCGACGATGTCGCGTTCGACTTCCGCCGCGTGGTCGCGCTGGCCGTCGAGCGAGATGTCGTAGGTGGCGTGCCGGCCGGTCGCCGGGTCGCGCGCCGAGAACTCCAGGCCGAGCCACTGCCCCGGCTCGACGACCACCGTCGCCTGCCACGTCGAGCCGCTCAGCCGCCACTTCGACGACGCGCCGTTCTCGTCGGTGACCGCCGCCCCGGGGAACTCGCGGAGGAAGTCCAGCACTTCAGTCCGCTTCGATGCCGCGCGACGTCAGTTCCGCTTGCAGCGAGCCGCTCAGGAACTCCGACCCGAGCACCCGGCGCAGGTTCGGCAGCAGCGGCAGGTCGGCCAGGGACCCGACGTCGAACAGGTCGTCCTCGCCGTCCCAGACCGGGGCGCAGTGCTGGTACACGGTCAAGCCGCCGTCCAGCACCAGTTCCTCCACCGTCGCCAGCAGGTCCGGGGCGATCTCCAGCGCCGTGAAGTACGCGCGGGCCTCCGGCAAGACCTGGTAGGCCAGCCCGCGGTCGTAGGCGTACTGCCACGGGTCGGCCGCCGGCAGCGCCTCGGCGATGTCGAACGCCGGGGTCAGCGTGCGGTCGCCGTACATCAGTTTCTCGACGACGACCAGCTTGAAGGTGAAGTCCTGGAACACACCCCGCAACCTAGCCGACCGGGGGCAGCCAGGCCTGGACCGCCGCCACCGCGTCCGCGATGTGCTCCTCCACGATCGTGAAGTGGTTGCCCGGCACGTCCGTCACCGTGTCCGCGTGGGGCCACGACGAGCGCCAGTCCACCGACTCCTGCTCCGCGACGATCGGCTCCGACGCCCGGACCAGCAGCGTCGGGCACGGCAGCGGCCCCAGCTCCCAGCCCTCCATCAGGTCGAAGCACCAGGCCATCGCCGACAGCCCCGCGCTCGTCACCTCCGTGTACTGCTGGTTGCGCTTGTACAGCCCCTGCATCAGCCCGCCACCCGCGCTCGCGACGAACTCGCTGTCCACCGCGTACGGGTCCAGCAGCGCGACGCCGGCCGGGGGTGTGCCGCGGCGGCAGAGCTCCGTCGCGATCGCGTGCACCAGCAGGCCGCCGGTGGACACGCCGAGCACGATCGCCGGTTCGCCGCCGGTGTACGCCGAGATCGCGTCGGCCTCCGCCGCGACCAGGGACTGGCGGTCGGCCGGGAGGGCTTCGCCGTCGGTGAAGCCCGGGATCGGGACCGCCGAGACGTCGTGGCGGCCGCGGCAGGACGCCGCGAACAGCGAGTACTGCTGCACCCCCGCCATCGCCACCAGCGCCGGGACACAGATCAGGTGCGGGCCGGGTGCCGCGTCCGGGTCGCGGCGGGCCAGCCGCAGCGGGCGGATCGGGCGGGTCAGCTCCGCCGGCGTGCGGAACTTCGGGCGCAACGTCGCCGCCGCGCGCAGGAACGCGATCGCGTCCGCCTGCTGCCCGGCCTTGAGCGCGTCGGTGAACAGGCCCGCGATCGTCTCCGGGGCCTGCACGGACACCGTCGTGGTGATCTCCCCGGATGTCGGTTCGGCGGCCAGCTCGGCGGCCAGGTGGCCCGCCAGCTCTTCCGGCGTCGGGTGGTCGAACACCACGCCGACCTGCAGGATCAGGTCGGTCGCGGTCTGGAGGCGGTTGCGCAGGTCCATCGCGGTCAGCGAGTCGAAGCCCAGCTCCGGGAAGCTGCCGTCGACCGGCACGGCGGCCGCGCTCGGGTGCCCGAGCACCGCGGCGGCCAGGCCGCGGACCAGCTCCAGCACCGCTTTGGGCCGGTCGCCTTCGGGCAGCTGCGCGTACGTCCGCGCGAACGAGCCCGTGTCCTGCTCGGCCGTGGCCGCCGAGCGGCGCGACGGCGGCGGGAGGAGCGCGTACATCATCCGCGGCACCTCGCCGGCCGCGCGCATCGCGGCCAGGTCGAGGCGGATGGCGGCGAGCACCGGCTCCGGGCGGGCCAGCGCGGCGTCGAACAGGGCGACCCCTTGCTCGGCCGAAAGCGCCAGCGCTCCCCCGCGTTCCTGACGGCGGCGGCCGGCCTCGTCCAGCCGCGCCGCCATCACGCTGCTGTCCCCGGCCCAGGTGCCCCACGCGATCGACGTCGCCGGCAGGCCGAGCGCCCGCCGGTGGTGGGCGAGCGCGTCGAGGAAAGCGTTTGCGGCCGCGTAGTTGGCCTGGCCCGCGTTGCCCGCCAGCCCGGCGAACGACGAGAACAGCACGAACGCCGTCAGCTCGCGGTCGCGGGTCAGTTCGTGCAGGTGCCAGGCCGCGTCGAGCTTCGGCGCGAACACCGTGTCGAGCTTCTTCGGGGTCAGCGAGCCGAGGACACCGTCCTCCAGCGCGCCCGCGGTGTGGACGACCGCCCGCACCGAAGGTTCCGCGTCGAGCAGCCGGGCGAGAGCGTCCCGATCGGACACGTCGCACGCGCGGATGTCCACAGTGGCGTCGAGCTCGAGCGCGAACTCCGCCGCACCGGGCGCGTCCGGGCCGCTGCGGCTGACCAGCAGCAGCTCGCGGACGCCGTGCTCGGCGACCAGGTGCCGGGCGACCGCCTTGGCCAGCGCCCCCGTCCCGCCGGTGACGAGCACCTTCCCCGCCGTCCAGTCCACAGTGGATTCCTCACCGCGGACCCGGGTCAGGCGGCCGACGTGTGGGACGCCGTCACGCAGCACGACCTGCGGTTCGCCCGAGGCGAGCAGGCCGGGCAGCAGCGGCAGCAGGTCGCGGATGGACTGGTCGCCTTCGCGTTCGAGGTCGGCCAGCACGATCCGGCCGGGGTTCTCCGTCTGCGCCGAGCGCAGCAGGCCCCACGCGGTCGCGCCGGCGAGCGCGTCTTCCGTCGCGCCGCGGGTGACGAACACCAGCCGCGTGGTGCGCAGCCGGTCCTCCTCGAGGAACGCCTGGACCTCGCCCAGCACCCACTTCGTCAGGTCGCGGGCCGCGTCGCGGTCGTTCTCCGGCCGCACCGGCACCAGCGGCATGAGGATCACCTGGGGTGCGGGCAGGCCGTCGTCGAGGGCCCGGGACAACGCGCCGATGCCGAGGAACGTCTCGACCGCGCGGCCGAGAGTGTAGACGGCGCCGGTCAGCCCGAACTCGTCGGCGCCGGCGACGACCCACGTGCCGTCGGCGAGCCGGCCGGGCTCGGGGGCCGGCACCGGCTGCCACTCCCAGCGGAAGAGGCTGTCGCCGTGCGCCGGAGCGGTCTCGATGGCGCCGGCCGCGCGCAGCAGCAGCGAACCGACCGAGACGATCGGGGTGCCGGTGGTGTCGGCGAGGTCGACGCGGACGCTGTCCGCCCCGGCCGGGCTGATCCGCACCCGGGCCCGGGACGCGCCGACCGCGTACAGCTCGACGTCGGTCCACGAGAACGGCAGCCGGCTGCGGCCCTCGCCGGTGAACGACGCCGCGTGCAGCGCCGCGTCGAGCAGCGCGGGGTGCAGGGCGCACGCGGCCGCCTCGGGCCGGTTGGCCTCCGGCAGCGCCACTTCGGCGTAGACGTCTTCGCCGTGCCGCCACGCCTTTTCGAGGCCGCGGAAGAGCTTGCCGTACCCGAACCCGTTCCCGGCGGCCGTTTCGTAGAAGCCGGTCAGGTCGATCGGCTCGGCACCGGCCGGCGGCCACTCGGCGGGGAACTCCCCCGCCTCCGGCACGTCGCCGGCGCGCAGGACGCCGGTGGCGTGGCACGTCCACGGCTCGTCACCGGCGTCCGGTCGCGCGTAGACCGACAGCGTGCGGCGGCCTGCCGGGGTCAGCGGGCCGAGCACGACCTGGGTCCGCACGGCCTGCCCGGGCGGGACCACCAGCGGCACGGCCAGGGTCAGCTCGTCGACGACCGGGCAGCCGGCCTCGTCGCCGGCGCGGACGGCCAGCTCCAGGAACGCGGTGCCGGGCAGCAGGACCGCGCCGCCGAAGGTGTGCTCGGCCAGCCACGGGTGGGTCGGGACCGAAAGCCTCGAGGTGAACAGGAAACCTTCGGTGTCGGGCAACGCCGTCACGGCGCCGAGCAGCGGGTGCTCGGCGGAGGCCAGACCGAGCGCGGTGATGTCGCCGGTCGCCTGCATCGTGCCGCGGGGCCAGAAGTCCGTGCGCTGGAAGGGGTACGTCGGCAGCGTGACGCGCGCACCGTCGGGAAGCTGCCAGCCGACGTCGGCGCCGCGGGCGAAGGCGGCGCCGAGCGCGGCCAGGAACCGGTCGGGGCCGCCGTGGCCGAGCAGCAGGGTCGCCGACGCCGTCGCGCCGGTGCCCGACTGCTCCAGCAGCGCCTGCAGGCCGAGGCTCAGCACCGGCTGCGGGCTGATCTCGACGAAGTGGCGGGCGCCGCGGTCGAGCGCGGCGCGGACGCCGGCGTCGAACCGCACGGTGCGTTCCAGGTTGCGGTACCAGTATTCGCCGTCCAGCTCGGGGCCGTCGAGCCAGCGCTGGTCGGCGGTGGAGTAGAACGGGATCGCCGACTCGGCCGGGTGCAGTTCGCCCAGGACGTCGAGGAGTTCGTCGTGCAGCACGCGCACCTGGGGGCTGTGCGCGGCGAAGTCGACGCCCTCGACGCGCCAGCGCATCAGCCCGGCCGCCGACAGGCGCTTTTCCAGCGTGGTCAGCGCTTCCGGTTCACCGGCGACGGTGACCGTGCGCGGCCCGTTGACCGCGGCGATCGACAACGTGCCTTCGAAGTCGCCGAGCAGCTCGCCGACTTCGGCTTCGGACGCCATCACCGACAGCAGGCCGCCGTGGCCGGCCAGCCGCTCGCCGATCAGGCGGCTGCGCAGGGTCACGATCCGCGCGGCTTCGGGCAGGGAGAGCACGCCGGCGAAGCAGGCGGCGGCGATCTCGCCCTGCGAATGCCCGAGCACGGCAGCGGGCTGGACGCCGTAGGAGCGCCAGAGGTGCGCGAGCGACACCATCACCGAGAACAGCACCGGCTGCACGACGTCGACCCGGTCGGCCGAAGGCGCGCCCTCGACGCCGGTCAGGACGTCCAGCAGCGACCACTCGACGTACGGCTTCAAGGCTTCGGCGCACTCTTCGATCCGGGCGCGGAAGGCCGGCTGGGTGGTCAGCAGCCCCATGGCCATCTCCGGCCACTGCGAACCCTGGCCGGGGAACACGAACACCGGGCCGGGCGCGGTGGTCACCGTGCCGGTGGCCACGGTCGGCGCCGGCACGCCGGCCGCGAGCGCGGACAGTCCTTCGCGGAAGGTGGCGTGATCGGTCCCGGCCACGACGGCCCGGTGGTCGAAGCGGCTGCGGGCCAGCAACGCGCGGGCGATGCCGGACAGCGGCTGGGTGGGGTGCTCGTCGAGGTGCGCCAGCAACCGGGAAGCCTGTGCGGCCAACGCTTCCGGCGACTTCGCCGACAGCACCCACGGGATCGCGGCCGGTTCCGCGCCCGCCGGGGCGGGCTCGGCGGGCGGGGCCTGTTCGAGGACGACGTGCGCGTTGGTCCCGCTGACGCCGAACGACGAGACGGCGGCCCGGCGCGGCGCCCCGGTCCGCGGCCACGGCCGGGGTTCGGTGAGCAGCTCGACGTCGCCGGCCGTCCAGTCGATCTTGGTGGACGGCTGGTCGGCGTGCAGGGTGCGCGGCAGGACGCCGTTGCGCATGGCGAGGATCATCTTCAGCACCCCGCCGACGCCGGCCGCGGCCTGGGTGTGCCCGATGTTCGACTTCAGCGAACCGAGCCACAGTGGACGGTGCTCGGGCCGGTCCTGGCCGTACACCGAGATCAGCGCCTGCGCTTCGATCGGGTCACCGAGCGACGTGCCGGTACCGTGCGCCTCGACGACGTCCACATCGGACGGTGAGAGTTTCGCGTCGGCCAGCGCGGCGCGGATCACGCGTTGCTGCGACGGGCCGTTGGGCGCGGTGAGGCCGTTGGACGCGCCGTCGGAGTTGACCGCGGACCCGCGCAGCACGGCGAGGACCTCGTGGCCGTTGCGCCGCGCGTCGGACAGCTTTTCCAGCGCCAGCATGCCGACGCCCTCGGACCAGCCGGTGCCGTCGGCGCCCTCGGCGAACGCGCGCGAGCGGCCGGTCGGCGAGAGCGCGCCCTGACGGCTGTACTCGATGAACACCATCGGCGTCGACATGATCGCGACCCCGCCGGCGAGCGCGAGCGAACATTCGCCGCGGCGCAGGGCCTGTGCGGCGAGGTGCATCGTGACCAGCGACGACGAGCAGGCCGTGTCGACGCTGACGGTCGGGCCTTCGAAGCCGAAGGTGTAGGAGATGCGTCCCGAAGCGACACTGCCGGCGCTGCCGTTGCTCTGGTAGCCCTCCAGGTCCTCGGTGACGCCCTGCAACGCGATCGCGTAGTCGTTGTACATCACGCCGACGAACACGCCGGTGTCGCTGCCGCGCAGGGAAAGCGGGTCGATGCCCGCGCTTTCGCAGGCCTCCCATGCGGTTTCGAGCAGCAGCCGCTGTTGCGGGTCGGTGGCCAGCGCCTCGCGCGGGCTCATCCCGAAGAACGCGGCGTCGAACCCGCCCGCGCCGTGCAGGAAGCCGCCCTCGGCGGTCGCCGACGTGCCCGGCCCGCCGACGTCGCCGAGCAGGTCGGCCAAGGGCCAGCCGCGGTCCTCCGGGAAGCCGGAGATCGCGTCGGTGCCGTCGTCGACCAGCCGCCACAGGGCTTCGGGGGTGTCGACGTCGCCGGGGTAGCGGCAGCTCATGCCGACCACGGCGATCGGCTCGTCACCCGCGGACTCCGCGGCGACCAGGCGCTCGCGGGTGCGCTGCAGGTCGGCGGTCACCCGGCGGAGGTAGTCGAGCAGCTCGGCTTCGGTCGCCACGGGTCACTTCACCCCCAGATCGTTGTCGATGAACGCGAGGAGCTCGTCGGCGCCCAGCGTGCCGGCGGCCGGGGTCTCCCCCGGGTCGCCGGGTCCGGTCCACTTGACGAGCAGGGCTTGCAGCCGCACGGTGATCGCGGCGCGGGCGTCGTCGTCGGCGGCGACGGCCGACAGCAGGCTTTCCAGCTTCTCGATCTCGGCCAGCGCCGGGCGGGCGGCGGCGCCGTCCCCGAGCGCGGCGGCGACGAGGAATTCGGCGACCCGGGTGATCGTCGGGTGGTCGAAGACCAGTGTCGCCGGCAGCCGCAGGCCGGTGCGGGCTTCCAGGCGGTTGCGCAGCTCGACCGAGGTCAGCGAGTCGAAGCCGAGGTCGGTGAAGCTGACGGCGGGCCCGACCGCGCCGTCGTGCCCGAGCACGGCCTCGACCTGCTTGCCGACCAGCGCGATCGTGACGGGCAGCCGCTCGTCGGACGGCAGCGGCGCCAGCCGGGCGGCCAGGTCGCCCCCGGGTTCGACGGCCGCGGCCCGCTTCGGCGCCGCGGTGACCAGGCCGCGCAGGGCGGGCAGGAGCGGGTCCTGGCCGCGCAGCACGGCGAGGTCGAGCCGCAGGGCCGCGACCGCGGGCGAGCCGGCGCCCAGCGCGGCGTCGAACAGCGCGATACCGTCCTCTGTGGACAGCGGGGGCAGGCCGGAACGGTGCATCCGGGCCAGTTCGGCGTCGGTGAGCGTGCCGGTCATGCCGCTGCCGGCGTTCCAGGCGCCCCAGGCGATCGAGACCCCGGCCTTGCCCTCGGCGGCTCGCTGGTGGGCGAGTGCGTCGAGGAAGGCGTTGGCGGCGGCGTAGTTGGCCTGGCCGGCCGCGCCGAGGGTGCCCGCGATCGAGGAGAAGAAGACCAGCCGGGTGCCGGGTGCGGTGAGTTCGTGCAGGTGCCAGGCGGCGTCGACCTTGGGCGCGAAGACGGTGTCGAGGCGTTCCGGGGTCAGGGCCCCGAGGACGCCGTCGTCGAGCACACCGGCCGCGTGCACGACGGCGGTCAGCTCGACCGGCTCCAGCACCTTGGCGAGTGCGTCGCGGTCGCTGACGTCGCAGGCGACGACCTGGGCTTCGGCGCCCAGCTCGGCCAGCTCGGCGACGAGGTCACCGACACCGGGTGTGTCCTCGCCGCGGCGCCCGAGCAGCAGCAGGTGCCGCACCCCGCGCCCGGCCAGGTGCCGGGCGAAGGTGGCACCCAGCCCCCCGGTGCCACCGGTGATGAGCACCGAATCCCCCCAGTCCGCACTTTCACGTGAAAGTGCGGGCCCCTGGTGGGCACTTTCACGTGAAAGTGCGGGGGTCAGGCGGGCGGTGTGGAGGTGGCCGGCGCGCAGGGCGACCTGGGGTTCGCCGGCTGCGAGGGCGCCCGCGACGGCCGTCTCCGGGACTTCGTCTTCGTCGGAGTCGACGAGGACGATCCGGCCCGGGTTCTCCAGCTGGGCCGCGCGGAGCAGGCCCCAGACGGCGGCGTGGGCGAGGTCGACGTGGTCGGCGGGCTCGACGGCGACGCCGTGGCGGGTGACCACGACGAGGGTGGGCTCCTCGGCGAGCCCGCGCTGGACGTCCGCCAGCACCCGGGCGGTCACCTCGCGGACGGCGGCCGGGACCGGTCCCGGCGCGGACGGCACCCGGAGGAGGGTGACCGGTGGTGCGTCCGGGATCGCGGAGGCTTCGGGCAGCGCCGGCCACGTGAGCCGGTAGCCGGTCGGGGCCGGGGCGGCCACGGTGGGCACCGCCCGCAGCGCGAGCGAGCGGACCGAGACGACCGGGGTGCCGTCCGGTGTGGTCGCGGTGACCTCGACCGCGCCGTCGACCGGGGTGAGCCGGACCCGCAGGCTCGTCGCCCCGGCGGCCAGGAACGAGGTGCCCGACCAGCTGAACGGCAGCCCGCCGCCGATTTCCAGCAGCGACGCCGCGTGCAGCGCCGCATCGAGCAGCGCGGGATGCACGACGAACTGCGCGGCGGCTTCGTGGTCGTCCTCGGCCAGTGCGACCTCGGCGTAGACGTCGTCGCCGTGCCGCCAGGCCCGGGTCAGGCCCTGGAACATCGGGCCGTACCCGAGGCCGCGGTCGGCCATCGAGTCGTAGAAGCCGTCCAGTGCAACGGCTTCCGCCCCGGCGGGCGGCCACTCAGACCAGGTGCCTGCCGGTTCGTCCACGGCGGGCACGAGCGTGCCGCTCGCGTTGCGGGTCCAGGCCGCGCCGGGTTCGCCGTCGTCGCGCGAGTAGACGCGCAGGGTCCGGGCACCGTTGTCGTCGGCGCCGCTGACGGCGACCTGGACGACGACCCGGCCGCCGTCCGGGACGACCAGCGGGGCTTCGAGGGTGAGTTCGTCGACGCGCGGGCAGCCGGCCTGGTCGCCGGCGCGCACGGCCAGCTCCAGCAGCGCGGTGCCGGGGACCACCACGGCGCCACCGACGGTGTGCCCGGCCAGCCACGGCTGCGCGGCGAGCGAAAGGCGTCCGGTGAAGAGCAGGCCACCGGAGTCCGGCAGCTCGACCGCGGCGCCGACCAGCGGGTGCCCGGCCGCCCAGAGCCCGGCCGCGGAGACGTCGCCGGCCTGGGAAAGGCCGCCGCCCGGCCAGATCCACTGGTGCTGGAAGGCGTAGGTGGGCAGCGGCACGACCCGGGCACCCGGCCCGGCCACCGCGGGCCAGTCGAGGGCGACCCCGGCCACGTGCAGCCGGCCGAGGGCTTCGACGACGGCGTCGGCTTCGGCCCGGTCGCGGCGCAGGAACGGGACGGCGACCCGGCCGGCGTCGAGGGATTCCGCCGCCATCGCGGACACCGTGGCGTCCGGGCCGATCTCGGCGAACGCGGTGACGCCCAGCTCGGCCAGCCGCCGCACGGCCGGGCCGAACAGCACGGGCCGCCAGACCTGCTCGGCCCAGTGCTCGGCCGAAGCCAGGGTTTCGGCGGTGACCAGCTCGCCGGTGACGGTCGAGACGATCGGCAGCGACGGCGCCGAGAAGGTGATCCCGGCGACGACCTTGCGGAAGTCGTCGAGCATCGGCGTCATCAGCGGCGAGTGGAAGGCGTGGCTGACGCGCAGCCGCCGGGTCTTGCGGCCGTCGGCGGCGAAGTGCGCGGCGATCTCCTCGACGCGGCCGGCGGCGCCGGACACGACGACCGAGGCCGGGCCGTTGACCGCGGCCAGCGCGACCTCGTCCTCGCGGCCCGCCAGCAGCGGCCGGACCTCGGCTTCGGTGGCCTGCACGGCGATCATCGCGCCGCCCTCGGGCAGCTGCTGCATGAGCCGGCCGCGCGCCGCGACCAGCGTGCAGGCGTCGTCCAGGGTGAGCACCCCGGCGACGTGCGCGGCGGCGATCTCACCGATCGAGTGCCCGGCCAGGTACTCCGGCGTGAGCCCCCACGACCGGACCAGGTGGTACAGCGCGACTTCGAACGCGAACAGCGCGGGCTGCGCGTACTGCGTCTCGTCGAGCGCGCCCGCCTCCTCGGCGAAGAGCAGTTCGCGCAGCGGGCGGTCCAGTTCCCGGTCGAGCCGCGCGAGCACGGTGTCGAGCGCGTCGGCGAAGACCGGGAAGCGTTCGGCGAGGTCACGGCCCATGCCGGCGCGCTGGCTGCCCTGCCCGGCGAAGAGGAACGCGGGCACCTGCTCCCCCGCCGTGCCGGTGACCAGCCCGGCGACGCTGCCACCGCGGGCCAGCACCTCCAGGCGGGTCTCGAGGTCGGTCCGGGTCCCGCCGGTGACGACCGCGCGTTCGGTGAACTGCGTCCGGGTGGTGGCCAGCGCGAACCCGATGTCGGCCGCGCTCGCGTCGCGGTGCCCGGCGAGGTGCGCGAGCAGCCGGGAAGCCTGCTCCCGCAACGCTTCCGGCGTGCGGCCGGACAGCGGCCAGGCCACCACCGACGGCGCCGGCTCCGCCCGCGGCGGCTCCGGGACGACCGGCGGCGCTTCGAGCACGGTGTGGGCGTTGGTGCCGCTGATGCCGAACGACGACACCGCGGCGCGGCGCGGGCGGCCGTGGTCGGGCCAGGCCCGCGGCTCGGTGAGCAGCTCGATCGCGCCGCCCGACCAGTCGACGTGCGTGGACGGCTCGGTGACGTGCAGCGTGCGCGGCACGGTGCCGGTCCGCATGGCCTGCACCATCTTGATGATCCCGGCGACGCCGGAGGCGGCCTGGGTGTGGCCGAGGTTCGACTTGATCGACCCGAGCAGCAGCGGGGTTTCCCGGTCGCGGCCGTAGGTGGCCAGCAGCGCCTGGGCTTCGATCGGGTCGCCGAGGGTGGTGCCGGTGCCGTGCGCCTCGACGACGTCGATGTCCTCGGTGGACAGTCCGGACGCGGCGAGCGCCTGGCGGATCACGCGTTGCTGGGCCGGCCCGTTCGGTGCCGTGAGGCCGTTGGACGCGCCGTCGGAGTTCACCGCGCTGCCGCGGACCACGGCGAGGATCTCGTGGCCGTTGCGCTTCGCGTCGGACATCCTTTCCAGCACGAGGATCCCGGCGCCTTCGGACCAGCCGACGCCGTCGGCGGTGTCCGAAAAGGACTTGCAACGGCCGTCGGCGGACAGGCCGCGCTGGCGGCTGAAGCCGATGAACGTGCTGGGCGTGGACATCACCGTGACGCCGCCGGCGAGGGCGAGCGAGCACTCCCCGTTCTGCAGGGCACGGGCCGCGAGGTGCAGGGCGACGAGCGAGGACGAGCACGCCGTGTCGACGGTCAGCGTCGGGCCTTCCAGCCCGAACGCGTAGGCGACGCGGCCGGAGGCGACGCTCGGGGCGCTGCCGTTGCCCTGGTAGCCCTCGGTGTCCGGGCTGCCCTGCAGCAGCAGGCCGTAGTCGGAGTACATGACGCCGACGAACACGCCGGTGCGGGAGCCGCGCAGCGAGCGCGGGTCGACGCCGGTCCGCTCGACGGCTTCCCAGGAGACCTCCAGCAGCAGCCGCTGCTGGGAGTCGGTCGCGAGGGCCTCGCGCGGGCTCATCCCGAAGAACGCCGGGTCGAACTCGCCCGCCTCGTGCAGGAAACCGCCGCTGCGCGTGTACGACGTGCCCGGGTGGTCGGGGTCCGGGTGGTAGAGGCCGTCGACGTCCCAGCCGCGGTTGGCCGGGAAGTCGGTGACCGCGTCCACACCCTGCTCGACGAGGGTCCAGAGGTCTTCCGGCGAGCCGACGCCACCGGGGTAGCGGCAGCCCATGCCGACGATGACGATCGGGTCGCCGTCCACCGCGGCCGCCGGGGTGACCGGCTCGGGGACGTCGACCTCGCCGAGCAGGAACGCGGCCAGCTCGGCCGGGGTCGGGTAGTCGAACGTGAGGGTGGCGGGCAGCCGCAGCCCGGTCGCCGCGTCGAGCCGGTTGCGCAGCTCGACCGCGGTGAGCGAGTCGAAGCCCAGCTCGCGGAACGGCCGGTCGGCGGCGACCCCCGCGGTGCCGGTGTGCCCGAGCACCGCGGCGACCTGCGCGCGGACGAGGTCGAGCACGGCACGGGACCGCTCGGCCCCGGTGAGGCCGAGGAGCGGGCCGTCCAGGCGCGGCAGGTGGGCCGCCGCCTGCCGGACGGGGGTGCGGACCAGGCCGCGCAGCAGGTGTGTGACCTCGGGCTGCGTGCTGAGCGCGGCGAAGTCGAGGCGGACCGGCAGGACGGTGTCGAGGCCGGCCGCGCAGGCCGCGTCGAACAGTGCGAGGGCGTGCTCCGGTTCGAGTGCGGGCATGCCGGTGGCGGCCATCCGCCGCAGGTCGGCGTCGGTGAGGGTGGCGGTCATGCCGCCGGCCCGCGACCACGCGCCCCACCCGAGCGAAAGCGCCTGCTGCCCGCGGGCCCGGCGGCGCCGGACGAGCGCGTCGGCGGCCGCGTTGGCCGCGGAGTAGTTGGCCTGCCCGGCCGCGCCGAAGGTGCCCGCGACCGAGGAGTAGACGACGAACGCGCTCAGGTCGAGGTGGCGGGTCAGCTCGTCGAGGTGCCAGGCGGCGTCGAACTTGGGCGCCAGCACGGTGTCGAGCCGCTCGGGGGTGAGCGAGCCGAGGACGCCGTCGTCGAGGACACCGGCGGTGTGCACGACGGCGGACAGGTCGGCGCCGTCCAGCACGCGGGCCAGTTCGGCGCGGTCGGCGACGTCGGCCGCCACGACGCCGACCTCGGCACCGGCCGCGGTCAGGTCGGCGACCAGCTCGTCCGCGCCGGGGGCGTCGGGACCGCGGCGGCTGACCAGCAGGAGCCGCCGGGCGCCGTGGGTGGTCACGAGGTGGCGGGCGAGCGTGGCGCCGAGCCCGCCGGTACCGCCGGTGATCAGCACGGTGCCCTCGTCCCACCTCGGCGGGACGACGTCTTCGGTGTAGGGCACGCGGGCGATCCGGGCGACGCTGATCTCGCCGCCGCGCACGATCGTCTGCGGTTCGCCGGACGCCACGACGGCGGGCAGCGCGGCGAGGGACTCGGGGTGATCGTCCACATCGGACAGGAAGAACCGGCCCGGGTGTTCGCGCTGCGCCGAGCGCACGAGTCCCCAGACGGCCGCGGCGGCGGGATCGTCCATTCCGGACGTGACGAACACCAGCCGTGAGTCCTCCGCGGACTGCAGCACGGCGAGCGCGTCGGTGGTCGCGGCGCGCACCCCGCCGAGATCGGGGTTGCCCGTCGTGACGTGGTGGACGACGAACTCGGCTTCCCCGGCCGGCCGCGGGACCGGGACCCAGTCCAGGTGGTAGAGCGAGTCGACGGGCTGGGTCCGGGCCGGGGCCGCGGGGCGCAGCACGAGCGAACCGACCGACGCGACCGGGTCGCCGGCCGCGTCGCGCAGCTCGATGGCGACGGAGTCCTCGCTGAGGCGGGTCAGCTTGGCCCGCACGACCGCCGCGCCACCCGCGTGCAGCGTGACGCCGCTCCAGGCGAACGGGAGCCGTCCCCCGTCCACCTCGGTCAGCCCGGCGTGTTCGGCGGCGTGCAGGACCGCGTCCAGCAGCGCCGGGTGCAGCCCGAACGCGGCCGCGTCCCGCTCGGCCTCTTCCGGCAGTACGACGTCGGCGTACACCGCCTCGGGGGTGCGCCAGACAGCCTTGAGCCCGCGGAACAGCGGCCCGTAACCGAACCCGCCCGAGGCGAGCCGCTCGTAGAACCCCTCCAGGGCAACGGCTTCGGCTTCCGGCGGCGGCCAGGCGGCCGAGTCGTCCGGAGTGGCCGCGCCGGTGCCGAGACGGCCGCTCGCGTGCCGCGTCCACGGCTGCTCGCCGCCCCCGGCCGGGCTGGAGTACACGGCCAGGGCACGCTCGCCCGCGGGACCGGCCGGGCCGACGACGACCTGCAGCCGGACCGCGCTCCCGGGCGGCAGGACCAGCGGGACTTCGAGGGTCAGCTCGTCGACGCGGTCGCAGCCCGCCCGGTCGGCGGCGCGGATCGCGAGGTCGAGGTAGGCGGTGCCGGGCAGCAGGGCCGCGCCGAGCACGAAGTGGTCGGCCAGCCACGGCTGCGTGCGCAGCGAAAGCTGGGCGGTGAACAGGAACCCACCGGAGTCCGGGAGTTCGACGCCCGCGCCGAGCAGCGGGTGCCGGGCGGCGTCGAGACCCACGGAACCGAGGTCGCCGGGGACCGCGCCGGAGGTGCGCGGCCAGTGGCGTTCGCGCTGGAACGGGTAGGTCGGCAGGTCCGGGCCGGGGCCGCCGGCCGGGCCGAAGAACGCGGGCCAGCCGACCCGCACCCCGGCGACGTGCAGGCGGCCCAGCGCCGTCACGAACGCGGTCTCCTCGGCCTGGTCGCGGCGCAGCAGCGGGACGCAGGCGACGTCGGAACCGAGGACTTCGCTCGCGGCGGCGGACAAGGACCCGTCCGGGCCCAGTTCGACGACGGCGGCGGCACCCTGCTCGCCGAGCACGCGCACGGCGTCGGCGAAGCGGACCGGCTCGCGGACGTGCGCGACCCAGTACTCCGGCGTGTTCAGGCCGGCGAGCTCACCGGTCACGGTGGACACGATGGGCAGCCGGGCTTCGCCGAACTCCAGGCCCGCCAGGACTTCGGCGAAGTCGTCGAGCATCGGGTCCATCAGCGGCGAGTGGAACGCGTGGCTGACCGCGAGGCGCCGGACGTGGTGCCCGGCCGCGGCCAGCGCGTCGGTGGTCCGGGTGACGGCGGCTTCGGGGCCGGCGACCACGACCGCGGCGGGCCCGTTGACCGCGGCGATCGTCACGCCGTCCACGAGGAAGCCGCGGACTTCGGCTTCGGGGGCGCGGACCGCGGCCATCGCGCCGCCGGCCGGGAGCGCGGCCATCAGGCGGCCACGGGCCGCGACGAGCGTGCACGCGTCCTCGAGGGACAGCACTCCGGCGACGTGCGCGGCGGCGATCTCCCCGACCGAGTGCCCGGCGAGCCAGGACGGCTTGACCCCGAAGGACTCCAGCAGCCGGTACTGCGCGACACCCAGTGCGAAGGTCGCCGGTTGCGTCCGGTCGGTGCGGTCCAGCAGCGTGCCGGACTCGGCGAAGACGACGTCCCGCAGCTCCTCGCCGAGGTGCGCGCACACGGCGTCGAAAGCTTCGGCGAAGACGGGGAAGCGCCGGTACAGCCCGGCGCCCATGCCCGGCCGTTGCGCGCCCTGCCCGGCGAAGACGAACGCGCTCTTGGCGCGGGTCCGCGCCGGGGTCGCGACGGGTGTTTCGGCGAGCGCGGCGAGTTGTTCGAGGGGGTCGCCGACGAGGGCCGCGCGGTACGGGAACGCCGTGCGCGTGGTGGCGAGCGCCCGGGCGACGCCGGCGGGCGCGCGGTCGGACAGCAGCGCGTGCAGCTGAGCGGCCTGCGCCGACAGCGCCTGCGGGGTGCGCGCGGACAGCAGCAGCGGCACGACCGGCGGCTCGTCGGCGACGACGTCGTCGAAAACCGGGGCCTGCTCGAGGATCGCGTGCGCGTTGGTGCCGGACAGGCCGAACGACGAGACACCGGCTCGGCGCGGCCGCCCGGACTCCGGCCAGGCGCGGTGCTCGGTGACGACGCGGACGTCGCCCGTGGTCCAGTCGACGCGGCTCGACGGCTCGTCGACGTGCAGGGTCTTCGGCAGCTCGCCGTGGCGCAGGGCGAGGACCATCTTGATGATCCCGGCGACGCCGGCGGCGGCCTGGGTGTGCCCGAGGTTGGACTTGACGGCGCCGAGCCACAGCGGCTCTTCGCGGTCGCGGCCGTAGGTGGCCAGCAGGGCCTGGGCTTCGATCGGGTCGCCGAGCACGGTGCCGGTGCCGTGCGCCTCCACGGCGTCGACGTCCGTTGTGGACAGTCCGGCGTCCGCGAGTGCCTGGCGGATCACGCGTTGCTGGGCGGGGCCGTTGGGAGCGGTGAGGCCGTTGGACGCGCCGTCGGAGTTGACGGCGGTGCCGCGGACCACGGCGAGCACCGGGTGACCCTGCTCGCGGGCGGTCGAAAGCCGTTCGACGACGAGGACGCCGGCGCCTTCGGACCAGCCGGTGCCGTCGGCACCGTCGGCGAAGGGCTTGCAGCGGCCGTCGGCGGCGAGGCCGCCCTGGCGGGCGAACTCGGCGAAGGAGCTGGGCGTGGTCATGATCGTGACGCCGCCGGCGAGCGCGGTCGTGCACTCGCCGCGGCGCAGGGCCTGCGCGGCCCAGTGCAGTGCGACCATCGACGACGAGCACGCGGTGTCGACGGTGACCGACGGGCCTTCGAGCCCGAGCGTGTAGGACAACCGTCCGGAAAGGACACTGGCGGTGGTGCCGGTGGCCAGGTGGCCCTGGACGTCCTCGCCGGAGGTGGCGAGGAGGTTCACGTAGTCCTGGCCGTTGGTGCCGACGAAGACGCCGGTGTCGCCGCCGTGCAGCGTCGCCGGGTCGATCCCCGCGCGTTCGAGGGCTTCCCAGGACACTTCGAGCAGCAGGCGCTGCTGCGGGTCCATGGCCATCGCCTCGCGGGGCGAGATGCCGAAGAAGTCGGCGTCGAAGTCGGTGACGCCGTCGAGGAAACCGCCGGTGAGCGCGTATTCGTAGCCCGAGGCGAGGGTCGCGAGGTCCCAGCCGCGGTCTTCGGGGAAGCCGGTGATGCCGTCCTCGCCGCCCGCGAGCAGGCGCCAGAAGTCTTCGGGGCCGCGGACGCCGCCGGGGAACCGGCAGCCGATGCCGACGATGACGATCGGGTCGTCGTCGGCGGCCGCGCGGGCCGGCGCGGTGGTCTCGGCCAGGGTGCCGGCGAGTTCGCCGAGCAGGTGGCGGGTGAGGATCTCCGGCGTCGGGTGGTCGAACACCAGCGACGGCGGCAGGTCGAGCCCGGTCGCCAGCGCGACGACGTTGCGCAGTTCGACGGCGGTGAGCGAGTCGAAGCCGAGGTCGCGGAACGCGCGGTCGGGAGCGACTCCCCCGGTGCCGCTGTGGCCGAGGACGAGGGCGACCTGCTCCAGCAGCAGCCCGAGCAGGAAGTCGAACCGGTCGTCCTCGGGGACGGCGGCGAGCCGGGCGCGCAGTTCCTCGTCGCCGCGCGGGGCCTCGGTGCGCGCGGCGGCGGGGATGCCGCTGAGCAGCGGGCTCGGGCGCAGGACGTGCGGGTAGCGGGTCCAGTCGATGTCGGCGACGACGACGGTCGTGTCGGCCAGTGCCCGCTCCAGCGCGGCACTCGCCCGCTCGGGGTCGAGGGGGTTCAGGCCGCCGCGGCGAGCCCGGTCGGCGACGGTGGCGTCGGCGGCGAGCATGCCGCCGCCCGCCCACGGGCCCCAGGCGATGGACGTCGCGGGCAGGCCGAGCCCGCGGCGGTGCTCGGCGAGGGCGTCGAGGGTGGCGTTCGCCGCCGCGTAGGCGGCTTGACCGGCGGAGCCGAAGGTGCCCGCGACGGAGGAGAAGAGGACGAAGTTCCGCAGGTCGGCGGTCAGTTCGTGCAGGTTCCACGCGGCTTCGGCCTTGGCGCGGTAGCCGGCTTCGAAGCGGTCGGGGGTCAGGCTGTCGAGGACGCCGTCGTCGAGGACGCCGGCGGTGTGCACGACCTCGGTGAGGTCGGGGATCCCGGCCAGCACGGCGGCGAGGGCGTCCCGGTCGGCGACGTCGCACGCGGTGATCGTGACGTCGGCACCGAGGGCGATGAGTTCTTCGCGGAGTTCGGGCGCGCCGGGGGCGTCGGGACCGCGGCGGCTGACGAGCACCAGGCTGCGCCCGGTCTTCGCGAGCCGGCGGGCGATTTCGGCACCGAGGGCGCCGGTGCCGCCGGTGATGAGGGTGGTTCCGTCGCCGGGTTCGGGGGCGCGGGTCCGCGTCGGGGACGCGGCGATGATCCGGCGGCCGAACAGCCCCGCCGCGCGGATCGCCAGCTGGTCTTCTCCGTCGGCGCCGGTGAGCGCGGCGGCGAGCCGTCGCGGCACTTCGGCGTCCAGGTCGGCGGGCAGGTCGACGAGACCGCCCCAGCGCTGCGGCTGTTCCAGCGCGGCGGCGCGGCCGAGGCCCCACACGGCGGCCTGCGCGGGCCGCGCTACCGGGTCGCCCGGGGCGACCGCCACGGCTTCCCGGGTCACGCACCACAGCGGCGTGTCGCCGAGGGTCTGCAGCAGGGTGGCCGTGGCGGTGAGCCCGGCCGGGACGCCCGGGAAGCCGGTTTCGTCCAGGGCCAGCAGGGAAAGCACGTGGTCGAACTCGCGTTCGCGCAGGCGGTCGGCGATGGTGTCGTCGAAGACCACGGGCTCACGGTCGAAGTACCCGGCGACCGTGGTGACCCACGGGTCGCCGGCGAGAGCGGCCGGGACGACCACGAGCCAGGAGCCGGTGCCGGGGCGGGCCGCGGTGACCGGGACCCAGGTCGCCTTGTAGCGCCATCTGTCCACAACGGACTCTTCGTGGCGCGAACGGCGGTACGACGACAGCGCGGGCAAGAGCGCCCCGAGGGTTGCGTCGTCGACGTCGAGGCGGGCGGCCAGGCCGGCGGCGTCCCCCCGGTCGACGGCGGCCCAGAACTCCGCGTCGGCCGTGTTCACGGCGGGGGCCGCGGCGGAGGGCCAGAACCACTCGTGCTGGAAGGCGTACGTGGGCAAGGCGACCCGGCGGGCGCCGGTCCCGGCGAAGAACGCGGACCAGTCGATCCGGACGCCGGACACGTGCAGCTGCCCGAGGGCGCCGACCAGGGTCTCGACGTCGTCGCGGCCGCGGCGGGCCAGCGGGATGCCGTCGGTCATCGCGGACAGGACCGCGTCCGGGCCGATCTCGACGACCAGGCCGGCTTCCCGCAGCTGCTCGGCGGTGCCGGCGAACCGGACCGGTTCCCGGACGTGGGCGACCCAGCGGTCCGGGTCGGTGACGTCGCCCTCGGCGATCATCGGCACGGCGGGCGCTTCGAAGGCGAGCCCGGCGATGGCGTCCCGGAACGCGGGCAGCATCGGGTCCATCAGCGGCGAGTGGAACGCGTGCGACACCGTGAGCCGCTTGGTGTCGGCGAAGTGGCCCGCCGCGGCGAGCACCGCGGACTCCACCCCGGACAGCACGACCGACGCCGGGCCGTTGACCGCGGCGAGCGCCACTTCGTCGCTCAGGTAGGGCGCGACCTCGGCTTCGGTGGCGCGGACGGCGACCATCGCGCCGCCCGGCTCGAGGTCCTGCATCAGCGACGCGCGGGCCGTGACCAGCGCGCACGCGTCGTCCAGGGACAGCACCCCGGCGACGTGCGCGGCGGCGATCTCGCCGACCGAGTGGCCGCCGACGAAGTCCGGCCGGACGCCCCACGCGGACAGCAGCCGCACGAGCGCGACCTCGACCGCGAACAACGCCGGCTGCGCGAACCCGGTGCGGGACAACGCTTCGGCGTCGTCACCCCACAGGACCTCGCGCACCTGCGGGTCGAGGCGGTCGAGCACGGCGTCGAGCGCGGTGGCGAACGCCGGGAAGCTGTCGTAGAGGCCGCGGGTCATCCCGGGCCGCTGCGCACCCTGGCCGGTGAAGACGAACGCGACCTTCGGTACGCCCTTCGCCTCGCCGGTGGTGACCAGCGGCGACGGACGGCCCTCGGCGAGCGCGGCCAGCCCTTCGGTGGTGCGGACGACGGCGCGGTGGTCGAACGTCGAGCGCGTCGTGGCCAGGGAATATCCGAGGTCGAGCAGGTCCGCGGTGGTGTCCCGGAGCCGGGCGGCCTGGTCGCGCAGGGCCTCCGGCGTGCGGCCGCTGAGCACCAGCGGGACGCACGGCAGCTCGCGCTCGGCCTCGTCCCGGGCCGGGATGACGACGGGCGGTTCCTCGATGATCGCGTGGGCGTTGGTGCCGCTGATGCCGAACGACGACACACCCGCGCGGCGCGGGCGGCCGGCGTCGGCGGGCCACGGCCGCGCGTCGGTGAGCAGCTCGACGTTCCCGGCGGCCCACTCGACGTGCGTCGACGGCTCGGTGACGTGCAGCGTGCGCGGCAGCGTGCCGTTGCGCATCGCCTGGACGACCTTGATGATCCCGGCGACCCCGGCCGCGGCCTGCGCGTGCCCGATGTTCGACTTGATCGACCCGAGCAGCAACGGCGTCGTGCGGTCCTGGCCGTAGGTGGCGAGCAGCGCCTGGGCTTCGATCGGGTCCCCGAGGGTGGTCCCGGTGCCGTGCGCCTCGACGACGTCGACGTCCGAAGTGGACAGCCCGGACGCGGCGAGGGCCTGGCGGATCACGCGTTGCTGCGACGGACCGTTCGGGGCGGTGAGGCCGTTCGACGCGCCGTCGGAGTTGACGGCGGACCCGCGCAGCACGGCGAGGATCTCGTGGCCGTTACGACGGGCGTCCGACATCCTTTCCAGGACCAGGATCCCGGCGCCTTCGGACCAGCCGACGCCGTCGGCGGTGTCCGAAAAGGACTTGCAGCGGCCGTCGGCGGCGATCCCGCGCTGGCGGCTGGAGGCGACGAACGAGCCGGGCGTCGACATGACCGTGACACCGCCGGCCAGCGCCAGCGAGCACTCCCCCTGCCGCAGCGCCTGCGCCGCCCAGTGCAACGCGACCAGCGAAGACGAGCACGCCGTGTCGACGGTGACGGTCGGGCCTTCGAGGCCCATCGTGTAGGCGATCCGTCCGGAAGCGACACTCGGCGCGCTGCCGTTGCCCTGGTAGGCCTCGGCTTCCGGGCTGCCCTGCAGCAGCATCCCGTAGTCGGAGTACATCACGCCGACGAACACGCCGGTCCGGGAACCGCGCAGCGACACCGGGTCGACGCCCGCGCGCTCCACCGCTTCCCACGACACTTCGAGCAGCAGCCGCTGCTGGGAGTCGGTGGCCAGGGCTTCGCGCGGGCTCATCCCGAAGAACGCCGGGTCGAACTCGCCCGCCTCGTGCAGGAACCCGCCGTGGCGCGTGTACGACGTGCCGGGGTGGTCGGGGTCCGGGTGGTACAGGTTCTCGACGTCCCAGCCGCGGTTGACCGGGAAGCCGGACACCGCGTCGACGCCGGAATCGACCAGGTTCCACAGGTCTTCGGGCGAGCCGACGCCGCCCGGGTAGCGGCAGCCCATGCCGACGATGACGATCGGGTCGTCGGACACCGGGCGCGCGGTCACCGGGGTCTCGTCGGCGGCCGCGCCGGACAGCTCGCGGCCGAGGTGCGCGGCGAGCGCTTCCGGGGTCGGGTAGTCGAAGACGAGCGTGGCGGGCAGGCGCAGGCCGGTCGTCGCGTCGAGCCGGTTGCGCAGTTCGACGGCGGTCAGCGAGTCGAAGCCGAGGTCCTTGAACGCGCTCCGGCCGTCGACGGTGTCGGTGGCCGCGTAGCCGAGCACGAGCCCGGCCTCGGTGCGCACCAGGTCCTCGAGCGCCCGGGCGCGGTCGGCCTCGGTGAGCCCGCCGAGCCGGTCGGCCAGCGCGGACGCGGGGCGGCTCGTGCCCGGCGCGGCACCCCCGGGCACGAGCGAGCGCAGCAGCGCGGGCACGCCCGGGCGGCCGCGCAGCGCGCCGGCGTCCAGGCGCATCGGCAGGACAGCCGGTTCGGCCTCGGCCAGCGCGGCGTCGAACAGCGCCAGGCCTTCGGCCGGGTCGAGCGGGGGCAATCCGGCCGCGGCGAGCCGGCGGTGGTCGGCGTCGGACAGCCGGGCCGCCATCCCGGCGTCACCGGCCCAGGCACCCCAGGCCAGGGACTGGCCGGGCAGGCCCTCGGCCCGCCGGCGCTGGGCGAGCGCGTCGAGGAAGGCGTTGGCGGCGGCGTAGTTGGCCTGCCCGGGGCTGCCGAGCACGCCGGCGGCCGAGGAGAACAGGACGAACGCACCGAGGTCGCCGGTCAGCTCGTGCAGGTTCCAGGCCGCGTCGGCCTTCGCGCGGAACACGGTCGCGATGCGGTCGGGGGTCAGAGTTTCGACGACGCCGTCGTCGAGGACACCGGCGGCGTGCACGACGGCACCGACCGGGTGCTCGGCCAGCAGCGCGGCGAGGGCGTCGCGGTCGGCGGCGTCGCACGCGGCGATGGTGACGTCGGCGCCGAGCGCGGCCAGCTCCTCGCGGAGTTCGGGCGCGCCGGGGGCGCCGGGACCGCGGCGGCCGGCCAGCAGCAGCTTCCGGACGCCGTGCGTGGTGACCAGGTGCTTCGCGACCAGGCCGCCGAGCCCGCCGGTGCCGCCGGTGACCAGGACGGTCGCGCCGTCGGGGAAGTGCGCGGCCGGGCCGTCGCCGACCGGGAGGCGCGCCAGCCGCGGCAGGACGATCCCGCCGTCGCGCACGGCGGCCTGGGCTTCCCCGGCGTCGAGGACGCGCTGCAGTGGCGCGGTGAGGCTCTCGGGCTCGTCGACGTCGACGAGCACGAACCGATCGGGGTGCTCGGCCTGCGCGGAGCGGACGAGACCCCAGACCGCGGCGGCGGCCGGGTCGACGAGGTCGCCCTCGGCGGCCGGGACGGCGTGCGAGGTGACGAAGACCAGGCGCGACCGGGCGAACTCCGGCTCGGCGACCCAGGTCTGCAGCAGTTCGAGCGCCCACGAGGTGGCCGTGTGCGCGGCTGCCGCGTCGCCCGCGCCCGGCGGCACCGGGGCGAGGACGACGGAGGGGACCCCGCCGATCCGGACGGTCGCGAGGTCGGGGAAGACCGCCGGGGTGGCGAACCCGAGCCCGGTGCCGAGGACGACCCAGTCCGCGTCGTCGGCGGGCTGCGTGACGGAAACCGCGGGTGCGGGTGTCCACACGGGACGGAACAGCGACTCGTGCCTGCTCGCGCGCAGGTCCCCGGCGGCGACCGGGCGGAACGTCAGCGCGTCGGCGGCCAGCACCGGCGTGCCCGCGGGGTCGGTGACGGCGAGGGCGACGGCGTTGTCCCCCACCGGGCTGAGCCGGGCGCGCAGGGTCGTCGCGTGCGTGGGCTGGACGCCGACGCCGGCCCACGAGAACGGCAGGCCCTCGCGGCCCTCGACGTGCGCCGAGGCGTGCAGGACGGCGTCGAGCAGCGCCGGGTGCAGGCCGAACGACGCGGCTTCGGTCTCGTGCTCGGGCGGCAGCGCGACTTCGGCCAGCACCTCGTCGCCGAGCCGCCAGGCCGCGCGCAGCCCCTGGAACGCCGGGCCGTAGCCGAGTCCTTGCCCGGCCAGGCCCTCGTAGAAACCGTCCAGGTCCAGGGGTTCGGCGCCGGCGGGCGGCCACTCCCCCGGCAGGACGGCGGCGGGTGCGCCGCCGACGGCGAGGCGGCCGAAGGCGTGCCGCACCCAGGTGTCGTCCTGCTGGGAGTAGACGCTGACCGAGCGGCTGCCGTCTTCGGCGGCCGGACCGGCGACGACCTGCACGCGCACGCCACCGGAGGCGGGCAGCACGAGCGGTGCGGCGAACGTCAGTTCGTCGACGCGGGCGCAGCCGACCTGCGCCCCCGCGCGGCCGGCCAGTTCGAGGAACGCCGTGCCGGGCAGGAGTTTGGTGCCGAGGATCTCGTGCTGGCCGAGCCAGGCCTGCCGGCGCACGGACAGCTCGCCGGCGAACAGGAAGCCGCCGGATTCGGGCAGTTCGACGGCCGCGCCGAGCAGCGGGTGCCCGGCCGGGTCGAGGCCGACCTGGCCGAGGTCGCCGCCGGTGCCGCCTTCGAGCCAGTAGGTGCGGCGCTGGAAGGCGTAGGTGGGCAGGTCGACGACGCGGGCGCCGGTGCCCTCGTGCCAGGCCGTCCAGTCGAAGCCGCCGCCGCGGACCTGCCAGCGGGCGAGCGCCGAGAGCAGGGTCGTGGTCTCGTCGCGGCCGCGGCGGGCGGTGGGGATGCAGTCGCTGTCCGGGCCGGTCAGCTCGGCGGTCATCGCCGAGAGCGTGGCGTCCGGGCCGACTTCGAGGAACGTGGTGACCCCGCGGGAAACCAGGTCGGCGACGGTGTCGGCGTACCGGACGGCGTCGCGCACGTGCCGCACCCAGTAGTCCACAGTGGACACGTCACCGGCCGCGACGACCGGGATCGAGGGCTCGGCGAAGGTCAGGGTGTCCAGCACCGCGCGGAAGTCGTCGAGCATCGGGTCCATCAGCGGCGAGTGGAACGCGTGGCTCACGGTGAGCCGCTTGGTCTTCTCGAACCGCGCGGCGATGGCGAGCACCGCGTCTTCGGCGCCGGACACGACGACGGCGGCCGGGCCGTTGACGGCGGCGATCGAGACGTCTTCGGTGAGCAGCGGGAGGAGCTCGGCCTCGGTCGCCTGGATCGCGACCATCGCGCCCCCGGCGGGCAGCGCCTGCATCAGGCGGCCGCGGGCCTCGACGAGCTTGACCGCGTCCGCCAGCGACAGCACCCCGGCCACGTGGGCCGCGGCGATCTCGCCGACGGAGTGCCCGGCGACGAAGTCCGGGCGCACGCCCAGGGATTCGAGGAGGCGGAAGAGCGCGACTTCGAAGGCGAACAACGCGGGCTGCGCGACGCCGGTTTCGTCCACAGTGGCGTCTTCGGGCAGGTCGAGCAGCGCGAGGATCTCGTCCCGGGCCCGCACGAAAGCCGGGAAGGCCAGTGTCCGCCCCATGTCGGCGCGCTGGGAACCCTGGCCGGTGAACAGGAACGCCGACGCGCCGGGGTGCCCGGCCGAGCCGGTGTGCACGCCGGGTGCGGCGGCCGAGGTGGCGAGCGCGTGCAGGGCGGCCAGCAGCTCGTCGCGGCCGGCGCCGGTGACGACGGCCCGGTGCGGGAAGGCGACGCGCGTGCTCGCGAGGGAGTGCGCGACGTCGAGCGGGGTGTGCTCCGGGCGGGCGTCGAGGTGGGCGAGCAGGCGGGCGGCCTGCTCGCGCAGCGCGTCCGGGGTGCGGCCGGACACCGGCCAGAGGTACCCGGCGGGCTCACGGCGCCCGGCGGCTTCGACCGGTTCGGGGACCGGCTGTTCGAGGATCAGGTGCGCGTTGGTGCCGCTGATGCCGAACGACGAAACGGCGGCGCGGCGCGGTTTCCCGGTGTCCGGCCACGGGCGCGGCTCGGTCAGCAGCGAGACGCGGCCGGCGGTCCAGTCCACGTGGGACGTCGGCGCGTCGACGTGCAGGGTCCGCGGGAGGACGCCGTGGCGCATGGCCTGGATGGTCTTGATGACGCCGCCGACGCCGGCGGCGGACTGCGTGTGCCCGACGTTCGACTTGAACGACCCGAGCCACAGCGGGTCGCCCGCGCGCTCGCGGCCGTAGGTGGCCAGCAGCGCCTGGGCTTCAATGGGGTCGCCCAGCACGGTGCCGGTGCCGTGGGCCTCGACGGTGTCGATGTCGTCGGTGGTCAGCCCGGCGTTCTCGAGGGCCTGGCGGATCACGCGCTGCTGGGACGGCCCGTTGGGCGCGGTGAGGCCGTTGGAGGCGCCGTCGGAGTTGACCGCGGAGCCGCGGATGACGGCGAGCACCTCGTGGCCGTTGCGGCGCGCGTCGGAGAGCCGTTCCAGCAGCAGGAGCCCGGCGCCTTCGGAGAACCCGGCACCGTCGGCGGCCTCGGCGAAGGACTTGCAGCGGCCGTCGGAGGCGAGGCCGCCTTGGCGGTCGAACTCGCCGTAGAGGCCGGGGGTGGCCATCACGGCGACGCCGCCGGCGAGGGCGAAGGAGCACTCGCGGGCCCGCAGCGAGCGGGCGGCCCAGTGCAGCGCGACCAGCGACGACGAGCACGCCGTGTCGACGGTGACGGCGGGCCCTTCCAGGCCGTAGAAGTAGGCGATCCGGCCGGAGATGACCGAGGATTCGGTGCCGGTGACGAGGTAGCCCTCGACGCCGTCGGGCAGCGCGGCGAGCCCGCGGCCGTACCCCATGGACCCGGCCCCGACGAAGACCCCGCCGGTGCCGCCCTCGACCTCGCGCGGGTCGATGCCCGCGCGTTCGAAGGCCTCCCAGGCCAGCTCGAGGACGATCCGCTGCTGCGGGTCCATGGCCAGCGCTTCGCGCGGCGAGATCCCGAAGAAGGCGGGGTCGAAGTCCCCGGCGCGGTGCAGGAACCCGCCCTGGTGCCGCGATTCCGGCCAGCCGCGGCCCTCGGGGAACCCGGTGACCGCGTCCACCCCGTCGGCGACGAGCCGCCAGAGGTCCTCGGGCGACTGCACGCCACCCGGGTACCGGCAGCTCATGGCGACGACCGCGACGGGCTCGGCCGCCGCGGCGAGCAGCGTGGTGTTCTGCCGCCGCAGCTGCTTGTTCTCCTGCACGGCGACGCGCAGTGCTTCGACGACTCGATCCGACCCGGCCGGCATAGACATCTCCAGGGTGAGCGTTTTCTTACCCGGGTGACGCCACCGCGACGGCGTTCGGCGCCGAGCGACGTCCACTTGCCGGGGAGTCAACCGCACGCCCAGCCCGGAAACACCCAGACTTGGGCCCCGGCCTGCTGGCGGCCCCGGGCATGCCGGAGGCGGCACTTCCGAGGGGAAGTGCCGCCTCCGGTGCCGGGGTCAGTCCTGGTCGCCGCCCAGGACGAAGCGGACCAGGTCGTCCGCGTCCATGTCGCCCACGTCGCCGTCCTCATCCGCGTGGGACTCCTCCGGGCGCTCCGGGCGCTCCGAACGTTCCGCCGCCTCCGAGAGCAGGTCCATCAGGCCCAGGGAACGCAGCTGGTCGAACGACACCGACGCCAGGAACTTCCGGACCCTGGCCTCCTCCGCCGACGCCGGGACGTCGTCCTCGGCGCCGAACAGCTCGCGGTGCAGGTGGGCCGCCACCGCCTGGGACGTCGGGTGGTCGAACACCAGGGTCGACGGCAGCCGCAGGCCCGTGCGCTCGCCCAGGACGTTGCGGACCTCCACCGCGGCCAGGGAGTCCACGCCCATCTCGCGGAACGCCTGGGACGGCTCGATGTCGCCCGGTTCGCCGTAGCCGAGGAGCTCGGCCGCGACCGTGCGGACCAGCTCGAGCAGCGCGTCCCGCCGCTGCGCCGGGTCCAGGCCGGCCAGTTCCTCGTGCAGGGTCGCCTCGGCCACCACCGCGTCGCGTTCGGTGTCCGCCGCCGACAGCGCTTGGCGGACCTCCGGCAGCTCGCTGAGCAACGGGCTTTCGCGGGGCAGTGTGAACGTCTGCGCGAAGCGGTTCCAGTCGAAGTCCGCCGCGAGCACCGAGCCGCGGACGCCGAGGGCGCGCCCGAACGCCACCATCGCCTCTTCCGGGACCAGCGGCACCAAGCCGTGGCGCTGCATGTGTTCGAGCATGTCGCCCTGCAGGGCCATGCCGGCCTCGCCCCACACGCCCCAGCCGATCGACACGCCCACCAGGCCGCGGCGTTCGCGGTCCTCGGCCAGCGCGTTCAGGTAGGCGTTCGCGGCCGCGTACGCGCTGAGCTTGCCGCTGCCGAGCATGCCCGACACCGACGAATACAGCACGAAGAAGTCCAGCTCCCGGTCGCCGACGAGCTCGTCCAGGTGCCGCGCACCCTCCACTTTGGACCGCAGGACGCCTTCGACCTCCTCCAGGGTCAGTGCGACGACGTCGGCGCCGTCCTGGGCGACGCCCGCGGCGTGGACGACCCCGCGCAGCGGATCCGACGCCGGGATGGCCGCCAGCACCGCGGCCAGCTGGGCACGGTCGGCGACGTCGCACGCCACCACCGACACCTCGGCCCCGCGCCCGGTCAGTTCCTCGGCCAGCTCGGCCGCGCCCGGCGCGTCGGGGCCGCGGCGGCTGGTCAGCACCAGCCGCCGGACGCCGGCGTCGGCCAGCCAGCGGGCCGTCTCGACGCCGAGCGCGCCCGTGCCGCCGGTGATGAGCACCGTGCCCGGCCCGGCCAGCGCCGGGGTGACCGACGGCGTCTCCGCGGCCGTGGTGCGCCGCAGGCGGCGGCCCAGCAGGCGGCCGTCGCGCAGGGCGATCTGGTCTTCGCCGCCGAGCCCGGCCAGCACGTGCGGCAGGTTCCGCAGGTCGGCTTCGCCGGGTTCGGCGGGCAGCTCGACCAGGCCACCCCAGGCCGCCGCGCGTTCCAGCGCCACCGTGCGGCCGAAGCCCCAGACCGCCGCCTGGCCGATCGTGTCCACGGCCGCGTGCTTGCCCTCGACCGGCAGCGCTTCGCGGGTCAGGCACCACAGCTTGGCTTCGACCTCGGCCCGGGCGAGGGCCTGGACCAGCACCGCGGTGAGCACGACGCCCGGCGGCGCGGTCGGGGCCGCGGCGATCGGCCGCGTGCTCAGCGCGAGCAGCGAGACGACGGCGTCGAACGTCCCCGGCAGCTCGCCGAGCCGGGTGGCGAGGGCGGCCGGGTCGGGGTCGGTCACCGTGACGACGGTGACGTCGCCGGGCAGCGCGCCCAGCACCCGGGCGCCCCAGTCGCCGGTGTCCTCGGGGACGACGGCCAGCCAGCGGCCCGGCCCGGCGGCCCCCGCCGGGGGCTTCAGCGGCGTCCAGTCGATGCGGTACCACCAGCGATCGACGGCGGCCTCGGTGCGCAGCTTCTCCCGCCACGACGTCAGCGCGGGCAGGACGGCGTCCAGCGCGGCCCGGTCGACTTCCAGCGCCGAGGCCAGTACCCCGCCGTCGGTCGCCGCGACCATGCCCCACAGCCGCGCGTCCGCCGTGCTCTCGCCGCCCGCGGAGACGGCCTGCGGGGCCGGCTCGGGCCAGTAGTTCTTGCGCTGGAAGGCGTAGGTCGGCAGCGGCACCCGCGCCGTGACGCCGGCCCGCTCGTAGAAGGCGGTCCAGTCGATCGTGACGCCCTGGGCGTGCGCCCCGGCGACCGCGGTGACCACCCGGCGCCAGTCGCCTTCGCCGGTGTGCAGCGTTTCCTGGAACACCAGGGGTTCGCCGGTGCGGTCCATGGTCTGTTCGAGGGCCATCTTCAGCACCGGGTTCGGGCTGGGTTCGACGAACGCGGTCGCGCCGCCGGCCACCATCGCGTCGGCCGCTTCGCCGAACAGCACGGTCTGGCGCAGGTTCCGGTACCAGTACGCGGCGTCCAGCTCCGCGGTGTCGAGCAGCCCGCCGGTCACCGACGAGTAGAACGGCACCGCCGAACTGCGCGGGGACACCGGGGCGAGCAGTTCCAGGAGGTCGTCCTCGAGGAGCTCGACCTGCGGCGAGTGCGCGGCGAAGTTCACCCCGGCCAGGCGCCAGCGCATCATGCCTGCCGCCGAGAGCCGCTTTTCCAGCTTCGCCATGGCGGTTTCGTCGGCGGAGACGGTGACCAGCTTGGGCCCGTTCACCGCGGCGATCGAGACGTCGTCGCCGACGAGCGCGCGGACGTCGGCGACCGGCGCCACCACCGAGAGCATCACGCCGGTGCGGGCCAGCTTCTGCCGGATCAGGCGGCTGCGCAACGCGACCACGCGGGCACCGTCCTGAAGGGACAGTCCACCCGCGACGCACGCGGCGGCGATCTCGCCCTGCGAATGCCCGGCGACCGCGACCGGTTCGACGCCGAACTCACGCCACAGCGCGGCGAGCGACACCATCACCGCCCACAGCGCGGGCTGGACGACGTCGACCTCTTCGAGGGCTTCGGCGTCGTCGAGGACGTCGAAGAGGGACCAGTCGACGAACTCGCTCAGCGCGGCGGCGCACTCGGCCATCGTCGCGGCGAACACCGGGGACGCGGCCAGGAGGTCCTTGGCCATCCCGGCCCACTGCGAACCCTGGCCGGGGAAGACGAACGCCGGGGTGCGCGTGCCGAACGCCCGGCCGGTCACGACGTCCGGGGCGGCCTCGCCCGCCGCGACCGCGGTGAGTGCGGCGGTGAGCCCGGCCCGGTCCTCGCCGACGACGACGGCCCGGTGCGCGAACGAGGTCCGGCCCGCCAGCGCGCGGCCGACGGCGGGAACGTCCTGGCCGTCGAGGTGCGTCAGCAGCCGTTCGGCCTGGCCGCGCAGGGCGCCGGCGGTCCGGCCGGACAGCACCCACGGCACGATCGACGGCGGCTGCGCCGGTTCGGGCGCGGGCACCGGTGCCGGGCCGGCTTCGAGCACGGCGTGGGCGTTGGTGCCGCTGATGCCGAACGACGACACCGCGGCACGCCGCACGCGACCGGTTTCCGGCCACGGGCGGGCGTTCGCCAGCACCTCGACGCCGCTGTCGTCCCAGTCCACGTGGGACGATCGCGTTTCCGTGTGCAGCGACCGGGGCAGCACGCCGTGGCGCATCGCGAGGACCATCTTGATGATCCCGGCGACGCCCGCGGCGGCCTGGGTGTGCCCGATGTTGGACTTGACCGAGCCGATCGGCAGCGGGGCGCCGCGGTCGCGGCCGTAGGTGGCGATGAGGGCTTGCGCTTCGATCGGGTCGCCGAGCGCGGTGCCGGTGCCGTGCGCCTCGACCGCGTCGATGTCCTTCGTGGACAGTCCGGACGCGGCGAGGGCCTGGCGGATCACGCGTTGCTGCGACGGGCCGTTCGGCGCGGTCAGGCCGTTGGACGCGCCGTCGGAGTTGACCGCGGAACCGCGCACGACGGCGAGGATCTCGTGGCCGTTGCGGATCGCGTCGGACTGCCGTTCCAGCACCAGCATGCCGACGCCCTCGGCGAAGCCCAGCCCGTCGGCGTCGTCGGAGAACGCCTTGCAGCGCCCGTCCGCGGCGAGCCCGCGCTGGCGGCTGAAGCCGATGAAGGTGCCCGGCGTGGCCATCACGGTCGCGCCGCCGGCCAGTGCCAGCTCGCATTCCCCGCTGCGCAGCGCCTGCGCGGCCAGGTGCAGGGTGACCAGCGACGACGAGCACGCCGTGTCGACGGTCAGCGTCGGGCCTTCGAAGCCGAAGGTGTAGGCGACGCGGCCCGAGGCGACGCTCGGGGAGCTGCCGTTGCTCTCGTAGCCGTCGGTGTCGGCGAGGTGGTTGAGCGTCAGGCCGTAGTCGTTGTACATCACGCCCACGTACACGCCGGTGCGGCTGCCGCGCAGGCTCACCGGGTCGATCCCGGCGCGCTCGACGGCCTCCCAGCCGGTCTCCAGCAGGAGGCGCTGCTGGGCGTCGGTGGCGAGGGCTTCGCGCGGGTTCATCCCGAAGAACTCGGGGTCGAACTCGCCCGCGTCGTGCAGGAAACCGCCTTCGCGGGTGTAGGTCGTGCCCGGGTGGTCCGGGTCCGGGTGGTAGAGCGAGGCGACGTCCCAGCCGCGGTTGGCCGGGAACGCCGTGATGGCGTCGCGTTCCTCGGTGAGCAGCCGCCAGAGGTCCTCGGGCGAGGAGACGCCGCCAGGGAAGCGGCAGCTCATGCCGACGATGACGATCGGGTCACCGGCCACCGCGGCCGGCGTCGGGGCCGCGTCGGCGACCGCGCCGGAGCCGAGCAGCGCCTCCAGGAGGTGCTCGCCCAGCGCGGCGACGGTCGGGTAGTCGAACACGGCGGTGGCGCCGAGCCGGACGCCGGTCGCGCCGTCGAGCCGGTTGCGCAGTTCGAGGGCGGTCAGGGAGTCGAACCCGAGCTGCTGGAACGTCTGGCCGGCGTCGATCGCGCCGCCGTCGGCGTGCCCGAGCACCTGCGCGACCTGGGCGGTGACCAGCTCGCGGACGGCGCGGGTGCGCCCGGCGGCGTCGAGCGCGCCGAGCCGCTGAACCAGCCCGACGGCCGCTTCGGCACCGGCCGCGGACCGCTTGAGCGGGACGCGGATGAGGCCGCGCAGCACCGGCGGGACGTCGCCCATCGCCCGCAGGACCGGCAGGTCGAGCCGGACCGGCGCGACGTCGGGGACGCCCGCGGCGAGCGCGGCGTCGAACAGGCTCGTACCCAGTTCGGCGGGGATGGCCGGGGTGCCGGCGCGGGCCATCCGGGCGAGGTCGGCGTCGGACAGGTCGCTGGTCATGCCGCTGCCGGTCGCCCACGGACCCCAGCCGAGCGAGGTGGCGGGCAGGCCCCGTTCGTGGCGGTGCCGCGCCAGGGCGTCGAGGAACGCGTTGGCGGCGGCGTAGTTGGCCTGGCCCGCGGTGCCGACGGTGCCGGCGACCGAGGAGAACACGACGAACGACCGGAGGTCGCGGGTCAGCTCGTGCAGGTTCCAGGCGCCGGCGGCCTTCGGGGTGAGGACGCGGCCGAGGCTGTCCGGCGTCTGGGAAGCCAGGACGCCGTCGTCGAGGACACCGGCGCTGTGCACGACGGCGGTCAGCGGGTGCTCGAGCCCGTCGATGAG
The DNA here is from genome assembly GCF_023008405.1 of Amycolatopsis sp. FBCC-B4732. Lineage (NCBI taxonomy): Bacteria > Bacillati > Actinomycetota > Actinomycetes > Pseudonocardiales > Pseudonocardiaceae > Amycolatopsis > Amycolatopsis sp. FBCC-B4732. Next base: position 4,801,662 of record NZ_CP095376.1, read on the forward strand.
GGCCCGCAGCGCGTCCCGGTCGGCGACGTCGCAGGCGGCGGTGGTGACTTCGGTGCCGTGTGCGGCGAGCTCGGCGACGAGGGTGGCGACTTCGGCGGGGTCTCCCCCGCTGCGGCTGACCAGCAGCAGCCGCCGCATCCCGTGCTCGGCGGCGAGGTGGCGGGCGAAGACCGCGCCGAGGCCGCCGGTGCCGCCGGTGATGAGGACGGTGCCCTCGGGGTCGCCGAATTCCCGTGCTTCGGGCTGGACCGCAACGCGGGCGAGGCGGCCGCCGTGCACCTGGCCGTTCTTGATCGCGACCTGGGGTTCCCCGGCCGCCAGGGCGGCTTCGAGGTGGTCGCCGGTGTCGTCGAGGTCGACGAGCGCGAGCCGGCCGGGGTGTTCGGCCTGTGCGGAGCGGACCAGGCCCCAGACAGCCGCCGCGACGGGATTGCCGTCGGTGGCCCCGCGGGTGACGACGGCCAGGCGGGTTTCGCGGAGGCGGTCGTCGGCGAGCCAGCGCTGGAGGAGGTCCAGGACACGGGTGGTGACGTCGAGGGCGGCGGCCGCGGGGTCGTCGCCGGGCGGGTCGAGCAGCGGCAGGACGACGAGGCCGGGCGCGGCGGTGGCGGCGGCTTCGAGGTCGGCGAAGGTCGCCGCGCCGGGAAGCACCTCGTTCGCCCCGAGGACTCCGGCGTCGGCCGGATCCTTCGGCTCGACGGCCAGCGGGGTCCACGTGAGGCGGTACAGGTTCTCCTGGCTCACCTGCCGCACTTCCGCCGGCTCGCGCAGGCGCAGCGTGGCCACCTCGGCGACCACCGCTCCCGACGAGTCCGCGATCGCGAGCGAAATCCCCGGCCCGGCACGGGAAATCCGCACCCGGACCGAAGCCGCGCCGGTGGCGTGCAGCTGCACACCCTCCCACGCGAAGGGCAAGCCGGCCTCGCCACCGAGCAGGCCGATCGCGTGCAGGCACGCGTCGAACAGCGCCGGGTGCAGGCCGAACGCGCCCGCCTCCCCCGCGTCGCCGGTGGGCAGGGCCACCTCGGCGAACACCTCGTCGCCCGCTTGCCACGCCGCCCGCAGGCCGCGGAACGTGCCGTCGTAGGACAAGCCGCCGTCGGCCAAGCGCTCGTAGTGACCCGAAAGATCCACCGGCTCGGCGGCGGGCGGCCACGGGAAAGCGGCCGCCGCCGCCCGCTGGGGCCCGAGCACGCCGGTCGCGTGCCGGACCCACGTCAGGTCGTCGCCGTCCTCCGGTCGCGAGTGGACGGTCAGCGTCCGGCGCCCGTCCTCGCGCGGCGCGGACACGCGCAGCTGCAGCTGCACCCCGCCCCGCTCGGGCAGCACCAGCGGTGCCTCCAGCGTGAGGTCGTCCAGGCACGGCGTCCCGGCTTCGTCACCGGCCCGCAGCGCCAGCTCCGCGAACACCGTGCCGGGCAGCACCACCGCGCCCCCGACGACGTGGCCGCGCAGCCACGGGTGCCCGGACACCGACAGCCGGCTCGTCAGCAGCACCTCGCCCGACCCGGCCGGGCGCACCACGGCGCCGACCATCGGGTGGCCGCCGACGCCCAGGCCGGCCGCCGTCGCGTCGCCGCGCGGGGTCGCGCCGCCGCGCGGCCAGAACCGTTCGCGCTGGAACGCGTACGTCGGCAGCTCCACGCGCCGGCCACCCGGCAGCACCGCGGGCCAGTCGACCCGGGCGCCCACCACGTGCAGGCCGGCGAGCCCGGCCAGCGCGGCCCGCGGCTCGGGGGTTTCCTTGCGCAGCAAGGGGACCGTGACCGCGTCGGCGAGGGTGCCGGCGGTCATGGCGGAGAGGACGCCGTCCGGGCCGAACTCGGCGAACACGCGCACGCCGTGCTCGTGCAGCGCCGTCACGCCGTCGGCGAAGCGGACCGTCCGGCGGACGTTGGCCACCCAGTGGTCCGCGGTGAAGTCCGTGACGAGCGCGCCGGTGACCGTCGACACCACCGGGATCCGCGGCGCCGAATACGTCAACCCCGCTGCGACCGCACGGAATTCGTCGAGCATCGGGTCCATCAGCGGCGAGTGGAACGCGTGGGACACCGTGAGCCGCTGGGACTTCTCGAACCGCTCGGCCACGGCGAGCACCGCTTCTTCGGCGCCGGCGAGCACGACGGCGTCCGGCCCGTTGACCGCGGCGACGGCGACGTCGTCACCCAGCAGCGGCTCGACTTCCGCGGCGGTGGCGCGCACGGACACCATCGTTCCGCCGGAGGGCAGCGCGCCCATCAGCTCGGCGCGTGCCCGCACCAGCGTGCACGCGTCGGCCAGGGTCAGCACGCCGGCGACGTGCGCGGCCGCGACCTCGCCGACCGAGTGCCCGAGCACGTAGTCGGGCCGCACGCCCCACGACTCGAAGAGCCGGTACAGCGCGACTTCGAGGGCGAACAGCGCGGGTTGCGCCGCGGCCGTGTCCGCGAGCCGGCGGGAGTTCTCGCCCCAGACGATCCCGGCCCACTCGCCGGGCAGCTGCTCGGCGACCGCGTCCCAGGCCTGCGCGAACACGGGGTAGCGCGCGTACAACCGGCGTCCCATGCCGAGCCGTTGCGCGCCCTGACCGGCGAACAGGGCGGCGAGCTTGGCCGATTCGGCCACGCGCCCGGTGACGACGGCCGGGTGCGGTTCGCCGGCCGCCAGCGCGTCCAGCGCCGCGGACAGTTCCGCGCGGTGCTCCGAAAGCACCACCGCGCGGTGGTCGAACGCGGTCCGGCCGGTGGCGAGGGTGTACCCGGCGTCGACGCGGTTGAGGTCGTACCCGGCCAGCCGCGCGGCCTGCTCGCGCAGGGCGCGTTCCGTCGTCGCCGACACCGGCCACGGCACGACCCCGGCGTCCGGCGGCGCGTCCGCGAGCACCGGCTCCGGCGCCTGTTCGATGATCGTGTGCGCGTTGGTGCCGCTGATGCCGAACGACGACACCGCGGCGCGGCGCACGCGGCCGGTCTCGGGCCACGGCCGGTTCTCGGTGACGACCTCGACGTCCCCGGCCGCCCAGTCGACGTGCGAGGACACCTCCCCGGCGTGCAGCGACGGCGGGACGACACCCTGCCGCAGCGCGGCCACCACCTTGATCACGCCGGCGACGCCCGCCGCGGCCTGGGTGTGGCCGATGTTCGACTTCACCGAACCGAGCAGCAGCGGGGTTTCGCGGTCCTGGCCGTAGGTCGCGAGCAGCGCCTGCGCCTCGATCGGGTCGCCTAGCGTCGTCCCGGTGCCGTGACCTTCGACGACGTCGACATCCGAAGTGGACAGTCCGGCGACGGAGAGGGCCTGTCGGATCACGCGTTGCTGCGACGGGCCGTTCGGCGCGGTCAGGCCGTTGGACGCACCGTCGGAGTTGACCGCGGACCCGCGCACCACCGCCAGGATCGGGTGCCCGTTGCGCTTCGCGTCGGAAACCCGCTCCAGCAGGAGCATTCCGGCGCCTTCGGACCAGCCGACACCGTCGGCACCGTCACCGAAGGACTTGCAGCGGCCGTCCGGGGAAAGCCCGCGCTGGCGCGAGAACCCGACGAACGTGCCCGGCGTCGACATCACCGTGACACCGCCGGCCAGCGCCAGGGAGCACTCCCCCGAGCGCAGCGCCTGCGCGGCCCAGTGCAGCGCCACCAGCGACGACGAACACGCCGTGTCGACGGTGACCGCCGGGCCTTCCAGCCCCAGCACGTAGGCGACGCGCCCGGAGGCGACGCTGCCCGCGCTGCCGTTGCCCTGGTAGGCCTCCAGGTCCGCACCCGCGACGAGGCTGTTGTAGTCGTTGTACATCACGCCGGCGAACACGCCGGTGCGGCTGCCGCGCAGGCTGCGCGGGTCGATGCCGGCCCGCTCGAACGCCTCCCACGAGACTTCCAGCAGGAGCCGCTGCTGGGTGTCCGTGGCGACGGCCTCGCGCGGGCTCATCCCGAAGAAGGCGGCGTCGAACTCGGCGGCGTCGTGCAGGAAGCCGCCGTGGCGGGTGTAGGACGTGCCCGGGTGGTCCGGGTCGGGGTCGTAGAGCGCGTCGACGTCCCAGCCGCGGTCGGCCGGGAACTCGGTGATGGCGTCGGCGCCGCCGGTGACCAGCTCCCAGAGCTGCTCGGGGGTGGTGACGCCACCCGGGTAGCGGCAGCTCATCGCGACGATCGCGATCGGCTCGTCGGCCACCGCGGCGGTGACCGGCGTGACGTCGACGCGGTCGCCGTCGCCTTCGCCCAGCTGCTCGGCGAGGTGGCGGGCCAGCGCGGTCACCGTCGGGTAGTCGAACACCGTGGTGGCGGGCAGCGCGACCCCGGACGCGGCGGTCAGCTTGTTGCGCAGGTCGACCGCGGTGAGCGAGTCGAAACCCAGCTCCTGGAACGTCTTCGCGGCCGGGACGGCGGCGGCGTCGGTGTGCCCGAGCACCAGCGCGACCTGCTCGCGCACCAGCGTCAGCAGCGCTTCGGCACGCTCTTCCGGTGTCAGCCCGGCCAGGCGGCGGAGCAACCCGGCGGACCCGCGGCCCGCCTGCTTGCGGCCGGTGACGCGGACGAGGCCGCGCAGCAGCGGCGGGATCTCCGGCTGCGACCGCAGCACCGGGAGGTCGAGGCGGACCGGCAGCAGCACCGCGCGGTCGGTGGTGAGCGCCCGGTCGAACAGGCGGATGCTCTGCTCGGGCTGGAGCACGGGCATGCCGAGCCGGGCCATCCGCTCGAAGTCGGCGTCGCTGAGCGTGCGGGTCATCCCGGTCGCCGCGGCCCACGGGCCCCAGCCCAGCGACTGCGCCGGGAGCCCGTCGGCGGTGCGGTGCAGGGCGAGCGCGTCGAGGAAGGCGTTGGCGGCCGCGTAGTTCGCCTGCCCGGCGCCGCCGAAGGTGCCGGCGACCGAGGAGAACGAGACGAACGCGGCCAGGGGGAGGTCGCGGGTCAGCTCGTGCAGGTTCCAGGCCGCGTCGACCTTGGGCCGCAGCACGGTCGCCAGCCGTTCGGGCGTGAGGGAGCCGAGGACGCCGTCGTCGAGGACGCCGGCGGTCTGCACGACCGCGGTCAGCGGGTGCTCGGGCGGGACGTCGTCGAGCAGGGCCCGCAGCGCGTCGCGGTCGGCGATGTCGCACGCCTTCACGGCGACCTCGGCACCGGCCGCGCCGAGGTCGGCGGCCAGCTCGGCCGCGCCCTCGGCGGCCGGCCCGCGGCGGCTGACCAGCACCAGGTGCCGGACGCCGTGCTCGCCGACCAGGTGCCGGGCCAGCAACCCCCCGAGCCCCCCGGTCCCACCGGTGATGAGCACGGTCCCGTCCGGATCCCAAGCCGCACTTTCACGTGAAAGTGCGGCTCCCTGGTGCGCACTTTCACGTGAAAGTGCGGGGTCGGGGCGGGTGAGGCGGGCGGCGCGGGGTTCGCCGTTGACGAGCGTGAGCTGCGGTTCGCCGGTGGTGAGCGCGTTCGGCAGCGCGGCCAGGGAGGCTTCGGTGCCGTCGAGGTCGATGAGCGCGACGCGGCCCGGGTGCTCGACCTGCGCGGTGCGGACCAGGCCCCAGACGGCGGCCGCGGGCAGGTCGGCCCCGGTCGTCGCGCCCCGGGTGACGAGCACCAGCCGCGCGGGCCGCTCGGCGGCCAGCCAGTCCTGCAGCAGGCCCAGCACGTGCGTGGTCAGTTCGTGCGTCTCCTGGACGACGTCGGCGCTCTCGCCGGCGGCGATCGGCCACAGGACGACGCCCTCGTCGGCGGCGAGCGGTCCGGAAAGCCGGGTGGCGGCGGGGAAAACGGTGGCCACGCCGAACGGATCGACGCCCGCGACCGACACCGCGGCGGTTTCGGGCGCACCGACGGCGACCGGGGTCCAGTCGAGCTGGAACAGCGAGTCGCGGTCGACGGCCGGGGTCGCGGACTGGGGCCGCAGCACCAGCGAACGCACGGTCGCGACCGGCTCGCCGTCGAGGTCGGTCAGGTGCAGGGACACCGCGTCGTCGCCGGCGGGCGAGACGCGCAGCCGCACCGCGGTCGCGCCCGAGGCGTGCACGGTGACGCCCGCCCACGAGAACGGCAGGGCACCCGGCCGGACGGTGGTGCCGAACGAGGTGGCGTGCAGGCACGCGTCGAGCAGCGCCGGGTGCAGGCCGTACGTCTCGGCGGGTTCGTCCTCGGGCAGTTCGACTTCGGCGTAGACGTCCTCGCCGTGGCGCCAGGCGGCGGTCAGGCCGCGGAACGCCGGGCCGTACTCGAAGCCCTGGTCGGCGAACCGGTCGTAGAGGCCGTCGAGGTCGATCCTGGTCGCGTCGGCGGGGCGGGTGACCGGTGCCGCGGGCTCGCCGGACGTGCTCAGCGTGCCCCCGGCGTGGCGGGTCCACAGCTCGTCGGGCGCGTCTTCCCGGCGGGAGTAGATCGAGATCGGCCGCTCGCCGTCCTCACCCGGGGCACCGACGGCGATCTGGACGTGCGTGCCGGTCTCTTCGCCCAGCACCAGCGGCGCTTCGAGGGTCAGCTCGCCGACGACCGGGCAGCCGGCCTGCTCGCCGGCCGCGGCCGCGAGCTCCAGCAGCGCGGTCCCGGGCAGCAGCAGCGAACCGGCGATCCGGTGCCCGGCCAGCCACGGGTGCGCGGCGAGGGAAAGCCGTGCGGTGTAGAGGAAGCCGCCGGACTCCGGCAGCTCGATGCCGCCGCCGAGCAGCGGGTGGGCGACGGCGTCGAGGCCGGTGCCGCCGGTCAGCAGGGCCACGCGCGGCCAGAACCGCTCGTGCTGGAACGGGTAGGTCGGCAGCTCGACCGCGCGACCACCGTCCAGGTAGGACTCCCAGCTCACGTCGGCCCCGTGCAGGTGCAACGCGGTCAGCGCGTCGAGCACCGAGTCGTCCTCGGCGCGGTCGCGGCGCAGGCACGGGACCGCGATCGCTTCCGGCGACAGGGTTTCCGCGGCCAGCGCGCTGAGCACCCCGGCCGGGCCGAGCTCCAGGAACGCCGTGACGCCGTCGGCGAGCAGGGTCGTGATCCCGTCGGCGAACCGGACGGCGGCGCGGACGTGCCGCACCCAGTAGTCCGCCGTGGACAGTTCCGCCCCGGCGACCGCGCCGGTCAGGTTCGACACCACCGGCAGGTCCGCGGGCGCGTACTCGATCGTCTCGGCGACCGCGCGGAAGTCGTCGAGCATCGGGTCCATCAGCGGCGAGTGGAAGGCGTGGCTCACGTCGAGCCGGCGGGTGCGGTGCCCGGCCGCGGCGAACCTGGCGGCGATCTCGGTGACCGCGGCCTCGTCGCCCGAGATGACGACGGACTCCGGCCCGTTGACCGCGGCGATCGACACCCGGTCGTCCAGCGCTTCCGCCACGACGGCTTCGGGCGCGTTGACGGCGACCATCGCGCCACCGGCGGGCAGCGCGGCCATCAGCCGGCCGCGCGCGGCGACCAGCCGGCAGGCGTCCTCGAGCGAGAACACCCCGGCGACGTGCGCGGCCGCCAGCTCGCCGATCGAATGCCCGAGCAGCAGGTCCGGGGTGACGCCCCACGAGCGCACGAGCCGGTACAGCGCGACCTCGATCGCGAACAGCGCGGGCTGGGCGATGTCGGTCGGCGCCAGGGACGCGCCGGCGTCGAACATCCGCTCCCGCAGCGACGGGTCGAAGTGCTCGCAGACCTCGTCGAGCGCGGCGGCGAACACCGGGAACCGCTCGGCCAGCTCACGGCCCGCCCCGGCGCGCTGGGCGCCCTGGCCGGTGAACAGGAACGCCGTCCGGACGCCGGACACCGCTTCGCCGACCGCGAGCCCGGGTGCGTCGGTGCCGTCCGCGAGGGCGGCGAGGGCCGCCAGGGTGTCGCCGGTCAGGACCGCGCGGTGCTCGAACGTGGTGCGCGTCGTGGCCAGGGACCAGGCGACGTCACCCGGATCGGACGCCAGCAGCCGGCTCGCCTGCTCCCGCAGGGCTTCCGCGGTGCGGGCCGACAGCAGCCACGGCGCGGGCCGCCCGGCGGAAGCGGGTTCCGGCTCGGCGGCCGGGGGCTGCTCCAGCACGACGTGGGCGTTGGTGCCGCTGATGCCGAACGACGAGACCGCCGCGCGGCGCGGGCGCCCGGTTTCCGGCCACGGCCGGGTCGCGGTGACGAGCTCGATGTCACCGGCCGTCCAGTCCACATGGGACGACGGCGCGTCGACGTGCAGGGTCTTCGGCACGACGCCGGACCGCAGCGCGTAGACGGACTTGATCACGCCGGCGACCCCGGCCGCCGCCTGGGTGTGGCCCAGGTTCGACTTGATCGAGCCGAGCAGCAGCGGCCGGAACTCGTCGCGGTCCTGGCCGTAGGTCGCCAGCAGCGCCTGCGCTTCGATCGGGTCACCCAGAGTGGTCCCGGTGCCGTGGCCTTCGACGACGTCGACGTCCGAAGTGGACAGTCCGGCCGCGGTGAGGGCCTGGCGGATCACGCGTTGCTGCGACGGGCCGTTCGGCGCGGTCAGGCCGTTGGACGCGCCGTCGGAGTTGACCGCGGAGCCGCGGACCACCGCCAGGACCGGGTGGCCGTTGCGGCGGGCGTCGGAAAGCCGTTCCAGGACGAGGACACCGACGCCTTCGGACCAGCCGACGCCGTCGGCGGCGTCCGCGTAGGACTTGCAGCGGCCGTCGGCGGCGAGGCCGCGCTGGCGGCTGAAGTCGATGAACGTCCCCGGGGTCGCCATCACGGTGACCCCGCCGGCCAGCGCCAGCTCGCACTCGCCGCGCTGCAGCGCGGTCGCGGCCATGTGCAGCGCGACCAGCGACGACGAGCACGCCGTGTCGACGGTGACCGACGGCCCTTCGAGGCCGAAGACGTAGGACAGGCGCCCGGACAGCACGCTGCCCGCGTTGCCGGTGCCGAGGTAGCCGAGCGAGTCGGCCGGGAACTCGACGTTCGCGCCGAGGTAGTCGTGGTACATGATGCCGGCGTAGACACCGGTGCGGCTGCCGCGCAGGGTTTCCGGCCGGATCCCGGCGCGTTCCAGGGCTTCCCACGAAGTCTCGAGCAGCTGGCGCTGCTGCGGGTCCATGGCCAGCGCCTCGCGCGGGGAGATGCCGAAGAAGCCGGGGTCGAAGCCGGCGACGTCGTCGAGGAAGCCGCCTTCGCGGGTGTAGCTGGTGCCCGCGTGGTCGGGGTCCGGGTGGTAGAGGGCGTCGACGGGCCAGCCGCGGTCGCCCGGGAAGCGGGAGACGCCGTCGCCGTCGCCGAGCACGAAGTCCCACAGCTCGTCGGGCGAAGTGATCCCGCCCGGGTAGCGGCAGCCCATGGACACGATGACGACCGGGTCGGCCTCGACCGGGGTCGTCCGCGTAGGAGTTTGCACCGCTTCCAGCGTGCCGACCAGTTCGTCGTGCAGGTGGCGGGCGAGGGCGAGGACGGTCGGGTAGTCGAAGACGAGCGTCGCGGGCAGGCGCAGGCCGGTGTCGGCCTGGACGGCGTTGCGCAGCTCGACCGCCGAGAGCGAGTCGAAGCCGAGGTCCGCAAAGGACTGCCCGGGCTCGACCTGGCCGATCGAGCTGTAGCCGAGCAGGCCGACGACGTGCGTGCGCACGAGGTCGACGAGCGCGCGCTGCCGGTCGGCCGGGGCCAGCGCGGCGAGCCGGGCGGTGAGCCCGGAGTCGGCGCGGTTCCGGCGGCGGGTGCTGCCGCGGACCAGCCGGCGCAGCAGCGGCGGCACCTCGGGTGCGGCGGACAGCGTGTCGAGGTCGAGCCGGACGGGCGCGAGGAGGGCGTCGTCCGCGCCGAGGGCGGCGTCGAACAGGCTCAGGCCCTGGTCGAGGGCCAGCGGCGGGGTGCCGGACCGGGTCATCCGGTCGAGGTCGGCGTCGGTGAGGGTGCCGGCCATGCCGGTCTCCCACGCGCCCCAGGCGAGGCTGACCGCGGGCAAGCCGCTCGCGCGCCGGTGGGCGGCGAGGGCGTCGAGGAAGGCGTTGCCGGCGGCGTAGTTGGCCTGCCCGGCCGCGCCGAAGACCCCGGCCACGGAGGAGAACAGCACGAAGGTCTCGACGTGCGCGGCCAGTTCGTGCAGGTGCCAGGCGGCATCGACCTTCGGGCGCAGGACGGCGTCGAGCTGGTCTTCGGTCAGCGCACCGAAAGTGGCGTCGTCGAGGACGCCGGCGGTGTGCACGACGGCGGTGACGTCGTGCTCGGCGAAGACCGCGGCCAGTGCTTCGCGATCGGTGACGTCGCAGGCGATCGCGGTGGCGTCGACCCCCAGCTCGGCGATCAGCTCGGCCGCGCCCGGGGTGTCCGGGCCGCGGCGGCCGAGCAGCAGCAGGCGGCGGGCGCCGTGCTCGGCGACCAGGTGCCGGGCGAGGTGCGTGCCCAGGCCGCCGAGGCCGCCGGTGATGAGGACGGTGCCGTCGAAGCGGCCTTCCGACGCGGGCGCGACGGCGGCCCGGCCGAGCCGCGGGACGTGCAGCCGTCCCTCGCGGACGACCACCTTCGGCTCCCCCAGCGCGACGGCCGCGGCGAGGAGGTCGTCGTCGTCGAGGTCGACGAGCGTGATGCGGCCGGGTTGTTCGGCCTGCGCCGAGCCGAGGAGCCCCCAGATCGGGGCGGTGGCGAGGTCGGTGGAACCGGCGACGACGACCAGGTGGGAGTCGGCGAAACGGTCGTCGTCGAGCCAGGTCTGAACGGTGTGGAGGACTTCGCGCAGGGTCTCGCGGACGGCTTCGGGGGTGTCCCCGCCGGCCGGCCGGTAGACGACGTGGGAGGGCGTCCCGGTCGCGTCCCCGAGCGCCGGCCAGTCCACCGGACCGGCCGCCGCGCTCGCCGGGACCGGGACCCAGTCCACGGTGAACAGCGACTCGTGCCGCGCCTTCCGGCCCGCGCCGGTGCCCGCGGCGACCGGGCGCAGGGCGAGCGCTTCCACCGACGCCACCGGCTCGCCCGCGGTGCCGGTGACCTCGATCGCCACCGACACCGGGTCGGCCGCGTCGATCCGGACCCGCAGCACCGAGGCACCCGGGGCGTGCAGCGTCACGCCGGTCCACGCGAACGGCAGCAGCCGGTCCGCGTCCTCGCCGCGGTCCGCCGCGCCCAAGGCGTGCAGCGCCGCGTCGAGGACCGCCGGGTGCAGGCCGTACGCGTCCGTCGCGCCGGCCTTGCGCGGGGCCGTCACCTCGGCGAACACCTCGGTGCCGCGGCGCCAGACCCGTTCCAGGCCCTGGAACGCCGGGCCGTAGCCGAACCCGGCCGAGGCCAGGCCGTCGTAGAAGCCGGCGAGGTCGACCTCCTCGGCGTCCGCGGGCGGCCAGGCCACCGGCGCCGGCACCGCCGCACCCGGGGCGAGCACGCCGCCGGCGTGCCGTTCCCAGGCCGTGTCCTCGGGTTCGTCTTCGAGTCGCGAGTGGACGGTGAACGGACGCCGCCCGGTGTGGTCCGGGGCACCGACGAGCAGCTGCAGCCGGACGCCGCCGCGCTCGGGCAGGACCAGCGGCGCCTCCAGCGTCAGCTCGGCGACGCGCGGGCAGCCGACGCTGTCGCCCGCGCGCATCGCCAGTTCGAGGAAAGCCGTGCCGGGCAACAGGATCGCGCCCATGATGACGTGGTCGGCGAGCCACGGCGTCGCCGCCGCGGAGAGCCGGCCGGTGAACAGGTGGCCCTCGCCGTCGGCCAGGCCGGTGGCCGCGCCGAGCAGCGGGTGCCCGGCCGCGGTCAGGCCGAGCCCGCCCGGGTCGGTCGCCACCGCGCCCGGCGGGGTCGCGGCCGGCCAGTAGCGCTCGTGCTGGAAGGCGTACGTCGGCAGGTCGATCAGCCGCGCGCCGGTGCCGGCGTAGAACCCGGCCCAGTCCACCGGCACCCCGGCGACGTGCAGCGCGCCGACCGCCGCCGTGACGGTTTGCTCCTCCGGCCGTCCGGCCCGCAGCAGCGGCACGCACTTGACGTCGTCGCCGGCGCCGCTCGCCATCGCGGACAGCACGCCGTCGGGACCCAGTTCGACGAACCGGGTGACGTCCCGCTCGGCCAGCCACCGCACGCCGTCACCGAAGCGGACGGTGTCCCGCACGTGGGAAACCCAGTACGCCGGGTCCTGCAGCTCGCCCGGTGCCGCGACGCGGCCGGTGCGGTTCGAGACGACCGGCAACGTCGCCTCGCCGTAGGAAATCCGGCGCGCGACGGCGGCGAACTCGCCGAGCATCGGCTCCATCCGCGCCGAGTGGAAGGCGTGGCTGACGCGCAGCCGCTTGGTCCGGCGCTCGCGCAGCGCGGCTTCGAGGGCGTCGATGGCCGCCGCCTCCCCGGAGAACACTACGGAGCCCGGCCCGTTGACCGCGGCCAGTGAGACCTCGGGGCCGGTGATCAGGGCGAGGGCTTCGGCTTCGGTGAGCTCGGCGGCGAGCATCGCACCGCCGGCCGGCAGCTCCTGCATGAGCCGGCCGCGGGCGGTGACCAGCGCGCAGGCGTCTTCCAGCGAGAACACGCCGGCGACGTGCGCCGCGGCCAGCTCGCCGACGGAGTGCCCGAGCAGGTAGTCCGGCCGCAGCCCCCACGACTCGGCGAGCCGGAAGAGCGCGACCTCCAGCGCGAACAGCGCGGCTTGGGCGTTCTTCGTGTCGTCGAGCCCGGTCCCGGTGCGCACGACCTCGGCGAGCGCCGGGTCGAGGTGGGCGCACACGGCGTCCCACGCCTCGGCGAACACCGGGAACGCTTCCCGCAGTTCGAGGCCCATCCCGGCGCGCTGCGAGCCCTGCCCGGTGAACAGGAACGCGACCGCGCCCGAAGCCGCGGCCTCGGAAGTCCCGTCCGCCAGCGCCGCGAGCCCCGCTCGCAGATCGTCCACAGTGGACCCGGTCACGACGGCGCGGTGCGGCAGCGCGGCCCGCGAAACACCCAGCGAGTAGGCCAGGTCCAGCGGCGCGGGTTCCGTGTCCACAAAGGACAGCAGGCGGGCGGCCTGCCCGCGCAGCCCGGCGGCGTTCTTGCCGGACAGCGGCCAGTTCAGCACCCCGGGCACCCGCGGCGCCGGCTCGGCCGCGGCCTCGACCGCGGGCGCCTGCTCCAGGATGACGTGCGCGTTGGTGCCGCTCAGCCCGAACGACGAGACACCGGCGCGCCGCAGCCGCCCGGTCGACGGCCACGGCCGCGTCCCGGTGACCAGCGCGAGCCCGCTGCCGTCCCAGTCCAGTGCCGACGTCGGCGCGTCGACGCCCAGCGTCTCCGGCAGGACGCCGTGCTGCAGTGCGAGGACCATCTTCAGCACCCCGGCCACGCCGGCGGCGGCCTGCGTGTGCCCCAGGTTCGACTTGACCGAGCCGAGCCACAGCGGTTCGCCGTCGCGGTCCCGGCCGTAGGTGGCGGCCAGCGCGCGGGCCTCGATCGGGTCGCCGAGCGTGGTGCCGGTCCCGTGCGCCTCGACGGCGTCGACATCGGCCGGGGTGAGCCCGGCGCCCGCGAGCGCCGCGCGGATGACGCGTTCCTGCGCCGGCCCGCTCGGTGCGGTCAGGCCGTTGGACGCGCCGTCCTGGTTGACCGCGCTGCCGCGCAGGACGGCGAGCACCCGGTGGCCGTTGCGTTCGGCGTCGGACAGCTTTTCCAGCACGAGCACGCCCGCGCCTTCACCCCAGCCGGTGCCCGCGGCGCCCTCGGCGAACGAGCGGCAGCGGCCGTCGGGGGCGAGCCCGCGCTGGCGGCTGAACGCGATGAACAACGTCGGGGTGGCCATCACGGTCGCGCCGCCGGCCAGGGCCAGCGAGCAGTCGCCGCGGCGCAGGGCGTGCGCGGCCAGGTGCATCGCGACCAGCGACGCCGAACACGCGGTGTCGACGGTGATCGCGGGCCCCTCCAGGCCGAGCGCGTAGGCGACCCGGCCCGACAGCACGCTGGACGCGTTGGCCGTCGAGAGGTAGTCCTCGGCGCCTTCGGCCGCGCTCGCGGCGAGGTGGATGTAGTCCTGGAAGTTCGTACCGGTGAAGACGCCGGTCGACGAGCCGCGCAGCGACGCCGGGTCGATGCCCGCGCGCTCGATCGCCTCCCACGAGATCTCCAGCATCAGCCGCTGCTGCGGGTCCATGACCAGCGCTTCCCGCGGCGAGATGCCGAAGAACGCCGGGTCGAAGTCGCCCGCGTCGTGCAGGAACCCGCCGTGGCGCACGTAGGACGTGCCGCGGGAGGCGCCGTCCGGGTCGTGCAGCCGGTCGACGTCCCAGCCGCGGTCGGAGGGGAACTCCGTGATCGCGTCGCGCCCCTCGGAAAGCAGCTCCCAGAGCGCTTCCGGCGTCGACGCCCCTCCCGGGAAGCGGCAGCCGAGACCGACGATCGCGATCGGTTCCTGGTCGGCCGTCTCGGCCTCCCGCAGCTTCGCGCGCGTCTCCTGCAACTCCACGGTGACGCGCTTGAGGAAGTGCCGGAGCTTCTCTTCGTTGTCCATCAGCGCTCGCCCATCCTGCGTGCTCACGAGATCCCGAACTCCTTGCCGAGCAGGTCGAACATTTCGTCGTCCGAAGCCGCCAAGACGTCTTCGCCGTCCGTGCGCTCCGGCCGCAGCCCGTCGAGCAGCCGGTGCAGCCGCCGGGACACGGCGTCCCGGCGGGTTTCGTCGAGGCCGCCGGCCGCCATCGCCCGTTCCAGGCCGGCCAGCTCGGCGTCCAGTGGATCGGCCGCGGGCCGGTCGGCCGGCACCAGCTCGGCCCGCAGGTACTGCGCGAGCGCGAGTGGCGTCGGGTGGTCGAAGACCAGGCCCTGCGGCAGGTTCAGCCCGGTCCGCCGGGCCAGCAGGTTGCGGAACTCGACCGCGCTCAGCGAGTCGAAGCCGAGCAGCCCGAACTTCGCCTCGGGCTCGATCGCGTCCCCCGAGGCGTGCCCGAGGATCATCGCGGCGGCCGACCGCACCGCCTTCGACAGCGTGCTGACGCGCTCGGGTTCCGGCATCCCGGCCAGCTGTTCGGCCAGCGGTTCCTCGGCGGTCTCCGGTGCTCTCCCGGCGGCTTCGATGGCCGCGCGGGCGGTGGGGACACCGTCGAGGAGGTGGGTGGTCCGCATGAGCGCCATGCCGGGCGCGTACCGCGTCCAGTCGATGTCGGCGACGGTGACGGAGGTGTCCCCGCGGCGGAGTGCCTCCCCGAGGGCGAGGAGCGCCCGTCGGGGTGCGAGAGCGGCGGCCCCGCTGCGGCGCATGCGTTCCTGGATGGCCGGGTCGGCCGCCATGCCGACCTCGCCCCAGGCACCCCAGGCGACCGACAGCGCGGGCAGCCCGGCGGCGGCCCGCTGTTCGGCGAGGGCGTCGAGCACGGCGTTCGCGGCGGCGTAGCTGCCCTGACCCGGTCCGCCGACGGTGCCGGCGATGGAGGCGAAGAGCACGAAGAGGCTGAGGTCCTTCGTCAATTCGTGCAGGTTCACGGCGGCGGTGGTCTTGGGCCGCAGGACCGTTTCGAACCGGCTCGGGTCGACGGCGTCGACCACGCAGTCGTCGAGCACGCCCGCGGCGTGGACGACCCCGCGCAGCGGGAACTCCGCGGGCAGGCTTTCGATGAGAGCTCGCACCGCGTCCCGGTCGGAGACGTCGCAGGCGGCGACGGTCACGCGGGCGCCCGCAGCGGTCAGCTCGTCCGCCAGTTCGCGGGCACCGGGCGCGTCGGGCCCGCGGCGGCTGGTCAGCACGATGTGGCCTGCACCGGACTCGGCGAGCCAGTGCGCGAGCTTGCCCCCGAGAGCGCCGGTACCGCCGGTCACGAGCACCGTGCCGTCGGCGGGCACCTCGCCCAGGCGCCCGGTGGAGGCTCCGGTCGGGTCGGGCACCAGCCGCCGGACCAGCGCGCCGTTCGCGCGCACGGCGATCTGGTCCTCCTCCCCCGCCGCCGCGAGCGTGGCCGGCAGGCGGGTCAGCGCGCGGGGCTCGAAGTCCGCGGGCACGTCGATGAGCCCGCCCCATCGGCCGGGGTACTCCATCGCCGCCACCCGGCCGAGGCCCCAGACCGCGGCCTGCGCGAGGCTGCCCGCCGCGTCCCCGGGACCGGTCCGGACCGCGCCGGTGGTCAGGCACCACAGCGGCGCGTCGACCCCGGCGTCGCCGAGGGCCTGCACCAAAGCCGCCGTCGTGGCGAGCCCGCCCGGTACCGATGGCGTGTCCGGCGCCGGTGTCTCGTCCAGCGCCAGCAACGACAACACGCCCGCCGGGCTCGGGAAAGTCTCCAGCAGCGCCGTGATCCGCTCCGCCAGCTTCGCGCGGTCGGGGCCGTCGACGACGAGCCGGACCGTGTCCGCGCCCAGCACGTCGACCAGCACCTCGACGCGCTCGTCGCCGTCGAGCGACGCGGGTACCGCGATCAGCCAGTCCTCGCGGCGCGGCGCGGCCGTCCCCGCGAACGGCTGCCAGTCGACGCGGTAGCGCCAGCCGTCCGTCGTGGTCCGGTCCACGTGTCCCTTGCGGTGCGCGGAAAGCGCGGGCAGGACCCGGGCCAGCTCGTCGGCGTCGGCACCGAGTTCCGCGGCCAGCGCCGGGATGTCCGTGCCTTCCAGCGCCGCCCAGAAACCGTCCGCGGGCTCGACCGGCGTGGCCGGGACCGAGGCCTCCGGCCAGAACCGCTCGCCGTCGAACGGGTACGCCGGCAGCCGGACGCCGCGCGCGTCCACCCCGGCGAAGAACCGGGACCAGTCGATCGCGAGGCCGTCGACGTGCAGCCGGCCCAGCGCGGTGACGATCGTCGTCTCCTCGTCGCGGCCCGCCCGCAGCAGCGGCACGAACGTGGCGTCGACGGTCTCGGCGGCCATCCCGCACAGCACGGCGTCCGGGCCGACCTCGACGAACCGCGTCACCCCGCGCCCGGCCAGGTCCGCGACGACGTCGCCGAAGCGGACGGTCCGGCGCACGTGGTCCACCCAGTACTCGGCCGTGGCGAACAGCTCGCGTTCCGGCCGCCCGGTGACCGCGGAGATCAGCGACCGCTTCGGCACCCGCAGGTCGAGGCCGGCGACGACCTTGGCGAAGTCCTCCAGCATCGGCTCCATCAGCGGCGAGTGGAAGGCGTGGCTGACGGTGAGCCGCCGGGCCTTCTCGAACCGCTCGGCCACCGCGAGCGCGGCGGCTTCGGTCCCGGCGACCACCACCGACGACGGCCCGTTGACGGCGGCGAGCGCAACATCCGGGCCGAGCAGCGGCTCGACGTCGGCGGCGCTCGCGCGCAGGGCGAACATCGCCCCGCCGCCGGGCAGGTCCTGCATCAGCCGGGCCCGCGCCGCGACGAGCGTGCACGCGTCCGTCAGCGAGAGCACCCCGGCCGCGTGGGCGGCGGCGATCTCACCGATCGAGTGCCCGGCCAGGTGGTCCGCCCGGACTCCCCACTCGTCCAGCAGCCGCAGCAGCGCGACTTCGACGGCGAAGATCGCCGGCTGCGCCCAGCCGGTGGTGTCCAGCAGAGCGGCGTCCTCGCCGAAGACGACGTCGCGCAGCTCGTCGCCGAATTCGGCGCGGACCTCGTCGAACGCCGCCCGGAACACCGGGTAGCGGTCGTACAGCCCGCGGCCCATGCCGGGCCGCTGTGAACCCTGGCCGGTGCACAGCAGCGCCGTGCCACCGTCCTGCGCGAGGCCTTCGACGAGGTTTCCGGCCAGCGCCGAGCGCATCTCCTCGACGTCGGCCCCGACGACGACCGCGCGGTGCTCCAGCGCGGCCCGGCGGGTGGCGAGGACGAGCCCGGTGGCGGCGAGCGGAGACCCGGCCCCGGCCAGGCGGGCCGCCTGGGCGTGCAGCGCGGTCCGGCTGCGGGCCGAGAGCACCCACGGCACCACGGCGGCCGGGGGTTCCGGGGCGGGTGCGGGCGCTTCGGGAGCCTGTTCGAGCACGACGTGCGCGTTGGTCCCGCTGACGCCGAACGCCGACACGCCCGCGCGGCGCGGCCGGGCCACCTCGGGCCACGGCGTCGCCTCGGTGACCAGGTCGATCGACCCGGCTGTCCAGTCCACGTGGGACGAGGGCGCGTCGACGTGCAGGGTCGGCGGCACCAGGCCGTGCCGCATCGCCTGCACGACCTTGATCACCCCGCCCACCCCGGCGGCGGCCTGCGTGTGGCCGATGTTGGACTTGAACGAGCCCAGCAGCAACGGTGTTTCGCGGTCCTGCCCGTAAGTTGCCAGCAGCGCTTGCGCTTCGATCGGGTCGCCCAGCGTCGTCCCGGTGCCGTGTGCCTCGACGACGTCGACGTCCGAAGTGGACAGTCCGGCGTCGGCGAGCGCGGCCCGGATCACCCGGCGCTGCGACGGGCCGTTGGGGGCGGTGATGCCGTTGGACGCGCCGTCGGAGTTGACCGCGGAACCGCGCACCACGGCCAGGACCTCGTGCCCGTTGCGGCGCGCGTCGGAAAGCCGTTCCACGACGAGCATCCCGACGCCTTCGGCCCAGCCGGTGCCGTCGGCGGCTTCGGCGAACGCCTTGCAGCGCCCGTCCGGCGCGAGGCCGCCCTGCTGGCTGGTGCCGAGGAAGTAGTTGGCGCTGGACATCACGAGCACGCCGCCGACGAGCGCCAGCTCGCACTCCCCCGCCCGCAGGGCCTGTGCCGCCAGGTGCAACGCGACAAGCGACGAGGAGCACGCGGTGTCGACGGTCATCGACGGGCCTTCGAGACCGAGCACATAGGACACCCGCCCGGACACCGCGCTGGCGGCGTTGCCGAGCCCGGCGTGCGCGCCGACGTCGGCGTCGCTGCCCGCGAGCACACTCGCGTAGTCCTGGCCGTTGGTCCCGACGAACACGCCGGTCGGGGTGGCGCGCAGGCCGAGCGGGTCGATCCCGGCGTCCTCCAGCGCTTCCCACGACGTCTCCAGGACCTGCCGCTGCTGCGGATCCATCGCGAGGGCTTCGCGCGGGGAGATGCCGAAGAACGCGGCGTCGAAGCGGTCGATGCCGTCGAGGAAGCCGCCGTAGGTGGTGGCGGACGCGCCCGCGGCGAGCGTCGCGAGGTCCCAGCCGCGGTCGCGCGGGAACGGGCCGACCGCGTCGTGGCCGTTCGCGACCATCGTCCAGAGGTCATCGGGCGAACGGACGCCGCCCGGGTACCGGCAGCTCATCCCGACGATGACGACGGGATCGTCGGTGCGCGCCCGGGTCCGGCGGGCCGGGCCGGCGCGTTCGTCGTCGCCGAAGAGCCCGGCCAGCAGCAGGCGCGCGACGGCGGCCGGGGTCGGGTGGTCGAACACGAGCGTGGCCGGCAGCTCGAGGGCGGTGGCGGTGGTGAGCCGGTTGCGCAGCTCGACCGACATCATCGAGTCGAAGCCGAGGTCGGTGAACGGGTCGCCGGTGCCGACCGCGCCGGTGTCGCCGTGACCGAGCACGGCGGCGACGGTGGTCCGGACCAGGTCTTCGGCCGCGCGGACGCGGTCGGCCTCGCCGAGCGCGGCCCAGTCGCCGGCCACCGGGCTCGCCGGGACGCGCACGGGGGTGGCCGGCGCGGCTTCGATCTCGGTGACGGCGCTGCCGAACCCGACCTCGGCGGCGACGAACACCGGCCGGTCCGCGGAGTCGAGCAGGGCGAGGCTGACGGTCGTGTCCCCGAGCGGGGCGACGCGCAGCCGCAGCCGGGTCAGCCCCCGCGCGTGCAGCGAGACCCCGCGCCAAGAAACGGCTTCCGCGCCGCAGGCTCGGAGGGCTTCGGCGAGCAGGAGCGGGTGGAGGTCGAACGCACCCGCGTCGCCGTCAAGGGTGACATCGGTCAGGTACGCACCTTCGGCCAGGACAGCGGGTTCCGGACCGGCGACCGCAGCCAGAACGCCACTGGCGTGGTGCGTCCAGCCCGCCCCGGAGTCCGCACTTTCACGTGAAAGTGCGGCCCCCTGGTGCGCACTTTCACGTGAAAGTGCGGCGTTCGCGGAGTGCACGTCGACCGGGCGGCGGCCGTCGGTGTCCGGGGGGCCGACGCGGACCTGCAGCGCGACGACGTCCTTCGGGGCCAGGGCGAGCGGTGCGGTGAGGGTGAACTCGGCGAGCTCCGGGCAGCCGAGGTTGCGGGCCGCGCGCAGGGCGAGTTCGAGGAAGCCCGTGCCGGGGAACGAGGTCCGGCCGGCGAGCCACGGCTGGGTGGCCGGGGACACGGTGCCGGTGAGCACGGTCTCGGTGCTCGCGGCGACGTCGAGGGCGGCGCCGAGCAGCGGGTGCCGCACCGGGGTGAGACCGAGGCCGGCCGCGTCGCCGGTGCGCGGGGTGAGCGTGGGCCAGTAGCGCTCGCGCTGGAAGGCGTAGGTGGGCAAGTCGACCGGACGGGCACCGGGGTGCACGGCCGCCCAGTCGACGGTCCCACCAGCGACGTGCAGCGCGGCGAGCCCGGCGATCAGGGCGGCGTCCTCGTCCTGGTCCTTGCGCGCGAGGGGGATCGCGCCGGTGACCAGTCCGGAAAGGACAGCTGACGGGCCCAGCTCGGCGAACCGCGTCACGCCGGACTCGCTGAGCCGGGTGACCGCGTCGCCGAAGCGGACGGTGTCGCGGACCTGCCGGACCCAGTACTCGGGATCGGTGACGTCCCCGCCTGCGATCACCGGGATCCGCGGCGCGGCGAAGGAGAGTTTCGCGACCACCGCGCGGAAGTCGTCGAGCATCGGGTCCATCAGGCGCGAGTGGAACGCGTGGGACACCTTGAGCCGCCGGGCGCCGGGGAATCGCGCCGCGACGGCGGTGACGGCGTCTTCGGGGCCGGAAAGCACCACCGACTCCGGGCCGTTCACGGCGGCGATGTCGACGTCGCCGGCGTCGATGTCCGTTTCGGACGCCCGGACCGAGATCATCGCGCCGCCTTCGGGCAGCGCGCCCATCAGCTTCGCGCGGGCGGAGACGAGGGTGCAGGCGTCGTCGAGCGAGAGCACCCCGGCGACGTGCGCGGCCGCGATCTCCCCGACCGAGTGCCCGGCCAGGAACGCCGGGTGCGCACCCCACGATTCCAGCAGCCGGAACAGGGCGACTTCGTAGGCGAACAACGCGGGCTGGGCGTGCTCGGTCCGATCGAGACGGTCGTCGGTGACCACGCCCAGGCGTCCGGCGATCTCCGCGAACGCCTCGGCGAAGACCGGGTACGCCTCGGCGAGCCGCGTGCCCATCCCGATCCGCTGCGCGCCTTGGCCGGAGAAGAGGAACGCGGTCTCGCCGCGCGACGCGGTCCCGGTGGTCACGTTCGCGGCGGCGCCCTGCTCGAGCCAGGAACGCAGACCGTCGCGCAGGGACGCGGTGTCCGGCCCGGTGACCGCGAGGCGGTGTTCGAAGGCCGTGCGGGTGACCGCTGTCGACCAGGCGACGTCGGCCGCGCCGGCGTCGTCGGTGGTGGCGGCCAGCAGTGCTTCGGCCTGGGCGCGCAGCGCGGGTTCCGAGCGGGCGGAGACGAACCACGGCACCGGCCCGGCGGCGCGCGGCCCGCGGCCGGCCGGTTCGGGTTCGGGGGCCTGCTCGATGATCGTGTGCGCGTTGGTGCCGCTGACCCCGAACGACGACACGGCGGCGCGACGCGGGCGGCCGGTCTCCGGCCAGGCTGCCGCTTCGGTCACCGGCCGGACGGCGCCGGCTTGCCAGTCCACTTCGGACGAAAGCCGGTCGGCGTGCAGGGTGCGCGGTACCTCGCCGTGCTGGATGGCCAGGACGGCCTTGATGATCCCGGCGACGCCGGCTGCGGCCTGCGTATGCCCGAAGTTCGACTTGACCGAGCCGATCAGCAGGTCGTGCTCGCGGTCGCGGCCGTAGGTGGCCAGCAGGGCCTGCGCTTCGATCGGGTCGCCGAGCCGGGTGCCGGTGCCGTGCGCCTCGACGACGTCGATGTCGTCGGTGGACAGTCCGGACGCGGCGAGCGCGGCGTGGATCACCCGCTGCTGCGAAGGTCCATGGGGGACGGTCAGGCCGCTGCTGGCGCCGTCGGAGTTCACCGCCGTACCGCGGAGGAGGGCGAGGACGGGGTGGCCGTGGCGGCGGGCGTCGGAAAGCCTTTCCAGGACGAGGATCCCGGCGCCTTCGGCCCAGCCGACGCCGTCCGCGCCGTCGGCGAACGCCTTGCAGCGCCCGTCCGGCGCGAGGCCGCCCTGCTTGCTGAACTCGGCGAACGCCTCGGGGGTCGCCATGACCGTGACGCCGCCGGCGAGCGCGAGGGAGCACTCGCCGGAGCGCAGGGCCTGCGTGGCCCAGTGCGCGGCGACCAAAGAGGACGAACACGCGGTGTCGACGGTGGCCGACGGGCCCTCGAAGCCGAAGGAGTAGGCGATGCGGCCGGAGAGCACGGCCGCGGTGGTGCCGGTGCCGGCGTGGCCCTCGACGGTCTCGCCGGACGCGGCGAGGAGCTTGCCGTAGCTCTGGCCGTTGGTGCCGACGAACACGCCGGTGCGGCTGCCGCGCAGGCTCGCGGGCACGATCCGGGCGCGTTCGAGGGCTTCCCAGCTCACTTCGAGCAGGAGCCGCTGCTGCGGGTCCATCGCGAGGGCCTCGCGCGGCGAGACGCGGAAGAAGCCGGCGTCGAACCGGTCCGCGCCGTCGACGAAGCCGCCGCGCCACGCGTCGACGTCCCCGAGGCTGATCGTGCTGCGGTCCACCCCGGCCAGCAGCGCGGACCACCCGCGGTCGGCGGGCAGCGGGCCGATCGCGTCGGTGCCGCCGTCGAGCAGGTCCCACAGCTGGTCCGGCGTCGCGACCCCGCCGGGGAACCGGCACCCGATCCCGACGACGGCCACCGGCTCCACGGCGGCGGCTTCCATCTCCCGCACGCGCTGACGCGACCGGTGCAGGTCGGCGGTGACGCGCTTGAGGTAGTCACGCAGCTGGCTCTCGCTGGCCATCCTCGCCTCTCGGTGTCGTCCGGCCGGGACTCGCGGCACCGCGGGTCCGGTTTCCGCATCGGCCGAGTCAACCGCGTCCGGCGCCCGCAAACCCTTAGTCTTCGCACCCGCTCGCCGGCCCCCGGAACTCCCGCGGAATGTAGGTGATTCACGGAAAAGCCGTTGTTACGGTCGCGGCGGCCGTGTGCTCCCGCCGAGGAAAGGTGCTTCTCCATGAGCCGAGAACGGCGTCCGATCCTGTTCGTCAGCTCACCCGACAGCGGGCTGGTCAACTCCCTGCTCGTGCTGGCGGCGGAACTCTCCCGGCGCGGGGTCCCCGACGTCTACTTCGCCACCTTCGACAACCGCCGCGCCGAGGTCGAGGCCATCGGGGCCGACGGCTCCGGCAGCCGGATCGCATTCCGGTCGCTCGGGGCGCCGATCCCGGAGCTGTCTTCCGGGGAGTGGGACGACGAGACCTACCACGCGGTCACCCAGAAGTCCCGCTGGAAAGCGCACAAAGCGCTGATGCGCCACACCTTCGACACCCGCTTCCGCGACCAGGCCTACCGCGCGCTCACCGAGATCGTGCGTGAGGTCGAGCCGGCCGCGATGGTGATCGACTCGCTGCTGCACGCCGGGTTCGAGCTGGCCGTGACGCAGCAGATCCCGCACGTCGTGAGCGTGCCGTTCTCGGTGAGCAACCACCTGACGAAGCTGCCGCCGGGCTTCCCCGTCCCGCACTCCGGGCTGCCGCTGGAAATGACCGCCGGGCAGCGCCTGGCGAACGCGTGGTTCGGGTTCCGCCGCAAGGCGCTGTACTTCACCGATTCCCTGCTGCGCAAGCGGGTCGTCGAGTACGTCAAGTCCAACAAGGAGCTCGGCGTCTCGCGGCTCGCCGCCAAGTACACGTCCCGGATCGACGAAGCCGCGCTCGTGCTGGTCTACTCGCTCGCCGAACTCGAGTACCCGGTCGACATCCCGGCGCACTTCCGGATGCTCGGCGCGATCGTGCCGCCGCTGCCGGAACTGCCGGACGAGCAGGACGTCAAGGGCTGGCTCGACCGGCACGAATCGGTCGTCTACATCGGGTTCGGCACGGTCGTGCGGATGAGCGAGGCCGAGATCAAGGGCCTGGTCGAGGTCGCGCGGCGCCTGGAGGGCAAGCACGCCGTGCTCTGGCGGCTGCCGGCCCAGTCGTGGCACCTGCTGCCGCCGTCCGACGAACTGCCGTCGAACCTGCGGGCCGAGAAGTGGCTGCCCTCGCAGCTCGACGTCCTCGCCCACCCGCACGTGCGCGCGCACTTCACCCACGGCGGCGGCAACGGCTACATCGAGAGCCTCTACTTCGGCAAGCCGCTGCTGCTGCGCCCGCTGTTCGTCGACGGCTACGACCAGGCCGTCCGCGCGCGGGACACCGGCGTCGGCCTCGTCGTCGAGTCCTCGCACGGCATCGACGTCGACGACGTCGCCGCGAAGCTGACCGAAGTCCTGGAGAACCCGTCCTTCACCCAGCGGGCGCGGGAAATGGGACGGCTGCAGCACGAGCCGGGCCGCGGGCGCGAGGGTGCCGTCGACGCGGTGCTCGCGCTCGCCGCCGGGACGCCGGCCGCGACCGAGCCGGCCCGGTGATCGAGGCCGCGGGCCTGGCCCGCACCTTCACCGCCGACGGCCGGGAGGTCGCCGCGGTCCGCGGGGTCGACCTGCGGGTCGAGGCCGGCGAGATCGTCGCGTTCCTCGGCCCGAACGGCGCCGGCAAGACCACGACCATGCGCATGCTCACGACGTTGCTCCGCCCGACCGCCGGGACCGCCCGGATCGCCGGCGCCGACCTGCTCACCGAGCAGAAGCGCGTGCGGCGGCACATCGGGTACGTCGCCCAGGGCGGCGGCACGGTCGACGAGCGCAAGGTCCGCGAAGAGCTCATGCTGCAGGCCCGGCTCTACGGGCTCAACAAGACCGACGCCGCCGAGCGCGTCCGCGAGGTCTCGGGGCAGCTCGGCCTGACCGGCCTGGAAGACCGGCTGACGTCGGCGATGTCGGGCGGCCAGCGGCGGCGGCTCGACCTGGCGCTGGGCATGGTGCACCTGCCGGTGGTGCTGTTCCTCGACGAGCCGACCACCGGCCTCGACCCGCAGAGCCGCGCCCACCTGTGGAGCCACATCCGGCGGCTGCGCGACGAGCAGGGCGTGACGGTGTTCCTCTCGACGCACTACCTCGACGAGGCCGACGCGCTGGCCGACCGGATCCAGGTGATCGACGACGGCGTGATCGTCGCCGAGGACACCCCGGAGGCGCTCAAGTCCCGCCTGCTCGGCGACGGCGTCGAGGTGACGGTGCCGCCGGAACGCGCGGACCACGCGGAACTGCTGCTCGGCGGCCTGCCCGGGATCCGCGGCCTGCGCCGCGAGGACGCGACCCTGCGGTTCCAGGTCGCGCAGAGCGAAGAGGTGCTCTCGCCGCTGGTGCGGGCCCTCGACCAGCACGACATCACGCTGGTGGCGCTGCGCGTCCAGCGCCCGACGCTCGACGACGTGTTCTTCGCCCTGACCGGCCGGGGCCTGCGCGAGCCCGTCAAGGAGGCGACCGATGCTGCGTGAAGCGATCCTGGTGTACCGCAGCGAAATCGCGGTGCTGCTGCGCAACAAGCCGTACCTGGTGATGGGCATGATCCAGCCGGTGCTGTACCTGGTGCTGTGCGGGCCGCTGCTGGCGGTGCTGGTCAGCAAGACACCGGGCGTCGCGGCCCAGACGTCCTGGGTGGACCTGACCCCGGCGCTGATCATCCAGATCGCGGCGACCAACGGCGTCTACTGCGGTTTCGTCCTGCTGTCGGGCATCAAGGCGGGCGCGGTCGACCGGCTGCGCGTGACCCCGGTGAGCCGCACGGCGCTGAGCCTCGGCCAGGCCCTGCCGTCGGTGACGCTGTCGCTGCTGCAGGGTGTGATCATCCTGCTGCTGGCGAGCCTGGTGTTCGGCGTGGCGGTGAGCGCGGTGGGCGTGGTCCTGGTCCTGGTGATCACGGCGCTGACGGCGTTGACGATCGCGTGCTGCGCGAACGCGATCGTGCTGAAGCTGCGCAACGAGGACACGTTCTCGTCGATCGTCAACATCGTGATCCTGCCGCTGACGCTGCTGTCGGGCATCCTGCTGCCGATCACCCCGGACCGCGCCCCGATGTGGCTGTACGTGCTGTCGCGGTTCAACCCGCTGGCGTACGTGGTGGACATCAGCCGGGCGAGCTTCCGGGAGACGCTGCCGGTGGTGCCGACCCTGGTGGGCGCGGTGGTGATCATCGGGCTGACCGCGCTGGCGGTGCGGTGGAACTCACGCACCTTCCAGGCCGTGGCTGCCTGAATTCCGCTCGAACCGGGCCGGGGATCCTTTCCCCCGGCCCGGTTTTTCGTGCCCGGCCGGGGTCAGTGCGCGCCACCGGGTGAGGTCGCGGATGACACCTCTAGCACGACCGACCGCCGGCGGACGTCATGAGGCGGTGGTGATCATCGGGCTGACCGCGCTGACGGTGCAGTGGAACTCGCGCACCTTCCAGGCCGTGGCTGCCTGAATTCCACTCGAACCGGGCCGGGGATCCTTTCCCCCGGCCCGGTTTTTCGTGCCCGGCCGGGGTTCAGAGCGCGCCACCGGGTGAGGCCGCGGATGACACCTCTGGCACGACCGACCGCCGGCGGACGTCATGAAGCGGTGGCGATCATCGGGCTGACCGCGCTGGCGGTGCAGTGGAACTCGCGCACCTTCCAGGCCGTGGCTGCCTGATTTCCACTCGAACCGGGCCGGGGATCCCCTCCCCGACCCGGTTTTTCGTGCCCGGCCGGGGTTCAGCGCGCGCCACCGGGCGGACGTCATGAAAGGGTCGTTCACGTCGTCTGGTGACGTGAACGACCCTTTCATGGCTTCACAGGGCCGGCGGCGACCTCAGTCCGCGCCCAGCTCCGAGTCGATCAGGCGGAACAGCTCCCCGTCACTCGCCGAGTCCAGGGACTCCAGGAACTCGGTGTCCCCGCCGAGCCGGTCCAGCAGCGAACGCAAGCGGGTCGTCACGAAACCCACCGTCTCCGGGGCTAGCGACGGGTCCCCCACCAGCGCCTCGAAGCTGCTCAGCGACGACAGCACCTGCGCGGACGCGTCCACCGGCTCCGGGCTCAGCAGCGACAGCAGGTGCGTGCTCAGCACCCGCGGGTTCGGGTGGTCGAACAGGACCGTCGCCGGCAGCGTCAGGCCCGTCGCGTAACCGAGGCGGTTGCGCAGCTCCACCACCGTCAGGGAATCGAAGCCGATCTCCGTGAAGCCCGTGTCCGGGTCGATCGCCGCCGGGGAGCCGTGGCCCAGGACGCTTGCCGCCAGCTCGCGGACCAGGGTCAGCAGCTCGCGGGACTGCGCGTCCGGGGCCAGCTCGCCGAGCCGCGGCACGAACGAACGGACGCCGTCGGCGTCGATGCGGGCCGTGCGGCGGGTCTTCGGGACCAGGTCGCCCAGGACCGGTGGGACGATGTGGCCGCGCAGCACCGTCAGGTCGAGGCCCACCGGGACGACCATCGCGGCCGGGGAAGCGACCGCCGTGTCGAACAGCGCCAGGCCCTCCTCCGGGGTGAAGCGGCGCATGCCGGACTTCGCCAGGCGCTGGGCGTCGACGTCGGCGAGCGTGCCCGCCATGCCGTCCGCCTGCGCCCACGGGCCCCACGCCAGCGACACCGCCGGCAGGCCCTCCGCCCGCCTCGACGCCGCCAAGGCGTCCAGGAACGAGTTCGCCGCCGCGTAGTTGCCCTGGCCGACGCCGCCGAGCAGGCCGCTCGCCGACGAGTACAGGACGAACGCCCTCAGGTCGAGGCCGCGGGTCAGCTCGTGCAGGTGCCAGGCGCCGTCCACCTTGGGGCGCAGCACCTTCTTCAGCCGCGCTCGCGTCAGCGAGCCCACGACGCCGTCGTCGAGGACGCCCGCCGCGTGCACCACCGCGGTCAGCGGGTGGCCTTCGGGGACGCCGGAGAGCAGGTCGGCGACGTCTTCGCGGTCGGCGGTGTCGCACGCCGCGACGCGGACGTCCGCGCCCAGGCCCTTCAGCTCGTTCACCAGGTCCGCGGCGCCGGCGGAGCCGAGGCCACGCCGGCCGGCCAGCAGCAGGTGCCGGACGCCGTGGTGGGTCACCAGGTGCCGGGCCAGCAGCCGGCCCAGCCCGCCCGTGCCGCCGGTGACGAGCACCGTGCCGTCCGGGTCGCCGAAGCCGGGCTCCGGCCGGTCCGCCGCCGGGGCCCGGACCAGCCGGGCGCGGTGCGGGACGCCGTCGCGCACCGAAACCTGCGGTTCGCCGGAAGCCAGTGCCACGTCGGCCGCGTCCCCGTCGACCAGCACGAACCGGCCCGGGTTCTCCGACTGCGCCGCCCGGACCAGGCCCTGCACGGCCGCGGCCGCCGGACCGCCACCGGTGCGGAACACCACCTGGACGTCGTCGGCGGCCAGGAAGAACTGCAGCTGGTCCAGCACCTGCGCGGTCGCGCGATGAGTCGCGGCGACCGGGTCGCCGCTCGTGTCCACTCCGACGACGGCCACGCCGTCGTCCTTCGCCGCGGCCACCAGACCGGCCAGGTCGGTCGCGTCCTCGCCCAGCACGACGAGCCGCCGTCCCGACGGCGAAACCTCCGGCAGCGGCGTCCACTCGAGGTGGAACAGCGAGTCGTGCCCCTGCGCCGTCGCGACGGCGGCTTCCCCGAACGACACGGACGCCGCGGACGCGATCGGCGCCCCGGCCGGGTCGGTCAGGGTGAGCGCGATCGTGTCGCCGTCCCGGCGGAGGTGGACGCGCGCGGCCGCCGCGCCACCGGCGTGGAGCGCGAACCGCGTCCAGCCGGTCGCCGGGCGGAGTGGGACGTCCAGCAGGGTCACCGCCTGCAGGGCCGCGTCGAGCAGCGCCGGGTGCAGGCCGAACGCGGCCGCGTCGTCCTGGCGGGAGGCCGGCAGCGCCACCTCCGCGAAGACGTCGTCACCCGAGCGCCACGCCGACCGCAGGCCCCGGAAGGCCGCGCCGACCTCGGCGAAGTCCTCGTAGAAGCCGTCGAGTTCGATCTCCACGCCCGCGGGCGGCCACGCCGGGTCGACCGCGGGCTCGGGCGCGCCGGGGGCGAGCCGGCCGGCCGCGGTCCGCGTCCACGGGTGCTCCCCCGCGCCTTCGGGCCGGGTCCAGACGGTCACCTCGCGCGTTCCCGCGGTCCCTTCCGGGCCGACGACGACCTGCGCGTGCACGCCGCCGACCGGCGGCAGCGTCAGCGGGACCTCGACGGTCAGCTCCTCGACGAGGTCGCAGCCGACCTCGTCGCCCGCGCGCACGGCCAGTTCGACGAACCCGGCCTCGGGGAACACGATCACGCCGTCCACGGTGTGGTCGGCCAGCCACGGCTGCAGCTGCGGCGAGAGCGCCCCGGTGAACAGGAACCCGCCCGACTCCGGCAGCGCGACACCGGCGCCGAGCAGCGGGTGCTCGGCGGAGTGCAGGCCGGACAGGCGCAGGTCGCCGTTCGCGCCGTGGAAGCCCTCGGGCCAGTAGCGGTCCGGGGCGAACGGGTACGTCGGCAGCGCGACGGGGCGGCCGCCGCCGAAGAACTTCGCCCAGTCGACGCGCACCCGCGCGTGGTGCAGGCGGGTGAGCGCGGTGACCAGCGTCCGGGGCTCGGCACGCACGGCCGCGACGGTCTCCCCACCGGTGAGGCTCTCGGCCGCCATCGCGGCGGCGACGCCGTCCGGGCCGACGTCGAGGAACGTCGTGACGCCCGCGCCGGCCAAGGTCGTCACGGCGTCGGCGAACCGCACCGCTTCCCGCGCCTGCCGCACCCAGTACTCCGGCGAGGTGAAGTCGGCGTCGCCGGTGACGGTCGAGACGATCGGGATCGACGGCGCCGCGAGTTCGAGCCCGGCCACCACCCGGCCGAACTCGGCCAGCGCGGGTTCGATGAGCGGCGAGTGGAAGGCGTGCGAGACGGCGAGCCGCCGGGTCTTGGCGAAGTGCTCCCCCACCGCGAGCACGGCGGCTTCGGTGCCGGACACGACGACCGAGCGCGGGCCGTTGACGGCGGCGATCACGACGTCGTCGCCGAGCAGCGGGACGACCTCTTCTTCGCTCGCCACCACGGAAAGCATCGCGCCACCCGGCGGGAGCGCCTGCATGAGCCGGCCGCGCGCGGCGACCAGCCGGCACGCCCCGGCCAGGCTGAACACCCCGGCGACGTGCGCGGCCGCGATCTCGCCGACCGAGTGCCCGGCCAGCTGGTCCGGGGTGATCCCCCACGACTCCAGCAGCCGGAACAGCGCGACTTCGAACGCGAAGATCGCGGCCTGCGCGTACTGCGTCTGGTTGAGCAGCTCGGCGTCGTCGCCGTGCACGACCTCGCGCAACGGGCGGTCGAGTTCGACGTCGAGGTGCGCGAGCACGGCGTCGAGCGCGTCGGCGAACACCGGGTAGGTGGCCGCCAGCTCGCGGCCCATGCCGAGGCGCTGGCTGCCCTGCCCGGCGAACAGGATCGCGAGCTTGCCCTCCGGCGCGGCCAGGGTCGGGCCGTCGAGCGCGCGCAGCCCGGCGAGCAGCTCGTCCCGGTCGGTGGCGACGACCGCGGCCCGGTGGTCGAAGTGCGTGCGGGTCGTGGCCAGCGCGGCGGCGAGGTCGGTCAGCTCCGGTTCCGTGGCGAGGAAATCGGCGATCCGCGCGGCCTGAGCGGCGAGCCGCTCGGGGGTGCGGGCGGAGAGGAGCACGGGCACCGGGCCGGTCACCGCGGCCGGGAGCACCTCGGTGCCGCCGGCCTGTTCGAGGATCACGTGCGCGTTGGTGCCGCTGACCCCGAACGACGACACGGCACCGCGGCGGGCGCGGCCGGTCTCGGGCCAGGCGCGTTGCTCGGTCAGCAGCGAGATCGACCCCGCCGTCCAGTCCACTTGGGACGTCGGCTCGTCGAGGTGCAGCGTCTTCGGCAGCACGCCGCGGCGGATCGCTTCGATCATCTTGATCACGCCCGCGACGCCCGCGGCGGACTGGGCGTGCCCGAGGTTCGACTTGATCGAGCCCAGCAGCAGGGGCTCGTCGCGGTCGCGGCCGTAGGTGGCGAGGAGTGCCTGGGCTTCGATCGGGTCGCCGAGGGACGTCCCCGTGCCGTGCGCCTCGACCGCGTCGACGTCCGATGTGGACAGTCCGGCGCCGGCGAGTGCCTGGCGGATCACGCGTTGCTGCGAGGGGCCGTTGGGGGCGGTGAGGCCGTTGGACGCGCCGTCGGAGTTGACGGCGGTGCCGCGCAGCACCGCCAGCGGGGTGTGGCCGTTGCGGCGGGCGTCGGACAGCCGCTCCAGCAGGAGCAGGCCGGTGCCCTCGGCCCAGCCGGTGCCGCCCGCGGACTCGGCGAACGACCGGCAGCGCCCGTCGGCGGCGAGGCCGCCCTGGTAGCTGAACTCGACGAACGCGCTCGGCGTTGCCATCACCGTCACGCCGCCCGCGACGGCCAGCGAGCATTCGCCCGAAGCCAGCGCCCGCGCGGCCATGTGCAGCGCGACCAGCGACGACGAGCACGCGGTGTCGACGGTGACCGAGGGGCCTTCCAGCCCGAACAGATAGGAGATCCGGCCGGACAGGACACTGGTGGCGGCGCCGGTGAGCAGGTGCCCGGCGAGTTCCGGCGGCGGCGAATAGCCGTTGCCGGACCCGCCGACGTAGACGCCGGTGGTGCTGCCGCGCAGGCCTTCGGGGTCGACGCCGGCGCGTTCGAACAGCTCCCACGCCACTTCCAGGAGCTGGCGCTGCTGCGGGTCCATCGCGAGGGCTTCGCGCGGGGAGATGCCGAAGAACCCGGCGTCGAAGTTCGCGACGCCGTCGACGAAACCGCCCTCGTGGACGTAGGACGCGCCGCCCTGCAGGCCCAGCAGGTCCCAGCCGCGGTCGCCGGGGAACTCCGTGATCGCGTCCGTGCCGTCGGCGACCAGGCGCCACAGGTCCTCGGGCGAGCGGACGCCGCCCGGGTAGCGGCAGCTCATGCCGACCACGACGATCGGGTCGCCGTCGACCACGCCGGCCGCGGCCGGTGCCGCGGCCTGGTCGTCGTCGCCGAGCAGTTCGGCGGCCAGGAGCCGGGCGACGGCGTCCGGGCGCGGGTGGTCGAAGACCAGGGTGGACGGCAGGGTGAGGCCGGTGGCCGCGTTGATCCGGTTGCGCAGTTCGACCGAGGTGAGCGAGTCGAAACCCAGTTCCTTGAACGGGCGGCGGGGCTCGACCGCGGCCGCGCCGGCGTAGCCGAGCAGGCCGGCGACCTGCTCACGGACCAGGTCGAGCAGCAGCGTCTCGCGCTCGCGCGGGTCGATCTCGCGCAGGCGGGCCGGCAGACCCGACGCCGCCGTGACATCGCCCGGACCGGCGTCGGCGAGCGCGCGGACTTCGGGCAGCTCGTCGAGCAGCGTCCCGTCGCGGCGGGAAGTGAGTGCCGGGACGAATCGGTCCCACCGGACGTCGGCGAGCACGACGGCGGTGTCGTCGTGGGCGACGGCCTGGCCGAGCGCGAGCAGCGCCTGCTCGACCGGCAGCGGCGGGAGGCCGCGGGCGCGCAGGAACCCGGCCGTCTCCTCGTCTTCGGCGACGCCGGTGTCCGCCCAGGCGCTCCACGCGACGGCGGTCGCCACCTGGCCGCGGTCGCGGCGGTGCCGGGCGAGGGCTTCGAGGCCGGTGTCGACGGCGGCGCGGTCGCGCTGGCCTTCGGCACCCCACACCGCGCTCACCGACGTGAACAGCACGAACGCTTCGAGGTCGGTGCCGGCGAGGGCTTCGTCGAGCTGGACGGCGGTGGTCCACGCGCCGGGGTCGCCGGTCATCCCGGCGGTGTGCAGGACGGCGGTGAGCTGCCGGTCCTCGGGCACCGCGGTCACGACGCGGGCACCGCACCCGGTGACCCACCCGGCCACCCGCGCGCCGAAGCCTTCCTCGGCGCCGGTGACCAGCACCGTGCCGTGCGGGCGCCACGGTTCGGCGGCGCCCCCGGCCGCGGCGTGCACGAGCCGGCGGCCGAAGAGCCCGGACGCGCGCACGGCGACCTGGTCTTCCACGCCGCCGAGGGCGGCGGCGAACCGGGCCACGGCCCGCTCGTCGAGGGTTTCGGGCAGGTCGATCAGGCCGCCCCAGGCCCGCGGGTACTCCAGCGCGAGCACTCGCCCGGCACCCCACAGCGCGGCGCGGGCGGGGTCGGCGGGCGGGTCCGAGCGGCCTACGGACACTGCGCCGCGGGTGACCGCCCACAGCGGGACCACCGGGTCGGCTTCGGCGAGGAATTCGACGAGTGCGGCGGTCTTCGTGAACGTCGTCCCGTCGAGTTCCAGGAAGGAAACGACCCCCGCGTACTCTCCGAGTCCCGCACGCAGGACCTCGACCGGGTCGGCGTCCGGTGCCACCACGAGCCGGTCGGCGTCGAAGGGCAGGTCGAAGTCTTCGGGCACCAGCGCGAGCCAGCGTCCGGTCGGGGCTGTCCCGGCGGGCAACGGCTTCCACGTGACGCGGTAGCGCCAGCCGTCCACAGCGGACTGTTCGCCACGGCGGCGGCGCCACGAAGACAGCGCGGGCAGCACGCGGGTGAGCGCGTCCTCTTCGACGTCGAGGGTGCTGCTGAGCGACGCGAAGTCGGCGTCGTCGACCGCGGTCCAGAACTCGGCCTCCGCCGGGTCCGCGGTGGCCGCCGGAGCGGGTTCGGGCCAGTAGTTCTCGTGCTGGAAGGCGTACGTCGGCAGCGGGACGACCTTCGCGCCCTCGGCCAGGAAGCTCGCCCAGTCCGGGCTGACGCCGCGGACGTGCGCCTTCGCCACCGAGGTCAGGAACCGGTCGAGGCCGCCGTCGGTGCGGCGCAGCGTGCCGGTGACGACCGCGCGGGCGCCCGCGTCCTCGGCGATCTCCTGCAGCGGGACGTTGAGCACCGGGTGCGAGCTGATTTCCAGGAAAGCCTGATACTGCAGGGAAAGCAGCTCGCGGATGGCCTCCTCGAACCGGACGCGCTGCCGCAGGTTGCGGTACCAGTAACCGGCGTCCAGCCGGGTCGTGTCGAGCCACTCACCGTCCACTGTGGAGAAGAACGGGATCTCCGACGGCCGCGGCTTCAGCCCGGCCAGCGCGGTCGCCAGCTCGCCGGAGATCAGCTCGACGTGCGCGGAGTGCGAGGCGTAATCGACGTCGATGCGACGGGCCCGCAAGCCGGCTTCGGCCAGTTCGGCGAGCAACTCCTCCCCCGCGGCCGGGTCGCCGGCGACGACGACGGACGACGGGCTGTTGGCCACGGCGACCGACAGCCTGCCCTCGAACCGGGCGAGGCGGGCTTCGACGTCGGCGGCGGGCACCGACACCGACAGCATCATCCCGGCGCCGGCGAGCCGACGGGCGATGGCCTGGCTACGCAGGGCGACGACCCGTGCGGCGTCGGCGAGGTCGAGCGCGCCGGACACGCAGGCCGCGGCGATCTCGCCCTGGGAGTGGCCGACGACGGCGTCCGGGGTGATCCCGTGGGCCTGCCACAGCGCGGCGAGGGCGACCATCACGGCGAACGACGCGGGCTGCACGACGTCGACGCGGTCCAGCGGGGCGGTCCCGCGCAGGACGTCGGTCAGCGACCAGTCGAGGTACGGCGACAACGCGGCTTCGCAGTCGGCGATGCGGGCGGCGAAGACCGGTGACTCGTCGAGCAGCCGGGCGCCCATGCCCGCCCACTGCGCGCCCTGGCCGGGGAAGACGAACACGACCCGGCCGTCGATGTCGGCGACGCCGGTGGTCACCGCCGGGCCGGGCGTGCCGGCGGCCAGCGCGGCGAGGTCGTCGCGCGGGTCCTCGGCGACGATGACGGCCCGGTGTTCGAGGGCGGCCCGCGACTTCGCCAGGGACCACGCCAGGTCCGCGGAAGTGATCTCCCCGGCGTCGAGGTGCTCACGCAGGCGGGCGGCCTGCGCGGCGAGCGCGGCTTCGGTGCGCCCGGCCACGACGAACGCGCGGACACCGGGTCGCGCCTCGGTTTCGGTCTGCTCGACCGGTTCCGGCTGTTCGAGGATCACGTGGGCGTTGGTGCCGCTGATCCCGAACGAAGACACCGCGGCCCGGCGGACGCGCTCGACTGCGGGCCAGGGCGTGTGCTCGGTGACGACCTCGACCGCGCCCGCCGTCCAGTCCACGTGGGACGACGGCTCGTCGAGGTGCACCGACTTCGGCACGACGCCGTGGCGCATGGCCTGGACCATCTTGATCACGCCCGCGACCCCCGCGGCCGCCTGGGTGTGCCCGATGTTGGACTTGACCGACCCCAGCAGCAGCGGCGTCGTGCGGCCCTTGCCGTAGGTCGCCAGGAGGCTCTGCGCCTCGATCGGGTCGCCCAGCGGCGTGCCGGTGCCGTGGCCCTCGACGACGTCCACATCGGACACCGTGAGCCCGGAACCCGTGAGCGCCTGCCGGATCACCCGCTGCTGCGAAGGTCCGTTGGGGGCGGTGAGGCCGTTGGACGCGCCGTCCTGGTTGACCGCCGAACCCCGCAGCACGGCGAGGACTTCGTGGCCGTGGCGGCGCGCGTCCGCCAGCCGCTCCAGCAGGACGAGGCCGACACCTTCGGCCCAGCCGACGCCGTCGGCGGACTCCGCGTAGGACTTGCACCGCCCGTCGCGGGCGAGGCCACCCTGCGCCGAGAAGTCCACGAAGGACCCCGGGGTGGCCATGATCGTGACACCGCCGGCGATCGCCAGCTCGCAGTCGCCGGCCCGCAGTGCCTGCGCGGCCCAGTGCATCGCCACCAGCGACGACGAGCACGCCGTGTCGACGGTGACCGCCGGGCCTTCCAGCCCGAGGGTGTAGGAGACGCGGCCGGACAGCACGCTGCCCGCGGTGCCGACGCCGAGGAAGCCCAGCGCCTCTTCGGGGAACTGCGCGCCCTGGCCGTAGTCGTGGTACATCACGCCGGCGAACACGCCCGTCTTGCTGCCGCGCAGCGAAAGCGGGTTGATTCCGGCGCGTTCGATCACCTCCCAGGAGACCTCGAGGAGGTGGCGCTGCTGCGGGTCCATGGCCAGCGCCTCGCGCGGGGAGATGCCGAAGAGGCCAGGATCGAAGCGGCCCGCGTGGTCGAGAAAACCGCCTTCACGAACGTACGAACGTCCTCTTTCATCGCCGAACAGACCTCCCAGGTCCCAGCCCCGGTCTTCGGGGAACGCTCCGATGCCGTCACCGCCGTCGAGCACGAGGTCCCACAGCCCCTCGGGCGAGGTGACCCCGCCCGGGTAGCGGCAGGCCATCGACACGATCGCCACGGGTTCCGGTTCCGCCGTTTCGAGCTCCTCGACGCGTTTGCGTGTCTTGGCGAGGTCGGCGGTGACCCACTTCAGGTACTCGACGAGCTTCTTGTCCTCGGTCATGGCGGCCTCAGCCCTCCCGCTCGAGTCCGGACCCGTCGCCGAGCCGGCCCAGTTCGTGGTCGATGAAGGCGAACACCTCGTCCGTGCTGGCCGCGTCGAGCCGCTCGGAGACGTCTTCGCCGGCGGGCTCCGCGTCGGCGATCTTCGCCAGGAGCCGGCGCAGCCGGGCCGCGACGTCCGCCTCGGCGAACTCGCCCGCCGTGCCCGCGGCGACCAGCTCTTCGAGCCGGTCGAGCTCCGCCGGCAGCGAAGCCGCGGCGGCCGGGGCCGGGGCCAGCTCGGCCCGCAGGTGCGCGGCGAGCCCGGCCGGGGTCGGGTAGTCGAAGACGACGGTCGCCGACAGGGTCAGCCCGGTCGCGGCGGTGAGCCGGTTGCGGAATTCGACCGCGGTCAGCGAGTCGAAGCCCAGTTCGCGGAATTCCAGCCCGGCCCCGACCTGCTCGGCCGGGTGGCCGAGCACCGCCGAAACCTGGGTGCGCACCAGGGAAAGCAACGTGCGCTCCTGCTCGCTCTCCCGCATCGAGGCCAGCTGCACCCGCAGGTCCGCCGCGGCGGCCCGGTCTCCCGCCGCGACCGCGCTGCGGCGGCCGGGCCGGCCCACCGGGCGCAGCAGCCACGGCAGCTCGCCGCGGGTGCGCAGGGTCGGGAGGTCGACGCGCACCGGGACGACGTGCGCGAGGTCGCCGGCCACCGCGCGGTCGAACAGCTCGGTGCCCTGCTCGGCGCCCAGGGGCGGCATCCCGCCGCGGACCATCCGCTCGCGGTCGGCGTCGGTCAGGTCGCCGGTCATGCCGGTGTCCCAGGCACCCCAGGCCAGGCTCACGGCGTGGTGGCCGTGCGCGCGCCGGTGGGCGGCGAGGGCGTCGAGGAACGCGTTCGCGGCCGCGTAGTTGGCCTGCCCCGGCGTGCCGATGGTGCCGGCCACCGAGGAGAACAGCACGAAGGTGACGTCGCCGGCGAGCTCGTGCAGGTGCCAAGCGGCGTCGAGCTTCGGCGCGAACACCGTCGCCAGCCGTGCCGGGGACTGCGACGCCAGCACGCCGTCGTCGACGACACCCGCGGTGTGCACGACGGCGGTCAGGTCGGGCACGTCGGCGAGCACAGCCGCGAGCGCGTCCCGGTTGCTGACATCGCAGGCCACCACCCGCACGTCGGCCGCCAGCTCCGCCACCAGCGCATCGACCCCCTCGGCGGCCGGCCCCCTCCTGCTGAGCAGCAGCAACTTCCGCGCCCCCCGGGCCACGAGGTGCCGGGCGAACACGCGCCCCAGCCCACCGGTCCCACCCGTGATCAGGACGGTCCCCTCCCGGTCCCAGCCCGCACTTTCACGTGAAAGTGCGGGGCCCAGGTCGGCACTTTCACGTGAAAGTGCGGCTCGGGTGAGGCGGGCGACGCTCAGGGTGCCGTCGCGCAGGAGGAGCTGCGGTTCGCCGGTGGCCAGGGCCGCTTTGATGCCGGTGCCGTCGGGTTCGTCGGCGTCCAGCAGGACGAACCGGCCGGGTTCCTCGGACTGCGCCGAGCGCACCAGGCCCCAGACCGCGGCCGCGGCGATGTCGTCCCCGGCGACCGCACCGCGGGTGACGAACACCAGCCGCGGTGCCGGGCTTTGCAGGTATTCCAGGACTTCCGCGGTGAGCGCGTGGGCCGAAGCCGCCGCGTCCGGGCCGCCGGTGACCGGGATGGCGAGGACGTCGGCGCCGGCCGCCAGCGCGGTCGCGAAGTCCGGGTGGGCCTCGACGCCGAGCGCGGTGGCGAGGTCGCCCCCTACGGCCGCCCAGGTCTCGGCGCCCGGCTCGGGGATCGGGACCGGCGTCCAGCGCAGCTCGAACAGCGCGTCAGCCTCGGCGGGGGCTTCGGCCGCGCGGAGGGTGACGCCGGTGGCCGTCAGGACCGGCTTCCCGGCGTCGTCGGCCAGCGCCAGGGTCACCGAGTCGCCGCCCGCGGGGGTGATCCGGACGCGGGCGCGGGTCGCGCCGGACGCGTGCAGGGTGACGCCGGTCCAGGCGAACGGCAGCCCGGCCGGGGCGCCCTCGCCGAAGCCGATGGCCTGCAGGGCCGCGTCGAGCAACGCCGGGTGCAGCCCGAACCGGCCGGCGTCGGCGCTTTCGGGCAGGGCCAGTTCGGCGTAGACCTCGGCACCGGAGCGCCAGACGCGGTGCAGGCCCTGGAACGCGGGCCCGTAGGCGAACCCGGCTTCGGCCGCCTGGGCGTAGAAGTCCGTGAGGTCGGCCTCGACGGCCCCGTCCGGCGGCCACGTGCCGGGCACCGCCTCGGCGGGCACGGCGCGCGGGACCAGCGTGCCGGTCGCGTGCCGGGTCCAGTCTTCGTCGGCCCGCGAGGAGATCGTCAGCTCGCGGCGGCCGCTTTCGCCGGGCTCGCCCACGGCCAGCTGCAGCACGACGGCGCCGTCCGGGTCGAGCACGAGGGGCACGGCCAGGGTCAGGTCTTCGACCGCCGCGCAGCCGACCTCGTCGGCCGCGCGGACCGCGAGTTCGAGGAAAGCCGCGCCGGGGAACAGGATCGTGCCGCCGACGACGTGGTCGCGCAGCCACGGCTGGGTGGCCGCGGACAGCCGTCCCGAGAAGACCACGCCCGGCGAGTCGGCCAGTGCGAGGGTCGCGCCGAGCAGCGGGTGCCCGGTCGGGGTGAGGCCGAGGCCGGTGGCGTCGCCGCCGGCGGCCGGCAGCGGCCAGAACCACTCGTGCTGGAAGGCGTACGTCGGCAGCGCCACCCGCCGGGCCTTCGGGAAACGGGCGGCCCAGTCGACGGCGACCCCGGCGACGTGCAGCCGCGCGAGGGCCTCGGCGACCGCGGCGGCTTCGTCGCGGTCCTTGCGCTGCACCGGGATCACGTGCGCGGCCGGCTCGTCGACGACGGCGGTGAGCGTGGCGTCCGGGCCCAGCTCGGCGAACACCGTGACGCCGGCCTCGGTGAGCCGCTCGATCGCGTCGCCGAAGCGGACGGTGTCGCGGATCTGGCTGACCCAGTACGCCGGAGAAGTCACGTCACCCGCAGACACGACCGGCACCCGCGGCTCGGCGAAGTCCAGTTTCGCGACGACGTCGCCGAACTCGGCGAGCATCGGTTCCATCAGCACGGAGTGGAAGGCGTGCGAGACGCGCAGGCGCCGGTGCTTGGCGAACTTCGCCGCGACCGCGACGACGGCGTCCTCGTGTCCGGAAAGGACGACCGAGCCGCGGCTGTTCACGGCGGCGACGTCGACGCCTTCGCCGACGAACGGGAGCACGTCCTCTTCGGACGCCCGCACCGCGATCATCACCCCGCCGGACGGCAGCGCGCCCATCAGCCGGGCCCGTGCCGAAACGAGTGCGCACGCGTCCGGCAGGGACAGCACGCCGGCCACGTGGGCGGCGGCGATCTCGCCGACCGAGTGCCCGGTGACGAAGTCGGGGTGCACGCCCCAGGACTCCAGGAGCCGGAACAGCGCGACCTCGAAGGCGAACAGCGCGGGCTGCGCGAACTCCGTGCGGTCGATGCGGGTCTCGTCGTCGAGGGCGGCTCGCACGTCCGGGTCGAGCAGCGCCAGCACCTCGTCGAACGCGGCCGCGAACACCGGGTGCGCGACGTACAGGCCGCGTCCCATGTGGATTCGCTGCGAACCCTGGCCGGAGAAGAGGAACGCGACCGGCGGAGCGACGCGCGCCTCGCCCTGCACGGCGGCGTCCCCGGCGGCGATGGCCCGCAGTCCGGCGACGACCTCGGTGAGTTCGCTGCCGACGACCGCGGCGCGGTGGGTGAACGCCGCCCGGGTCACCGCGGCCGAGTGCGCCAGGTCGCTCAGCGGGGTCTCGGTCGTTTCGAGGTGCTCGGCCAGGCGGGCGGCCTGGGCACGCAGGGCTTCGGGCGTCCGGCCGGAGACCACGACCGGCACCGGACCGGTGTCCGAAGTGGTCGCCCGGGGTGCGGGCTGCTCGGCCGGCTGCTCGAGGATGACGTGGGCGTTGGTGCCGCTGATCCCGAACGACGACACCGCCGAGCGGCGGACGCGGTCCACGTCGGGCCACGCCGTGGTGTCGGGGACCAGGTCGACCGCGCCCTCGGACCAGTCCACATGGGACGACGGTTCGGCCGAGTAGCGCGACTTCGGGACGATGCCGTGACGCATGGCCTGGACCATCTTGATCACGCCCGCGACCCCGGCGGCGGCCTGGGTGTGGCCGATGTTGGCCTTCACCGAACCCAGCAGCAGCGGCGTTTCGCGGTCCCGGCCGTAGGTGGCCAGCAGGCTCTGCGCCTCGATCGGGTCGCCGAGCGGGGTACCGGTGCCGTGGCCTTCGACGACGTCCACATCGGACGTCGTGAGCCCGGAGACCGTCAGCGCCTGGCGGATCACGCGTTGCTGCGAAGGGCCGTTGGGGGCGGTGAGGCCGTTGGACGCGCCGTCCTGGTTGACCGCCGAACCGCGCACCACCGCAAGGACTTCGTGGCCGTTGCGGCGGGCATCCGACAGCCGCTCCAGCAGGACCACGCCGGCGCCTTCGGCCCAGCCGACACCGTCGGCGGAGTCGGAGAACGACTTGCACCGGCCGTCCTGCGCGAGGCCGCCCTGAGCCGAGAAATCGACAAAGGCACCCGGCGTCGCCATCACCGTGACACCACCGGCGATCGCGAGTTCGCAGTCCCCGGCCCGCAGGGCCTGGGCCGCCCAGTGCATCGCGACCAGCGACGACGAACACGCCGTGTCGATGGTGACCGCCGGGCCTTCGAGACCGAGCGCGTAGGCGACACGCCCGGACATGACACTGCCCGCGGTGCCGATGCCGAGGAAGCCGAGAGCCTCCTCCGGGAACTGCACGCCCTGGCCGTAGTCGTGGTACATCACGCCGGCGAACACGCCGGTTTTGCTGCCGCGCAGGGAAAGCGGGTCGACGCCGGCGCGTTCGACGACCTCCCAAGACGTTTCCAGCAACAGCCGCTGCTGCGGGTCCATCGCGAGGGCCTCGCGCGGCGAGATGCCGAACAGGCCGGGGTCGAACATCCCGGCCTCGCCGAGGAAACCGCCTTCGCGGACGTACGAGCGGCCGCGGTCGGCGCCGAAGAGCCCGGCGAGGTCCCAGCCGCGGTCGGCCGGGAACGGCCCGACGCCGTCGCCGCCGTCGAGGACCAGCTGCCACAGCTGCTCGGGCGAGGTGACCCCGCCCGGGTAGCGGCAGGCCATCGACACGATGGCGATCGGGTCGTCGGACACCGGCGCCTTGACCGTGGTGCGGGTGACCGGGACGTCCTCGCCGGCCAGTTCGCCGCGCAGGAAGCCGGCCAGCACGACCGGGGTGGGGTGGTCGAACACCAGGGTCGCCGGCAGCCGCAGGCCGGTCGCCGTGGCGAGCTGGTTGCGGAACTCGACGGCGGTGAGCGAGTCGAAGCCGAGGCCGCGGAACTCGCGCTCGACGTCGACGCTCGCGGCGTCGAACCCGAGCACGGCGGCGACCTGGGTGCGGATGACCTCCAGCAGGGCCTTGCGCTGTTCGCTCTCGCGGAGGCCGGACAGCCGCTCGCGCAGGGCGTTCGCGGCCGGAGTCGCCCGGCCCGCACCGCGACGGCTGCGGCGGCCGACCGGGCGCAGCAGCCACGGCGGTTCGGCCAGGCCGCGCAGCCGCGGCAGGTCGATCAGCACCGGCACGAGCGCGGGTTCGGTGAGCGCGACGGCCCGGTCGAAGAGCGCGCAGCCCTGCTCGACCGGCAGCGGCGGCATGCCCGCGCGGACCATCCGCTCGCGGTCGGCGTCGGTGAGGGTGCCGACCATGCCGGTCTCCCACGCGCCCCACGCCAGCGACGTCGCGGCGAGCCCGCGGGCGTGCCGGTGGGCGGCGAGGGCGTCGAGGAAGGCGTTGGCGGCGGCGTAGTTCGCCTGCCCCGGCGAGCCGATGGTGCCGGCGACCGAGGAGAACAGGACGAACGCGTCGACGTCGCCGGCCAGCTCGTGCAGGTTCCAGGCGGCGTCGGCCTTCGGGCGCAGCACGGTCTCGAGGCGGCCGGGGTCGAGGGAGCCGAGGACGCCGTCGTCGAGGACCCCGGCGGCGTGCAGGATCGCGGTCAGCGGGCGGTCGGCCGGGATGTTCTCCAGCAGGTTCGCCGTGGCGGCGCGGTCGGCGAGGTCGCAGGCGGCGACGGTGACTTCGGTGCCGTGCGCGGC
Organism: Amycolatopsis sp. FBCC-B4732; assembly: GCF_023008405.1. NCBI lineage: Bacteria > Bacillati > Actinomycetota > Actinomycetes > Pseudonocardiales > Pseudonocardiaceae > Amycolatopsis > Amycolatopsis sp. FBCC-B4732. The sequence continues at coordinate 4,843,869 of NZ_CP095376.1, forward strand.
GAGTTCGGCGACCAGTTCGACGACCCCGTCGGCGTCCCCGCCACGACGGCTGGCGAGCAGGACGTGCTTGACGCCGTACTCGGCGGCCAGGTGCCGGGCGAAGACACGGCCGAGCCCACCGGTACCCCCGGTGATCAGGACGGTCCCTTCCGGGTCCCAGCCCGCACTTTCACGTGAAAGTGCGGGGCCCAGGCCGGCACTTTCACGTGAAAGTGCGGCTCGGGTCAGGCGGGCGGCCCGGGCGGTGCCGTCGCGCAGCAGCAGCTGCGGTTCGCCGGTCGCGATGGCGGCGGGCAGTCCGGCCAGGGAGGCGTCGTCGACGTCGGCGAGCACGAAGCGGCCCGGGTTCTCGGTCTGCGCGGAGCGGACCAGGCCCCAGACGGCGGCCGCGGCGAGGTCTTCCCCGGCGACGGCGCCCTCCGTGACGAAGACGATCCGCGTGCTCTCGTTCGGGGTCTGCAGGATGACGAGGACATCGGCGGTGACCCGGCGGACGTCGGCGAGCACGTCGGTGCCGCCGTGCACCGGGACCAGCAGCACGTCCGGCTCCGCGGCCAGCGCCGTGGCGACGTCCGGGTACTCCGTGCCCAGGTCCGCGAGCCTGGCGCCCAGCACGGCGTAGCTTCCCTCGGGCTCGGCACCGGGCAACGGCAGCCAGTCGACGCGGAACAGCGACTCGGGCCCGGACTCGACCGGCGTCGCCGCGCGCAGGGTCAGCGCGTCCACCGACAGCACCGGCGCACCGGTCTCGTCGGCGAGGTCGAGGGTGACCGAGTCGTCGCCGGCCCGCGCGATCCTCGCCCGGACCCGGCGGGCGCCCGTGGCGTGCAGTTCCGCGCCCGCCCACGAGAACGGAAGCCCGCCCGGCACTGAATCAGCGAAAGAGATCGCGTGCAGCACCGAGTCGAGCAGGGCCGGGTGCAGGCCGTAGTCCTCGTGGTCGTCGCCCGGCAGCTCGGCTTCGGCGAAGACCTCGCCGTCACGCAGCCACACCCGGCGCAGGCCGCGGAACTGGGGCCCGTAGGCGAATCCGGCCTCGGCGAAGTTCTCGTAGAACCCGTCCAGGTCCACTTCGGACGCTCCGGCGGGCGGCCACTCCCCCGCGTCGAAGCCGGCTGGGAGCGTGCCCGGGGCCAGGACGCCGGTGCCGTGGCGGACCCACTCGGCGTCGGCGCGCGAGGACACGCTGACCTCGCGGCGGCCGTCCGCGTCCGGGGCGCCGGCCACGACCTGCACGAGCGTCGCGGCGGACAGCACCAGCGGCGCCGCCACCGTAAAGTCCTCCACGCGGCCGCAGCCGACGTGGTCGCCGGCGCGCACCACCAGTTCGAGGAACCCGGCGCCGGGGAACAGGACCTGGCCGCCGATGACGTGCTCGTCGACCCACGACGGCGAGAGCCGGCCGGAGAAGACGACCTCGCCGGAGCCGGCCAGTTCGGTGACCGCGCCGAGCAGCGGGTGCCCGGCCGCGGTGATGCCGAGCTGCCCCGGGCCCGGGATGAGCCGCGGCCAGTAGCGCTGCCGCTGGAACGCGTACGTCGGGAGCGGGACGCGCCGGGCGCCGGTGCCGTCGAAGAGCGCGGTCCAGTCCACCGGCACGCCGTTGACGTGCAACGCGGCCAGCGCGGTGACGGCGGTCGTCTCCTCGTCGCGCCCGGCACGCAGCACCGGGGCGAGGACTTCGCCGTCGACGAGCGCGGTGAGCACGGCGTCCGGGCCCAGTTCGGCGAACGCCGTGACTCCGGCCTCGAGCAGGCGCGCGGTCGTGTCGGCGAAGCGGACGGTGTCGCGGACCTGCCGCACCCAGTACTCCGGCGAGGTGAAGTCGCCGATGACCGGGATTTCCGGTGCGGCGAAAGCCAACCCGGCCACGACCGCGCGGAAGTCGTCGAGCATCGGGTCCATCGCCGCCGAGTGGAAGGCGTGCGACACGGCGAGCCGCTTGGTCTGCTCGAAGCCCGCCGCCGCGGCCAGCACGGCGTCCTCGGCGCCGGAGAGCACGACCGACGACGGCCCGTTCACCGCGGCGAGCGAGACGCCGCCGGTCAGCAGCGGCCGGACCTCGTCCTCGGTGGCGCGGACGGCGACCATCGCGCCGCCGGACGGGAGCGCCTGCATGAGCCGGGCGCGGGCCGCGACGAGCGTGCACGCGTCGGCCAGCGACAGCACCCCGGCGGCGTGGGCCGCGGCGATCTCGCCGACCGAGTGCCCGGCGAGGAACGCGGGCCGCACGCCCCACGAGCGCACCAGCCGGAACAGCGCGACTTCGAGCGCGAAGAGCGCGGGCTGGGCCCAGCCGGTCTCGTCGAGCAGCGCGGGGTCGTCGCCGAAGACGACTTCGCGCAGCGGACGCGGCAGGACGGTGTCGAGGTGCGCGCAGACCGCGTCGAAGGCGTCGGCGAAGACCGGGAATCGCGCGTAGAGCCCGCGGCCCATGCCGAGCCGCTGGGAACCCTGGCCGGTGAACAGGAACGCGACCGTCCGCTCCCGCGCGATCCCGCGGGCGACCGGCGTGCCGTCGACCAGCACGGCCCGGTGTTCGAACGCCGAGCGCGTGGTGGCGAGCGAGAACCCGGCGTCGAGCGGGTCGAGGTCGCGGGGCAGGGCGGCGAGCTGCGCGTCGAGGGCGGCTTCGGACCGGCCGGCGACCGGCCACGGCACCACGCCCGGCGTGACCTCCCGCTCCGGCGAAGCCGGGGAGAAAGCCGGGGCCTGCTCGATGATCACGTGCGCGTTGGTGCCGGACAGGCCGAACGACGAGACGCCGGCCCGGCGCGGGTGCCCGTTCTCGCGCCACTCGACGGGCTCGGTGAGCAGCTCGACGCCACCCGAAGTCCAGTCGACGTGGGTGGAGGGCTCGGTGACGTGCAGGGACGCCGGGATCCGTTCCCGTTGCAGGGCCAGGATCATCTTGATGACGCCGGCGACGCCCGCCGCGGCCTGGGTGTGGCCGAGGTTGGACTTCACCGACCCCAGCAGCAGCGGCGCCGGGCGGTCCTGCCCGTACGCGGCCAGCAGCGCCTGCGCCTCGATCGGGTCGCCGAGGGTCGTGCCGGTGCCGTGGCCCTCGACGACGTCCACATCGGACGGACGCAGTCCCGCACTGGCCAGGGCCTGCCGGATCACGCGCTGCTGCGAGGGGCCGTTGGGCGCGGTGAGGCCGTTGGACGCGCCGTCGGAGTTGATCGCCGAACCGGCGACCACCGCGAGGACGTCGTGGCCGTGCCGGCGTGCGTCGGACAACCGCTCGACGACGAGCACACCGGCGCCTTCGGACCAGCTCGTGCCGTCGGCCGAGTCGGAGTACGCCTTGCACAGCCCGTCCGGCGCGAGGCCGTTCTGGCGGCTGAAGCCGACGAAGCTGACCGGGGTGGCCATGACCGTGACGCCGCCGGCGAGCGCGAGGTCGCACTCCCCCGCGCGCAGGGCCTGCGCCGCGAGGTGCAGCGCGACCAGCGAAGACGAGCACGCGGTGTCGATGGTCATCGCCGGGCCTTCGAGCCCGAGCACGTAGGACAGGCGGCCGGACACGACACTGGCCGCGACGCCGGTGCCCGCGTGGGCCTCGACGTCGGTGGCGGAGCGGACGATCACGCCGGCGTAGTCCTGGCCGTTGGTGCCGACGAAGACGCCGGTGCGGCTGCCGCGCAGGCCGGTCGGGTCGATGCCGGTGCGCTCCACGGCCTCCCACGACGTCTCCAGCAGCACTCGCTGCTGCGGGTCCATCGCCAGTGCTTCGCGCGGGGAGATGCCGAAGAACTCGGGGTCGAAGTCGGCGGCGTCGGGCAGGAACCCGCCGCGGTCGACGTAGCTGCTGCCGCGCCCCTCGCCCGCCAGCGCGGACATGTCCCAGCCGCGGTCGGCGGGGAACCCGGTGATCGCGTCGCGGCCTTCCGACAGCAGCGTCCACAGGTCCTCGGGGGTGCGGACGCCGCCGGGGAAGCGGCAGCTCATGCCGACCACGACGATCGGGTCGTCGGTGGCGTTCGCCGGGCCCGCCACGGCGGTCGCCGGGACGTCGCCGCCGAGCACTTCGACGAGGAGGAATTCGGCCAGGGCAAGGGGGTTCGGGTGGTCGAACACCAGGGTCGCGGGCAGGCTCAGGCCGGTGGCGGCGTCGAGCCGGTTGCGCAGCTCGATCGCGGTGAGCGAGTCGAACCCGAGGTCCGAAAACGCCCGCGTGGCCCCGATTTCCGCGGTGCCCGCGTGCCCGAGCACGGTGGCGACGTGCTCGCGGACCAGGTCCAGCAGCACGCTCGCGCGTTCGGCCGCGGGGGCCGCGAGCAGGCGCGTGGCCAGTGCTCCCCCGGTGGCCGGTTCGGTGGCCAGGTCGGCGAGGACCCGGCGGACGACCGGCAGGTCGGCCAGCAGCGGGCTGCGGCGGATGCTCAGCAGCGACCGCAGGACGTCGGCGTTCTGGATGTCGGCGACGACGAGCTGCGCGGCCGGGCCGCCCGCGTCGGCGAGCACGGTGACGGCGAGGTCGGGGTCCAGGCCACCGCCGAGACCGGCGGCCATGCCGTCACCGGCCCAGGCGCCCCACGCGATCGAGGTCGCGGCCTGGCTGCGGGCGCGCCGGGCTTCGGCGAGCGCGTCCAGCACGGCGTTGGCGGCGGCGTAGTTGGCCTGGCCGGGGTTGCCGACGGCGCCGGCGACCGAGGAGAACAGGATGAACGCGTCGAGGTCGCCGGTCAGCTCGTCGAGCAGCACGGCCGAGTCGACCTTCGCGCGGAAGACGGCGTCGAAGCGGTCCGGGGTGAGGCTGCCGAGGACGCAGTCGTCGAGGACGCCGGCGGCGTGCACGACGGCGTCGGGCCGGTGAGCTTCGAGGAGTCCGGTGAGCTGGGCACGGTCCGCGACGTCGCAGCGCGCGACGACGACCCGCTCGTCGGGGCCCGGTTCGCCGCCGGAGCGGCTGGCCAGCACGACCCGGTCGGCGCCCTGGCCGAGCAGCCACTTCGTGACGTGGCAGCCGAGCGCGCCGGTGCCGCCGGTGACGAGGACGGTGCCGCGGGGCCGCCACGGCGTGGGCGCGGCGGTCGCCGGGACGAGGCGGCGGCCGTAGACACCCGAGGCGCGGACGGCGATCTGGTCGTCGTCGCCGTCGAGGGCCCCGGCGAGGCGGCCGAGGAGCCGGGCGTCGAGGTCGGCCGGGAGGTCGGCGAGGCCGCCCCAGCGGCGGGGGTACTCCAGCGCGGCGACGCGGCCGAGGCCCCAGATCGCCGCCTGGGCGGGCGCGGTGACCGGGTCGGCCGGGCCGGTGGACACCGCGCCGCGGGTGACGCACCACAGCGCCGTGTCGGCACCGAGGTCGTCCAGGGCCTGGACGAGTGCGGTGGTCTCGGCGAGCCCGAGCAGCGAGACGACCGTCGGGGCGAGGTGCGGGCGCAGGAGGCCGGCCAGCTCTTCCCGGTCCACAGTGGACACGGTCAGGGAAGTGCCCAGCGCGGCCGCGACCTCGCGGACCCACGGGTCGTCCGTGGGCGGGACGAGGACCAGCCGTTCGCCGGCCGTCGCGGCCGACGTGGTGAGGGGGCGCCATTCGACGCGGTAGCGCCAGCCGTCCACAACGGACTGGCGCTGCCGTCGCGCGCGCAGGGCCGACAGGGCGGGGACGACCGACTCCAGCGCCGGGGCGTCGACCTGGAGGTCCGCCGCCAGCGACGCGAGGTCGCCGTTCTCCACCACCGACCAGAAGGAGTCGTCCGCGGCGGTCCGGACAGCGGGTTCCGGCCAGTAGCGGCGGTGCTGGAAGGCGTAGGTGGGCAGGTCCGTGGCCCGGGCGCCGGTGCCGGCGAACCAGGCGGCCCAGTCGATCCGGGTGCCGGCGACGTGCAGGGCGGCCACCGCGGCGGCCACGGCAGCGCGGTCGCCGCGGTCGCGGCGCAGCACCGGGACGACCGCCGCGCCCGGGACGTCGACCAGCGCGGTGAGCACGGCGTCCGGCCCGACCTCGACGAACGCCGTCACGCCACGCTCGGTGAGCCCGGCGACGGCGTCGGCGAACCGGACGGTGCCGCGGACGTGCCCGACCCAGTACTCCGGGTCGGTGACGTCCCCGGCGGAGACGACCGGGATCTCCGGCTCGGCGAACGTCAGCCCGGCGACGACCGTGCGGAAGTCGTCGAGCATCGGGTCCATCAGGTGCGAGTGGAATGCGTGGCTGACGGCGAGCCGCTTGGTCTTCTCGAACCGCGCCGCCACTTCCAGCACCGCGTCTTCGGCGCCGGAAAGCACGACCGAACGCGGCCCGTTCACCGCCGCGAGGTCGACCTCGCCGGTCAGCAGGGGGCGGACGTCCGCCTCGGAGGCTTCGACGGCGACCATCGCGCCCCCGGGCGCAAGCGTTTGCATCAGGCGGCCGCGGGCGGCCACCAACGTGCACGCGTCTTCCAGGGACAGCACCCCGGCGACGTGCGCGGCCGCGATCTCGCCGACGGAGTGCCCGGCGACGAAGTCCGGCCGCACGTCCCACGACGCCAGCAGCCGCACCAGGGCGACCTCGATCGCGAACAGCGCGGGCTGGGCATGCCCGGTCTGGGCCAGGGCGTCGGCGGCCGTGCCCCAGATGACGTCCCGGAGTCCGGGGTCGAAGAAGGCGAGCACCTCGTCGAGGGCGGCGGAGAAGACCGGGTACGCCTCGGCCAGTTCGCGGCCCATGCCGAGCCGCTGCGCGCCCTGCCCGGTGAAGAGGAACGCCGGCACCGGCGGGCGGCCGGTCTCGGTGGCGCCGGTCAGTGCCCGCAGCTCGCGGACCGCGGCTTCCGGTTCGGTGGCGACGATCGCGGCCCGGTGCGCGAAGCTCGCGCGGGTCGTGGCCGCGGCGAAGGCGACGTCGAGCAGTTCACCGGACGTCTCGAGCCGCTCGGCGAGGCGGGCGGCCTGGTCCCGCAGCGCGTCGGCGGTCCGGCCGGAGACGACGAGCGGCACCGGGATCGCGGCCGGCTCCTCGCGCGGGGTTTCCGGGCGCGCTTCGGGTGCTTCGAGGATGACGTGGGCGTTCGTCCCGCTGATCCCGAACGACGAAACGCCCGCGCGGCGGGCCCGGCCCACCGGCGGCCAGGGAACGGCCTCGGCGACGACCTCGACCGCGCCGGCCTCCCAGTCCACATGGGACGACGGCTCGCCGACGTGCAGCGACTTCGGCACGACCCCGTGCCGCATCGCCTCGATCACCTTGATCATCCCGGCGACGCCGGCGGCTGCCTGGGTGTGGCCGATGTTGGACTTGATCGACCCCAGCAGCAACGGCGTGCCGCGGTCCTGCCCGTAGGTCGCCAGCAGCGCCTGAGCTTCGATCGGGTCGCCCAGGGTGGTGCCGGTGCCGTGCGCTTCGACGACGTCGACGTCCGAAGTGGACAGACCGGCGCTGGCGAGTGCGGCGCGGATGACGCGCTGCTGCGACGGCCCGTTGGGCGCGGTCAGGCCGTTCGACGCGCCGTCCTGGTTGACCGCGGAACCCCGCACCACGGCGAGGATCCGGTGCCCGTGGCGCAGTGCGTCGGACTGCCGCTCGACGACCAGCAGGCCCGCGCCTTCGGACCAGCCGGTGCCGTCGGCGTCGTCGGAGAACGCCTTGCAGCGGCCGTCGGGGGCGAGGCCGCTCTGGCCGCTGAACCCGATGAACCCGCCCGGCGTCGCCATCACGGTCACGCCGCCGGCGAGGGCGAGATCGCACTCCCCCGATCGCAGCGACTGCGCGGCCAGGTGCAGCGCCACCAGCGACGACGAGCACGCGGTGTCGATCGTCATCGCCGGGCCCTCCAGGCCCAGCACGTACGACAGCCGGCCGGAGGCGACGCTCGCGGCCAGCCCGGTGCCGGTCTGCCCGCGCAGGTCGGCGTCGGTGGTCATGAGCAGGTCGGAGTAGGTCTGGCCGTTGGTGCCGACGAACACGCCGGTGCGCGAACCCCGCAGGCGCGTCGCGTCCAGCCCGGCGCGTTCGAACGCCTCCCACGACACCTCGAGGAGCAACCGCTGCTGCGGGTCCATCGCGACGGCCTCACGCGGCGAGATCCCGAAGAACGCGGCGTCGAATTCGGCGGCGTCGTAGAGGAACCCGCCCGCGCGGGTGTCGGAGGCGGCCAGCGCCGCGGCGTCCCAGCCGCGGTCGGCCGGGAAACCCGAAACGGCGTCCCCGCCCGAGGCGACCAGGTCCCACAGCCCGTCGGGACCGGTGACGCCGCCCGGGAAGCGGCACGCCATGCCGACGACCACGACCGGGTCGTCGGACACCGGCCCGGTGACCACGACGGCGGTGCCGGTGCCGGCCGAGCCGACCAGCTCGCCGCGCAGGAACTCCGCGACCGCGCCCGGGGTCGGGTAGTCGAACACCAGCGTCGAGGGCAGCCGCAGGCCGGTCACCGCGGCGAGCCGGTTGCGGAACTCCACCGCGGTCAGCGAGTCGAAGCCCAGCTCGCGGAACTCCCGCGTGGTCTCGACGTCGTCGGCCGCGTGCCCGAGCACGGTCGCGACCTCGGCGGCGACGTGCCCGGTGAGCACCCGCAGCTGCTCGGCCGGGCGCATCCCGGCGAGCTGTTCGCGCAGCGACCCGCGCACGTGCTCGGCGTCGCCACCCGCGCGGCGGCGGCCCGGCCGGGCGACCGGGCGCAGCAGCCACGGCAGCTCACCCTGGGCGCGCATCGCCGTGAGGTCGACGCGCATCGGCACGACCACGGCGCTCGGCGAGCGGGTCGCCCGGTCGAACAGCCGGATGCCCTGCTCGACGGTCAGCGGCGGCACGCCACCACGGGCCATCCGCTCGCGGTCGGCGTCGGTGAGCGTGCCGACCATGCCGGTTTCCCAGCCACCCCAGGCCAAGGAGAGCGCGGCGCGGCCTTCGACGTGGCGGCGCTGGGCGAAGGCGTCGAGGAAGGCGTTGGCGGCGGCGTAGTTGCCCTGCCCGGCCGAGCCGACCGTGCCGGCGACCGAGGAGAAGACGATGAACGCGGCCAGGTCGAGCTCACGCGTCAGCTCGTCGAGGTGGACGACGGCGTCGGCCTTGGGCCGCAGCACGGTGTCCAGGCGCGCCGGGTCGAGCGACGCGACGACGCCGTCGTCGAGGACGCCCGCGGTGTGCACGACACCCCGCAGCGGGTGCGCGGCCGGGATCCGGGCGAGCACGGCCGCGAGCTGGTCACGGTCGGCGACGTCGCAGGCCGCGATGGTGACGTCGACACCCAGCTCTTCGCGCAGCTCGGCCGCGCCGGGGGCGTCGGGCCCGCGGCGGCTGGTGAGCAGGAGGTGCCGGACGCCGTAGGTGCGCACGAGGTGGCGGGCCAGCTCGCGGCCCAGCCCGCCGGTGCCGCCGGTGATCAGCACGGTGCCGTCGGGTTCCCAGCGCGGCGGCAGGGTCAGCACGATCTTGCCGACGTGCTTCGCACGGCTCATGTGCCGGAACGCGGCCGGGGCCTGGCGCAGGTCCCAGCTCCGGATCGGCAGCGGGGTGAGGACGCCGTCTTCGAACAGCCGCAGCAGCTCGACGAGCAGTTCTGCGGTGCGGTCGGGCCCGGCCTCGCCGAGGTCGAACGCGCGGTAGCGGACCCGCGGCAGCGCGGCGGCGTCGCGGATGTCGGTCTTGCCCATCTCGAGGAACCGGCCGCCGTCGGCGAGCAGGTCCAGGGAGGCGTCGGCGAACTCGCCGGTCAGCGCGTTGAGCACGACGTCGACGCCGGTCCCGCCGGTGACGCGGCGGAAATCGGCGCCGAACTCCAGCGAGCGGGAGGAGGCGATGTGGTCGCCGGCGACGCCGAGTTCGCGCAGGACGTGCTGCTTGCCCGCGCTCGCCGTGGCGAAGACCTCGGCGCCGAGGTGGTGGGCGAGCTGGATGGCGGCCATGCCGACGCCGCCGGCACCCGCGTGGATGAGGATCTTCTGACCGGGCCTGAGGTCCGCGAGGTCGACCAGCGCGTAGTAGGCGGTCAGGAAGACGAGCGGGACGGACGCGGCGGTGCGCGCGGACCACCCGGCGGGCACCGGCGCGAGGTAGCGGACGTCGGAGACGCTGTGCGTGCCGAACGAGCCGGGCAGCATGCCGAAGACGCGCTCGCCGATCCGGGCCGGGTCGACGCCCTCGCCGGCCGCCTCGATCACGCCGGCGCCTTCCGCGCCGAGGTCGCCGAGCTTGCCCGGGTACATGCCGAGCACGGACAGGACGTCGCGGAAGTTGAGCCCGGCCGCTTCGAGGCGGACCCGGACGTGGCCCGCGGGCGGGTCGTCGAGCACGGCCGGGCACGCTTCGGCGCCCAGGTCGTCGATGCCCGCGGGACCGGCGGTGAGCCGCCACGCCGGTACCGCGGGGGGCAGGAGGTCGCCGTTGCCGGCGAGGCGGCCGAGCCGGGCGACGCGGACGCTTTCGCCGCGGACGGCGAACTGGGGTTCCCCGGAGACGACGAACCCGGTGCCGGGCAGGGCCGCGCCGGCTTCGAGGTCGACGAGGACGAACCGGCCGGGCTGCTCGGACTGCGCGGAGCGGATCAGGCCCCAGGCGGCCGCGGCGGCGGGATCGGCGATCCGGTCCCCGGGCTCGACGGCGACGGCTTCCCGGGTCACGAAGACGACCCGGCGGGCCCGTTCGTCGGCGTTCTGCAGCACGGCCAGGGCCTGCGCGGTGACCTCGCGGACCGCGGTGAGCAGGTCGTGTCCGCCGCCGCCGGATGCCGTGAACGACTCGTTCACCGCGTCCGACGTCATGAACGACTCGTTCATGACGTCCGGGCCGGCGCCGAGCGGGACCAGGAGCACGTCCGGTTCCAGGGCCAGTGCCGTTTCGAGGTCCGCGCAGGGGCGGGCCACCGCCGCCAGCTGCGGGTCGTCGCCGAGCAGGGCCCAGGTGCCCGCCGGGGCGTCCTTGGCCAGGGCGGCCGGGACCCACGTGGTCTGGAAGAGGGAGTCGTCGTCCGCGTCGCGCTGGGCCGCTTCGCGCAGCTGGAGCGACTGGACGGTCAGGACCGGCTCGCCGGCCTCGTCGGTGACCGCGATCGCCACCGACTCGCGGTCCACCGGCGTGAAGCGGGCACGGATCCGCGTCGCGCCCGAGGCGTGCAGCGACACCCCGGACCACGCGAACGGCAGGCCGCCCGCGATCGTGTCGAGCCGGTGGAGGGCGTGCAGGGCCGCGTCGGACAGGGCCGGGTGCAGGCCGTAGTCGCCGTCGGCTTCGCCGGGCAGCTCGGCCTCGGCGAGCAGCGTGTCGCCGTCCAGCCAGGCCCGGGTCAGGCCGCGGAAAGCGGGTCCGTAGGCCAGGCCGGTCGCGGCCAGTTCCGGGTACACGGTGGACACGTCGAGCTCGGTCGCCCCGGCGGGCGGCCACTCCCCCGGCGGCGCCGCCGGGTGTTCCCCGACCGCGACGAACCCGGCCGCGTGCTGCACCCACTCGGCGTGCGGGCCGGTGCCGCGGGCGGAGATGGTCAGCTCGCGGCGCCCGGCGTCGTCCGGGCCGCCGGCGGCGATCTGCAGCAGCACCGGCTCGTCCGGGCGCAGCCACAGCGGCGCGGCGATGGACAGGCTTTCCACGGCCGAGCAGCCGACCTGGTCCGCCGCGCGGACGGCGAGGTCGAGGAACCCGGTGCCGGGGAACAGCACGTGCCCGCCGACGACGTGGTCGGCCAGCCACGGCTGGGCGTCCCGCGAAAGCAGCCCGGACAGCACGACACCGCCGGAGTCGGCGAGGTCGACGGCGAAGTCCAGCAGCGGGTGCCCGGCCGGGGTCAGCCCGAGGCGCTCGACGGCGCCGCGGCCCGGCACCACCCGCGGCCAGTAGTGCTGCCGCTGGAAGGCGTACGTGGGCAGGGTGATCCGCCGGGCGCCGGTGAACCACGGCGTCCAGTCGACATCGACGCCGGCGACGTGCAGCCGGGCCAGTCCGCTAAGGACGGTCTCGGCTTCCGGGCGGTCCTTGCGCAGCAACGGGGTCACGAGCGCGCCGGGCTCGTCGACCAGTGCCGAGAGGACGCCGTCCGGGCCGATCTCGACGAACGCCGTGACGTCCAGGTCCGCGAGGACGTCGGCGAAGCGGACGGTGTCGCGGACGTGGCGGACCCAGTACTCCGGGTCGGTGACGTCGCCGCTGGTGACGAGCGGGATCCGCGGCGGCGTGAACGCCAGCCCGGCGACGACCGCGCGGAAGTCGTCGAGCATCGGGTCCATCAGGTGCGAGTGGAACGCGTGGCTCACCTTGAGCCGCTTGGTCTTCCCGAACGTCGACGCCACCGCCAGCACCGCGTCCTCGGCGCCGGAGAGCACGACCGCGCGCGGGCCGTTCACCGCGGCGATGTCGACGCCGCCGGTGAGCCGGGCGCGAACGTCCTCTTCGGACGCTTCGACGGCGACCATCGCGCCGCCGCGCGGCAGGGCCTGCATCAGGCGGCCGCGGGCGGTCACCAGCGCGCAGGCGTCCTCGAGGGACAGCACGCCGGCGATGTGCGCGGCGGCGATCTCGCCGACCGAGTGCCCGGCGACCCGGGCGGGCCGGACGCCGTGCGCCTCGGCCGTGCGGGCCAGGGCGACTTCGAGCGCGAACAGCGCCGGCTGCGCCCAGCCGGTTTCGGCGAGCAGGCTTCCGTCGTCGCCCCACAGGACGTCCCGCAGGCCGGGGTCGAGGTGGGCGAGGACGGCGTCGAGCGCGGTGGCGAACGGCTTCGAGGTGCGGTACAGCTCGCGGCCCATGCCGAGCCGCTGCGAGCCCTGGCCGGTGAACAGGAAGCCCACCGAGAGCGCTTCCGCGGTTCCCCGCGCGATCTCGCGGACGCCGTCCGGCGTGGCCGAAAGCACCGCGCGGTGCGGGAAGCTCGCGCGGGTGGTGGCCAGGGAGTACCCGGCGTCGAGCGGGTCGGGCCCGGCCTCGGTAAGCCGGGCGATCTGGGCGGTGAGGGCGTCCTCGGTCTTGGCCGACACGACCCACGGCACGACCGGAACCTCCGGGCGCGGCGCGGGGACGGGCCGCGGCTCGGGTGCTTCGAGGATGACGTGGGCGTTGGTGCCGCTGATCCCGAACGACGAAACCCCGGCCCGCCGCGCCCGATCCACCGCGGGCCACTCGACGGCTTCGGAGACGACCTCGACCGCGCCGGCTTCCCAGTCCACATGGGACGACGGCTCGCCGACGTGCAACGACTTCGGCACGACCCCGTGCCGCATCGCCTCGATCACCTTGATCACGCCCGCGACACCCGCGGCCGCCTGCGTGTGCCCGATGTTCGACTTCACCGACCCGAGCAGCAACGGCGTCTCACGGTCCTGCCCGTACGTCGCCAGCAGCGCCTGCGCCTCGATCGGATCGCCCAGCGTCGTCCCGGTGCCGTGCGCCTCGACGACGTCGACGTCCGAAGTGGACAGACCGGCGTCGGCCAGCGCGGCGCGGATGACCCGCTGCTGCGACGGGCCGTTCGGCGCGGTCAGGCCGTTCGACGCACCGTCCTGGTTGACCGCGGAACCCCGCAGCACGGCGAGGATCTCGTGCCCGGCGCGGAGTGCCTCGGACTGCCGCGCCAGCACCAGCACGCCGACACCTTCGGACCAGCCGGTGCCGTCGGCGTCGTCGGAGAACGCCTTGCAGTGGCCGTCCGGCGCGAGGCCGTTCTGGCCGCTGAAGCCGACGAACCCGCCCGGCGTCGCCATCACCGTGACACCGCCGGCCAGCGCCAGGTCGCACTCCCCCGCCCGCAGCGACTGCGCGGCCAGGTGCATCGCGACCAGCGACGACGAACAGGCGGTGTCGATGGTCATCGCCGGGCCCTCCAGGCCCAGCACGTAGGACAGGCGACCGGAGACAACGCTGCCGGCGATCCCGGTGCCGGTCTGGCCGCGCAGCTCGACGTCGGCGGTGAGGAACAGGTCGGAGTAGGTCTGGCCGTTGGTGCCGACGAACACGCCGGTGCGCGAGCCGCGCAGGCCGGTCGCGTCCAGCCCGGCGCGTTCCAGTGCCTCCCAGGACACTTCGAGCAGCTGGCGCTGCTGCGGGTCCATGGCGACGGCTTCGCGCGGGGAGATGCCGAAGAACCCGGCGTCGAATTCGGCGGCGTCGTAGAGGAACCCGCCCGCGCGGGTGTCGGAGGCGGCGAGCGCGGCGGCGTCCCAGCCGCGGTCGGTGGGGAAGCTCGACACCCCGCTGCGGCCGCCGGCGACCAGGTCCCACAGGTCTTCGGGGCTCTCGACCCCGCCGGGGAAGCGGCAGGCGACCCCGACCACGACGATCGGGTCGTCGTCCCGCCGTCCGGTGGTCACCGCGGCGGGGGTGGCCGCGTCGCCGAACAGCTCGGCCAGCACCAGCCGGGCGACCGCGACCGGCGTCGGGTGGTCGAACACCAGCGTCGAGGGCAGCCGCAGCCCGGTCACCGCCGCCAGCCGGTTGCGCAGCTCGACGGCGGTCAGCGAGTCGAAACCCAGGTCGGAGAACGACTTCGCGGCCCCGACCGCGGCGGGATCGGAGTGGCCGAGGATGGTCGCGGCGCGGCCGCGGACGAGATCGGTGACCTTCGCGAGCCGCTCCTCGTCGCTCAGGGCGCGCAGCTGCCCGGCGAGGTCGGCGGCGGCCCCGGACGTCGTGGCGGCCGAGCGGCGGATGCCCCCGGCCAAGCCGCGCAGGATCGGCGGCAGCTCGTCGAGCAGGCGCAGGGCGGCGAGGTCGACGGCGACCGGCACCACCAGGGCCCGCGGCAGCGCGAGGGCGGCGTCGAACAGCGCGAGGCCGTGGTCGAGTTCGAGCGGCGGCATGCCCGAGCGGGCCATCCGCGCGCGGTCGGCTTCGGCGAGCGAGCCGGCCATGCCGACCGTCCACGAGCCCCAGGCCAGCGAGTGGGCGGGCAGGCCGGCGGCGTGGCGGTGCTCGGCGAGGGCGTCGAGGAAGCTGTTGGCGGCGGCGTAGCTGCCCTGCCCGGCGCCGCCCATGATCCCGGCGACGGAGGAGAACAGCACGAACGCGTCGAGGTCGTGGGTCAGCTCGTGCAGGTGCCACGCGGCGGCGGCCTTGGCGGCCAGCACCGGGGCGAGCCGCTCCGGGGTGAGCGCGGTGACGACGCCGTCGTCGAGCACGCCGGCCGCGTGCACGACCGCGGTCAGCGGGTGTTCGGCCGGAACCGCGGCGAGCGCGGCGGCCAGGTCGTCGCGGTCGGCGACGTCGCAGGCGCGGATCTCGGCGCCGAGCTCCTCCTGCAGTTCCCGCGCGCCGGGCGCGTCCGGGCCGCGACGGCTGAGCAGCAGCAGGTGCCGGACACCGTGCTCACGCACGAGGTGCCGGGCCAGCTCGGCCCCCAGTCCCCCGGTGCCGCCGGTGATCAGGACCGTCCCGTCCGGATCCCAGGCCGCACTTTCACGTGAAAGTGCGGCCCCCAGGTGGGCACTTTCACGTGAAAGTGCGGCGTCCAGGCGGGCGAGGCGGGGGGCGCGGGCGGTGTTGCCGCGCAGCTGCAGCTGGGGTTCGTCGAGGGCGAGGGCACGGGCGATGGTCGCGTCGGTGGTCTCGGCGTCGACGTCGACCAGCACGAAGCGGCCCGGGTTTTCCGCCTGGGCGGTGCGGATCAGGCCCCAGACGGCCGCGGCGGCGAGGTCGCCGGCCTCGGTCACGAAGACCAGCCGCGACGCCGCGGACTGCTCGTCCGCCAGCCAGTCCTGCACCAGTTCGAGGGCGCGGGTGGTCAGCGTGGTGAGGTCGTCCAGGGGGCTGCCGTCGCCGGCCAGCCGGACGAGGGTGACGTCGGTGGCGCCTTCCGGGGGCAGCACGACCGGCACCCAGCGCGGCTCGAACAGCGAGTCCACCTCGGACTCGGCGGTCACGGCTTCCGAGCGCACCGAGCCGATCGACGCCACGGGCAGGCCCGCGGCGTCGGTGAGAGCCAGGCCGGCACCGACCTGGACCCGGACCCGAGCCGCTCCCGTCGCGTGCAGCGAAACCCGCGTCCACCGGGTGGGGTACCCGGTGATCCCCGCGGCCTCCAGGACGTCCTGGAGCAGGCGCGGGTGCAGCCCGAAGCGGGCCGTCTCGGCTTCGTCTTCGCCGAAAGCGACTTCGATGCCGGAGTCGTCCGAGAAGTCTTCGTGGTGCGCGCCGGTGGCGAGGACGCCCTCCGCGCGGCGGATCCAGCGACCCTCGGTGCGGGTGTGGATGTCCAGGCGACGACGGCCGGTCTCGTCCGGCTCGCCGACCGCAAGCTGCAGGTCGGCGGCCTCGTCGGCGGCGAGGACCAGCGGGGCGCCGAGGGTGAGTTCTTCGACCAGGTCGCAGCCGAGGTCGAGCCCGGCGCGCAGGGCGAGCTCGACGAAACCGGTGCCCGGGAACACGCCGTCGGTGAGCCACGGGTGCGTGCGCGCCGAGATGCGGCCGGTCAGCAGCAGGCCGTCGGACCCGGCCGGGGCCAGGGACGCGCCGAGCAGCGGGTGGGTCACCGGGTCGAGCCCGAGCCCGGCGGCGTCGGCGGCGACGTCCACAGTGGACGGCCAGAAGCGTTCGCTCTGGAACGGGTACGTCGGCAGGGAAACCGTGCGCGCGCCGGTGCCGGCGAAGAACGCCGGCCAGTCGACCCGTACGCCGGCGGTGTGCAGCCCGGCCAGCGCCGCGGTCAGCACCGCGGCTTCGTCGGAGTCGCGGCGCCCCAGCGGAATCGCGGTGCCGTCCCCGATCAGCGGGGTGAGCGCGGCGTCCGGGCCCAGCTCGGCGAGCACCGAAGCACCGGACCCGGCGAGCCGCGCCACGGCGTCGGCGAACCGGACCGGTTCCCGCACGTGGCTCACCCAGTACTCGGGCGACGTCACGTCCCCGGAAGCGACGAACGGCAGCACCGGCTCGGCGAACGACAACCCGCCCACGACCGCCCGGAAGTCGTCGAGCATCGGGTCCATGAGCGGCGAGTGGAACGCGTGCGACACCGAAAGCCGGCGCGGGCGCTCGAAGTGCGCGGCCGCGGCCAGCACGGCGTCCTCGGCCCCGGACAGCACGACCGACCGCGGCCCGTTGACCGCGGCGATGGCGACGTCGTCGCCCAGGTACGGCCGGACGTCCTCCTCGCTCGCGCGGACGGCGACCATCGCGCCCCCGGCGGGCAGCGCCTGCATCAACCGGGCCCGGGCACCGACCAGTACGCAGGCGTCGTCGAGGGACAGCACACCGGACACGTGCGCGGCGGCGATCTCGCCGACCGAATGCCCGGCGACGAAGTCGGGCCGGATCCCCCAGGACTCCAGGAGCCGGAACAGCGCGACCTCGATCGCGAACAACGCGGGCTGCGCGTACCCGGTCTGGTCCAGGGCGGCGGCGTCGTTGCCCTGCAGCACTTCGCGGACGGCCGGGTCGAGCCGGTCGAGCGAAGCGGCCAGAGCGTCGGCGAACACGGGGAACCGCGCGGCCAGCCCCCGGCCCATCCCCGGCCACTGCGCGCCCTGGCCGGTGAAGACGTACGCGAGCGCGGGCGGCCGCTCGACCGAACCCGTGACGACGCCGGGCGCGTCCCCGTCCGCCAGCCAGGCGGCCAGCGCCGCACGAGGGTCCGGGTCGAGGACGCTCAGCCGCTCTTCGAAGGCCGACCGGGTGGTGGCGAGGGAGTAAGCGACGTCCAGGGGATCGCCGGTGACGTCGACGATCTGGGCGACCTGGGCGCGCAAGGCGGCCGGGGTGCGCCCGGACAGCAGCCACGGCGCCGGAACGTCCGCCCGCTCGGTCTCGACGGCCGCCGCGACGGGCGCCTGCTCGATGAGGACGTGGGCGTTGGTGCCGCTGACCCCGAACGACGAGACCCCGGCCCGGCGCGCACGATCGACCGCGGGCCACGGCTCGTTCGCGGTGGCGAGCCGCACCGCACCGGAGCTCCAGTCCACATGGGACGACGGTGTCTCAGCGTGCAACGTCCGCGGCACGACCCCGTGCCGGATCGCCTCGACCACCTTGATGATCCCGGCGACCCCCGCCGCCGCCTGGGTGTGCCCGATGTTGGACTTGACCGACCCCAGCAGCACCGGCGTCTCGCGGTCCTGCCCGTAGGTCGCCAGCAGCGCCTGGGCTTCGATCGGGTCGCCGAGCTTCGTACCGGTGCCGTGCGCCTCGACGACGTCGACGTCCGAAGTGGACAGTCCGGACGCGGCCAGCGCGGCCCGGATCACGCGTTGCTGCGAAGGACCGTTGGGGGCGGTGAACCCGTTGGACGCGCCATCGGAGTTGACCGCGGTGCCGCGGACCACGGCGAGCACCTCGTGCCCGTTGCGCTGCGCGTCCGACAGCTTCTCCAGCACCAGCACGCCGACGCCTTCGGACCAGCCGGTGCCGTCGGCGTCGTCGGAGAACGCCTTGCAGCGGCCGTCGGCCGAAAGCCCGCCCTGGCGGCTGAACTCCAGCAGCGACCCGGGCGTCGACATCACGTTCACGCCCGCGGCCAGCGCGAGCGTGCACTCCCCCGCCCGCAGCGCCTGCGCGGCCAGGTGCACCGCGACCAGCGACGACGAGCACGCCGTGTCGACCGTGACGACCGGGCCTTCGAGCCCGAGCGTGTAGGCCACCCGGCCGGACAGCGCGCTCGCCGCGATGCCGGTGCCGACCGAACCGTCGGCGTCGGCCAGCGAACGGACCATCAGATAGGCGTAGTCCTGCCCGTTGGTCCCGGCGAAGACGCCGGTCCGGCTGCCGCGCAGCCGCCTCGGGTCGAGGCCGGCCCGCTCGATCGCCTCCCAGGACACCTCCAGCAGCAGCCGCTGCTGGGGGTCCAGGGACACCGCCTCGCGGGGCGAGATCCCGAAGAACCCGGCGTCGAAGTCCGTGACACCGTCGAGGAACCCGCCCGCCTGGCTGACGCCCATGCCCCGCTCGTCCACTCGAGCGCCGGTGACCGCCTCGACGTCCCAGCCGCGGTCGGCCGGGAACGGCCCGATCGCGTCACCGCCGGCTTCGAGGAGCCGCCACAGCGCTTCGGGGCCGCGGACGCCGCCGGGGAACCGGCAGCCCATGGCCACGATGGCGATCGGCTCCGTGGCGGCGGCGCGCAGCTCCTGGTTCTGCCGCTTGAGCCGCTCGGACTCCTTCATCGCGGCACGGAGTGCTTCGACGACCCGGTCGCTCGGGGTGGACATGTGTCAGCTCCGTAGGTTCATCGGGGTCAGGTGGCCTCGCCGTCGAGCGCCGCGCGGACCAGGTCGTCGACCGACATGCCGTCGAAGTCGGCGGCCCCGTCCCCGGCCGGGTCGGGCCCGGCCAGGCGGCGCAAGGTGTCCAGCACGCCGCTTTCGCGCAGGCGCGCCGGGGAAACGGCCGCGAGCAGAGCCCGCAGCTCGGTGTCCAGGTCATCGGGGACCCGCTCGTCACCGACGAGCTGCCGCACCAGGTCGGCGGCGAGCACGGCGGGGGACGGCTGGTCGAACACGAGCGTCGCGGGCAGGTCGAGCCCGGTCGCCGCGGCCAGCTGGTTGCGCAGCTCGATCGCGCTGAGGGAGTCGAAGCCGAGCCCGGAGAACGGCCGCTCCGGGTCGACCGCGTGCGGCCCGGCGAACCCGAGCACCGCGGCGACCTGGGTGCGGACGACGTCGAGCGCGGCCTTCTCGCGGTCCGGCACCGGCAGCTTGCCCAGCCGCTCCCGCAACGCCGCGCCCGCGTCGGCCGCCCCCGGCGCTTCCGCGGTGAGGCGGTGGTACTCCGGCAGGTCGGTCAGCAGCGGCGCCGGCCGGGCCGCGGTGAACGCGCGCAGGAAGGTGGCGTGGTCGATGTCGGCGACCACCGGTGCCGCGTCGGTCGTGAGCACGACCTGCGCGAACGCGGTGAGTGCCAGCTCCGGCGCGACCGGCCGGGTGCCGGTGCGCTGGGCCCGGGCCGCCGCGTCGGCGGTCTCGGCCATGCCCGCCCGCCAAGCGCCCCAGGCGATCGAGGTGCCGGGCAGCCCGTCCGCGCGCCGCTGTTCGGCGATGGCATCGAGCACGGCGTTCGCCGCGGCGTAGTTGGCCTGGCCGGCGTTGCCGACCGAGCTGGACGCCGAGGAGAACAGCGCGAAGACGTCGAGGTCCAGCTCGCGGGTGACGCGGTCGAGCACGAGCGCGGATTCGGCCTTCGCCGCGAACACGGCGTCGAACCGGTCCGGGCCGTAGCCCTCGAGCACGCCGTCGTCGAGGACGCCGGCCGCGTGGATCACCGCGGTGACGTCGGCGGTGAGCAGCTCCCGCACGGCGTCCGGGTCGGTCAGGTCGCAGGCGACGACCGAGGCCCGCGGGCCCAGCTCGGCCCGCAGCGCGACGGCGTCCGGGGTGTCCGGGCCGCGGCGGCCGGTGAGCACCACCCGCGCGGCGCCTTCGGCCAGCGCCCAGCGGGCGACGTGCTTGCCGAGCGCGCCGGTGCCGCCGGTGACGACGACGGTCCCGCGCGGCTGCCACGCCCTCGCCGACGGACCGGCCGGAGCGCGCACGAGCCGCCGTGCGAACCCGCCGGCCGCCCGCACCGCGACCTGGTCTTCGGTCCCGGCGAGCACCGCGCCCAGCCGGGCGAAGGCGTGGTCGTCGATCTCGGCGGGCAGGTCGACGAGACCGCCCCAGCGCTGCGGCTGCTCCAGCGCCGCGACCCGGCCCAGGCCCCAGAGCGCGGCCTGCGCGATCGAGGTGACCCGGTCCGACGGCACGGCGGTGACCGCGCCGCGGGTCAGGCACCACAGCCGGGCCGCGCTGCCGGTGCCGGCCAAAGCCTGCAGCAGCGCGGTGGTGGCCGCGGCGCCCGCGGTCGGCGTCGATTCGTCCAGGCCCAGCAGGGAAACGACGCCGGTGACGCCGTCGAGCGCCGCGGTCAAGGTGTCGGGGCCGGTGACCTCGGCGCCGAGCGCCTTGACCACACCGGCGACCCACGGGTCTTCGGTGAAGCCGGCAGGCACGACGACCAGCCACTTTCCGTCCGGCACCGCACCCGAAGCGCCGCCGAGCGGCTTCCAGGCGACGCGGTACCGCAGTTCGTCCACAGTGGACTGCTGCGCCCGGCGGTGCTGCAGGTCGAGCAGGGCGGGCAGCACGGCGTCGAGCGCGGCGCGGTCGACGTCGATCTCCTTGGCGAGCACGTCGGCGTCGAGCCCGGTCAGGAAGTCCGGCGTGGGCGTCGCGGCGGCCGGGGTGTCCGGCCAGAACCGCTCGTGGTGGAACCGGTAGGTGGGCAGGTCGACCGGGCGGGCCCCGGCGAACAGCCCGGCCCACTCGACCGGGGTGCCGCCGACGTCGAGCCGGGCCAGCGCGGAGAGCAGCGTCGGCTCGTCCTCGCGGCCGGCGCGCAGAGCGGCGGTCACGGTGGCGGACTCGCCGGTGAGCGTCCGGGTGAGCGCCGCGAGGGTGCGGTCCGGGCCCAGTTCCAGGTACTTGGTGACGCCGAGCGAGTCGAGCGCGGCGACCGCGCCGGCGAACAGCACCGGGCGGCCGACGTGCTCGGCCCAGTACGCCGGGGTCCCGAGTTCGCCGGTGACCGGGGACGCGGTGACGGTGGACACGACCGGGAGCGCCGGCGGGGCGAACTGCACCCCCGCGGCGATCCGCTCGAACTCGTCCCTCATCGCGTTCATATGCGACGAGTGAAACGCGTGGCTGACCCTTAAATGTCTAGTCTTTCGGCCCCGGGCCGCGACCAGGTCCGCGACCTCGGCGACGGCGCCGGTGTCACCCGAAACGACCACCGCTTCGGGTCCGTTGACCGCGGCGATCGACAGCGGCCGCCCGCTGATCAGCTCTTCCGCCTCGGCTTCGGTGACTTGCAGCGCGGCCATCGCCCCGCCCGGCAGCTCCTGCATGAGCCGGCCGCGGGCGGCGACCAGCGTGCAGGCGTCGGCCAGCGACAGCACCCCGGCCGCGTGGGCGGCGGCGAACTCGCCGATCGAGTGCCCGGCCAGGTGGTCGGGCCGCACGCCCCACGACTCGACGAGCCGGTAGAGCGCGACCTCCACGGCGAACACCGCCGGCTGCGACCACCGGGTCTGCGCCAGCACCTCGGCGTCGTCGCCGAAGACGACGTCCCGCAGCGAGCCGGGCAGCTCGAGGTCCAGGTGCGCGCAGGCCTCGTCGAACGCGGCGGCGAACAAGGGGAACCGCTCGTACAGGTCGCGGCCCATGCCCGGGTACTGCGAACCCTGCCCGGAGAACAGGAACGCGAGCTTGCCGGCCGCCGGCTTGCCGGTGTGCACCAGCGGCGACGACGTCCCCGCGGCGAGGGCACCGAGCCCGGTCAGCAGTTCCTCGCGGTCCCCGGCCACGACGACCGCCCGCGACTCGAACCAGGCGCGGGTCGTCGCCGCGGAGAAGGCCACGTCGGGCAGCGCGAGACCGGGGTGGGTGACCAGGTGGTCCCGCAGGGCCCGGGCCTGGGCCCGCAGCCCGTCGTCGCTGCGCGCGGACAGCCGGACCGGCACGGTCGCCGGGGCGGCGGCCGGGCGCGGCTCCACCGCCGGGGCCTGTTCCAGTACCAGGTGGGCGTTGGTGCCGCTGGCGCCGAACGCGGAGATCCCGGCCCGGCGCGGGTGCCCGGTCTCGGGCCACGGCCGGCTCTCGGTGAGCAGCGCGACGCTGCCCGCCGACCAGTCGACGTGCTCCGACGGCTTGTCCACGTGCAGGGTCTTCGGCAGCAGCCCGTGGCGCATGGCCAGCACCATCTTGATCACCGCCGCCGCACCGGCCGCGGCCTGCGTGTGGCCGAGGTTCGACTTGACCGAGCCGAGCAGCAGCGGCTGTTCGCGGTCACGGCCATAGGTGGCCAGCAACGCCTGCGCTTCGATGGGATCGCCGAGCTTCGTGCCGGTGCCGTGCGCCTCGACGGCGTCCACTTCGGACGGTGCCAGTCCGGAAACGGCCAGGGCGCGCTTGATCACGCGCTGCTGGGCCGGGCCGCTGGGCGCGGTGAGCCCGTTGGACGCGCCGTCGGAGTTGACCGCCGAACCCCGCACCACGGCGAGGACCGGGTGCCCGTGGCGGCGCGCGTCGGACTCGCGTTCCAGCACGATCATGCCGACGCCTTCCGACCAGCCGGTGCCGTCGGCGGCGTCGGCGAAGGCCTTGCAGCGCCCGTCCGGGGACAGCGCGCCCATCTCGCCGAACTCGACGAACCCGGTCGGGCTCGACATCACCATCACGCCGCCGGCGACGGCCAGGGAGCACTCCCCCGTCCGCAGTGCCTGCGCGGCCAGGTGCAGCGCGACCAGCGAAGACGAGCACGCGGTGTCGACGCTGACCGACGGGCCTTCCAGCCCGAGTGCGTAGGAGACGCGGCCGGAGAGCAGGCTGGCCGCCTGCGCGGTGGCCTGGTGGCCCGGCGTGTCGGTGGGCGGGGTGTAGTCGCCCGAGCCGCCGCCGATGTAGACGCCGGTGTCGCCGCCGCGCAGCCCGGTGGCGTCGATGCCGGCGCGTTCGAAGGCCTCCCACGCCACTTCGAGGACGAGCCGCTGCTGCGGGTCCATCACGATCGCCTCGCGTGGCGCGATCCCGAAGAAGCCGGGGTCGAACTCGGCGGCGTCGTGCAGGAAGCCGCCTTCCTTGGCGGCGCTGCTGCCCGGGCCGTCGCCGGTGAGCGTGGCCAGGTCCCAGCCGCGGTCGGCCGGGAAGCCGCCGACGACGTCCCGTTCGTCGACGACCGCCCGCCAGAGGTCTTCGGGCGAGCCGATGCCGCCGGGGTAGCGGCAGCTCATGCCGACGATGACGACCGGGTCGGCCCCGAGCGCCGCCGGAGCGGCTTCGGTGGCGACTTCTTCTTCGTCGCCGAACAGCTCGGTCAGCAGGAACGCGGTCAGCTCGCGCGGGGTCGGGTGGTCGAACACCAGCGTGGCCGGCAGCCGCAGCCCGGTCTCGGTGCTCAGGACCGTGCGCAGGTCCATCGCGGTGAGCGAATCGAAGCCCAGTGCGGAGAACGCGCGGTCGGCCTCGATCCGGTCGGTGCCGGGGTGGCGCAGCACGGTCGCGGCCGCGGTCCGGACGAGGTCCAGGACGACGTCGGACCGTTCGCCCGGAGCCAGGTCGCGCAGGCCGGAACCGGTCGACGGCGCCGGGGTGAACAGCGTCGACAGCAGCGGGCTCGGGCGCGCCGCCGTGAACGCCGGGCCGAACCGGTCCCACCGGACGTCGGCGACGACCGTGGTGAGGTCGGCGGACCGCACGGCGGTGCGCAGCGCGGCCGTGGCGGCGGCCGGGTCGAGCACGGGCAGCCCGCTGTCGCGCAGGTGGGCCTCGTCCTCGCCGGTGCCCGCCCACGCCGCGAAGGCGACGACGGACGCGGGTTCGCCGCGGTCACGGCGTCGCCGCGCGAAGGCTTCCAGTTCGGCCGCTTCGGCGGCCTCGTCGCCGCGGCCGCGCACGCCCCAGACCCCGGCGATCGAGGTGAGCAGGACGAACGCCTCGAGCGGCCACTCGGCGTACCGCCTGGCCTCTTCGAGGCTCCCGCTGTGGATGACCGCGTCCGGCGGCGACGCCAGCGCGGCCGGATCGCGGACGACGTCGACCCCGGTCAGGTGGTCGGCGAGGAGTGCGGCGGGTCCGTCGCCGGTGACGAGCACGGTGCCGCGCGGCTCCCAGCGCTCCCCGCCCGCGGTGGCGCGGGTCAGGCGGCGGCCGTAGACCCCGGCCGCGCGGACGGCGACCTGGTCTTCCGCCCCGCCGAGCACCGCGCGCAGCCGGGCCGCGGCGCGGGTGTCCAGCTCGGCCGGGACGTCGACGAGCCCGCCCCAGCGCTGCGGGTCGTGCAGGGCCGCGACGCGGCCGAAGCCCCACAGCGCGGCCGGGCCGTCGACGCGTTCGGCCGGGGTGACCGCGACCGCGCCGCGCGTCAGGCACCAGACCGGGATGTCGACTTCGGCGAGGAGTTCCCTTGTTCCCGCAACGGTTTCCCGCAACGACACGACCACGTCGGCGCCGGCCAGGTCGCGGCCGGCCCCGAGGGCTTCGGTGACCCGAGCGGCCCACTCGGCGTCGTCGCCGGGGACGACCGCGATGTTCGCGGCCTTCGGCTCGCCGACGCCGACCGGCTGCCAGGTGATCCGGTAGCGCAGTTCGTCGGCCGCGGCCGCTTCGGCCTGCTTGCGCCGCCACGCGGCGAGCGCGGGCAGGACCGCGTCGAGCGTGGCCGGTTCGATGGCGAGCTGGTCGGCGAGCCCGGCGGTGTCCGCGCGGTCGACCGCTGCCCAGAAAGCGTCGTCGGCCGGGCCGCTCGTGACCACCTCGGGCCAGTACCGCTCGTGGTCGAAGGGGTAGGTCGGCAGTTCGGTGCGGCGGGCGCCGGTGCCGGCGAACCACGCGGCCCAGTCCGGGTTCACGCCCGCGGTGAACAGCGTGCCCAGCGCGGCCGCGGCACTGTCCTCTTCGGACCTGCCCCGGCGCGCCAACGGGACGACCACGCGGTCGTCGGCCGGTTCGACCAGCGGTGCCAACGCGGCGTCGGGCCCGACCTCGACGAACAGCGACACCTCGGCCAGCCGGTCGAGGGCGTCGCCGAAGCGGACGGTCTCGCGCACGTGCCGCACCCAGTACTCGGGGTCGGTGACGTCGCCGTCGCTGACGAGCGGGATGACCGGGGCCGCGAACCGCAGCCCGGTCACGACAGTGCGGAACTGCGGCAGCATCGGGTCCATCAGCGGCGAGTGGAAGGCGTGGCTCACGGTCAGCCGCCGTCCGCCGCCGAAGGTTTCGGCCACCGCGAGCACGGCGTCCTCGTCGCCGGAGAGCACGACGGACTCCGGGCCGTTGACCGCCGCGATGGCGACCCCGTCGGTGAGCCGCGTGCGGACGTCGGCTTCCGAGGCGCGGAGAGCGACCATCGCGCCGCCCTCCGGCAGCTCCTGCATCAGCCGGGCCCGGGCGGCGACGAGCGTGCACGCGTCTTCCAGCGAGAACACCCCGGCCACGTGCGCCGCGGCGACCTCGCCGATCGAATGCCCGGCGACGAAGTCCGGGCGCACGCCCCACGACGCCAGGAGCCGGAACGCGGCGACCTCGAACGCGAACAACGCGGGCTGCGCCCGGCCGGTCCGGTCCAGTTCGGCCGCGTCCTCGCCCCAGGCGACGTCGCCCAGCGGCATCCCGAGGTGCGCGCAGACCTCGTCCCACGCGTCGGCGAACACCGGATACCGCGCGTACAGCTCGCGGCCCATTCCCAAACGCTGGGCGCCCTGACCGGAGAACAGGAACGCGGTGACCCGCTCGCGGGCCACTCCCCGGCTCACGACCTCGCCGCCGACCAGCACGGCACGGTGGTCGAGCGCGGCCCGGCCGATGGCCAGGGTGTACCCGGTGTCGAGCGCATCGCCGGCCACAGTGGACAGCAGCGCGTCCAGCGCCGTCTCGGAACGCGCCGACACCGGCCACGGCACGACCGCGGGTGTGGTGCCGGGCGCGGCGTCCCGCACGGGCGGGGCTTCCAGGATGACGTGCGCGTTCGTGCCGCTGACCCCGAACGACGACACGGCCGCCCGGCGCGGACGGGCCGTCTCGGGCCACGCGGTCGCCTCGGTGACCAGGTCGAGCGCGCCGGCCGTCCAGTCCACATGGGACGTCGGCGCGCCGACGTGCAGCGTCTTCGGCACCACGGCCCGGTTGAGGGAGAGCACCATCTTGATCACGCCCGCGGCACCCGCGGCGGCCTGCGTGTGCCCGAGGTTGGACTTGACCGACCCCAGCAGCACCGGCGTCTCGCGGTCCTGCCCGTAGGTCGCCAGCAGCGCCTGCGCTTCGATCGGGTCACCCAGCGTCGTCCCGGTGCCGTGCGCCTCGACGACGTCGACGTCCGAAGTGGACAGACCGGCGTCGGCCAGCGCGGCGCGGATGACCCGCTGCTGCGACGGGCCGTTCGGCGCGGTCAGGCCGTTGGAAGCGCCGTCCTGGTTGATCGCGGACCCCTTCACCACGGCGAGGATCTCGTGGCCGTGCCGGAGTGCGTCGGACTGCCGCTCGACGACGAGCACGCCCGCGCCTTCCGACCAGGCCGTGCCGTCGGCGTCGTCGGAGAACGCCTTGCAGTGCCCGTCGGCGGCGAGGCCGCCCTGGGCGTCGAACTCGGTGAACGAGAACGGGCTGGTCATCACGGTGACACCGCCGACCAGGGCCAGCGAGCATTCGCCGTCGGTCAGCGCGCGGGCGGCCCAGTGCAGGGCGACCAGCGAAGACGAGCACGCGGTGTCGACCGTGACGGCCGGGCCTTCCAGGCCGAGGGTGTAGGACAACCGTCCGGAAAGGACACTCGCCGTAGTGCCGGTGGCCATGTGCCCGGCGACGTCGGCGTCGGAGTTGAGCAGCAGCCCGGTGTAGTCCTGGCCGTTGGTGCCGACGAAGACGCCGGTGTCGGTGCCGCGCAGGCTCGCCGGGTCGATGCCGGCGTGCTCCAGCGACTCCCACGACGTCTCCAGCAGGAGCCGCTGCTGCGGGTCCATCGCCAGTGCCTCGCGCGGGGAGATGCCGAAGAAGCCGGCGTCGAACCCGGCGGCGTCGGGCAGGAAGCCGCCGTGGCCGTCGCCGAGCTTCACGAGGTCCCAGCCGCGGTCGGCCGGGAACGGCCCGATCGCGTCGCCGCCGTCTTCGAGGAGCTGCCAGAAGGTGCGCGGGGAGGTGACGCCGCCGGGGAAGCGGCAGCCGATGCCGACGATCACCACCGGGTCGTCGGCGGCGGCGCGGGTGGTGACCGTGGTGCCGGCCGGTGTGTCGGCGCCGAGCAGCTCGCCGAGCAGGAACGCCGTGAGCGCGCGCGGGGACGGGTGGTCGAACACCAGCGACGACGGCAGCGCGAGCCCGGTGGCCGCGCCGATGCCGTTGCGCAGCTCGACCGCGGTGAGCGAGTCGAACCCGAGGTCGGCGAACGCGGCGTCCGGGGCGACCGCGCCGGCGTCGGCGTGGCCCAGCACCATCGCGACCTGCGTGCGCAGCAGGCCCAGCAGGTGCTTCTCGCGGTCGGCGGGCGGCAGCGCGGCGAGGGTGCCGCGCAGGTCGCCGCGCTCCCCCGCTTCCCGGGCTTCGCTGAGCACGGCCTTCGCCCGCGGCAGGTCGGCCAGCAGCGGGAACGGCCGGCCGATGGTGAAGGCCGGGATGAACCGCGCGAAGTCGATGTCCGCGACCAGGATCTCGGTGTCGCCGGCGCCGATCGCGCGCCGCATCGCCGCG
Organism: Amycolatopsis sp. FBCC-B4732; assembly: GCF_023008405.1. Taxonomy (NCBI): domain Bacteria; kingdom Bacillati; phylum Actinomycetota; class Actinomycetes; order Pseudonocardiales; family Pseudonocardiaceae; genus Amycolatopsis; species Amycolatopsis sp. FBCC-B4732. The sequence continues at coordinate 4,871,922 of NZ_CP095376.1, forward strand.
ACGGCCCGGTCCGGCGGCAGCAGCGCGAGCCCGCCGCGGCCGACGCGGTCCTGCACCCCCGCGTTGCCGCCGAGCATGCCGGCGCCCGCCCACGGGCCCCACGCGATCGACGTCGCCACGCGGCCGGCGGCCCGGCGGCGCGCGGCGAGCGCGTCGAGGTGGGCGTTGGCGGCCGCGTAGTTGCCCTGCCCGGCCGCGCCGAACGTGCCCGCGGTCGAGGAGAACAGCACGAACGCGTCCAGGTCGAGGTCCGCGGTCAGCTCGTCGAGGTGCTCCGCGCCGGCGCACTTCGCCTCGAACACGGCCGCGAACTGCTCCGCGGTGAGGGAGTCGGTGGTGCCGTCGTCGACCACACCGGCGGTGTGCACGACGGCGGTCAGGTCCGGGATCGTGGCGATGACCCGGGCCAGCGCGTCGCGGTCGGCGACGTCGCAGGCTTCGAGGGTGACGCGGGTGTTCAGCTCCTCGGCCAGCTCGGCCGCACCCGGAGCGTCCGGGCCGCGGCGGCTGAGCAGCACGAGGTGGTCGGCGCCCGCATCGGCCAGCTGTCGCGCGACCTCCGCGCCGAGCCCGCCGGTGCCGCCGGTGATCAGCACCGTACCCCGCGGGGTGTAGTCCGTTGTACGACCCGCGGGTGCGGTGGTGAGGCGGCGGGCGAAGACGCCCGAGGGGCGGATGGCGACCTGGTCTTCGTCGCCGATCCCGCGCAGGACGGCGAAGAGGCGACCGGCCGCGCGGGCGTCGAGGACCTCGGGGAGGTCGACGAGCCCGCCCCAGCGTTGCGGCTGTTCCAGGCCCAGTACCCGGCCGAGGCCCCAGAGCGCGGCCGCGTGCGGGTCGGGCGCGGGGTCCGCCGCGCCGGTGCTGACGGCGCCGCGGGTGCCCCACCACAAGGGAGCCCTGTCCCCGAGTTCCCGCGCGAAGTGCAGCGATTCGGCGGGGTCGGACAACAGCGAAAGCACGTGGTCGGCTTCGGGCAGCTCGGCGCCCGGCTCGACCCGGGTACCGCCGAGGGCTTCGGCGACCGAGTCCGCCCACGGGTCGTCGTGGGCCACGACCAGCACCCTGCTGGGCGCGGCGGGTTCGGCGCGGACCGGGCTCCAGACCACGCGGTAGCGCCATTCGTCCACTTCGGACTCTTCGCGCACGCGGTGGCGCCACGCGGTGAGCGCGGGCAGAACGGTGCCGAGCGCGTCGCGGTCGACGTCCAAGGTGGTCGAAAGCTCTTCGACGTCGGCCGCTTCCAGCGCGGTCCAGAAACCGGTGTCGGCTTCCGGTGCCGCGGCGGCGGGTTCCGGCCAGTAGCGGGACCGCTGGAAGGCGTACGTGGGCAGGTCGATCCGGCGGGCGCCGGTCCCGGCGAAGAACGCGGTCCAGTCCGGCCGGTACCCGCGGGAGTGCAGGTCGGCGAGCACCGCGGCGACGGTCTCTTCCTCCGGCCGGTCCTTGCGCAGCATCGGTTTCGCGGTGGACAGCGCCGACAGGACCGCGTCGGGCCCGAGTTCGACGTAGGCGGTGACCCCGGCTTCGTCCAGGGTCGTGAGGGCGTCGGCGAACCGGACGGCTTCACGGGCGTGGCGCACCCAGTAGTCCGGGCCGTCGACCGGGTCGGTGCCGTCGACCGTCGAGACGAACGGCAGTTCCGGTGCCGAGAAGGTGAGCCCGGCGATGGCGGCGCGGAACTCGGCCAGCACCGGGTCCATCGACGCGGAGTGGAAGGCGTGCGACACGGTGAGCCGCCGGGTCTTCCCGAACCGTTCCGCGAAGGCGAGCACGGCGTCCTCCGGTCCGGAGACCACAATGGACTCCGGGCCGTTGACCGCGGCGACGTCGACGCCGTCCGGCAGCTGCGCGCGGACGGCCGCCTCGGCCGCCCGGATCGCGACCATCGCGCCACCGGCCGGGAGGGCCTGCATGAGCCGGCCGCGGGCCTCGACCAGCGTGGCCGCGTCGGCCAGGGACAGCACCCCGGCGACGTGCGCGGCGGCGATCTCGCCGACCGAGTGCCCGGCGACGTGGTCGGGCCGCACGTCCCAGGACTCCAGGAGCCGGGCCAGCGCGACCTCGATCGCGAACAGCGCCGGTTGCGCGTACCGGGTTTCGTTCAGCAGCGCGGCTTCCGGCGTGCCCGGCTCGGCGAAGAGCACGCTCCGCTCCAGCTCGAGGTGCGCGAGGACTTCGTCGAGGGCCTCGGCGAACACCGGGAACCGCTCGTACAGCTCACGCCCGGCGCCGGGCCGCTGGCTGCCCTGGCCGGTGAAGAGGAACGCCGTCGTGGGACGGGTGGCCGACGTGCCCCGCAGGACGTGCGGGGCGGGCTCGTCCTCGGCGATCGCGGTCAGTCCGCTTCGGACATCCTCCTGTGTCGAAGCCAGGATCACCGCGCGGTGGCTGAGGTCCGCGCGAGCCGTGGCCAGGGTGAAGGCCAGGTCGGCCGGTTCGCCGGGCCACGCCCTGAGCCTGGCGGCTTGGGCGCGCAGGGCTTCCGGTGTCCGGGCCGAGACCACCACGGGCACGGTCCCGAGCGTCATCGGCTCCGGCGCCGCGGCCGGTTCGGGGGCCTGCTCCAGTACCGTGTGGACGTTCGTGCCGCTCAGGCCGAACGAAGACACCGCGGCTCGCCGGGGCTCCCCCGTGTCCGGCCAGGCGGCGGTCTCGTCGAGCAGCCGGATGGCGCCGCCGGACCAGTCGATGTGCGACGACGGCGTGTCCGCGTGCAGGGTTTTCGGCAGCACGCCGTGGCGCATGGCCATGACGAGCTTGACCACGCCGGCGATGCCCGACGCCATCTGCGTGTGGCCGAGGTTGGACTTGACCGAGCCGAGCAGCAGCGGCCGCTCGCGGTCACGGCCGTAGGTGGCCTGCAGCGCCTGGACCTCGATCGGGTCGCCGAGCGGCGTGCCGGTGCCGTGGCCCTCGACCGCGTCGATGTCCGAAGTGGACAGACCGGCGCTCGCGAGGGCCTGGCGGATCACGCGTTGCTGGGACGGGCCGTTCGGTGCGGTCATGCCGTTGGACGCGCCGTCGGAGTTCATCGCCGAGCCGCGGACGACCGCGAGGATCTCGTGACCGTTGCGCTGGGCGTCGGAAAGGCGCTCGACGAGGACCAGCCCGACGCCCTCGGCGAGGCTCATGCCGTCGGCGTCGTCGGAGTAGGCCTTGCAGCGGCCGTCGGGCGCCATCGCGCGCTGGCGGCTGAACCCGATCCACGGCGCCGGCGTCGCCATCACCGTGACCCCGCCGGCGAGCGCGAGCGAGCTCTCGCCCGAGCGCAGCGACTGGCACGCCAGGTGCAGCGCGACCAGCGACGACGAACACGCCGTGTCGAGCGTGACGGCCGGACCTTCCAGCCCGAACAGGTAGGCGATCCGGCCGGAAAGGACACTCGACACCGCGCCGGTGATCATGTGCCCTTCGGAGCCCTCGGCCGCGTTGAGCACGGTCGAGGCGTAGTCCTGGTAGCTGGCGCCGACGAAGACGCCGGTCCGGCTCCCCCGCGCCGCGGCCGGGTCGACGCCCGCGCGTTCGAAGGTCTCCCAGGCGACTTCCAGCAGCAGGCGCTGCTGGGGGTCCATCGACAGGGCCTCGCGCGGGGAGATCCCGAAGAAGCCCGCGTCGAAGTCCGCGACGCCGTCGAGGAACCCGCCGAGCGTCGAGTAGGTCTTGCCGCTGCGGTCCGGGTCGGCGTCGAACAGCCCGGCGGCGTCCCAGCCGCGGTCGGGCGGGAACGACGAGATCGCGTCGCCGCCGCCGATGATCAGGTCCCACAACGCTTCCGGCGAGGTGACCCCGCCGGGGAACCGGCAGCTCATGCCGACGATGGCGATCGGCTCGTCCACGGCGGTGGCCGCGACGACGGTCTCGCCGGCCACCGGGCCGTCCAGGGTGGACAGGATGAAGCCGGCCAGGGTGTCGGCGTTCGGGTAGTCGAACACGACCGTGCTGGGCAGGCTGAGCCCGGTCACGACCTCCAGGCGGTTGCGCAGGTCGACCGCGGTGAGCGAGTCGAAGCCCAGCTCGCGGAAGGCGCGATCGGCCTCGACGGCGTCGCCACCGGAGTGGCCGAGCACGGCGGCCGCTTCGGCGCGCACGAGGTCGACGACGAGCCGCCGCCCGGCGTTCGCGGGGAGCGCCCGGACCCGGCTCGCGAACGCCGAGGCGTCCGCGGTGTCGTCGGCCGCTTCGGCGAGCTTGCGGACGGCCGGCAGCTCGGAGAACAGCGGGCTGGGCCGCACCGACGTGAACACCGGGTGGTAGCGGTCCCAGTCGAGGTCGGCGATGAGCAGCGAGGTTTCGTCGTCGGCCAGCGCGCGCTCGAGCCCGGCGAGCGCCAGGCGAGGTTCCATGAACCGCAGGCCGCTGCGCAGGATCCGGCCGGGGTCGACCCGGCCCAGCTCGCGGTCGTCGGCCCAGATCCCCCAGGCGACGGTGGTCGCGGGCACCCCGCGGGCGCGCCGCTGCTCGGCGAGGGCGACGAGGTGGGCGTTGGCGGCCGAGTAGGCGCCGTGGTCCCCGCTGCCCCACAGGCCGGCGGTCGAGGAGTACATCACGAAGTGCTCGAGTTCGCCGTCGTCGAGGAGTTCGTCGAGGACGCTGTCGAGGTTGGTGGCGCCGGTGACCTTGGCGTCGAGGACCTCGGCGAAGGCGGCCGGGTCGGTGCCGGTGAGCGGGGCGAGCGCGATGTGCGCGGCGGTGTGCACGACGGTGGTGATCCGCCGGCCTTCGCTCTTCAGGCGACTGACGAGTCCGGCAACGGCCGCCCGGTCGGTGACGTCGAGCGAGACGACCTCGGCGGACGTGCCGAGCTCGTCCAGGAGAGCTTGCGCGTTGGGCGCGTCCGGACCCCGACGCCCGGTGAGCACGAGGTGCTCGATGCCTTCCGCGGCGAGCCACCGGGCCAGGTGCGGCCCGAGGGTGCCGGTGCCGCCGGTGATGATGGCGGTGCCGTGCGCGCGCCATGCTCGCTTGGGTGCACCGCTGACGGGTGCGGGCACGAGCCGGCGGGCGAAGACGCCACCGGAGCGGACGGCGAGCTGGTCTTCGTCCCCGGCCCCGGCGAGCACGGCGACGAGCCGCCGCGCGGCGGCCGCGTCGAGGGTTTCGGGCAGGTCGACGAGCCCGGCCCAGTGCGCGGGGTGTTCCAGGGCGGCGGACCAGCCGAGCCCGTGCACCTGAGCTTGCGCCGGGTCGCGGACGGGGTCGGCGGGACCGGTGGAGACGGCCCCGCGGGTCAGCGCCCAGACGCGCGGCGCGGGCTCGACCCCGGCGACGGCCTGGACGAGCGAGAGGGTGCGCAGGAGGCCCCGGTCGAGGCCCGGGTGGTCCGTCGGCGTGTGGTCGGCGGAGAGGAGGGAGACGATCCCGGTGACGCCGTCGAGGTCCCCGGGCGTGACGTCGTCGGCCTCGCGCACGTCGGCGCCGTGCCCACGCAGGACTTCGGCGACGTCGGCGCCGTGGCCGAGCACCAGCCAGGTGCCGGACAGCGCCGTCCCGGCCGGGCGGACCGGGCGCCACGCGATCCGGTACCGCCAGGAGTCCACTGTGGACTCGTCGTCGCGGCGAGAGTGCCACGCCGACAACGCGGGCAGCAGGTCGTCGAGGGCGCTCCGCTGGCGCTCGTCGAGGGCGAGCAGGTTCGTCAGCCCGGCCCGGTCGTCACGGGCGATGGCCTGCCACAGCTCGTCGTCGACCGGTGCCGTCGTCGCTTCCGTCTCGTCGATGGCCCAGTAGTGCTCGTGCTGGAAGGCGTACGTCGGCAGGTCGATCCGCCGCCCGCCGGTGAGGGTGTCCGCCCAGTCGACCGCCACCCCGCGGGTGTGGGCCTCGGCCAAGGACTTCAAGAAGCGCTCGACCCCGCCGTCGTCGCGGCGCAGCGTGCCCAGCGCCGTGACCGGGACGCCGGCCGTCTCGGCCAGCTCGCCGATCGCCATGCCGAACACCGGGTGCGGGCTCGACTCGACGAACACCGCGTGCCCGTCGGCGACCGCGGCCGACAGCGCCGCGGCGAACTCGACCGTCCCACGCAGGTTCCGGCACCAGTACTCGCCGGTCAGCTCGGCCGGCTCGACCAGCCCGCCGGTGACCGTCGAGTAGAACCGGACTCCGGTCTCACGCGGGGACACCGGCGCCAGCAGCTCCGCCAGCTCGGCGGCGATCCCGTCGACCTGCGGCGAGTGCGCGGCGAAGTCGACACCTTCCAGGCGCCACCGCATCAAGCCCGCCTTCGCCAGGCGGACTTCCAGCTCCGCCAAGGCAGCGGGCTCGCCGGACACGGTGACCGAGCGCGGCCCGTTGACCGCGGCGACCGCGATCCGGTCGGCCAGCTCCCCGATCAGCGAACGGACCTCGTCCCGGCTCGCGACGACCGACAGCATCGCGCCGTGCCCGGAAAGCCGCTCGGCGATCAGCTTCGACCGCAGCGCGACCACCCGCGCACCGTCCTCGAGGGATAGTGCACCCGCGACGCACGCGGCCGCGATTTCTCCCTGCGAGTGCCCGATCACGGCGACCGGCTCGACGCCGTGCGCGCGCCAGAGCTCGGCGAGCGACACCAGCACGGCCCACAGCACCGGCTGGACGACGTCGACGCCGGTCAGGGCGTCGTCGTGCAGCACGTCCGCGAGTGACCAGCCGACGAAGGGATCGAGCGCGGCGGCGCACTCGGCCAGCCGTCCGGCGAACACCGGCGACGTGGTCAGGAGTTCGCGCGCCATGCCGGCCCACTGCGAGTCCTGGCCGGGGAAGACGAACACCGGCGCGCCGGACCGCTTGGCCGTGCCCTGCACGAGCGCGGGGTCGGCGGTGTTCCCGGCGAGCGCGGTCAGGCCGCGCCGCAGGTCGGCGATGTCTTCGCCGACGACCACGGCGCGCTGTTCGAACGTCGCGCGGTGGTGCGCGAGCGTCCGGCCGACGTCGACCGGGCGCTCGTCGCCGAGGAAGTCCAGCAGCCGCAGCGCCTGGACCTTCAACGCGGGCGCGCTCTTCGCCGACAGCGGCCAGACGACCGGGCCGGTGTGCTCGGGCGTCGCGGCTTCTTCGGCCGCGGGCGCGGCCTCGATGATCGCGTGGGCGTTGGTGCCGCTGATGCCGAACGACGAAACGCCGGCGCGGCGCGGGTGCCCGGTCTCCGGCCACGCCGTTTCCTCGGCGAGCAGCTCGATCTCGCCGGCGGTCCAGTCGATCTTCGTGGACGGCTTGGCCACGTGCAGGGTGCGCGGCAGCACGCCGTGGCGCATGGCGTGCACCATCTTGATCAGGCTCGCGACCCCGGCGGCCGACTGCGTGTGCCCGATGTTGGACTTCACCGAGCCGATCAGCAGCGGGCGTTCGCGGTCGCGACCGTAAGTCGCCTGCAGTGCCTGGACTTCGATGGGGTCGCCGAGCGCGGTGCCGGTGCCGTGCGCGTCGAGCGCGTCCACTTCGGACGGTGCGAGACCGGCGTTGGCCAGTGCCTGGCGGATCACGCGCTGCTGCGACGGGCCGTTGGGCGCGGTGAGGCCGTTGGACGCGCCGTCGGAGTTCACCGCCGTGCCGCGCACGACGGCGAGGATCGGGTGCCCGTGGCGCTGGGCCTCGGAAAGCCTTTCCAGCACGAGCATCCCGGCGCCCTCGGCGAGGGACATGCCGTCGCCTTCGTCGGAGAACGCCTTGCAGCGGCCGTCGAAGGCGAGCGCGCGCTGGCGGCTGAACGCGACGAACGGGTCGGGCGAGGCCATCACCGTCACACCGCCCGCGATGGCCAGTTCGGACTCTCCGGAGCGCAGCGACTGGCAGGCCAGGTGCAGCGCGACCAGCGATGACGAGCACGCCGTGTCGACGGTGACCGACGGGCCTTCGAAGCCGAACAGGTACGACAACCGTCCGGAAAGGACACTCGGGATGGTGCCGGTGACGAGGTGGCCTTCGGTGCCGTCGCCGGTGGCGACGCCGTAGTCCTGGAAGCTGGAGCCGACGAACACGCCGGTCCGGCTGCCGCGCACGGCCGCCGGGTCGACGCCCGCGCGTTCGAAGGCTTCCCAGGAAACTTCGAGCAGCAGCCGCTGCTGGGGGTCCATCGACAGGGCCTCGCGCGGCGAGATGCCGAAGAAGCCGGCGTCGAACTCGGCGGCGTTCTCGAGGAACCCGCCGAGCGTCGAGTAGGTCTTGCCGCCGCGTTCGGGATCGGGGTCGAACAGGCCGGCGGCGTCCCAGCCGCGGTCGCCGGGGAACGCCGAGATCGCGTCGACGCCGCCGGTGACCAGCGTCCAGAGCTCTTCGGGCGTGGTGACGCCGCCGGGGAAGCGGCAGCCCATGCCGACGATGGCGATCGGCTCGTCGGTGGCCCCGGTCGCGGCGGCGACGGCGTCGGCGACGCCCGGGCCGTCGATCTCGGCGCGCAGGAACGCGACCAGCGCGAGCGGGGTCGGGTGGTCGAAGACGAGCGTCGCCGGCAGGGCGAGGCCGGTGGCTTCGGCGAGGTGCCGCCGGAATTCGACGGCGGTGAGCGAGTCGAACCCGAGGTCGCGGAAAGCGCGTTCTTCGGCGACGGCGTCCGCGGTGACGTGCCCGAGCACGGCGGCGGCCTCGGTGCGGACGAGGTCGAGCAGCGCGCGGTCGCGTTCGTCCTCGGACATCCCGGCGAAGCGGGCGGCGAAGGCGCTGACGACGGCGCTCACCGGCTCGGCCCGGGTCTCGGCGAAGGCGTCGAAGAGCCGGGTGGCGCGGGTGGCGGTGAAGACGGGCAGGAAGGTGTCCCAGGCGACGTCCGCGACGACGACGGCGGTGTCGTCGCGCACCAGGGCGCGTTCGAGCTCGGCGAGGGCGCTTCCGGTCGGCAGGAAGCCGAGCCCGCGCCGGCTCAGCTGGCCGGCGACGTGCTCGTCGGTGGCCATGCCCTCTTCGGCCCAGGCCCCCCAGGCGATGGAGGTGGCCCGGCGGCCCTTGCCGCGGCGTGCCTCGGCGAGGGCGTCGAGGTAGGCGTTGCCGGCGGCGTAGGCGGCCTGTCCCCCGCTGCCCCAGACGCCCGCGACGGAGCCGAAGAGCAGGAAGAAGTCGAGGTCGTGCCCGGCGAGGAGGGCGTCGAGGTGCGCGGCGCCCTGGGTCTTGGCGGCCATGACGCGGGCGAGTTCGGCGAAGTCCGTGGTGTGGACGGGGTCCATGGCCTGCGCGATGCCGGCGGTGTGGACGACGCCGGAGATGCCGGCGTGCTGCTGGAGGAGCGTTTCGACGGCTTGGCGGTCTCCGATGTCGGCCTTGGCGATGGTGACGCGGGCGCCGGCGGCGGTGAGTTCTTGTTCGAGCGCTTCCGCGCCCGGGGCATCGGGACCGCGGCGGCTGACGAGCACGAGGTGCTCGGCTCCGGCGCCGGCGAGCCACCGGGCGACGGACGCGCCGAGGGCGCCGGTGCCGCCGGTGATCAGGACGGTACCGCGGGCTCGGAAGCGTCCCGCGGTTTCGGCCGGCTGGTAGCGCGTGATGCGGCGGCCGAAGGCGCCTTGCGGCCGGAGGGCGACCTGGTCTTCGCCGTTCGCGCCGGCGAGGACGGCCGCCAGCCGCCTTCCCGCGGCGAGGTCGAGGTCGGCCGGGAGGTCGACGAGGCCACCCCAGAGCGCGGGCTGTTCGAGCGCGACGGTGCGGCCGAACCCCCAGAGCCGGGCGGCCCGGGGGTCGGGCCCGTGGTCACCGGGGGTGGCGACGGCGCCGGTGGTGAGGCACCAGAGCCGCAGCCCGAGGCCGGCGTCGCCGAGGGCTTGGACGAGGGTGAGGAGGTCTTCGAGGCCCCGGTCACCGGTGGCGGGGAGGTGGATGACGCCCGCGGCCGGCCCGGCGGCGGTGAGTGCGGCGGCAAGAGCGGCGCGGTCAGCGTCTCCAGGCCCATCGGCCTGGTCGGCGACCGCGAGATCCGCCGTGGCGATGCGGGTCACCGTTGCGCCGTGGGCCACCAGTGCCGACTCGACCTCCGCCCCCTCCCCCGCGTCGGCCGTCACCAAGAGCCAGCGGCCGGTCAGTGCCGGGGTCTCCGCCGTGCGGAACGAGGTCCACTCCGTCCGGTACCGCCAGGACTTCGCCGTCTCCTCGGCCGCTCGGCGGTCGCGCCAGCCGGTCAGGGCCGGGAGCAGGGTCTCCAGGGACGACCGCTGGTCCTCCCGCAGGTCCAGCAGCCCGGCCAGCTCCGCCGCGTCGCCCCGGCCGATGGCCTCCCAAAGCGGGCCCTCCGACTGCTGTTCCGGGGCCCGCCGAACCGGGGTCGCCCAGTAGTACTCGCGCTGGAACGGGTACGTCGGCAGATCCACCGTCCGGCCGCCGCCCAGGTACGTGCGCCAGTCGACCGCACACCCGCGGGTGTGCAACGTCGCCAGCGCCCAGACCGCCGACTCCGGCTCCGGGCGGTCCTTGCGCAGCAGCGGGACCGTGCCCGGCCGGTCCAGCAACGCCGACAGCGTGCCGTCCGGGCCCAGCTCCAGGTACGTCGACGCCGCGTCCGCGACCGTCTCAGTGAAGCGGACCGTCGCGCGCACGTGCTCGACCCAGTACTCCGGTGAGCACACGTCCCCGTGCGAGACGAAAGACAGAGCCGGCGCGGCGAAGTCCAAGGTGGAAACCACCGCACGGAACTCGTCCAGCATCGGGTCCATCAGGTGTGAGTGGAACGCGTGCGACACCGCAAGCCGCGTGGTCTTCCCGAACCGCGCCGCGACCGCCAGCACCGCCTCCTCGGCGCCCGACAGCACCACCGACTCCGGCCCGTTCACGGCCGCCAGGTCGACACCGTCCACAAGGGCCGCCCGGACGTCCTCTTCGGACGCCCGGACCGCCACCATCGCCCCGCCCGCGGGCAGCGCTTCCATCAAGCGGGCACGAGCCGACACCAGCGTGCACGCGTCGGCCAGCGACAGCACACCCGACACGTGCGCGGCCGCGATCTCGCCGACCGAATGGCCCGCGACGACATCCGGGCGCACGCCCCACGACTCCAGCAGCCGGAACGCCGCCACGCCGAACGCGAACAGCGCCGGCTGCGCGTTCCCGGTCCGCTCCAGCGCGGCCGCGTCCGTACCCCACACGACGTCGCGCAGGGCCGGGTCGCACCGGTCGAGCACGTCGGTGAACACGCCGGCGAACACGGGGAACCGCGAAGCCAGCTCACGTCCCATGCCGAGCCGTTGCGCGCCCTGGCCGGGGAAGACGAACGCCAGCCCACCGCCGGTGACCGACCCGGTCACCACGCCGGGAGCCGGGCCGCCGGCGGCCAGCGCGGCGAGTGCCGCAGGAGTGTCCGGGCCGAGCACCACGGCCCGGTGTTCGAACGCCGTCCGCGTCGTCGCCAAGGACCACGCCAGGTCGCCGCGCGGGAAGTCGAGCCGGGCCAGGTTCCCGGCCTGGGCGCGCAACCCCTCGGCGGTCCGCGCCGAAAGCAGCAGCGGTGCGTCCTCGAGAGTCTCGACGGGGTCGGACACGACCGCGGGGCCCGCTTCGAGCACCACGTGCGCGTTCGTCCCGCTGATGCCGAACGAAGACACACCCGCCCGGCGCGGCCGGTCGGCAGCGGGCCACGGCGTCGAAGAAGAAGCCAGCGACACGGCTCCGGCCGTCCAGTCCACATGGGACGAAGGCGTGCCCGCGTGCAGGGAGCCCGGCACCGTGCCGTGCTCCATCGCCAGGACCATCTTGATGATCCCCGCGACCCCCGCCGCGGCCTGGGTGTGCCCGATGTTCGACTTCACCGAACCCAGCAGCAGCGGCGTCTCACGGTCCTGCCCGTACGTCGCCAGCAGCGCCTGCGCCTCGATCGGGTCGCCCAGCGTCGTCCCGGTGCCGTGCCCTTCGACGACGTCGACGTCCGAAGTGGACAGACCCGACACCGCCAGCGCCGACCGGATCACGCGCTGCTGCGAGGGACCGTTCGGCGCGGTCAGGCCGTTGGACGCGCCGTCGGAGTTCACCGCCGAACCGCGCACCACGGCGAGCACGCGGTGCCCGTGCCGGCGCGCGTCCGACAGCCGCTCCAGCACCAGCACGCCGACACCTTCGGACCAGCCGACCCCGTCGGCCTCGTCCGCGTAGGACCGGCACCGGCCGTCCGGGGAAAGCCCGCGCTGCCGGGAGAACTCGACGAACGAGTTCGGCGTGGACATCACCGTTACGCCGCCGACCAAGGCGAGCGAGCACTCCCCCGAGCGCAGCGCGTGCGCCGCCCAGTGCAGCGCGACGAGCGACGACGAGCACGCCGTGTCGACGGTGACCGCGGGTCCTTCGAGGCCGAGCGCGTAGGCGACCCGGCCGGACACCACGCTCGACGCCGTCCCGCTGCCCTGGAAGCCTTCGAAGTCGCCGCCGGCCAAGACCAGGCCGTAGTCGTTGTACATCACGCCGGCGAACACGCCGGTCGCGCTGCCGCGCAGGGTCCGCGGGTCGATCCCGGCGCGCTCGATCGCCGTCCAGGACGCCTCCAGCAGCAGGCGCTGCTGCGGGTCCGTGGCCTCGGCCTCGCGCGGGCTCATGCCGAAGAACGCGGCGTCGAATTCGCCCGCGTCGTGCAGGAAACCGCCTTCGCGGGTGTACGACGTGCCGGTGTGGTCGGGGTCCGGGTGGTACAGCGCGCCGAGGTCCCAGCCGCGGTTGACCGGGAACGGCGACGTCGTGTCGCGGCCCTCGGCCACCGCCGCCCAGAGGTCCTCCGGCGACGCGATCCCGCCCGGGAAGCGGCAGCTCATGCCGACGATGACCACGGGGTCGTCGTCGGCGACCGCGGCCCGGGTGACGGCCGGGCCGCCGTCGTCGGCGCCGAGCAGCCGGTCGCGGAGGTGGCCGGCGAGCGCGGCCGGGGTCGGGTAGTCGAACACGAGGGTGGCGGGCAGCCGCAGGCCGGTCGCCGCGTCGAGCCGGTTGCGCAGCTCCACCGCGGTCAGCGAATCGAAACCCAGCTCGGCGAACGACCGCGCCGCGTCGACGGCGCCCGCGCCGGCGTGCCCGAGCACGGCGGCGACTTCGCGGCGCACCAGGTCGGTCACCCGCGCGGCGCGCCCGGCGTCGTCCAAAGTGGACAACTGGTGGGCCAGCCGGCCGGCACCGCCGGCGGTCCGCACCGCGCGGCGGGCGCCGACCAGCGAACGCAGCACGGCCGGGGGTTCCGGCTGCGCGGCGAGCACGGGCAGGTCGAAGCGGACCGGCACGACGGCCGGCTCGCCGGTCGTCAGCGCGGCGTCGAACAGGGCGAGGCCTTCGGCTTCGGTCAGCGCGGGGATGCCCATCCGCGCGAACCGGCCGCCGGCGCCGCCCGCCATGCCCTCGCCGCCCCACGGGCCCCACGCCAGCGACACCGCGGGCAGTCCCGCGGAGCGGCGTTCCCGGGCGAGGGCGTCGAGGAACGCGTTGGCCGCGGCGTAGTTGGCCTGCCCGGCCGCGCCGAGGGTGCCCGCCAACGAGGAGAACAGCACGAACGCGTCGAGCTCGAGGTCGCGGGTCAGCTCGTGCAGGTGCCAGGCGGCGTCCGCCTTCGGCGCGAGGACCTTCGCGAGCCGGCCGGCGTCGAGGGTGTCGAGGAGCCCGTCGTCGAGGACGCCGGCGGCGTGCACGACGGCGGTGAGCGGGTGCGCGGCCGGGATCCCGGCCAGCAGCGCGGCCAGCGCGTCCCGGTCGCTCGCGTCGCAGGCGGCGACCGTGACGTCCGCGCCGAGCCCGGCCAGCTCGGTGACCAGGCCTTCGGGTGCGGAGCCACTCCGGCTGGCCAGGAGCAGGTGCCGGACGCCGTGTTCGCGCACGAGGTGCGCGGCCAGCACCCGGCCCAGCTCGCCGGTGCCGCCGGTGATCAGGACGGTCCCGTCCGGGTTCCACGCGGGCGCCTCGCCGGTCGCCGTGCGCACCAGCCGCGGCGCCAGGACGCGCCCGTCGCGGACCAGGAGCCGGGGCTCGCCGGTCGACAGCGCCGTTTCCAGCACCTCGGCGGGTACGTCCTCGGTGGACTCGATCAGCACGAACCGGCCGGGGTGTTCCTGCTGCGCGGCCAGGACCAGGCCGCGCACGGCGGCGGCGGGCAGCGCGGCCGGGACGACCAGCGCCAGCCGGCGCGCGTCCTCGGTCAGCCGCTCCCGCAGCAACTCCAGGGCCTCCCCCGCGAGCGCCCGGGCGGCCTCGGGCGGGGTTCCGTCCGGAATGGACAGGGTGACGACGTCGGCGTCGTGGCCGGTGACGCCGGTGACCGGTTCGGTCCAGTCCACCCGGTAGACGCCCCCGCCGGTCACCGGGGCCTCGGTCGAGATCGGCCGCACGGTGAGCGAGGCGGCCGTCGCGACGACGTCGCCTTCGGGCGTGGTCAACGACAAAGCCAAGGTGTCGTCGCCGGTTTTGCGCAACGCGACGCGCAGGGCGGTCGCGCCGACCGCGCGCACGGCGACGTCCTGCCACGAGAACGGCACCCCGCCCGGGGCGGCGAAGAAGGCCGCGGCGTGCAGGGCCGCGTCGAACAGCGCGGGGTGCAGGTCGAACGTCTCGGCCTCGACGTCGTCGGGCAGGGCCACCTCGGCGAACACGTCGTCGCCGCGCTGCCAGGCCGCGCGCAGCCCCTGGAACGCCGGGCCGTACTCGCGCTCGTCGTAGAAGCCGGTGAGGTCGACGGCGGTGGCGTCCGCCGGCGGCCAGGCGCCGGGGACGTCCACAGTGGATTCGATCCGCTCGGCCAGCCGGCCGACCGCGTGCGAGGTCCAGCTGACCTCGCCGTCGGGTCGCGAATGGACGGCCACCGGGCGGCGGCCCCGCTCGTCCGGCGCACCGACCCAGACCTGCACGACCACGCGCTCGCCGGCCGCGCCGAGCACCAGCGGGCGGGTCAGCGTCAGGTCTTCGACGTCCGGGCAGCCGGTCTCGGCACCGGCCCGGACGGCCAGTTCCAGCAGCGCGGTGCCGGGCACGACGACCACGCCGCCGACGCGGTGGTCGGCGAGCCAGGCGTGGGTGCCCGGGTCCAGCCGGCCGGTCAGCAGCAGGCCGCTGGCGTCGGCGACCTCGACCGCCGTGCCCAGGAGCGGGTGGTCGACGCTGCGCAGCCCGGCGGAACGCAGGTCGCCGCGGGCGCGGCCGGTGTCGCGCGGCCAGAACCGCTGCCGCTGGAAGGCATACGTCGGCAAGTCGACCCGGGTCCCCGCGCCGTCGAAGAACGCGGTCCAGTCCACGGCGACGCCGTCGCCGTGCAGCCGGCCGAGCGCTTCGGCGGCCGACGTGGCCTCGTCGCGGTCCTTGCGCAGCACCGGCACGGCGAGCGCGCCGGGGACGTCGACCAGCGGCGTCAGCGCGGCTTCCGGGCCCACCTCGACGAAGCGCCGCACCCCGGCGTCGGCCAGCCGGGCGAGGGCGTCGCCGAAGCGGACGGTCTCGCGGACGTGCCGCACCCAGAACTCCGGGTCGGTGACGTCGCCCGCGGTCACCAGCGGCACCGACGGCTCGGCGAAGGTCAAGCCCGAGACGACCTCGCGGAACGCGGGCAGCATCGGGTCCATCAGGGGCGAGTGGAACGCGTGGGACGCGCGCAGCCGGGTCGTGCGCTCGAACCGCGCGGCGACGGCGAGGACGGCATCCTCCACACCGGACACCACCACGGCCGAGGGCCCGTTGACGGCGGCGATGCCGGCACCGTCCACCAGGGCCGCCCGGACGTCCTCTTCGGACGCGCGCACGGCGGCCATGGCCCCACCGGCGGGCAGCGCGCCCATCAGGCGGGCGCGGGCCGAGACCAGCGCGCAGGCGTCC
Organism: Amycolatopsis sp. FBCC-B4732; assembly: GCF_023008405.1. Classification (NCBI taxonomy): domain Bacteria; kingdom Bacillati; phylum Actinomycetota; class Actinomycetes; order Pseudonocardiales; family Pseudonocardiaceae; genus Amycolatopsis; species Amycolatopsis sp. FBCC-B4732. The sequence goes on from NZ_CP095376.1 coordinate 4,887,642, forward strand.
TCGAGCGTGAGCACCCCGGCGCAGTGCGCGGCGGCGATCTCGCCGGCCGAGTGTCCCGCCAGGACGTCCGGGTGGACACCCCACGACGCCAGGAGCCGGAAGAGCGCGACTTCGACGGCGAAGATGGCCGGCTGGGCCTGCGCGGTGTCGGCGAGACGGTCCGCGTCGGCGCCCCACACGACGTCCCGCAGCTCGGGCCCGAAACGGGCGAGAACCTCGTCGAACGCGGCCGCGAACACCGGGTAGGCGCGGTGCAGCGCCCGGCCCATCCCGAGGTGCTGGGCACCCTGGCCGGTGAACAGGAACGCGGTCTTGCCCTTGACCCGCGGAGACGCGAAACCCGGCAAGTCACGCAGGGCCGCAACGACCTCGGCGACGTCCGAACCGACCACAGTGGACCGGACGTCGAACGCCGTCCGCGCGGTGGCCGCGGTGAAGGCCACATCGGCGAGCGGAGTCCCCCGCTCGAGCACGTCGGCCAGCCGGGCGGCCTGCGCCCGAACGGCGTCTTCGCTCTTGCCCGAAACCAGGATCGGCAACGGCCGCGCGACCCGCTCGGAGATCGGCTCCTCGACGGCCGGCGCCTGCTCGATGATCACGTGCGCGTTCGTGCCGCTCAGCCCGAACGACGAAACGCCGGCGCGCCGCGGTTCGCCGGTCTCCGGCCATGGCGTCGCCGCGGTCGCCAGCTCGACGCGTCCCGCGTTCCAGTCCACATGGGACGACGGCGTGTCGACGTGCAGCGTCGGCGGGACGACGCCGTTGCGCATCGCCAGCACGACCTTGATCACCCCGGCGACACCAGCCGCCGCCTGGGTGTGCCCGAAGTTCGACTTGACCGAGCCGAGCAGCAGCGGCGCCGGCCGGTCCTGCCCGTAGGTCGCCATCAGCGCCTGCGCCTCGACCGGGTCGCCGAGCGTGGTGCCGGTGCCGTGCGCTTCGACGACGTCGACCTGCGCGGGCGCGAGCCCGGACGTCTTCAGCGCCTCGCGGATCACGCGCTGCTGCGACGGGCCGTTCGGCGCGGTGAGCCCGTTGGTGGCGCCGTCCTGGTTGACCGCGCTGCCGCGGACCACCGCGAGCACCGGGTGCCCGTGGCGGCGCGCGTCGGACAGCCGTTCCAGCACCAGCACGCCCGCGCCCTCGGCCCAGCCGGTGCCGGCGGCGGAGTCGGCGAAGGAGCGGCAGCGGCCGTCCGGGGACAGGCCGCCCTGGCGGCTGAACTCGACGAACGTCGTCGGCGCGGACATCACCGTGACACCACCGGCGAGCGCCAGTTCGGACTCGCCCGAGCGCAGCGACTGCGCGGCCAGGTGGAGCGCGACCAGCGAAGACGAGCACGCGGTGTCCACGGTGACCGCCGGGCCGACCAGCCCGAGGACGTAGGCGAGCCGGCCGGACAGCACGCTGTTCGTGTTGCCGGTCAGCAGGAAGCCTTCGGACGGGCCTGCCGCGCCGGTCAGGTACTCCTGCGCCATCGCGCCGACGAACACGCCGGTGCGGGTGCCCTTCAAGGCGGACGGCACGATGCCGGCGCGTTCGATCGCCTCCCACGCCGTCTCGAGCAGGATCCGCTGCTGCGGGTCCATTTCGGCCGCTTCCCGCGGCGAGATGCCGAAGAAGCCCGCGTCGAACTCGGCCGCGTCGAGCAGGAAGCCGCCGGACATCGCCGCTTCGCCGCCGTCCGCGGCGAGCGCGCCGAGGTCCCAGCCGCGGTCGGCGGGCAGCCCGGTGACGCCGTCACGCCCGGAGCTCAGCAGCTCCCAGAAGTCCTCGGGCCCGGCGACGCCGCCGGGGTAGCGGCAGCCGAGCCCGACGATCGCGATCGGCTCGGCCGCGCGGCTCTCCAGCTCCGCCAGCTTCTGCTGGGTGCGCACGAGGTCCGCGCTCGCCCGCTTGAGGTAGCTCCGCAGCTTCTGTTCGTTGTCCATGAATCAGCAACCCATCCCGACACGACGGCGAGCGGTGCGCCCCGGTGACGGCTGCTGCTCCGGCAACCCGGCGCCCGGCGGTGTGGCCGCCCGGGGCGCGAATGTCTTTTGGTTCCCTCGCGGGAGGGAAAGCGGTTACCAGACGGCGGCGGTCAGCGCCTCGCCGAGGTCCAGCTCACGGCTGGTCTGGGTCAGGTCGGACTCGACCATCATCCGCATCAGTTCTTCGAAGGTCACGACCGGCTTCCAGCCGAGCTCGGTGCGGGCGCGCGTCGCGTCGGCGCAGAGCACCTCGACCTCGGCCGGGCGCACCAGGCTCGGGTCGATGACGACGTGGTCCCGCCAGTCGAGCCCGACGGAGGCGAACGCGATCTCGGCGGCCTCGCGGACGGTGTGCATCCGGCCGGTGCCGATCACGTAGTCGACGGCTTCGTCCTGCTGGAGCATGAGGTGCATCGCGCGCACGTAGTCGCCGGCGAAGCCCCAGTCGCGGACCGCGTCGAGGTTGCCGAGGCGCAGCTCGTCCTGCACGCCGAGCTTGATCCGCGCGACCGCGCTGGAGATCTTGCGGGTGACGAACTCCATCCCGCGCCGCGGCGACTCGTGGTTGAACAGGATGCCGGAGACGCCGTACATCCCGTACGACTCGCGGTAGTTGCGGGTGATGTAGTGGCCGTAGGCCTTCGCGACGCCGTACGGGCTGCGCGGGTGCAGGATCGTCCGCTCGTTCTGCGGCGTCTCCGCGGCCTTGCCGAACATCTCCGACGAGGAGGCCTGGTAGAAGCGGATGCCGCCGCCGGTGGTGGGCCGCGACTTGTCGAGCCCGCACACCATCCGGATCGCTTCGAGCACCCGCAGCGCGCCCATGCCGTTGACGTCGGAGGTGAGTTCGGCCTGCTGCCACGACATCGGGACGAAGGAGATCGCGCCGAGGTTGTAGACCTCGTCCGGCTGCACCAGGTCCACCGCCGCGACCAGGCTCGCCTGGTCCAGCAGGTCGCCGTTGACGAAGCTCAGCTCCGTGGCCAGCTTGCTGATGCGCAGCTTGCGCGGGTTGGCCTGGCCGCGCACCAGTCCCCACACCTGGTAGCCGAGACCCAGCAGGTACTCGGCGAGGTAGGAGCCGTCCTGCCCCGTGATGCCCGTGATCAATGCTCGTTTCGTCATGGTTCTCCCACGTCCACCGGCCGGCTGCGCCCACGGCTTCCCGAGACTGCCGCTGATCGGATCCCATTGGACGCCCGGCCGACTCGGGAAATCATTGGAGAATCGGGGTGTCCGGCCGCGATCACTGGTGTTTTCCAGTCACCGGCGGACCCATCCTGGGGCTTTCCTCCCATCCCCGAACCGAGCGAGGAACCGATGGCCTTTGCCCACCCCGTGTCCCAGCCGTACCTGACCGGGCGGGAGAGCGACTACGTCACCGAAGCGGTCGGCACGGGCTGGATCTCCGCGCAGGGACCGTTCGTCACGCGGTTCGAAGCCGCTTTCGCCGAGTGGAACGGCGTCGGGCACGGCGTCGCGTGCTCCTCGGGCACGGCAGCGCTGACGCTCGCGCTGCGGGCGCTCGGCATCGGCCCGGGCGACGAGGTGCTGGTGCCCGAGTTCACCTTCGTGGCTTCGGCGTGGGCGGTCACCTACACCGGCGCGACGCCCGTGTTCGTGGACTGCCGCGACGACCTGACGATCGACCCGGCTTTGGCCGAGGCGGCGATCACGCCGCGCACCAAGGCGATCATGCCGGTCCACGTGCACGGCCGGCGCTGCGACATGGACGCCGTCATGGAGCTGGCCTTCGAGTACAACCTGCGGGTCGTCGAGGACACCGCGGAGGCGCACGGGGTCCGCCCGGTCGGTGACATCGCGTGCTTTTCGCTGTACGCCAACAAGATCGTGACGGCGGGCGAGGGCGGGATCTGCCTGACCGACGACCCGCGCCTGGCCGCCCAGATGGCGCACCTGCGCGGTTTCGCGACCGGCAAGGCCCACGACTTCGTGCACAAGAACCTGGCCTACAACTTCCGGATGACCAACCTGCAGGCGGCCGTGGCGCTGGCGCAGGTCGAGCGGCTGGACGAGATCCTGGAGCTGCGGTCGCAGATCGAGAAGCGCTACGACGAGCGCCTGGACTTCCCCGGGGTCACGCGCATGCCGGGCCGAGACGTGCTGTGGATGTACGACGTGCTGGCCGAGGACCGCGACGAGCTGAAGGCCCACCTGGCGGCGGCGGGCGTCGAGACGCGGGTGTTCTTCCCGCCGATGAGCCGCCAGCCGATGTACCTCACTCCCACGTGGACGGAGCTGAACGCGGCGAAGTTCGCGGCCGGCGGCCTGTGCCTGCCGACGCACACGGGACTGTCCGAAGCGGACCAGGACTTCATCGCGGCCCAGGTCGCGGAGTTCTACGGCGCCCGCTGACCCCCGCACTTTCACGTGAAAGTGCCGTCCTGGGGGCCGCACTTTCACTTGAAAGTGCGGGGTCCGTGACGTGAAGAACCGCCCACCGGGGTTCCGGTGGGCGGTTCTTGTTTCGTGGGGCTCCGGCGAGCCGCCCGCACAGTGGGGCAGACGGCCCGCCGGAAGCACGGGGTCCGGCGGGGTACCCGGCCTGGGGGTCACCGGGCGCCCCGCCGGAGCGGGCCGGGTGAGTCCACGAAGCTCCCCGGCCGCACTGGGGGCGTCAGCTCGCCGGCTGCTCCGCCGAGTCGAGGTCGCGGGCCAGCAGCTCGCACACCTCCGCCACCGCCTCTTCGGCGCCTTCGCCTTCCGCCGTCACCAGGACCTCTTCGCCGCCGCGGACGCCGAGGGCCATCAGGGCGAGGATGCTGGCCGCGTCGACCAGCTGGTTCTCGTCGCGGCCGAGCTTGACCGGGACCGGCAGGCGGCCCGCCAGTTCGACGAGCAGCTTCGCCGGGCGCGCGTGCAGCCCGACGGGCGAGCCGATCACCACTTTCCTACTGGACATCAGGATTTCCCCATCTCGTGAACGCTAGTCGACCGACCGGGCCGAGAACTCTTCGACGACCGTGCGCGCCGACGGCACGTCCGGTGCCCCCAGCACCTCCCCGGCCAGGATCTGGCACTGCTCCAACGTGTAGTCCTTCAACGCGGCCCGCACCGCCGGGACCGCGGACACCGACATCGACAGGCTGGTGATGCCCAGCCCGGCGAACACCGGTGCCAGCCCGGGATCGCTCGCCGCCTCGCCGCAGATGCCGGCGGGCTTGCCCGCTTCCTTCGCCGCCGCGGCGACGTTGGCCACCAGCGCCAGCAGCGCCGGCTGCCACGGGTCCAGCAGCTCGCCCAGCTCGCCGAGCATGCGGTCGGCGGCGTAGGTGTACTGCGAGAGGTCGTTGGTGCCGATGCTGACGAAGTCGACCTCCGCCAGGATGTCCCGCGCCCGGATGGCCGCGGCCGGCACCTCGATCATCACGCCGACCTTGCCGATCCCGTGTTCCCGCGCCAGGTCCCGGAACGCCGCCGCCTCCGCCGGGGTGGCGATCATCGGCGCCATCACGCGCACGTCGGCGTCGTGGTCGGCCGCCGCCAGGCTGATCGCCTTCAGCTGCGCGGTGAGCAGACCGGGGTTGCGGACGCCGACGCGGTAGCCGCGCACACCGAGGGCCGGGTTCGGCTCGTCCTCGGTGTTGGCGAACGGGATGTACTTGTCGGCACCGGCGTCGAGCGTGCGGATCACGACCTGGCGGCCGGAGAACCCGCGCAGCACTTCGCCGTACGCCGCTCGCTGCTCCTCGATCGTCGGGGCTTCCGTGCGGTCCAGGAACAGGAACTCGGTGCGGAACAGCCCGACCCCTTCGGCGTCGGCCGCGGCGTCCGACTCCGCCCCGCCGGCGCTGCCGACGTTGAGCAGGAGCTTGACCGGGTGACCGTCCGCCGTGGCGCCGGGACCGCTGTGCGCCGCGAGCTTTTCCTTCAGTGACGCCGCTTCCGCCTCGATCCGGTGCACGTACTCGTCGTCCGGGTCGACGGCGACCGTGCCGCGGGTGCCGTCGACGGCGATGCGCTGCCCGTCGGCCAGGCCCGCGGCGCCGGCGCAGCCGACCACCGCGGGGATCCCCAGCGCCCGGGCGACGATCGCCGTGTGGCTGGTCGGCCCGCCCTTCTCGGTGACGATGCCGAGCACCTTCGCCGGGTCGAGCAGGACCGTGTCGGCCGGCGCGATGTCCTGTCCCACCAGGACGAACGCGCCGTCGACCGCCGGGATGCCCGGCTGGGCCAGGCCCAGCGCGGCGGCGATCGCCCGGTCGCGGATGTCGATCAGGTCGGCCGCCCGCTCGCCGAGGTAGCCGCCGATGGCCTCGAGCGCGGCCACGTGCTTGCCGAACGCGTCGCGGATCGCCCACGCCGCGGGGCGGCCGTTGGCCACCCCGTCGGCGATGCCGGTCCGCAGCGACGGGTCCTGCGCCATCATGATCTGGGTGTCCATGATGGACTTCGACTCGCCCGACACCGAAGCCGCGCGCTTCTCCAGGTCCGCCACCGCCGCGTCGAGCGCTTCGGTCGCCGCCGCCAGCTCCGCTTCGGGAGCCGCCGGGGCGTCCCAGTGCTCCGGCAGCACCGGGGGCGGCGTCAGCCGCACCACCGGGCCGGCGGCCGCGCCCGGGCTCGCCGGGTTGCCGCGCAGTTCGTCAACCACCGTTGGTCGCCTCCTCAGGTCCGCACGCACCGCTTACGCGGAGACGGTGCCCGGCTCGATCGTCACCTTGATCGCCTCGCCACTGCTGACGATGTCGATCGCCTTCAGCACGTCCGACAGCGGCAGGTGGTGGGTGATCAGGTCGTCGACCGGGACCTTGCCCGAGGAGATCAGCTCCAGCGCCTGGCGGTTGTGGTCCGGGCTGGACCCGTTGGCGCCGTAGATGGTCAGCTCCCGGTAGTGCACCAGGTTCGAGTCGCACGCGATGATCGGGTTGTCCTTCGGCAGGCCGCCGAAGAAGCTGATCCGGCCGCGGCGCGCGGTCATCTTCAGCGCGTCCTCCTGGGCCTTGCCCGCCGCCGCGGCCGTGATGACCACGTCGGCGCCGTCGCCGCCGGTGAGCTCGAGGACCTTCTCGACCACGTCGACCTCGCTGCCGCAGATCGCGGCGTCCGGCTTGACGAGGTCGGCGGCCAGGTCCAGCCGGTTGCGGTTGAGCTCGACCAGGTAGACCGCGGCCGCGCCCTTCGCACGGGCCAGCCGCACGTGCAGGCAGCCGATCGGGCCGGCGCCGACGACCACGACGACGTCGCCCTCGCCGACCTGCGCGAAGTTCTGTCCATTGAGGACACACGCGAGCGGCTCGGCGACGGAGGCCTCGGCGTAGCTGACGCCGTCCGGGATCCGGTTGACGCCGTCGACCTTGAGGACCTGCTTCGGCACGATCATGTACTCGGCGAACCCGCCGTCGAAGTGGTAACCCATCGACAGCTGGTTCGGGCACACCTGCTGCAGCCCCTTGCGGCACTGCTTGCACTCGCCGCACGGGATGGCGGCGATGACCTGCACGCGGTCGCCGGGCGCCCAGCCCGACGTGTTCGCGCCGGTTTCCACGACCTCGCCGGCGATCTCGTGGCCGATCACGCGCGGCGGGTCGATGTGGTGGTGCCCGTGCCGGAAGATCTTCAGGTCGGTACCGCACGTCGACGTGTTGTGCACGCGGATCTTGATCTCGTCCGGGCCGGGGTTCGGCTCGTCCGCGTCTTCGACCCGCAGGTCACCGGGCGCGTAGAAACGTGCCACCTTCATCGGGAAAACTCCTCGTCCACTTCGTTCAACAGTCGCAGGATCGTCTCGGCGTCCGGTGCTTCGCGCAGCTGCTTGACCTGCTCGGAATCCATCAGGATCCGGGCCAGCGAGGACAGGATCCCGACCTGCTCCGAACCCTTGGCCGCGATGCCGACGCAGAGCCGGACGTCGTTGCCGTCCCAGTCGACCCCGTCGGGGAACTGGAGGATCGCCAGCGCGGTGCGCTTGACGAACTTGCGGGATTCGTCGGTGCCGTGCGGGATCGCGACGCCCTCGCCGAGGTAGGTCGACACGGACTTTTCGCGTTCGTGCATCGCGTCGAGGTACCCCGGCTCCACCGCCCCCAGTTCGAGGAGCTTCCGCCCGACCTGGGCGATCGCGTCCGCCTGGTCGGGGGCGGTGCAGCCGATGAGCACGGACTCGGGCCCGAGGATGGTGGCGTCAGTCGGCAAGGGAACCGCCGTCCCGGATCGCCTGCTCGACGCGGTCGAAGACCGGGTCGCCGAGGAAGCTCTGGAAGCCCAGGATCACCGCGCCGGTGCTGGCCTTGCGCGCCCGGCTGACCAAAGTGGACTGGCACAGCACGACCTGCGCGTCCGCCGGGATCTCGTTGACCGGCGTGTGCTCGACCTTGACCGAGTACGGCTTCAGCCGCTTGGCCAGCTGGGAGGCGACCATCACGCTGCTGCCCATGCCGGCGTCGCAGGCGATGATGACCTTCTTGACTTCCTTGCCTTCGATGCTGCTCATCCTCGTGGTTCCTTCCTTCGATCGACGGTGATCGTCACGCCACCGAGCCACCGGCGGCGATCGCCGCGGCACGTTCTTCCTTGCGGGCGTCGCGCCCGAACTTCAACAGCACCGCCGCGACGATGAACGACACGGCCGCCGCGATCACGACGCCGGCGATCACGCCCAGGTAGCCGCCCTTCGGCGTCACCGCGAGGACCGCGATGATGCTGCCCGGCGACGGCGTGGCGGTCAGGCCGGCGTCGAAGATGCTGAACGTCGCGACACCCGCCGCGCCACCGGCGATCGCGGCCAGGATGAGCCGCGGGGTCGCCAGGATGTACGGGAAGTAGATCTCGTGGATGCCGCCGAGGAACTGGATGACGATCGCGCCCGGGGCGGTGGCCCGCGCGCTGCGGGCGCCGAAGAACGTCAGCGCCAGCAGGATCCCGAGGCCGGGGCCGGGGTTCGGCTCGATCAGGAACTCGATCGCCTTGCCGTCCTTCAGCGCGTCGGCCACGCCCAGCGGGCTCAGCACGCCGTGGTTGATCGCGTTGTTGAGGAAGAGCACCTTGGCCGGCTCCACGATGATGGAGACCAGCGGCAGCAGGTGCGCGTCGATCAGGCCCTGCACGCCGTTGCCGAGCGCCTTGGTGATGCCCTGCACGACCGGGCCGATGCCCAGCAGGCCCAGCACCGCCATGATGCCGCCGATGATGCCGGCGCTGAAGTTGTCGACCAGCATCTTGAAGCCCGGCGCGGTCTTGCTGCCGACCTTCTCGTCCCACAGCTTGATCAGGAAGCCGCCCAGCGGGCCCACGATCATCGCGCCGAGGAACATCGGGATCGACGCGCCGACCGCGATGCCGACCGTCGCGACCGCACCGACGACCGCACCGCGCTGCCCGTGGACCATCCGGCCACCGGTGTAACCGATCAGCACCGGCAGCAGGAAGTTGATCATCGGGTCGACGAGCTCGGCGATGTGCGCGTTGGGCGTCCACCCGCTCGGGATGAACAGCGCGGTGATCAGACCCCAGGCGATGAACGCGCCGATGTTCGGCATGACCATGCCGGCGAGGTGCCCGCCGAACCGCTGGATGCTGACCCGCGCGCGTTCCGCCCTCGACGGAGTGGCTTCCTCTTCGCGCTCCGCAGTGGTAGTCATCGTTGGCTTCCTTTTCTGGGAAAGGGGTTGGGGAGGGATCGCCATCCGGGGATGGCGGTGAGCGGTCCGGGCCGGCGCACTATTCGCGCACCTTCTCGTCCCACTCCGGACGCGGGTCCACCCGCACTCGACGTGCCCCCACGTCTTCGGGACCCGGCATCGTGCTCCCGGGCAGCGACACTGCTGCCGCTCCCCAGGCGACGGCTGTGGCCAGCGCCTGCGGGCCACTCCCCCCTGCCGCCAGGAAACCGGCGAGCATCGCGTCGCCGGCCCCCACCGAGCTCCGCGGTTCGGCCGATGCGTTGGCGCACCAGACTCCCGCGTCTTCCACCAGCACGGCGCCCTTGCTGCCGAGACTGGCGAGAACCGTGCCCGCGCCGAGGGCGCGGAGTTCCTGTGCGGCGTCGACGACGTCCCGCACGGTGTCCAGCTGCCGGCCGACCGCTTCCTCGAGCTCGTCGAGGTTCGGCTTGACCAAGGCCGGTCCGGCCTTGACCGACGTGCGGAACGCCGGGCCGCTGGTGTCCACGACGACCTTGGCGCCGGTCGTCGCCAGGCGCGCGATCAGGTCGGCGTAGAAGTCTTCGCCGGCGCCGGGCGGCAGGCTTCCCGCCGCCACCACCCATTCCGCGTCGGCCACGTGCGACATCAGTGTGTCGCAGAGGGTTTCCAGCTCCGCACCGGAAAGGTGCGGACCGCTCTCGTTCACCTTGGTGACGGTCGCGTCCGGTTCGACCACGCTGATGTTGCTGCGCACGGGTTCCGCGGTCCGCACCCGCACCACGTCGATGTTGTAGTCGTGCAGCAGGCTGATCAGGTGGTCGCCGTCGGCACCGCCGGCCGGGACCACCGCCCGGGCCTTGAGACCGTTGCGCACGAGCGCGCGTGCGACGTTGATGCCCTTGCCTCCCGGCTGGACACGCGCACCCGTAGCCCGGTGCAGCTCGCCCCGGATGAGCCGGTCGACCTCGATCGTCCGGTCGACGCTCGGGTTCGCCGTCAGGGTCACGAACACTTCAGCACACCTCCGCCGGGGTCCTCGTTGGTTTGGTTGATATTGCCTGTGTTCATCTGCGTTTGCAAGACCCAACTTCACCGGAAGTTCAACCGTTATCTTCGGAAGTCGCTGATCTTTGCACTGTGGCCAGGAAGAACGTCGACCACGCCGCGTGGCAACAAACCAACACAAAGCCAGATCTCCGGACCGCGCGCCGAACACGACAAGGCGGGCCGGGTGGCCCTCCGATTCCCGGAAGGACACCCGGCCCGCCAAGCTGTTTTCCCTCGTCACGCCGCTTCGCCCACCGTCCCGAGCGCCGCGGCTCCCGCCGGGGTCAGCCGGGCGCGCACCCGCTGCCCCACCCAGCCCGGCCGCGCCGGGGCCAGCAGGCCGCGGTGCGCGAGCTCGTGGGCGGTGTACTGGTCGCAGCACACCAGCCCGTCGATGTAGAGGTCGGGCTCGCAGCTGCAAGCGATTTCCGCCCGGCCGGCCGCGACCGCGCGCAGCATCGCCCGCGCCCGGTGGTTCAGTTCGTCCGGGAGCCCCGTCGCACCCATCGCGGCCACCGCCCGTCACCGCACGAAGTCCGGCAGCGCACGCGGAGGCCACGACCCGACCCCGAAGATGCCCATGGAGTAGGCCTTCGAGATCAGCGCCGGCCGGTTCTTCACCTTCATCTTCCGCAGCAGCGTCGTCACGTGGTACTCCACGCCGCCGCGGCTCATGTAGAGGTTGGCCGCCAGCTGGATCGTGGAGACGCCGGAGGCGACCCCCTCGAGGATCCGGGCGTCGATCTCGGACAGGATCTTCTTCTTGCTGCAGGCCACCTGGTTGCCGCGCTCGTTCTTGTCCGGCCGGAACACGACCGTCAGGCTGTCGAGGCGGTCGCCGACGCCGTGCACCGTGGAGCCGATGAACTCACCGGACAACGTCGTGCCGTTCTCGCGCATCACCAGGATCCGCTCGACGAACCGGCTGCGCTCACCGCGCGCCAGCAGCCGCAGCTGGTTCTCGACCTTGCTCCGCACGCTGGGGTGCAGCAGGTCGCAGAGACCGGTGCCGGTGACCGCGTCCGAGCTGCGCTCGAAGACGCGGAAGAACTCCATGCTGGCGGAGACGATCCGCAGCCGGTGGTCCAGGTTCACCATGCACATCTCGGGGGTGATGGCGCGCAGCGCGGGCTTTCGGGTGGCCGTCCGGACCGCCTGGTCCGCGACCCCGGCCACCCCGATACCCACAGCCAGATCCGCAACGTCCGCACTCATGAAGGCATTCCTTTCTCCGGCTGGAAGCTGAAGCCCCGGGGGCGAGAAGGCCGACGGCTGCGAGTCACTGTGTGAGCCGTGTCTCCGGGGTGATGCAGATCATGTTATGCACGCTTGATTATCCCGGGCAACACAATCCGGACACCCGTTCTTAACACTGTGGTGCGGAGGCGGTGGGGGTACGGAGGTACGGAGCGCCGTGCGGTGCGGTGCGGTACCGAACCCCGGGCGGACGGGCACCGGCACTGCCCTTTTGGCTCCTGACCTGGGAAACCTGGGGAAAAGGGGGTCCGTACCCCCGCACCCCGCACCGCACGGGCGTACCGAACCTGGGGTGCGGACCCTCGCGGTGCGGGGTGCGGCAAGGGGAATCAGCTCTCCTGCTCGAGCGCGCCGAAGCGCTCGATGAGCTCGGCCCGGCCGCTGACTTCGAGCTTGCGGTAGGTGCCGGTGAGGTTCTTCTCGACCGCGCGCCGCGTGACGCCGAGGGAATCGGCGATCCGCTGGTTCGTCCAGCCCTGGACGACGAGCCGCGCGACCGCGGCTTCGGTCTTCGTGAGGTTCCCCAGGCTGTCGCCGGAAAACCGCAGCACGGGACCGTTCAGCTCGGTTTCGCCGCTGCCGTCCAACCAGGACGCGCCGATCGCCTTGACCAGTTCCCGGCCCTCGGCCAGCAGGTCTTCGGCTTCGGGCAGCCCGGCGTCGAGCAGCCGGGCACCCAGTACGACGGCGGTGCGGGCGCGCTCGACGACGTTCTCCGACTCGCGCAGGATGCCGGCCGCCTCCTGCAGCAGCGCGATGCCGTCCGCACCGCCGGTCAGCATCCCTTGCAGGCGCAGGGAACGCCCCACGCTCAGCGGGGTCCCCCAGTGCTGCGCGAACTGGTCCTCTTCGGCCGCGTGCGCCTGGGCCGCGGCGAGGTCGCCGAGCCGCTGCTGCACCAGCGCCGCCCAGATCCGCCACGGGTACTGGGGTGTGTTGACCCAGCCCTCGCGCTCCAGGCGCCGCCCGCAGTCGAGGAACCGGCCCAGTGCCGTCGCCGGGTCGCCGCGGACCAGGTCGATCATCCCCCGCGTCAGACGCCGCGCGGCGAACACGCGGTGGTCGGTGCCGTCCATCGGCGTACCCAGCAGGCGTTCGCCGAGCTCGGGATCCTGGGTCTCCAGGGCGATCTGGGCGAGGGTGGTGACCGACCGCGCGAGCGCGTCCGGCCAGGCTTCGTGGTCGGTGCCCTCCAGCACGCCGAGCGCGATCCGCCGCGCCTTGGCCAGCTCCCCTTGCGCCAGCTTGACTTCCGCGAGTTCGGCGGCGATCAGCGGCGCGGTGTCCGGCCAGTGCTCCTGCGCCGCCTGCGCGGCCGCGGTCAGCGCGGGCTCGAGCACGGCGGCGTTGTCGGCGAGGACCGAGGTGGACACCAGCAGCGGCAGCGACGTGTAGGCGTGCCGCGGGTCGAGCGGCTCTTCGCTGACCAGTCGCTTGAGGACGGTCTCGACGTCGTCGACCGGCACGCTGCCGGAGAGCACCGCGGTGTGCAGCAGCACCACCGCGAGCTCCCGGCCGGCCGGGGCGTCCAGGCGTCCGGTGTGCTCGAGTTCGGCGAGGCGGGCCAGCGCGGCCTGGCCGCGGCCCGGCTGCCCGATCCCCGGGTACCAGGTCCGGGCTTCGGCCCGCAGCGCCAGTTCCACCGGTTCCCCGGCGCGCAGCACGGGTTCGACGGCGGCGCGCACGGCCGCGCCGAGGTTCGGTGCCGCGGCGGCGTACGCGGGCGGGATCCACAGCGCCGCTTCCGCCTGCTGCGGACCGGGTGGCAGCAGCGAGAGCGCCTGCGACAGGTGCCGGGCCGCGGCGACCAGGTCGAAACCCCGTTCCGCGGCGGCGAGTTCGACGAGCAGCCGGCCGCGTTCTTCGCTGTCGGGCGCGGTGTTGAGCAGGGCCCGGCGCAGGTAGCGCGCCGCGAGTTCGCCGGCGCCGCGTTCCAGCACGCTGCCCGCGGCCGAGCTGAGGATCCGCACTTCCCAGGGGTCTTCGGCGATGCCGACCTTCATCAGCGTCTCGGCCACCCGCTCCGCCGGGCGGCCGTGCTCGTAGAGCAGCCGCGCCGCGCGCCGGTAGAGGTCTTCCCGCAGTTCGACCGGGATCGCGGACTCGATGCCGTCCCGCACGCTCGTGGTGACGAACCCGATCCGCCCGTCCTCGCGGTCGACCAGGCCCAGCCGCTCCAGGTGCTGCACCGCCGAGGAGTACTCGACGTCGTCGAGCGCGACGAGGTCGGCGGCGAGGCCCGGTTCGGCGAGGTCGCCGAGCACCGCGACCGCGCGGGCCAGCGCGAGCACCGCGGGCGGCTGCGAGCCCAGCGACATCAGGACGCGGTGGTCGAGCAGCCGCACGGCTTCGGTTTCCGCGGCCGCGGTCTGCGCGGCGACCGGCCGCAGCCCTTCGGCGACCAGTCCGGTGAGGACGGTCGCGACGTCGGCCGGGTTGCCGCCGGAGACTTCGTGCAGCATCGCGGTGAACGGCTCCTCGGCGCGTTCGCCGAACGCGACCTCGGCCATCGAAGCGACGCCCGACCGCGAAAGCGGTGCGGGCACGACGATCCGCGCGGCCGCCGTCACCAGTTCGTGCACCAGCGGGTACTTCGGCGCCTCGCATTCGTCGGCCAGCGCCAGCGCCAGCAGGATCCGCGATCCGCTCAGCCGCTTGGCCAGGTAGCCCAGCAGGCGCAGCGATCCCTGGTCGGCCCACTGCAGGTCGTCGACGATCACCACGACGAGGTCGTCGTGGGACATCGCGTGCACGACCGTGTGCAGTCCATAGAGGACGGCTTCGGTCGGCAGGTAGTGCTCGTGGCCGTCGGTGATCAGCCGTTCTTCGGTCAGGGCACGCAGGATCTGCTCGGACGCGCCCTGGAACCACCGGTCCCGCTCGGCTTCGCCGGCCGCGACGAGCACCGGGCGGCACAGCTGCTGGGCGATACCGAAGGCGAAGTCCTCTTCGAGCCGGGTGGCGTCCGCGCGCAGCACCCGGGCACCCGCGCCGAGCGCCGCCGCCATGGTGTCGCGCAGCAGCGCGGACTTCCCGCTGCCGGCCGGCCCGCTGATCAGCAGCAGGGAGCCGTCGCCGCCCGCGGCCGCGTTCAACGCGGTCGCGATGGCGGCCCGCTCGGTGTCACGCTCCAGCAGCACCGGCCATCAACTCGCTGCGGAGCCGGGGCTCATCAGCTCGGTGAGCTGCCCCCGGCCGGTCACGGTCAGTTTGCGGTAGATCCGGGTCAGGCGCAGCTCCACCAAGCGGCTGCTCAGCTGCAACGCCCGCGCGATCTCGGGGTTCGTGCGGCCCGCGGCGGCGAGTGCGGCGATCCGGGCCTCCTGTTCGGACAGTGCGCCGGCGGGGTCGCCGGGCGCGGGACGGTCGGCGATGTCGTGCCCGCGGCGGGCCAGCCGGCCGGAGACGTCGCGGATCTTCTCCGCGAGCCCGGCCGGCAGCAGCTGCGGCCGCAGGGTCGCGACCCGCCCGATCAAGGCGGTGGCTTCGGCGACGTCCCCGTCGTCGAGCCGCGCGGCGGCGAGTTCGGTTACGGCGGTGAGGAAGTCGACGCGCCGGGCCGTCCCCTCCAGCAGCTCGACCGCGCGTTCCAGGTGCGCCCGGCGTTCGGTGCCGGTGAAGACGTCGGCCAGGCGCAGGCTCGTGGCGCCGCGCGCGCCCGGCACGCCCCAGGTTTCCGCGCGTGCCAGCGCCTCCCGGGCCAGTTCGACGGCGCCGTCGGCGCCGGAGCGGGCCAGTGCCAGCGCCGCGCCGGTCCGCCACGGCAGGTCGACGGGGTTGCCTTCGCGCCGCCCGGTGGTGCCGCGCCCGGCCGCGCGGAACGCTTCGAGCGCGGCTCGGGCGTCCCCCTTCGCCAGGTGGACGCGGCCGCGTTGCAGCAGCAGGTACCCGGCGGCCAGGCCGTCGTCCGCGCCGGCCGGCAGCACCGGGCCCACCGCGCGCTCGGCGTCGTCGAGCCGCATCGCGGCCAGTGCCGCTTCCGCGCGCACGGCCCGCAGCCCGGGCAGCGCCCGCGGGTGCCAGGCGCGTTCGGGCAGCCGGGCCACCGCGGCTTCGAGATCGGCCTGGGCCTGGCCGAGATTGCCGCGGCGCAGTTCGCAGCGGGCCCGCAGCAGCACCGCGTTCGCCGCGACCGCGCGGGCCCCGGCGCGGACCGCGTCCTGGTGGACGTCGGTGAGGCCAAGCACGGCCTCGGAAAGCTCGTCGGTGCACAGCAGCACCCACGCGGCCCGCAGGCGCAGGGTGTGCGGCAGGTTCGCGCGCGGTTCGAGCGCGAGCCGGGCGAGTTCCCGGGCCCGGCCGGGCTCGCGGCCGCGGCGGGCGAGCTCGACCGCGGTCGTCGCCGCGCGCACCGGGTCGGTGTCGCCCGGCTCCGGGTGCGGCGCGTCGAACGCGGTGGCCGGGACGACCGGGCCGGCCGCGCAGTCCTCCTGCGCCAGCCTGCCGAGCGCGGCCAGCGCGGACGTGCCGGCCTCGAACCCGCTGCGGCGGCGGCAGGTCGCGGCGATCACGCGGTGCGCGGTGCGGGTGTCACCGCGGGCGAGCAGGTGGTCGGCCGCTTCGAGCAGGACCGCGCCGGAGACCTCGGGACCGGTGTCGAGCAGGACGCGCTGCAGGCGCTGGTCGCTCAGCTCCGGTTCGTCGGCGACCTCGGCCAGCGCGAGCCCGAGCATCAGCTTCCGGCGTTCGGCCGGGCTGACCGGTTCGCGCAGCGCCCGGCCGAGCAGCCGCGCCGCGCCGGCGTCGTCCCCGAGCACCCGGCGGCGTTCCGCGGCCCGGCGCAGGGTCGCCACCGCCCACGAGGCACCGACCGGGCGGACGGCGGAGAGCAGTTCGGCGAGCTGGTCGTCCGGGACCGCGGCGCGGTAGGCGAGTTCGGCGCACCGGTTCGCGAGCTCGCCGCGTTCGGCCGCGCTCAGCGTGCCGAGCGCGGCGTCGGCGGTGGTGCCGTCGGCGATGCGCGTCGGCGCGCCTTCGCGGACCAGGCCGAACCCGACCAGCTGGCGCAGGGCGTCGCCGACGCGGCCGGCGAGCGGGCCGGCCAGGTTCGTCACGAGGTCGAAGTCGAGCAGCCCGCGGCAGACCGCGATGGCGCGCAACAGGTTCAAGGCGTCGGCGGGCAGCGCCGCGATCGAGACGGCCAGCTCGGCGGCGCGGACGTCGGCGAGGTGCGCGGTGACGGCGGGCAGGTGCTCGGCCACCGGGTCGCCCCCGGCGGCGGCGAGCCGTTCGAGCACCGGCGCGACCAGCGCGGGCCGTCCGCCGGTGGCCCGGTGCAGGCCCGCGGTGAAGCGGGGGTCGGGCAGGCTGCCGGGGAAGCGGTCGGCGACCAGCTCGCGCAGGCCGTCCTCGGTGAGCAGCCGCACGGCGGCGGTGTCCCCGCCCGGCACGGCCGCGTGCTCACCGG
This sequence comes from Amycolatopsis sp. FBCC-B4732, assembly GCF_023008405.1. Lineage (NCBI taxonomy): Bacteria > Bacillati > Actinomycetota > Actinomycetes > Pseudonocardiales > Pseudonocardiaceae > Amycolatopsis > Amycolatopsis sp. FBCC-B4732. The sequence goes on from NZ_CP095376.1 coordinate 4,904,930, forward strand.
TGGCGAGCACGGACCGGACGAGCAGCATCGGCGCCTGCTGCAGCCGGTGCTCCATGGCTTCGAGCCAGGCCTTCGAGCCGGGGTCCGCCCACTGGGCGTCGTCGACGGCGATCAGCAGCGGGCCCTGGCTCGCGACGCCCACGAAGTCGCCGCAGAGGGTCGGGATGGACCGCTCGGCCGAGGTGCGGCCGCAGGAGCGCGGCCCGCCGTCGAGCCGGCAGTCGGCGTCGGCGATGTCGGCGAAGAGCCGGTTGATGACGCCGCGGTGCACGGCCGATTCCCCGGGCGAGCAGGAGGCGAAGGCGGTGATGACACCGGCGACCCTGGCTTCCCGGACGGCGGCGGCGAGCAGCGCGCTGCGCCCGGCCCCGCGCGGGCCGACGACGGTCACCTGGCCCGACCGCCCGGCCAGCACCCCGCGAATCCCCCGCCGCAGCACGGCGATCTCGTCCTCCCGTTCGACCAGCCGCGTTTCGGCGGTGCGGCGGGAGCGGTCGTCGCGTTCCCCGAGCCAGGGAACGGTCAAAACGGGCGCGGCAACGGGCCCTGCGCTCCGCGCGACGGTGTCCACGGAGGGCAGGGCAGGCGCGACCGGCCACGCCGATCCGGCTCTACCTGATCCGGGCACCACCATCACCCTCCGCCCCACAGCGGCTGCTTTCCGTCACTCCCCCGGCGGTGTACCGGTGAGTGACGTGGCTCTCCAGCCTAAGACGACCAATGTTGGTTTAACAAGTCCAGCACCTTCGTTTTGTCTGCGGTTGACCCCTGCCGACAACGCACTACCCACGAAGACCCAGAAATCCCTACATTAAGGCAAAGCGACTTGACACCCCGCCAGGGCCGTGGGTGAAGGTGGCTCGACACCCCGTCCGACCGGTTTCGAGGCCGCGAACATGAAAAACTCCCACGATCGCCGCCCCGCGAAGATCGGCTCGGCATCCCTGTCCTTCGGCGGCTGGGGCGACTACGAGGTGTGGGCGGCGCATGGATTCACACCCAAACCCAACTCGGACCCGGCTCACGCGCCGGAGCCGCAGGTGGAGGCCGTCGAAGAGGCGGGTGAGGATACCGGTGAGCGGGACGCGCGACCGGGGAAGGCGGCTGGTGGTGCCCGGCCGGCCACGGGGCGGGGCAAGCGGGGCGGGAAGGCGGCGGGGGCGGGCGCTGGGGGTACGACCCGCGCCGACGAGCGCGACTCGGGCACCGCGACCCGCACCGGCAAGGGCGGGCGCGGCTCCGGTGCCGCCGCGACCGGTACCGGCACGACCGCCGGCGCCGCCCGGGGCAAGCGCGGCACCCGCCCCGAGAAAGCCGCGGGCGCGACCGCCAGCAGTGCCGGCGGGCAAGACGCCGGTCGTGGCTCTGCTTCCGGCGATGCCGCGCACAGGCCCGGCAAGAGTGCCCGCGACCCCGGCCCGCGCCCAACCGGCCGTAGCGTCCCCGCCCGCACCGGCGAGCGCGGCACCGGCACGCACCGAACCGGCCCCGCGGAACCCGCCCACGCCGACCGCGACCCCGGCCCGGGCGATGCCACCCGCGAGCGCGGCCCGCGTCGAGACGAGCAAACCGGACCCGGCGAGACAGGCGAGCGCGGCCCACGCCGAGCGGAACGAACCGAACCCGCCCGCGGCCGCGACACCGGCGCGGAGCGCAGCGAAGCCGTCCACGAAACCCGGCCAGGCAAGCCCCTCGATCCCGCCGAGGACGACCGCACCCGTGGGCGCCGTGCCGCCAGTCTCGGGACGCACCCCATCCCCGCCCTCGACGAACACACCACCCGGGAACGTCCCCGTCCCTACGTCCGCGGCAGCACTCCCCCGCCTCCCCGGGCCCGGCACGTCCTCCCGCCGGAAGTCATGCTCTTCGCCACCGGCCGGCACCGCGGCGCCGCCGGCCTCGATCCGGATCTCACCGCCCTGTGCCGGATGTGCCAGATCCCCACCTCGATCGCTGAGGTCTCCGCCTACCTCCGGCAGTCGCTCGACGCCACCCGCGACCTCGTACAGCACGGGATCGACCTCGGGCTGCTCGTCGCCGACGTCGCGGAGCTCGGGATCGCCGGCCGGCCGCCGCTCGCGTTGCTGCACCGCGTGCACCAGGGACTGCTCCGCCTGTGAACTAGACACTTCCAGGATCCGGCGAACCTAGGCTTCCGCCATGGCGACCCAACTACTGGCGTCCTCCGACGTGCTCGGCTACGTGAGCGAGCATTCGCAAGCCGAGGACGAGATCCTGCGCGAACTGCGCGACGAGACGGCCTCGCTGCCCATGGGCGCGGCGATGCAGGTGTCCGCGGAAGAAGGCCGGCTGCTCGCGCTGCTGGTCAAGCTCACCCGGGCGCGGCTGGTGGTGGAGGTCGGCACCTTCACCGGCTACAGCTCCCTCTGCATGGCCCGGGCGCTGCCCGCCACCGGGCTGCTCATCACCTGCGACGTCACCGACCGCTGGCCGGCGTTCGGGCGGCCCTACTGGCGGCGGGCCGGCGTCGAAGACCGGATCGACCTGCGGATCGATCCCGCCACGCAGGTGCTCGACACGCTCTTCTACGAGTACGGGCCCGGCACCGTCGACCTGGTCTTCATCGACGCCGACAAGGTCGGGTACGCCGCCTACTACGAGGCCGCGCTCGGGCTGCTGGCGCCGGACGGGCTCATCGTCGTCGACAACACGCTCTTCTTCGGCCGCGTCACCGATCCCGAAGCCCAGGACCCCGACACCGTCGCCATCCGCGAGTTCAACCGCTTCGTGCGCGACGACCCGCGCGTGGAGATGTCGCTGCTGCCGATGGCCGACGGCATCACGCTCATCCGCAAAGCCGGCTGAAACCCGCGCGGAAAGGCCGCCACGGACCCACCGTGGCGGCCTTTCTCCGTGCCCGGCAACGGGAAAAGGGCCCGCCCCCGAACCGGGAGCGGGCCCTTCCTCGGACAAAACTCAGCGCACGCCGACCGGCTCGGTGAGGTCGGGCGCCACCAGGGACACCGTCGTGGGCTCCTCCTGCGGCACCGGCTCCAGGTGCAGCCGCTGCAGGCCCGGGACCTCGCCGGAGGGCAGCACGGCCGTGCACGCGCACGCGTCGTCGGCGAACCCGGCGAAGCGGTAGGCGATCTCCATCATCCGGTTGCGGTCGGTCGCGCGGAAGTCGGCGACCAGGTGCGCGTCGGCGCTCGCGGCCTGGTTGGCCAGCCAGCGCAGGATGATCGAGCCCGCGCCGAACGACACGACCCGGCACGACGTCGCCAGCAGCTTGAGGTGCCAGAACTCCTCGAACGTCTCCAGCAGGATCACCCCGACCGCGCCGTGCGGCCCGAAGCGGTCGCGCATGCTGACCACCAGCACCCGGTGCGACGGGTCGTCGAGCAGGCCGCGCAGCTTCTCGTCGGAGTAGTGGATGCCGGTGGCGTTCATCTGGCTGGTGCGCCGGGTCAGCTCCTCCACCCGGGACAGCTCGGTGTCGGTGGCCGGCAGGATCGTCATCCGCAGGTCGAGCGAGCGCAGGAAGTCCTCGTCCGGGCCGGCGAACCCGGCCTGGGCCTCCTGGCGGCGGAAGGACGCCTGGTACATCTGACGCCGCCGCCGCGAGTCGACGGTGACCGTCTCCGGGCTGAACTCCGGCAGGTCCGCCAGTTCCAGCACGTCCTCGGCTCGGTAGGTGCGCACCTGCGGGTGGTGGTAGGTCACCTCGGCCAGTTCGCTGTCGCGGTCGTCGACGAACGCGATCGTCTCGAGGGCGAACTTCAGCTCGTCGGCGATCGCCTTGACCGACTGGGACTTCGCGTGCCAGCCGATCTGCGGCAGCACGAAGTACTCCGCGAGGCCGAGCTCCTCCAGCCGCGCCCAGGCGTGTTCGTGGTCGTTCTTGCTCGCCACCGACTGCAGGATGCCGCGCGCGTCGAGGGTCTTCACGAGCTGGCGGATCTCTTCGGAAACCTCGACGGTGCCGTCTTCGAGCAACGTGCCGTTCCACAGGGTTTCGTCGAGGTCCCACACCAGGCACTTGACCATGGTCGTGCTAGCCACCGGAATCCTCCTCAGTCGCCGGTATTCACGAGGACACGGGTGTGCCCCGCCAGGATGAGCTGGCAGATCTCGTTGCTGCCTTCGATGAGTTCCATCAGCTTCGCGTCGCGGTGCGCCCGGGCGACCACGTGGCCGTCCTGGGCCGCGGCCGAGGCCAGCACCTGCACCGCCGTGCCCGACCCGCGGGCCGCCGCCGTCGAGCTGACGTACTTGGCCAGCACGGTCGCGACCACCATCTCGGGTGAACGGTCGTCCCAGGCCCGGCTGGCGTGTTCGCACACGCGGGTCGCGGCCTGCTCGTCGGCGTAGAGGTCGGCCAGGTGCCGGGCCACGAGCTGGCGGTCGGCCAGCGGAACCCCGCCCTGGTGCCGGTTCGCCGCGTGCTCGCCGGCCGCGGCCAGGCAGGCCCGCAGGATGCCGACGCAGCCCCAGGCCACCGAGATCCGGCCGTAGGCGAGCGCGGTGGTGATGAGCATCGACAGCTCGACCCCGCCGCCGCCGAGCACCGCCGAGCGCGGCAGCCGGACGTCGTGGAGCCGGACGGTCGAGTGGCCGGCGGCGCGGCACCCGCTGGGGTGCGGGACGCGTTCGATCGTGACGCCCTCGGCGTTCGAGGGCACCACGACCGCGGTGCCGAGGCCGTCGAGCTCGCCGACGACCACGATCAGGTCCGCGTACGCCGCCGCGGTGATCCAGACCTTCTCACCGTTGATCACGACGTCGTCGCCGTCGGCGCGGACGGTCGTGGCCACCGACGACAGGTCGCTGCCCGCCGCGGGTTCGCTGAACGCCACCGCGGCCAGGTCGCCGGAGGTGAGCCGGCCGAGGTAGTTCGCCCGCTGGGCGCGGTCGCCGAAGCGCTGGATGGTCCAGGCCGCCATGCCCTGCGAGGTCATCACGCTGCGCAGCGAGCTGCACAGCGAACCGGCGTGCGCGGTGAACCATCCACTGTGGAGGCTGCTGACGCCGAGCCCGCCGAACTGGGCGGGCACTTCGGCGCACAGCAGGCCCCGCGCGCCCAGCGCGCGCAACAGGTCTTCGGGCAGCCGTCCCTCGACGTCCCAGGCCGCCGCCTGGTCACCGACCCGGGCGGTCAGCTCGGCGGCGGCCGCCGCGAGGGGGTGCTCACTCATCGAGCAGGCGCCCCACGAGCGCCGTCATGCTTTCGACGGTGCGGAAGTTGTCGAGCTTGAGGTCCGGCCCGACGATGGCGATGCCGTAGGTCTGCTCGAGGAACACGACCAGCTCCATGGCGAACATCGAGGAGACCAGGCCGGTGCGGAAGAGGTCCTGGTCGTCCGGGACGTCCTGCTTGACGCGTCCGGTCAGGAACTCCCGGATCTCCCGCGTGACGGCCTCCGGCGTGCGCGCCGGGGTTGCGGTGGTGGAGACGTCGTTCACTCAGAACACCTTCCCGTACTCGTAAAAGCCCCGTCCGGTCTTCCGGCCGAGGTGGCCGTCGGCCACTTTGGACTGCAGCAGGGCGCACGGCGCGTGCCGCGGGTCGCCGGTGCGTTCGGCGAGCGCCCGCAGCGCGTCCGCGAGGTTGTCCAGGCCGATCAGGTCGGCGGTGCGCAGCGGGCCGGTCGGGTGGCCGAGGCAGCCCTGCATGAGCTCGTCCACGGCTTCCACCGACGCGGTGCCTTCCTCGACCAGCCGCGCGGCGTCGTTGATCATGGGGTGCAGCAGCCGGCTGGTGACGAACCCCGGCGAGTCCCGCACGACGATCGGCTTGCGGCTCAGCCGTTCCAGCAGGCCCAGCACCGCGTCCAGAGTGGACTGCTCGGTGCGGGGACCGCGGACGACCTCGACGTTCGGGATGAGGTAGGCCGGGTTCATGAAGTGCGTCGCCAGCAGGTCCGCGGGCCGTTCGACCGCTTCGGCCAGTTCGTCGACCGGGATGCCGGAAGTGTTGCTGATCAAGGGGGTCCCCGGGGCGACCAGCGCCGCGAGCTCACCGAGCACGGTGGCCTTGACCTTGTCGTCTTCGACGATCGCTTCGATGACCGCCGTCGCGTCCTTCGCCGCGCCCAGGTCGGTCGTCGCGGTCAGCTCGCCTTCGGCGACGTCGGGGAACGCGCCCATCAGCCGGCCGTGCCGCAGCTGCTGGGCCACGCGCCGCTTCGCGAGTTCCACCGCCTCGCCGTCGATTTCGACCAGGGTGACCGGGACTCCGTGTCCCAGTGCCATCGCCGTGATGGCCGAGCCCATCACCCCGCCGCCGATCACGGCCGGCCGATCCTGCGCCTGCCCGCCCACCGCGCCTCCCTGAGTCTTCGGGGACTTTTCCTTCGTGCGTCAGGAGCGTCGGTCACCGCGGTGGTACCGGTCAACGAACAGCGCGCATATCTAGGGTTTTCCGTCGGGCTCGCCGGTGCTCAGCACGCCCAGCGCCGCCAGGTCGCCCATCCACGCGCGCAGGGAACCGGTCAGCTCGGCCGGTTCGAGGTCGCAGGTGGGCGCCAGCGCGAGCGCCGCGGCGGCGGGATCCCAGTCGTGCTGGGCCAGCGCGATCCACATCGCCGCGCCGAGGCCGCTGGCGAGCACGCGGTGTTCGCCGGTCGGCAGCACCATTTCGAGCACGCCGGTGTCGTCGACGATCACGGCCAGTCCGGGCACCGGGCGCATGGCACTCCCCCGCGTTCTCCGCGCGTCACCGGTCACAGCGCGGGTTCCGGTGCGAGCAGGCCGCCGGGGAACCGCTCCTGCAGCTGGGTGCGGCCGGTGACGCCCAGCTTGCGGTAGACGCTCGTCAGGTGGATTTCGACGGTCCGCACGGCGAGCTGGAGCGCGTCGGCGATGGTGCGGTTGGTGGCGCCGGTCGCGGCGAGCTCGCCGACCCGCCGCTCCCCCAGCGTCAGCACGTCGGTCACGCTGCCGGTGACCGGGTAGTTGCGGCCGCCGGCCGCGGTGACCCCGGCCTGGGCCTCCTCGGCCCGGCTCCAGAACCCCGCCCGCACCGAGAGGTCCACGGCGGCGCGGAACGCCCGGCGCGCGCCCTGGTGGTCACCGGCGCGCAGAAGTGCTTTCCCCAGCGCGGTTTCCGCTTCGGCGAGGTACCAGGACGCCGCCGTCCCGCCGAGCACTTCGGCCGCCGCGGTGAGGCCGTCGACGGCGGCGTCGCCTTCGGCCACCAGGCCGCGGCCCAGCAGCGCCAATCCCCGCGCCGACGCGGATCCCCAGGCCCGGGCCAGTTCTTCGCCGTGCGCCACGAGGTCGGCCGCTTCCGCCCGCCGGCCGAGCCGGACGAGCACCCGGGCGCCGTCGAGCCACCACGGGGCGAACAGCGGGTGGGCGCCGCCTTCCGCGCGCAGCCCGGCACCGCACGAGCGCAGGTGCGCCAGCGCCCCTTCCAGGTCCCCGCGGGCCTCGGCGAGCCGTCCCCTGGCCAGCAGGTGGGCCGGGAAGCGGAGCACGGACCCGTCGGGCCCGGCCTCGTCGGCGCGGGCCATCGCCGCGGCCGCGCCGTCGACGTCGCCCTGCTGCAGCAGGACCAGCGCCTGGGCGACCAGGGGTGCGGTGGCGAGCTCGGCGCGGTCGTCGCGCTCGGCGGCGCGCACGGCCGCCGCCGCGTCCGAGAGCGCCCGGGACAGGTCGCCCGCCCCGCACGTGAGCCACGAATGCGCGGTCAGGGCCACGACTTCCGCCCAGCCGGTGCCGTCGCGCTCCGGCCCGGGCGACAGGCCGCCCAGGGCGTGCAGTGCTTCGTCGACCTCGTCGGCGGCGAACAGGACGTAGGCGGCCAGCGAACAGGCCCACCGCACCGAGGGTTCCGGGCGTTCGAGGGCCCGCCGCGCGCAGGAGACGGCGAGGTCGCGGTCGGTGCCGCGGATCATGTGCGCGACCGCGGCCAGCGCCAGCACGCCGACCTCGGCCGGGGTCTGGCCGGTCAGCGCGGACATCGCGGGCAGGCGCCCGCCGACGAGGTCCAGCGAGCCGGGCTGTTCGAACGCGACGGCCAGCAGCGCGGCCTCCAGCTCGGTCCGCAGGCCGCGGTCGACGTCCCCGGGGTGCTCGCCGTGGTCGCCGTCGAGCTGGTCGAGCGCGCCGGTGAGCAGCCGCGTCGCTTCCTGGGGTTCACGGGCCGACAGCGCGGCGATGGCCAGCTGCAGGGAGATCCGGGCCCGGCTGCGGGTGTCTTCGGCCAGTTCGGCCATCCCGGCGAGCGTCGCGTACGCCGCCAGCGGGTCGCGCACGCCGACCAGGCGGGCGAACTCGATCCGCACCGGCATGTCCTGGGGCCGGTCGGCGACGAGCACCCCGAGGTAGCGGGCGGCGTCGTGCGGGCGGCCCGACCGTTCCGCGGTGCGCGCGGCCTCGGCGAGCACGTCGCGCATCCAGCGTTCGGGCAGCAGGCGCCGGCCGAGCAGGTGCGCGCCGACGTCCTCGGGCGGGCGGCCACGGTCGTTGAGCAGCCGGGCCGCGGTCAGCCGCAGCGGGCCGAGCCGCCGATCCGGTACGCCGGCCAGCACCGCGTCGCGGACCGCGGGCGAGGCGAGCTCCTCGCCGTCGCCGCGCAGCAGCCCTTCCGCGGCCAGCACGGCCAGCGCGTCGGCGGCGAGCGGTTCGGGCACGCCGCCGAGCAGGGCGACGAGCTCGACGTCGGGGGCGCCGAACACCGCGATCGCCTCGGCGACGCGGCGCACGTGCTCCGGGCGGCCGGCGAGGACGCGCTCGACCAGCCGGGCGCGGGCGCCCGGGACGAGCACGCGGGCCCGCGCCAGCGCCGTCCCGTCCGGGGCGAGCCCCTCCAGGTGCAGGGCCGCGCAGACCTCGCCGAGCAGCGCGGGGTTGCCGCCGGTCAGCCCGGCCAGCTCGCGGGCGAACCCGGGTTCGGGCGCTTCGGGCCACCACGCGGCGGCGACGTCGGCGACCTCGAGCTCGGCGAAGGCCGCCAGGTCGACGGTGGCGACGTCGCCGGGCGGCAGCGTCATCGGCGGCCACAGCGGGTGCCCGGCGGGGCGCTGCGCGACGACGACGAGCAGGGGCTGTTCCGCGCCCCGGTGCGCCTGGTGGGCCAGCACCCGGACGGAGGCCTCGTCGCAGTGGTGGAAGTCGTCGAGCAGGACGACGACGGGACCGGCGACGGTGAGGTCGGCCAGCCGGCGGCCCAGCCGCCGCGAGAGCACCGGCACCGGCATGCCGTACCGGCTCCCGGCGTCCGGGAGCAGCCCTTCGGCGGCCCGGCCGGCGCTCCCGCCGCCCGGCCGGCGGCAGGTCTCCGACAGCACGACGGCGCGGTCGGAAACCGACCGCGCGAACTCCGCCAGCAACGCCGTCTTGCCGGTACCGGTGGCCCCGCGCACCCGCACCAGGGTCGCCGAACCGGCCCGCGCGTTCGCGAACGCCGAGCCGAGGACCTCCAGCTCCCGCCGCCGGCCGACCACGCGCCCGGCGACGCCCGTCACCTCCGCCATCCTCACCCTGCTTTCACGGAAGGCGGCGGCCGCCCAGCCCCTCGTCGTCGGCACCGTGCCACATTTCGCGCGCGTACGGCGTGTCCGGCACGAGCACCCGTTCGTCGGCCGCGCGCGGCGTCGAGGGCAGCTCCCCGAGCCCGCTCTCGATCCAGCCGAGGTCGCTCATCAGGCGCCGCATCGGCGGGCTGTCCCCGTGGATCCGGTGCAGCGACTGGATGGCACGGCGCAGCTCGGTCGCCTTGCGCCGGGCGGCGGTGAGCGCGTCAGCGGTCATCAGGACTCCTCCCGTCGGGCACGGCCGGATCGCGTGCCCCGCCGACGTTAAGTCGTCCCCGACCCGGAAAACCCCGAACCTCGGCGGGATCCGGGTGAAGATCCCGCCGAGGTTCGGGGCCGCGGTGAGGAATCCGTAGGTGCGGGCGCCATGAACGACCCGTTCACCACGCCGGACGCGATGAACGACCCGTTCACCACGCTCCCGCGGCCCCACACCCCACCCGCACCACCGACCAGAAGCCATGAACGACCCGTTCACCACGCCGGACGCCATGAACGACCCGTTCACCACGCTCCCACGGCCCCACACCCCACCCGCACCACCGACCAGAAGCCATGAACGACCCGTTCACCACGCCGGACGCCATGAACGACCCGTTCATGACGTCCGGTGGGGCGGGTGCGGTCACGCTGCGCTCCGAGGTCCCGGCGGCCCCTCATGGGGGTCCCGGCTCCGCCGAGACCGGCGGGATCCCGTGGTGTGAGCGGCAACACTAAGGAATCCGTTGGCCGGGGCGGGGTTGACTGGCGGACCAGAAACCGCGTCGAAGGGAAACGCTCTCGTGAACATCGCGGACAACGCCACGACGTCGTGGATCCGCCGTTACCACCCGGCACCCGGCGCGGGCACCCGGCTCGTCTGTTTCCCCCACGCCGGCGGTTCGGCCAGCTACTTCCACCCGGTCTCGGCCCGGTTCGCCCCGGCCGTCGACGTCGTTTCGCTGCAGTACCCGGGGCGCCAGGACCGGCGCCGGGAGCCGAACGTGGACTCGATCGCCGGGCTCGCCGACCTGATCGCCGACGAGCTGGCCGCCCTCTCCGACAAGCCCGCCGTGTTCTTCGGGCACAGCATGGGCGCGGTCCTCGCCTTCGAAACCGCCTGGCGGCTGGAACTGCGCGGGCTGCGGGCGCCCGGTGCCATCGTCGCCTCGGGGCGGCGCGGGCCCTCGACGTTCCGCGACGAGCGGATCCACGAGCGCACCGACGACGGCGTGCTCGACGAGGTCCGCGAGCTCAACCGGGTGGACCGGACGGTCATCGGCGACGACGAGATCCTGCGGATGGCGCTGCCCGCGATCCGCGCCGACTACCGGGCGATCGAGACCTACGCCTGCCCGGCCGGGCGCCGCGTCCGCTGCCCGGTCACCGTGCTGATCGGCGACCAGGACCCGAAGGTGACCGCCGAGGAGGCCGGGAACTGGGGCGAGCACACCGAAGGCGGCTTCCGCCTGGAGGTCTTCCCCGGCGGCCACTTCTTCCTCGCCCGGCACCAGAGCGCGGTGAACGCCGAGCTGGAGCGCGAGCTGCAGGCCCTCGCCGCCCCCGCGGCGGCATTGCACTCCGGGCGTGATTCAACATAAAGTAACATCATCAACAACACAGAACGACATGGACGGGGGTCGCGGTGTACGCGGAAGAGCGTCAGCAGCTGATCCTCGAGCAGGCCCGGTCGCGCGGCCGGGTCGACGTCGCCGAGCTCGCCGGCGAGTTCGCGGTCACGACGGAGACGATCCGCCGCGACCTCACCACGCTCGAACGCCACGGGTCGCTCCGCCGGGTGCACGGCGGGGCGATCCCGATCGAGCGCCTGGGTTTCGAACCGGCGTTGAACACGCGCGAAAGCGTGATGACGGCGGAGAAGAAGCGCATCGGCAAGGCCGCCCTCGCCGAGCTGCCCGCGGAGGGCGCGATCCTGCTCGACGCGGGCACGACCACCGCCCACCTCGCGGAAGCGCTTCCCATCGACTGCAACCTCACCGTGGTCACCAACTCCGTGAACATCGCGCTGACGCTGTCCAAGCGCCCCAACCTCACGGTGATGCTGGTGGGCGGCCGCCTCCGGGCGCGCACGCTCGCGTCGGTCGACTCGTGGGCGTTGCACTCGCTCAGCGAAACGTTCGTCGAAGTGGCGTTCATGGCGACCAACGGCCTGTCGGTCGAGCGCGGCCTCACCACCCCGGACCCGGCGGAGGCGATGGTCAAGCGGGCCTCGATCGCCGGCGCCCGCCGCGTCGTGCTGCTGGCCGACCACACGAAAGTGGGCAACGACCACTTCGCCCGCTTCGCCGAACTGTCCGAAGTGGACACGTTCATCACCGACGGTGGCATCGATTCCACGGTGGCCGCGGAAATCGAGCGCGAAGGCGTGAACGTCCTGACCGCGTGAGCTACCAGCGCACCGGCAGCTCGTAGAGTCCGAAGAGGACTCCGTCGTGCTTGAACTCGAGCTCGTCGGCCGGCACCGCCAGCCGCAGCCGCGGCACCCGCTCGAACAACGTCGTCAGCGCGACCTCCATCTCCAGCCGGGCCAGGTGCTGCCCGATGCACTGGTGGATCCCGTAGCCGAAGGCGACGTGGTGGCGCGCCGACCGCGCCGGGCAGAACTCGCCGGCGTCCTCGAACACGGTCCCGTCGTGCCCCGCCGCCAGCCCGAGCGGCGCGACCCCTTCGCCGCGGCGGATCAGCTGCCCCGAGATCTCGAGGTCCTCGGTGGCGACGCGCAGGCTGACGACGTCGGAGATGGAGAAGAACCGCAGCAGTTCTTCGACGACGCCCTCGTGCCCGATCCACTGCGGGTTCTCCAGGAGCGTCACGACGCCGAGCGACAGCATGTTGGCGGTGGTTTCGTGCCCGGCGACCAGCAGCAGCATGGCCACGCCGAGCAGTTCGGCGTCGTCGAGCACCCCGCCGTCGATGAGCCGGCTGATCAGGTCCTCGCCGGGCTGCGCGCGCTTCGCGGCGATGAGTCCGGTGAGGTAGGTGTTGATCTCGCCGAGCGCGACTTCCCGCTGCCGGGCCGTCGACGCGAGGCTGACCAGCACGCGGGTGCGGGACTCGAAGTGCTCGTGGTCCTCGTAGGGCACGCCGAGCAGCTGGCAGATGACGAGCGAAGGCAGCACGAGGCAGAAGGCGGCGACGAGGTCCGCGGAGTTCCCGGCGGCGAGCATGGCGTCGATCCGCTCGTCGACGACCTGCTGGATGCCGGGCCGCAGCTCCCGCACCTTCCGCACGGTGAATTCGGGGATGAGCAGCTTCCGGTACCGCGTGTGCTCGGGCGCGTCCATGGCGACGAACCACCCGGGAAGCGCTTCCGGTGCTCCGCCGGTGGCGGGGAACCCGGGCTTCGAGGGATCGGAGCTGAGCCGCGGGTCGGTGAGCGCGGCCCGCACGTCCTCGTGCCGCGCGACGAGCCAGACGGGCGTACCGCCGGGCAGGACGGTCCGGCAGAGACCGGGCCGGGCCCGGAGGTCGGCGTAGCCGTCGGGCGGAGTGACCTGACCGGGCGACCGCCGAGGAAAGGCGACGACCCCGGGTTCCGTGCTCACCATGCCCCGGTTCTACCCCGCCGCGACGCCGGAAACCTTGGGCGGCGGGGAAGTCTGGAAGAACCCCTAGTGTCGCGCGGCAGGTGGTTCACCGGGCCGAACCCGGGCCGTAGTCGACGAACCCTGGACGCGACACCGGAAGCGGCTGCGCGGGAAGCCGGGGCGGGCGGGGTCTCCGCCCGCCCCGGCTCACTTCACCGGATCAGCGGCGGCAGGGGTTGCCCGCCGGGTGCGCGGTGGTGCCGTGCACGTCCGCCTGGGACTCCGCCAGCACGATCTTCGCCAGCGCCGTGTCCAGCGCCACCGCCTGCTGCTTCACCACGCCGCCGGACACCGTCTGGCCGTTCAGCTTCAGCGAGCCGATGACCAGCGGAATGGTCAGCGGGGCCGAACCGACCGTGACCGCGACGCCGTTGATCTTCAGCGAGGCGATGTTCGAGCTGCCGGTCAGGGCCGGGGCGAGGCCGCCCGTCGTCGGCTGGCAGGTCGCCGCCGCCAGGGACTGGATCACGCCCAGCTCGATCGTCAGGCCGACCGTGCTGATCACCGTCTTGTCGATCTTGGCCGTCGCCTGCGCGTGGTCGCCGGCCGCCGGTGCCGCGGACTGGTTGTCCGGGGTCAGGTCGGTCGAGGAGGTCAGCGCGTGGGTCTGCACCTTGATCAGGCCCGCGTTGAGCGTCGCGTCGAGGACGGTCTCGCTGTCGTCGGCGCACGGCAGGTTCTGCGGGTTGGCCACGGCAGCCGTGATGCCGATGACGTTCGCCGCGGTGCCGGTGCAGGAGAAGGCGCCGTCGCGGTCGTCGTCGACGATCGTGCCGACCCCCGTCGGGTCCACCAGCCCGGCGCCGGCCGGGGCGGAGAGGTTCACGGTGAACGTCTCGTCCGGCTCGTCGACGGTGTCCGGGTTGACCAGGACCGTGACCGGCTTGGCCGTCTCACCCGGCGCGAAGGTGACGTCGCCGCTGGTGGCGGCGTAGTCCGCCGGCGCGGTGGCGGTGCCGTTCGCGGTGGCGTAGTGGACGCTCACCGGGTCGGGACTCGCCCCGCCGAGCAGGGACACGGTGAACGTGGCCGGCACCGGCGCGCCACCCGAGCCTTCGGCCACGGTGACGTCGTTGATGCTCAACCCGAGCACGCGCACGGTCGTCGTCTCGACGAAGCCGCGGGACACGCCGTCGACCAGGTAGTCGACCGAGCAGTGGTACGTGCCGGGCGCCGCGTTCGCCGCCGCCGCGATCGTCTCGGTGAACGTCGCGACGTCGCCGCTGGCCACCGTGGCGCTCGCCGGGGCGTTGGTGAGCGTCAGCTGCGGGTCGCAGCTGGTGACGTGCGGGGCCACCGTGACCTCGATGGACTTGATGCCGGCCAGGATGGCCTGCGACACCTGGTTCGAGGGCACGTTGTTGAGCAGCACCCCACCCGTGGCGTCGGTGATGGCCGTCGCCTGCCCCTCGGCGTCCAGCGCCCCGACGTTGACGGCGACCACGCGGATGTTCGCCGCCTTGAGCGCGGCGATCGTGTCGGCCAGCGTGTGCCCGCCGCTGGGGTCGTGCGACGGCGCGTCGCCGAACCAGGCGACGATGCGGGTGCCGTCGGGCCGGAAGGTGACGGCGCCGGTGGCCAGTTCGTACAGCGCGTTCAGGTCGGCTTCGGGGAAGTCCCCGCCGCCGGAGGCCGTCCACTGGTTCGTGCCCGCCTGGATCGCGGCGGTGTCCCCGGTGATGCCCTGGTTGACCTTGAACGGCACGGTGTCGCTGAAGTCCTTGTACTCGGCGACGCCGAACTGCGCGGTCGGCTGCGCGGCGAGCACGTCCCCGGTGATGGCGTTGGCGTTGGTCCGGACGTTCGAGATCGCGCTGCCCATGCTGCCGGTGGTGTCGGCCAGCAGGACGAGGTCGGGGTTCGGGGGCACGGCGGAGGTGGTGACGTGCTTGGTGACGGTGGTGCTCTGCCCGGCGGCGAGCGTCAGGTCGACGGTGGCCGGATCCACCCCCGGCGGCGCGGCGGATGCCACCGCCGTCGGGGCCAGCAGCGCGCCGACCGCGGTGAGGGCGACGAAAATCGATCTTCGCGACATGGGACATCCCTTTCGAGCACCGGCGGGAAGCCGGATTCGGTGTGGGGTTCGTGTGAAAGACGGCGGGCGCGCGGATTTGTTAGCCGCGGCCGCCGACGTCACCCGGAACGCCCTGCGCCCAGGGCTCAACGGGTTAACGGCCTGCGTACAGGTCTACGCAGGCGATGCCGGGAATGCGCCGAACGATCGGAATCCGCCGGGTTTTCCTCACACTTCGGAGCGACGGGTGGCGTGTATTACAAAACCGTGCGTGTCGCCTTTCGCCGGAAGTCCGACGCTTTCTGCCACCCAGCGCCGGAACTACCACCCGGATGTCGTAACGCGCGAAGGCGCGGACCAATCAAATCCGATTTGTCCTTTTCTCCCGCGAAACGGGCCGATCGAGCGACAGAAAATACCGCCGCGCCTGCCCGGTCAGCGGGACACCCCGGACACCCCTGCGACGGAAGGACTTGCCCAGGATCCGCACAATGGCGGTGTACGCGCGGCCGGCTGCCCGTAAGTGCCCGCGGATGTGCACGGATGGCCCGCTCAGCCGACTCCGGCCCGGCGGATCACCTAAGATCATCGGCAAAGCCAACACCGTTCCCGATGCCCTGGGGGAATTCGCCTGCGAACCGAGTTCCGCGATCGATCCGAATTGGTACCGGCCCGACTGCGACCACCTGGAGCGAATTCATGGAGTTTTCCCTGCTCGGCCCGCTCGAAGTCACTGCGCAGGGACGCCGGGTCCCGCTGGGCGGTGTCAAGCAGCGCTTGACCCTCGCACTCCTGCTGCTGCGGCACAACTCGCTGATCTCGGTCAACCAGCTCATGGACGCGCTTTGGCCGGACGAGGCTCCGGTGTCCGCGCGCAAGATGCTGCACAACGCCGTGTCCGGGCTCCGGAAACTGCTCGCCTCGGACGACAGCGCCGAACCGCCGCTGCTGCTCACCCGCTCCCCCGGCTACCTGCTGCGCATCCGGCCGCAGGACATCGACCTCGTGCGCTTCAACGAAGTCGCCGTGCAGGGGCACGCGGCGCTCGCCGGCGGGTGCTGGGAGCAGGCGTCCGAGCTGCTGGGCGAGGCGACGGCCATGTGGCGGGGCCCGATCCTGGCCGACCTGACCGACCAGGCCCTCGACTGGCCCGAGATCGGCATCGTCGGCAACGCGCGGCTGATGGCGCTGGAAGACCGGATGGAGGCGGACTTCCACCTCGGGCGGCACCGCGAGGTGCTGACCGAGCTGGAGGTGCTCGTCGAGCAGGAACCGTTGCGGGAACGCCTGTGCGGCCTGCTGATGCGGGTGCTCTACCAGCGCGGCAGGCAGGCCGACGCGCTCGCCGTCTACAGCCGCACCCGCAGCGCGCTCGTGGAGAAGCTGGGCCTGGACCCCAGCCCCGAGCTGCAGCAGCTGGAGCACGCGATCCTCACCCAGGACAGCTCGCTGGGGCAGGTGGCCGAGCCGGTCGTCGCCGGGCAGCGAGCGCCGGAGCCGCCGTCCGGCGGGCCCGGCGCCGAAGTTCCGGAACCGCGGACGGCGGGCACCGAGGGCGCGCACGTCCCGCTGGAAGAGCTCAAGCGCATCAGCACGGTGGTGATCGCCGCCGGGCCCGCGCCCGGACTGTCCGCGGGGCCACAGGACCTCGCCGCCATCCGCGGCTACCTCGACGACGTCGTCCGCGCCGAAGCCCGGTCGCGCCGGACCCGCGTGATCGGGCCGGACGGGACCGGCGACGGTGACTGCGCCGCGCTGCTCGGCCCCGCGCACCGCGTCTGGCGTGACGTCACGGGAGCGCCGTCGGCCCCGGTGTGGCTGGTCACCGCCGGGCACGGGGCGGCGGGCGAAGCCGAACCGTGGCAGGCACTGCAGCTGGCGCACGCGCTCAACGGCAGGCTGACCGCCGAACCGCGGTGCCGCACCGCCGACGGGCAGCAGCTGCCGTTCGAGGTGCGCGTCGTCGTCGCCACCGGCCCGGCCGTGGTGCGCCACGACGACCCGGCGCGGTCCTGGCCCCGGCCGTCCGACGACCTCGTCGAGCTCTGCCTGCGCCTGCTGGAGGACGACGCCGCGGGCCCGGTGCGGGTCTGCCCGACCACGGCCGAGGCGGTGCGGCTGCTGAACCGGCCGGACGACCTCCCGTTCGTCGGCCGCGAGCGCGAGCTCGCCGCCCTCGACGCCGCGCTGGAAGGCGCCCGCACGCTGCGGCAGCCGCACCTGCTGACCCTGTTCGGCGAGGCCGGTTCCGGCCGCACCCGCCTGCTGGAGGAATGGCGCCGCCGCGGGCCGGGCGACGCCGGGACCCGCGCCACGGTGCTGGTCGGCCGCACGCCGTCGGCGATCAGCGTGGGCAGCCGCGTCACGGCGCTGGCCGAGCTGGTCCGCGCGGCGGCGGGCATCGGCGCGGCCGACGCCATGCCGTTCGCGCTGGCGCGGCTGGGCGACGTCGTGAACGGCGTCGTCGACGAACGCCGGGCGCCGTGGATCCTCTCCCACCTGAGCGTGCTGCTGGAGGCCGACCACGGCGACCGCGCCTGGACCGCGGACACGTTCGACGCGTGGACCCAGTTCTTCGAGGCGCTGGCCGCGCGGACGCCGGTGGCGCTGGTGGTGGAGAACCTGCAGTGGAGCGACGACGTCGTCCTCGACTTCCTCGACCACCTCCTCGAACGGTCGGGCGGCGTGCCGCTGCTGGTGGTCGCGAGCGCCCGCCCGGACCTGCTGACCCGCCGCCGGTCGTGGGGCGGGGGCAAGCTGCACAGCACGTCGGTCTGCCTGCACCCGCTCGCCGACGACGAGGCCGCGCGCCTGATGTGGGAGGCGTACAAGGCCACGCGCATCCCGGTCGGCCACGCGGTCCCGGACGAGCACCCGGAGTCCCTCGTCCCGCTCGCGGGCGCCCTCGGCGGTAACCCGCTGTTCGCCATCGAGTACGGCCGGCGGCTGTCCGGCGCGGATCCGGCGAGTCTCCCGGACCCGATCCCGTACTCGGTGCGTTCCCGGCTGGAGGTCGCCCTCGACCTGCTGCCCACGGAGGCGCGGGCGGTGCTCTACGACGTGGCGGTGTGCGGCGACGACGTCACCGAGACGGTGGTGGCCACGCTGGCGGCCGAGGACGGCTACCACGCCAGCGGACGGTGGCTGCGCCTGCTGGTGAACCGCGGAATGCTGCGCTGCGTCCGGCGGCCGGGTGATCTGGCCTGGACTCGTTACGCGTTCACGAACACCCGGCTGCGGGAGGTCGCGCTGTCGCGGGTGCCGGCGCCGGTGCGGGCGCGGAAGGAGCAGCTGATCGACGCGGCCCGCGCGCCGCGGGCGAGCGCGGAGAGCACGGCGGTGGCGGCCCGGTCACCGGTCGGCTGAACCCGGGGCCCGGCAGCTCCCGCGCGTCGGTGGCCGGGCCGCCGGAGCACCGCACGCGAGCGCGGTCACCAGGTCGGCCGAGCCCAGGCCCGGCTTCCGAGGTTCCCGCTCCTGCCCTGGGGCGGGCAGCCCGGCCGCAACGGAGCACCGCGCACGAGCGGAGAGCACGGCGGTCCCCGACCGCGCCTCGGTCGGCTGAGCCCGGGCCCGGCTCGGGCAGACGCGGCCCGCACACCGCGGGCGAGCGTGGAGAGCACCGCGGTGGCGGCCCGCTCTCCAGTCGGCTGAGCCCCGGGGCCCGGCAGCTCCCGCACGTCGGCC
The DNA here is from genome assembly GCF_023008405.1 of Amycolatopsis sp. FBCC-B4732. Taxonomy (NCBI): domain Bacteria; kingdom Bacillati; phylum Actinomycetota; class Actinomycetes; order Pseudonocardiales; family Pseudonocardiaceae; genus Amycolatopsis; species Amycolatopsis sp. FBCC-B4732. The sequence continues at coordinate 4,923,718 of NZ_CP095376.1, forward strand.
GAGCCCAGGCCCAGCTCGGGCAGACGCGGCCCGCACACCGCGTCCGCGCGTGGAGAGCACCGCGGTGGCGGCCCGCTCTCCAGTCGGCTGAGCCCCGGGGCCCGGCAGCTCCCGCACGTCGGCCGAGCCCAGGCCCGGCTCGGGCAGCCGGGCCCACGCGCGTCGGCCGCTGTGCACCGGCCAGGCGCCACCGCAAACCGCGCGATTACTCCGCCGTTTCCGGGCCGGTTTCCGGATTACCGCTCTCCGGGGCCGCCCGGCCTAGGCTCGTTCGGCAAGGCGGAACGGACGGTGCGCCGGAGGAAAGGGTTACGTTCGATGACGGTTGCGGATCACGTACTCGCGCGCCGCTACGGCGATGCCGGGCCGGCGGTGCCCTCCTCGCCGTGGCGCACCCCGCTGGACGCGCTCGACTGGTTCGCCGTGTGCCAGGGGGACGCGCCCTTCGTCACCGCCGTCGCGCCCGATGGCAGCGCGACCACCCTGGACTACCGCACGGCCGCCGTCGCGAGCCGGGCGCTCGCGGGGTGGCTGTGCGCCGAGTTCGGGACCGTGCGGCCCGCCGTGCTCGGCTTCGCGCCGGCGAACGACATTCCGTCGGTTCTCACCGTGCTCGCCGTGCTCCGGGCCGGGTTCGGGCTGCTGATGCTCGGGCCGTCGGACCCGCCGGAGCGGCGCGCGCGGCAGCTCGAAGCGGCCGGTGCGCTCGCCACCGTCCACCTGCCCGGCACCGATGGCCCGGACTCGCGGCTCCTCCCGCACTGGACCGAGCTGCCGGAGCCCACCGCGGCCCTTCCCGCGATCGACCCCGCGGCCGACGCGCTCTACTTCGCGACGTCCGGTTCCACGGCCGCGTCCAAGCTCGTCGCCCAGACGCACCTCAACGCGGTGGCCAACGCCGAAGCCGTGCGCCGCCACCACGGGCTCGTCCGGGGTGACCGGGTGCTCGCCTGCCTGCCCATCCACCACGTCAACGGCCTGCACTTCACCGTGCTCGGCACGATGGCGGCCGGCGCGCACACGGTGCTGTGCGACTCCTTCTCCCCGCTCGCCTACCCCGGCACCCTGCGGACCTACCGCCCGCGCATCGCGAGCGTCGTGCCCGGCATCCTCGAAGCGCTCGTCGAGACGTGGCGCCGACCCGAACTCCCCGACGGCTTCGGCTACTTCGTCTCCGCCGCGGCGCCGCTGACCAGCCGCACCGCGCGGTCGGTCGCCGAGCGCCTCGGGGCCCGCGTGCTGCAGGGCTACGGCCTTTCCGAGACCACCAACTTCTCCTGCACGATGCCGCCCGGCCTGTCCGACGACACCTACCGGCGGCTGATGCTCGACGCCGAAATACCCTCCGTCGGGGTCGCGGTCTACGGCAACGAGGTCGCGGTGCTGGACCCGGCCGGTGCCCCGCTGCCCCCGGGCGAGGTGGGCGAGGTCTGCATGCGCGGCTTCAACGTCATGTCGCGGTACGTACGCAACGCCGAAGCGACGCGCGAAGCGTTCCGCGACGGCTGGTTCCACTCCCAGGACCTCGGCTACCGGGTCGAGCGGGACGGGCGCGGCTTCTTCGTCCTCACCGGACGGCTCAAGAACATCGCCAAGGTTGCCGGGGAGACCGTCTCCCTCGACGAGATGGACCGCGTGCTGCGTGCCTTGCCCCAGGTCCGGGACGCCGCGTGCGTCACGGTGCCGGACCGCTTCGCCGGGGAGAAGATCATCGCCGCCGTCGTGCTGTCCGGGGGCGGGACCGACGTCGCGACGCTGACCGAGCCGCTGCGGGCCACCTTCGCCGAGGGGGTGCTGCCGTCACGGGTGATCACGCTGGCGGAGATCCCCCGCACCGCGACCGGGAAGGTGCTGCGCCCGCAGCTGAGGGACGACCTGAGCGCGCGTGTTCGGGACTGAGCACCGGACGCCGGGAGACGAACCGGCCGTCACCGGCGGGCCCGCGACCCTGCTGCTCGACCCACGCACCGGGCAGGTGCGCGGGATGGCGCCGATCGGCGACGAGTACGCCGTGTCCGCCGCGGTCGCGGCCGCGCGGGACGCGGCGAAGACGTGGTCGCGGCTGAGCGGCCCGGATCGCGCGGAGCGGCTGGACGCGCTCGCCGGCCACCTCGAAGACCGCGCCGACCGGTACGTGGAGCTGGAGTGCGCGGGCACCGGCAAGCCGGACGCCGACGCGCGGCTCGAGGTGGCGGCGGGGGTGCGGCACCTGCGTTCCTGCGCCGCCGTGGCCGGTGCGCCGTTGCCGGGCAGCTCCGCTCCGCTCGGCGTCGTCGGGGTGCTCGTGCACTGGGCGTTTCCGCTGCTGTCGGCGCTGCACCAGGCCGGGCCCGCGCTGGTCGCGGGCAACGCCGTGGTGGTGAAACCGGCCGAGAGCACACCCGACTCGGTGCAGTTCCTGGCCGAAAGCGCCGTTCCGGTGCTGGGTGCCGATGTGCTGGTCGTGGTCACCGGCGACCGCCGGACCGGGCGCAGCCTGGTGGCCGGCCAGGTGGACGCGCTTTCCTTCGCCGGGAACACCGGGGGCGCGATCGACGTCGCCCACCGCGCCGGGCTGCGGCCGGCGCACCTGCGGTGGGGCGGCAACAGCGCCGCGGTCGTGCTGCCCGGCGCACCCGGATCGACGTTCCGGGCCTTGGCCAGGGCGCGCACGCACAACGCCGGGCAGAACTTCGCGCCGGCGCGCGTGATCACGTTGCGGCAGAACTACGAGCAGGTGGTGCACGGCCTCGCCGACGCCGTCGCGGAGTGCCGGGCGGGCGTGGATTTCGGGCCGCTGAACAACCTCGACCAGCTCAGCCTGTTCGACACCGCGGTGGCCACCAGCGACGCCGGGTTCTGCTTCGAGGCCGAAACCCGCCTGGGGCCGGAGGAACAGCACGGCTTCTGGCGGGGTGCGCGCGTGCTGGCCGATCTCGCGCCGGACGCCCCGGCCGTGCTGCAGGAGGTGCCCGGGCCGTTGCTGACGGTCCAGGCCGCGCCGGATCCCGAGGCGGCGGCACGGCTGGCCGGGTCCGCCGCGGCGGCCGCCCACGCCGCGAGCGTGTGGGGACCACCGGAGGAGGCCTTCGAGGTGGCGCACCTGCTGCGCGCCAAGGAGATTTCGGTCAACTGGGTGCCGGGCGCCGCGGGCGCGCTCGGCGGCGGCGGTTTCCCGTGCCGCCCGGAGCACCTCGCGGCGGCGGTCGAGGACTACCGGGTCAAGCGGACCATCTGGCCGCTGCCGCCCACCGGATAGCGCCGGCGCCGAGCGCCCCAATGTGGCGTTCGGTGCGTCCAGCGCACCCAACGCCACATCGGGGTGCGTCAGGCTTTGCGGGCCCGGTAGATCGCCCGGCACGGGACCGCCGTCCGGGAGCACGAGCCCGAGTCGCACTTGAGGTCCTCGCCGCCGAAGTCGTGCGGCAGGGGCTCGAAGCCCGCCGCGCGCAGGGCGCCCGTGACGTCCTCGGCGTCGTAGTACCAGCTCGTCAGCGTCTGGTCCACGCGCTGCACCCGGTCCCCCGCGCCGAACACCCCCGACACGCGCAGCATGCCCGTGCGGGTGTCGGTGTCCCAGACCCCGCGCTTGACCACCACCGCCTCGGCGGTGTCGGTGAGCGTGACGTTGTTCCAGTGCAGGAAGTGCGTCTGCTCGTAGAGGTCGAAGACGAACTCGCCGCCCGGGGCGAGCGCCGCGTGCGCCGCGGAGAAGCAGGCCTGCAAGTCCTCGGTGGACGGCAGGTGGTTGAGCGCGCCGTCCATGCTGACGCACGCGGACACCGGTGCCGGCAGCCGGAACGCGCGGGCGTCGGACTGCACCACCGAGAACCGGCCGGCTTCGATCGCCCCGGCGTGGCGGGCGCGGGCCAGGTCCAGCATCGACTTCGACCCGTCGACGCCGTGCAGCGTCCAGCCCGCGTCGAGGAAGCAGGCCGCGGTGACGCCGGTGCCGCAGCAGATGTCCACGGCGGTGCGGTCGGTGCCCGGCACGGTCGCCAGGTGGGCGACCAGCTTCGGCGAGAACCGGTTGACCCAGCCGGTGTAGCTGTTGTCGAAGAAGGAGGCGAACCCCTCCGAGTAGTAGTTGCCCATCGTGGCTTCCTTTCTCACCGGCGTCACCGGGACGCGCGGAGCTGGGGGACGACCTGGTCGGCGAAGAGCGTGACGCAGCGCCAGTCCACCGGCGGCCGGACGCCGAGCACGAAGTCGGTGACCCCGAGCCCGACGTAGGGGCGCAACGCTTCGGCGCACTGCTCCGGCGTGCCGAAGACCAGGTATTCCGGCCACACCGGGGAATCGGGCGGGTACCGCCGCCGCAGCCGCTCGAGTTCACCGGGCAGGTCCGCGGGGTCCTCGACGAGCAGGGCGCGGAAGGTCATCGACCGCCGGACGCTCGCCGGGTCGCGGCCGGCTTCCTCGCACAGGCGGTCCAGGCGCGCGCTGCGCTTGCGGTACTCGGCCGGGCCGGCGAGCAGGCTGTTCCAGACGTCCCCGTGCCGCGCCACGGTGCGCAGCACCGGCTCGCTCACGCCGCCGACCACCAGGGGCAGCCGCGGCTGGACCGGGACGGGCCGCAGGTGGGCGTCGGTGAGGTGGAAGTGCTTGCCCACAAAGGTGACCGGCTCGCCCGACCACAGTCCTCTGAGGACTTCCGCGGTCTCTTCGAGCATCCCGAGCCGGTCCGCGCGGGACGGCTGCGGCAGGCCGTACTGCCCGTGCGCCAGATCGGCACCGCCGACGCCGATACCCAGTTCCATCCGGCCGTCGCTGACGTGGTCAATGGTGGCGGCGAGCGCGGCCAGCACGGCCGGGTGCCGCCACGCCACCGGGGCGACCATCAGCGCGCAGCGGACGCGGCTGGTGCTCGCGGCGAGCGCGGACAACAGGGTGGTGCCCTCGAAGCACGGCCCGGCCGGCCCGCCCATCGGCGGGCGCAGGTGGTCGAACACCGAGCACCAGTCGTACCCGAGCGCTTCGGCGCGCTGCCACAATTCCTTGATCTCGCCGTAGCTTTCGTACTGCTGTCCGGAGTGGACCCCGAACCGCAGCCGCGGCTCAGACGCGGTCACGAGCCGGTCCTGCCGCCGCGGCCACCGGCTCGATCGCGGCGGCCAGCGTGCGGACGCTGCGGAAGGTGTCGGGGGTGATCAGTTCCGGGGGCAGCTCCGCGCCCAGGCCGGCCTCGATGGCGACCAGCGTCGCGACGGTGCGCAGCGACGTCAGCCCCGCCTCGCCCAGCGGCGAGTCCGGGCCGAGGTCCGCCGCGGTCGCGGGCAGCTGGCGCAGGACGAGCTCGCGCAGGGCCGCGACCAGTGCGTCACCGGTCCGCCCCGCCAGTGCGTTTCCCATGTCCTCTGTCTCCTTTCCTCGGTGCGGTTCAGCCGGGCAGGTCGGCCAGGAACGGTTCGCGGTCCAGCTCGGCCGCCATCGCCGCGGCGAGGTACGGGGCGAAGACGCCGTGCACGAGCGGCGCGAACTCCTCCCGCACCGGGCCCGCGACCGGGATGTCGGCCTCGCTTCCGCCGACGAAGCGCAGCCGGCGGCCGCGCTGCCGGGCCCGTTCGGCGAGGGCCCGCGCCCGCCGCTGCGCGGTCCCGGGCTGGGCGAGCACGAACACCGGGAGGTCGGTGGGCCGGCAGAACCGCTCGACGTGCCACCACTCTTCGGTGTCCTGCCCGAAGCTGGGCGCGCCGGTGGCCTCGATGAGCTTCGCGGCGGCGTGCAGGGCGGTCCCGTGGCTCGGCCCGGTGCCGAGGAACACCCGCAGCGGCGCGTGCGCGATGTCGGCCGCGGTCTTGACGCAGGCGGGCCGGACGAGTTCCGCCGTCTCCTCGACCACCGCGGCCAGGCCGCCGAGTTCGCCCGTCAGACCCTGGAAGTCCACTGTGGACAATACGGCTCGGCGCGCGCCGAGCCCGATCGCGAGCGCCAGCAGGGTCAGCAGGCTCAGCTGGTGGGTGCGGACGCCCGGCGACGGTTCCAGGTCGGTGAGTTCGGTGACGAGCGCGTGCTCCGCGGCGCCGGTGACGGCGGTGCCGGGCCGTCCGGTCACCGTGACGGTCATCGCGCCGAGTTCCCGTGCCAGGCCCAGTGCCTCGGCCACCATCGGGCTGCCACCCGAGGCCGAGACGCCGACGGCGAGCGTGCCGGGGCCCGTCCCGGGGTCGGGGTGGTCGGCGAACCGTTGCGCGGGCAGGGGTTCGGCCGCGACGCCGGCGAACCGCGCGAACGCGAGCGCGGCCGCGTGGGCGGCGTGGTGGGAATCGCCGTTGCCGAGCAGGACGACCCGTCCGATCCCGGCGAACCCGGGCGCCGCCACGAGGTCCGCCACCCGTTCCGCGATCCCGCCGGCGCACGCCCGCAGGTCCGCGCCGAGCCGATCCGCCTGCCGCACCAGCACTTCCGCCTTCATCCGCGGTTCGCCCGCCCTTCGTCGTTCACTGCTGCACCGCGCGGACTTCGCGCACGTAGTCGTGGACGAGCCGCTCGTCGATCTCACCGCCCCAGCCGTCGCGTTCCAGGCAGGTGCCGACGAACGCGCCGTCGGCCGCGCCCAGCAGCCGCGCGGCGTTGCGGTGGTGGGTGTGCCCGGCCAGGAGCACCGGCGCCGAGGGCGCCGTCTCGCGGACCGAAGCGATCATCGCCAGCGCCTTGTCCTCGTCGCGGTGGGCGAGGGTGACCGCGTCCGCGCCGGCGTCCACGGCGTGCTTCGCGACCTGCCCGGTGGTCTTGTCCCCGGTGAGCCACGAGAAGTGCATCGAGTCCACGTCGGCGACGACCGCGACGTCCCCGGCTTCGATGGCGCGGCGGTAGGTCATCACCCGCAGCGGGTCGCCCTGGACGAGGCCCTGCGGGCTGAGCGTGGCCCCCACCAGGGTGGCGGCGCGCACGAACGACGCGCCCGCCACCGCCGCCACGGCCAGCGACGCCGAGATCGCGTTGCGCATGATCTGCACCCCGGTCCGGAAGCCCGGTCCGGTGGCCCGTACGACTTCGGCCACCACGAGCGCCATCGCCGCGACGCGGGCCGGGTCGGCTTCGTCCTCGGTCCCGTAGACGCGGTCGGCGGTCTGGACCAGGCACCCGTCGGCGCCGCCGTTCTCCAGGGCGCGGGCGGAACGCACGGCGGTCTCGGTGATCCCGGCAAAGGTGCCGCTGCGGTGGTACGGGCTGCCGGGCAGCGGCGGCAGGTGGATCATGCCGAGCACCGCCTTGTGCCCGGCGCGGGCCGCGAACCCGGCCGTCGGGCGCTCAGACACGGAGCACCCCCGGCTCGGCCACGGCGTAGGCCAGGCGGTCACCGGCCTCCGCGAGCTCCGCCCACGGCCGGGCCGTGGTCACCCGGACCACCCCGCCGGAGAAGCAGAAGTTGAGGATGCCCGGGTAGGTCGACACCCCGGTGGTGCGCAGCAGGTCGCGGAAGCACCGGTAGCTGTCGTCCCAGCCGGGGACGCGGACCGCGGCGTTGATGGAGTACGCCGGGACGGTCACCCTGGCCACCGCCGAGAGCCGGTGGCACGCCGCGTCGCGCAACGCCGTCAGCGCGTCCTGGCGTTCCCAGCGCTCCCGCCGGTAGCCCGCGTAGGCCACGCCCAGCCGGTCGGCGTCGAGGCGGTAGGCGGGCTCGAACTCCGCGACCTCGGCCGCGCCGGGCCGGTCGAGCCCGGTGACCAGCCAGCGTTCCATCCGGGCGAGCAGCTCGACGACCGTGTAGAGGAACGACGGCGGGCCACCGAACGCGGTCGACGCGTGCTCGTAGTACTCGTCGATGAACTCCCGGCCGGCCAGGATCCAGCCGATCTTCATGCCCGGCGCCGACCAGTTCTTCGACAGGCTCGACACGCGCACGACGTTGCTCGCGGCGCGGGCGGTGCCGCGGGTGCGCCGCGGGCCGAGCCACTCGTGGCACTCGTCGAGGATGATCGTGGTGCGCGGGCCCGCGGCGCGGATCAGCCGGGTCAGCTCGTCCTCGTCGACCAGCGCGCCGGTGGGGTTGGCGGCGGTCTGGATCATGACCAGCGGCGTATCGGCCGACAACGCCTGGATGAGCGGCTCGAGCGACGTCCGGCCCGCGGTGCTGGGCAGCGGCACCAGCCGGACGTCGCCGCGTCGGGCGACCGCCTCCACCAGCGGCGGGTAGTTGGGGATGCCGCACAGCGCAGGCCCGGTCGGGCCGGTCCGGCCGGTGAGGAGGAAGTCGGCCAGGGTGCTCACGGTGAACGTGCCGCCCATGGTGAGCGCGACGTTGTGCTCGTCGTAGACGTCCCGCTCCATCAAGGCGTTCTCGTACGCGGCGACGGCTTCCCGCGCCGGTATCCGGCCGCGCGAGTCCGAGTAGCCGTACCAGTCGCGGTCGAGGGCGAAGCGCACGCAGTCCTTGAGCGCGGCGGGCAGTCCCCAGCGTTCTTCATCGACCGCGCCGCTCGAGAGCAGCAGCTGCCGGTCGGCCGCGAGGTCGCCGTAGAGGTCGTCGCGGAAGTACCAGTTGAAGAGCTCCTTGACGAACCGGACGGTGGCTCGCGAAGCCAGGGCTTCTTCGGCGCCGACGTGGCGCCGGCGGCGGGAACCGCGCCAGAGTTCGGCGAGACCGGGGCGCAGGGCGTCGGCGCCGAGTTCGTGTTCGACGCGGCCGAGCCACAGGTCCCGCAGTTCGAAGGCGTCCCCGGGATCTTCCGCGCGGGCGATGACGTCGAGCAGCCGGTCGTCGACGTCGGGGCAGAAGGTGTCCAGGTCCGCCTCGGCGGGCCGGGCGAGCGCGGCACAGGCTCGCGCGTCTTCGGGAACCGTTATGCGCCGTGGCCGGGACGGGGGATCGAACAGCGGCATGAACCGGGCTCCGTTCTGGGCCGGGCCTGATCGGACAGCTCACCAGATCCGCAGGCGTGGGATGGGGCCGGCACGAACCGCCGGCTGCGCGAAGGTGCGACTTCGGTGATTTCGCCCCGAATTGCGGGCACCGATCACGTTAGCGATTCGGCCCGGACCCGGCCAACCACGCCGCTCTTCGCCCCCTCATCACCGGGTAATCGACCCCGCCGACATAAAATGTCCGGGGTAATCGGACGGTAAAGCGTGATTTCCCGCGGCGAATACCGGGCAGCTGATTACCGCGCGATGAGCGGATCCCTGAATTCGTAACTGTACAGATGTCGCACCGGCACCGTACGTTCGATGGCGGCCAGGATCACTGGCGATCCCGACGAATCGCCGTTCGCGCCGGAGCCAGAGCCCGGAACGCCGAGGAAAAGGATTGGTCGATGGAAGCGGTTTCCCAGACGATGAAGCACGCGCCGGACGAGGAGAACGAGGTCCAGGACCTCATCGGGTTCCGCGACCCGGCGCAGAACCGGGTGACACCGGTCGCCCAATGGCCCGCCGACATCGCCTTCGCGATCGTCGACCGGCTGGCGTCGGTGGTCCGCGAAGCGCACAAGTCCGAAGAAGCCACCTCCCCCGACGCCGAGGGCATCGTCCGCGCCCAGACGTTCGAGGAGGGCGACGTCTACATGCTGGCGAGCCCGTTCGACGGGTACTTCGCCGACCGCTACCTGATGGACTTCTACGACGTCGAAGAGCGGGACATGTGTTCCCGCATGCACCTGCACACGGGCCTGCGTTTCGTGCGCATGATGACCGGGCCCGGCACGCGCATCCGCGTCTCCAGCCTGTCGCCGTTCATCGTCGGTGACGTCCCGGGCGTGACGCCGTTCGCGCCGGAAGCCTTCGAAGACGACCTGCCCGGCACCCCGGAGGGCCACCGGCGCACGCGGTACAACCTGATCGTGCCGGAGAACTCGTGGGTGGACATGCAGATCCCGCGCGGCACTTCGCACCAGTTCAACGCGATCGGCCCGAACGCGGTCATCGACTCGGTGCATCCCGAGGAGTCGATCGAGGTGTTCCGCGAGAGCATGCGCGACTACAAGATGATGGCCCAGACCATCTTCCTCGCCGAGGAGAAGCAGAGCGCGGAGACCTGCGCCGACCTGCCGCGGTGAGCGGGACGCGCACGGTTCCCCCGGACCGTGCGCCCCCGCGTGCCGCCCGACGAACGGGGAGGACGATGACCACGCAGCACTGGGAAATCGCGACCGACGCCGCCGAGGTCCACGCGCTGCTCTGCGCGAGCGACCAGCACCAGGGCCGCCGGTTCGGCTCCCCCGTCCCGGCGCGCAACCCCGCCACGACCGAGTCCCGCGTGCGTGCGGGGGTGGTGCACCTGTTGCGCGCGGACGACCGCGCGGCGGCGATGTTCACGTTGACCTGGCACCCGGCTTTCGAGCCGCCGACCGGGGTCTTTCCGGAGGCGCACACCCCGGCTTACCTGAGCAGGCTCGCCGTCCACCCTTCACTGGGCAATTCCCTGGCCGGGCCGCAATGCTTGCGGCGTGCGGTGTCGATCGCGCGGGAGAGCGGTGCGGATGCGCTGCGGGCCGAGGCGAATCCGGATCTGGAGTCCACAGTGGACGTGATGGTCCTGCTGGGCTTCACCCGCTGCGGCCCGATCTTCGGCGGTGAGGGTTCGCCGCGGCGGACCTACCTCCAGCACCCGCTGAGCTGATCCGTTACGGGTTGGGGTGGTGGGGCGCCCGAGGTCGCGAATGACTCATGGGGGCCTCGGAAGTCCCCCATGAGTCATTCGCGGCATCCGGAACGCAACCGAAAGCGGCAGACAGCGCTGGAACTGGCTGCGCGGCCGAAATGGTGCACCGCACGGTGCCAGTGCGGCGCACCCGCGGTCGGCGCGACCGAACCAGCGCACCACACGGGTACCGGTGCGCATCACCCGGCATCCGCCACCCCAAAGTGGTACACCGCACGGCGCCAGTGCGGCGCACCCGCGGTCGGCGCGACCGAACCAGCGCACCACACGGGTACCGGCGCACATCACCCCGCGTCCGCCACCCCGAAGCGGTGCACCGTCCGATGCCGGTGCGTTTCACCCGGGTCGAGGCGGACCGAAGGGTAGTCCGGCCGGTTGGGCGCATCGGGGAACGCGCCCGTCTCCAGGCAGATCCCGCCGCGCGGGTTCCCTGTGAACCAGTCCCCCGTGTAGACCCCGACCGCCGGCTGGTCCGTGCTCACCCGCATCACGCGGCCGCTCGCCGGGTGGGTCAGTGTGGCCAGCTCCTCCTCGTCCGGGACCAGGAAGCAGTTGTCCACCCGCACCCCCGCCAGCTCACGCACCGCCGTGAAGTCGCGCGCGGTGCCGGACACCGCCTCCGGTGCCCCCGGCAGCGGGACCAGGTCCGGGTCGAAACGAACCGCTTCCGTCGCCGCGAGGCGCAGGCGGTGGTCGTCGATCGTTCCCTGCCCAGCCAGGTTCCAGAACGCGTGGTTCGTGAGGCCGACCACGGTCGGCGCCGTCGTCCGCGCCCGGTGCGCGATCACCAGTGTGCCGTCCGGCTCGGCGCGGTAGCTCGTGCACACCGTCAGCTCGCCGGGGTAGCCCTGGTCGCCGTCCGGGCTGGTCGTCGTGAACCGGACCTCCAGTGCGTCGCCGTCGGGGGACGCCTCGGCCGACCACACGTGCCGGTCGAGGCCCTCCGTGCCGCCGTGGACGTGGTGGCGGCCTTCGTTGCGGTCCAGGCGGTGGCGCACGCCGTCCAAGGTGAACTCCGCACCCGCCACGCAGCGGCAATAACGACCGACCGTCGCGCCGACGTACGGGTTGCGGGCCCGGTCGAGGTAGGCGTCCAGGTCCGGCAGGCGCAGGCACACGTTGGCGTGCCGCCCGTCCCGGTCCGCGGCCAGCACCTCCACCAGCGTCGCCCCGTAGCTCCACGCCGTGATCGCGAACCCCGAACCGGTGTGCAGCGTGTACGCCTCGACTTCCGTGACCGGCCGGCCCGGGACCTTGCCGACGGTCGTGCGCTCGATGCCCCGCATCAGCGGATGCGCAGCCGCTTGAGGTGCCGCGGTTCGCCCGCCGGGGCGGTGCCCGCCGTCCGGCCGTGGAAGTGGCGCCGGTTGTCGATCACCACCAGCAGCCCGCGCTGCCAGTGCACGCCCCGCGCGCCGGGGGCGTACATCGCCGCGTGGAGGTTCTCCAGCGCGACGTCGACCGCTTCCGGCGGGTCGCCGCCGTCGTTGACCCAGTCGAGGCGCCCGCCGAGGAAGTCGCGGAACGAGAACACCGGACGGCCGTCGTGCTCGCGCAGGATCGTCTCCCCCGGCGGCAGGTGCGCGTAGCGGGTGCGGGACAGCACTTCGCGGTCCGGCGCGGACAACCGCCCGAAGATCTCTTCCATCGGCACCAGGACGGTCTGCGCCGCGGTCGGCCGCGGGCCCGGGTGGCAGCACATCAGCACGATGTACCGCGGCTGGTCGACGGCCACCCGGCCGCTGCCTTCGGTGTGCAGCGACAGCGAGTTCTCGGCGAACGGCTGCAGCGAGACGTCGTCGGTGCGCCGGTTCTTGCCGAGCAGGTTCAGGATCACGCCGCCGGTCACGAACGGCTGCACCGCCGGGTCGGTCTCCTCGGTCGCGGTGCCGAGCCGGGCGCCGAACGCGACGAACTCCTCGTCGGCGAACGGCTCGTCGAGCAGCACCACGCCGGCGCCGTGCTCACGCAGCATCGGCTCGACGAGGGCGAAGACGTCGGCCGCGCGGGGTGCCGAGGTCTTGGCGACCCCGTCGAACGGCGGTGGCAGCACCCGGCCGGCGTCGAGCAGTTCGTGGCGCGACCGGGCGTACCCGGGAGCGGCCTTCTCCTCGTAGGATCCCTTCGACACCTTGACCTCCGTCTTCGGTCGTGCGGTGGACGCGAGCCCACGCTAGGCGCGACCCGCCCACCACCGGGTAAACGGCACCGCGGCCGCGCTCACCGCGCGGTAATCCGCCGTGCCGGGGTAATCGGCGGGTAACCGGCGGCCAGTGCGCCGCGGTGGCGCCCCACGTGCCGCGCGATTACCTCCGCGCGGGGGCGCCCGCGCTACGTTCGGGGAGCCCGGACCACCGCCCGACCCCGGATCTGAGGTGACCGATGAAAACCGACGCGACCGCCGCGGAGCAGGCCGTGCTCGACCGGCTCCGCGCGTGCCTCGGCGAGGTCCTGCCCGTGGAGCCGCTCGCGGCCGACTACGACCTCATCGCCAGCGGCGTGCTGGACTCCTCGCGCTTCCTGGCGGTGTTCGTCGAGCTCGAAGACCACTTCGGCATCCGCATCACCGGTGACGACATCAGCCAGGACAACTTCCGGACCCTCGAACGGATCGCGCGGTTCGTCCGCGCCAAGGGCGGGGACGCCTGACGTGGCCCTCGACTTCGTCCTCACCGGCTACACGCCCGGAGACCGCGCCGAAGCCTGTGCCTTGCAGGACCCGTTGCTGCGCGGCGGTCCCGAGGGCAACGGGTCCTACTTGGACTGGAAGTACCTCGAAAACCCCTACCTGGACGGCCGGTACGTCGTGCTGGCCCGGACTCCCGGTGGGGCGCTGGCCGGGATGGTCGGCGTGTTCGGGTCCGGCTGGGAGGTCGACGGGCAGCGGTTCGTGCTGCCGTGCCTGACCGACACGATCGTCGCGCCGGAGCACCGCAACGGACCGGTGTTCCACGCGATGGTCGACGAGGTCCTCGCCCGCCTGCGCCGGGACAACGTGCCGTGGCTGCTGGACTTCGGCGACCAGGGCACCGTGCCCGCGATGCTGATCCGCGGCTGGCAGCAGGTCGGCCCGTGGGGGCAGGCGGTGCTGAACCGCCCGGCCGGGCACGGTTTCCGCGGCCCGTGGTCCGCGCTCCCCGACGCACGGGGCACGCGGTCCGGCGTGACGATCACCGCGGCCACCGCACCGGACGTCGAGGCCATGGCGGCGGTCGCGGCGGCCCTGCCCGGTGACGGCCGGGTCCGGGTCGCGCGCACGGCGTCGTACTTCGGCTGGCGCGCGGCGAACCCGCTGGCGAAGTACTACTACCTCCTGGCCCGAAGCGAAACCGGCGCGGTGGAGGGGTACCTCGTCGCCCACCGGTCCGGTGTGGACACCGACGACGGGCCGACCCCGACCACGGTCGTCGACTGCGAAGCGAGCAGCGACGACGTCCAGGCCGACCTCGTGCGGCTCGCCGCCGAAACCCTGCCCGGCACCCGGTTCCTGCTGTGGACCCGCGACCTGCCGGACCCGGTCCTCAAGGAACTCGCCGGCCTCGGCGCCGAGTTCGTCGAACCGACCGGGCGGCCCACCCGCGACCGGCCGCTGCCGAGCCTGCTGATCCGGGCGACCGGCGCGCAGACCGTTCCCGCCGCGCTGGCGGACCTGGTCAAGCCGGACTCGTGGGACTTCCGCGGGGTGTCCGGCCGCGGCTGGCGCTAGCCGGCCCTTCCCACCGCCAGAGGCAGAGAGGATTCCCAGTGGCCGGCCAACGAGCAGCAGGCTTCCCGGGCGCGACGCTCACCGGCGAGCACCACGAGCTGACCGCGGCGTCCGTCGTGGCCCTCATCCGCGAGCGGGCCGAAGCCACGCCCGGCGCGGTCGCGATCGAAAGCGACGGCGGCGTGACCACCTTCGGCACGCTCTGGCGGCGTTCCGTCGTCATCGCCGCCGCGCTGCGCGAGATGGGCGTGGAACGCGGTGAGCTCGTCGGCGTCGTCGCGCGCCGCACCCCGGAGAGCATCGCGGCGATGATCGCGGTGATGGCGGCCGGCGCGGCCTACGCGCCCATCGACCCGACCAACCCCGCCGGGCGGGTCCGCCTCATCCTCGAGCAGGTCAGCCCCCGGTTCGTGCTGTGGGACGGGACCGGTGACGCGGACTGCACCTTCGGCTACCCCGGCGTCGACACCTCCCGGCTGCCGGAGCCGGGCACGGTCCCGGCCATGGCCGAGCCGCGGCCGGGCGACGTCGCCTACGTCGTGTTCACCTCCGGCTCCACCGGCCTGCCGAAGGGCGTCCAGGTCGAGCACCGGTCCCTGGTCAACTACATCGGCTGGGCCGAGGCGCACGTCCTGCCCGCCGCCGGCGGCGCGGCCTGCCCGGTCTTCGCGAGCATGAGCTTCGACCTGGCGCTCACGACGCTGTGGGTGCCGCTGGCGCACGGGCGCACGATCGTCCTGCTCGAGTCCTCGTGGAACTACGCGAGCCTGTTCGCCCGCCGCGCCCGTCCCTACGACTTCATCAAGGCCACCCCGAGCCACTTCCGGCTGTTCGAGCGGATGCTCGAGCCGGACTACCGGGCCGTCGCGCACCGGCTGATGATCGGCGGCGAGCCCCTCGAACCCGCCATGCTGAAGGCGATGGGCGAGCGGCTCGACGGCGTTCAGGTGGTGAACCACTACGGGCCGACCGAGACCACCATCGGCTGTTTCGCCCACCGCAGCGAGGTGCGCGACCTGCCGGACCTGCCGACCGTGCCGATCGGCACGCCGGCCTGGAACACCGGGGCGTACGTGCTGGACGAACGCGGCGAGCCGGTGGGAGCCGGCGGCCACGGCGAGCTCTTCGTCGCCGGCGCGGGCATCGCCCGCGGCTACCTCGGCGGGGACGGCGGCCGGTTCCTCGACGACCCCGCGTTCGGCGGCCGCGCCTACCGGACCGGCGACATCGTCGAGGTGCTGCCCGGCGGGATGCTGCTGCACCTCGGGCGGGCCGACGGGCAGCTCAAGGTCAACGGCCACCGCTTCGAGGAGGCCGAGCTACGCCGGCATGCCCTGACGCTGCCGCGGGTGGCCGACGCCGCGTTCGACATCATCCGCGGCGGCACGCTCGACGTCGTCGAGGCGTTCGTCGTCTTCGACCACCGCGGGGACGCGCCGACGGAACGGGAGATCCGCGCGGGGCTGGCCACGCTGCTGCCGCCCGAGCTGGTGCCGCGGCGGATCCACGTCGTCCCCGAGATCCAGGTCAACGCCAACGGGAAGCGCGACGTCCGCGCCACCCGGGAGCAGGCCGCGCTGCAGGAGGTGCGGTGATGCCCGGCCGCGGCCCGATCGTCCTGGGCGTGACCGCCAGCGACGCCCACTCGGTCGCCAACCAGCTCATCGCCCACCGGCTGCGGGCCGAGGGCTACACCGTCGTCAACCTGGGTGCCTGCACGCCGGTCGAGGAGTTCGCGCAGGCCGTGCGCGAGCACCCGGGCACCCTCGCGGTGGTCGTCGGCAGCCTCAACGGCCACGCCTGCGACGACCTGCGCCCGCTGCCGGCCGCCCGGGCCGCCGGCGACCTGCCGTGCCCGATCGTCCTCGGCGGCAACCTGTCCGTCGGCAGCCACAAGGACGGCAGCGCCGAGGACCGGCTGCGCGCGCTCGGCGTCGACCACGTCCTGGCCGGGCTCGGCGAACTCGTGCCGCTGCTGCGCGAACTGGAGCGGCGCGCCGCTTCCGCGCGGGCACCCCGCGCCGGATGAACGGCCCGCCGGCCCTGCTCCCCTTCGCCGCTCCCGGTGCGGAGGCCGACTTCCCGTCCACGGCCGAAGTCGTGCGGTACGCCCACGCCCGGCCGACCGCCCGGGACGTGCTCGCGCGGGCGGCCGGGCGCGGGGTGCCGGCGATCCAGCCCCGCTGCGGCGTCGGCGGCCACGCCGAGATGCTCCGGCTGCTGCGGCAGCTGGAAACCGGGGCGGCGCCGGACATCCTGACGCTGACCATCGACTCGTTCACCCGGCTCAACCGGTTCGACCAGGCGCTGCGCGCGGTCAACACGGACCCGGCGGCGCTCAACGGCTACCCCCTCGTCGCGCACGGCTGGCGGCGCGGCCGCGAGCTGGTCGAAGCGGTCTCCGCCCCGGTGGAGATCCGGCACGGCTCCCCCGACGCCCGCGCGTTGTTCCGGGTCTCCGTGGCCGCCGGCGCGACCTCGTTCGAGGGCGGCGGGATCTCCTACAACCTCCCGTACTGCAAGGACGTCCCGCTGGCGCACTCGCTCGCCTGCTGGCGCGAGGTGGACGCGCTGACCGGCGACCTCCACCGGGCCGGGCTCACGCTGGACCGCGAGCTGTTCGGCACCCTGACCGCGGTGCTGGTCCCGCCGTCGATCAGCCTCGCCGTCGGGATCATCGAAGCGAGCCTGGCCGCCGCCGAGGGCGTGGCGTGCCTGTCGCTGTCCTACCCGCAGGGCGGGAACCTCGCGCAGGACGTCGCCGCGTTGCGCGCGATCCCCTTGCTGGCGAAGCGATACCTGCCGGACGGCGTCGAGGTCTACCCGGTGCTGCACGAGTTCATGGGCGTCTTCCCCGCTCAGCGGGTCAACGCCGACCAGCTGATCTTCTACGGGGCGCTCACCGCGCGGCTCGGCGGCGCCGCCAAGCTGGTCACCAAGACCCACCAGGAGGCGCTCGGCATCCCCGACGCGGCGGCGAACGTCGACGGGATGCGCCTGGCCGCCGTGGCGAACTCGCCGCTGCTGGACTTCGTCCGCGTCGACGAGGAGGCCGTCGAGGCGGAACTCGCGGGGATCCTCGCGGAGGTCGACGAGCTCGCCGGGCCCGTCCTCTCGGCCGCGGACCCGGCCCGTGCCGTCGTCGAGGCGTTCGCCGACGGCACGCTCGACATCCCGTTCAGCGCCAGCAAGCACGCCCGCGGCGAGGTGCTGCCCTGCCGGGACGCGACCGGCGCCATCCGCTACGCCGCGGCCGGCGGGCTGCCGCTTTCCCCGGCGTCCGTGCGGCGGAACCGCCGGAGCCTGCGGTTGCCGCCCGGCGAACCGGACATGGCCGCGCTGGTCGACCGCGTCTCCGACGACATCGGCCACTTCCCGCGACTGTTCGGAGAGGACACTCGATGAGCGCACGAAACCCCCGCGGCGGCCGGGATTACCGCCCGGTGGCGCGGTGCTTACCGCGACCGGGCTCCTCGCGCCGGAACCGCTGGTAGCGTCCCCGTCGAGACTTTTCCCTTCCCCGCAACGGAATTCGCACCCGGAGGAGCAGACGCATGTGCGGCATCACCGGCTGGGTCGCCTTCGACCGCGACCTCCGCCAGGAAACCGGAGCACTGGCGGCGATGACCGCGACCATGTCGTGCCGCGGCCCGGACGCGGCCGGCACCTGGGTCGACCCGCGCGGGAGGGCGGCGCTCGGGCACCGCCGGCTGGCCGTCCTCGACCTCGAGGGCAGCACCCAGCCGATGACCCTCGACGTCCCGGGCGGGACCCTCGCGCTCACCTACAGCGGCGAGGTCTACAACTACGCCGAGCTGCGCGCCGAACTCCGCCGCCGGGGCCACGACTTCCGCACCACCGGTGACACCGAAGTCGTCCTGCGCGGCTACCTGGAGTGGGGCGAGGCGGTCGCGGAACGGCTCAACGGCATGTACGCCTTTGCCGTGTGGGACGCCCGGACGCAGCGGCTCGTGCTGGTGCGCGACCGGATGGGCGTCAAGCCGCTGTACTACGAGTCCACTTCGGACGGAGTCCTGTTCGGCTCGGAACCCAAGGCGCTGCTGGCCCATCCGGAGGCCGGCCGCGAGGTCGGGCTCGACGGCCTGCGCGAGCTGTTCGCCTTCGTCAAGACCCCGGGGCACGCGGTGTGGGCCGGGATGCGCGAAGTCCGGCCCGGCACCGTGGTCACGGTCGACGCGCGCGGATCGCGCGAACACGCGTACTGGTCGTTGAAGACGGTGGCGCACCCCGACGACCGCGCCGAATCGATCGCCCGCGTGCGGGACCTGCTGACCGACATCGTGACCCGGCAGCTGATCGCCGACGTCCCCCGCTGCCTGCTGCTGTCGGGCGGGCTGGACTCCAGTGCCGTCACCGCGCTCGCCGCCCGGGAACTGGCCGGTCACGGCGAAAAGGTTCACAGCTTTTCCGTCGACTTCGCCAGCCAGAGCGAAACGTACGTGCCCGACGCGGCGCGGCCCACCCCCGACGCGCCTTACGTCCGGGAAGTGGCCGCGCACGTGGGTTCCGTGCACACGGAGATCGTGCTCGACGCCGGCGCGATGGCCGACCCGGCGGTCCGCCGCGCGGTGATCGAGGCCCGGGACGTCCCGGCGGGCACCGGCGACACCGACGTTTCGCTCTACCTGCTGTTCAGCGCGATCCGCAAGCACTCCACGGTCGCGCTGTCGGGCGAAAGCGCCGACGAGGTCTTCGGCGGCTACCACTGGCACCGCTCGCCCGAAGCGCAGCGCGCGGGCACGTTCCCGTGGATGTCGGCGGCCAACGGCGCCCCGGCGAACGGGCAGGGCCGCGACGGCACCGTCCTGCGGCCCGAGCTGCTCGACCTGCTCGACATCCCGGCCTACACCCGCGACCGCTACGCCGAAGCGGTCGCCGAGGTCGAGCACCTGCCCGGCGACGACGCGGAGACCCGCGACCGCCGGGTCACGTCGTACCTCGGCATCACCCGCTTCATGCGCATGCTGCTGGACCGCAAGGACCGGCTGAGCATGGCCGCGGGGCTGGAGGTGCGCGTGCCTTTCTGCGACCATCGGCTGGTGGAGTACGTCCACAACGCGCCCTGGACGGAGAAGAGCTTCGACGGCCGGGAAAAGAGCCTGCTGCGCGCGGCGGCGGGCGACCTCCTGCCGCACTCGGTCGCCACCCGGGTCAAGAGCGCCTACCCGTCGATCCAGGCGGCGGGCTACCTGGCGGCGTTGCGGGAGCAGGCGAACGAGCTGCTCGCCGAGCGGCACCACCCGGTGTTCGACCTGGTGAACGGCGCCTGGCTGGAAACCGCGGTGCGGGAACCGGGCGCACCCGGTGTCCGAAGTGGACTGGAGCGCTGCCTGAACCTGGCCGCCTGGCTCGACCTCCGCCGCCCCCGGCTGCTGCTGTCCTGACGCGAAGGAGTTCCCGGTGTTCCGCTCGATACCCGCGGCCGCGCGCCGGATCGCGCTCGCGAGCCTGTTCCTGACGGCGGGGCACGGCGCGTTCATGACCTGCTCGGCGCTCTACTTCACCCAGGTGGCCGGGCTTTCGCCGGCCAAGCTGGGCCTCGGCCTGACCATCGCCGGCGCGGTCGGGCTGCCGGCCGGCATGCCGCTGGGGCACCTGGCCGACCGGCTCGGCCCGCGCGCGACGACTGCGTGGCTCGTCGCGCTCAACGGCGTCGGCGCGGCCGGGTACCTGTTCGTGCGCAGCTTCGCCGCGCTCCTGGTCACGGCCTGCTTCTTCGTGGTGGTGCAACGGGGATCGCGCGCGGCCCTGCAGTCCCTGATCGCGGGCCTGGTCGACGTCGACGGCGTCGTCCGGACGCAGGCGGTCGTGCGCTCGGTCAACAACATCGGCATCGGCGTGGGCGCGGCGGTCGCCGGGATCGCCCTCCAGATCGCGACACCGACGGCGTTTTCGGTCGTGCTGGTCGTGAACGCGCTGAGCTACTTCGTCTCGGCGGCGCTGTTCCGGTCGCTCCCCTACGTCGCGCCGGCCCCGGCACCGGCGGCGGACGCGCCCAAACGGGCCGTCCTGCGTGACGCGCCCTTCGCGGCGCTCACCGCGATCACCGCGGTCCTTTCGCTGCACACGGTGCTGCTGGAACTGGTGATACCGCTGTGGATCACCCGGCACACCCACGTCCCGACCGCCGTGGTGACCGTGCTGTTCGTGCTGAACAGCGTCGCGGTGATCCTCTTCCAGATCCGGATCGGCATGCGGGTGAGCACGATGGAGCGGGCCGTGCGCACCGCCCGGCTGTCCGGGTTCGTCCTGCTGACCGCGTGCGCGCTCTTCTCGTTCTCGGCCTTCGGCCCGACGACCCTGTCGATCGTCCTGCTGGTGGCGGCGGGCGCGGTGCTCGCGCTGGGCGAGATGCTCGTGTCCGCGGCCGTCTGGACGATCACCTTCAAGCTCGCCCCGCCCGGGAAACAGGGCCAGTACCAGGGTTTCTCGATGACCGGCTACGCGGCGGCGGTCATGGTCGCCCCCACCCTGCTGACGTTCCTGATGATCGAATGGGGTTCCCCCGGCTGGTTCGTGCTGGGCGCGGCGTTCGTGCTCGCGAGCCTGCCGACGGGGGCGGTCGTGGCGTGGGCCGCGCGCCGGAACCCCGAGCCCGCCGAAGTCCCCGCCGCCTCCTGAGCCCCGCCCGTCCACCAGTCACGACCCGTGGAGTACGACCATGCCCGACCTTCCCCCCGCGCCGGTGCGCACCGTCTTCGCCCCTTCGCCGATCGGCCGGCCGAGCCTCGGCCTGGTCCGCATGGCCGTCTACAACTGGGCGCTGGCCCGCCACCACGGCGGCACCTTCGTGCTGCGCGTCGAAGACACCGACGAGGCCCGGGTGCGGCCCGAGTTCTACGAGCCCCTGCTCGACGTGCTGCGCTGGCTGGGCCTCGACTGGGACGAGGGTCCGGGTACCGGCGGCGCGCACGGTCCGTACCTGCAGACCGAACGCCGTGAGCTGCACCTCGACGTGGCCCGGCGGCTGCTGGCGGCCGGCGAGCTCTACGAGTCGTTCTCGACGCCGGAGGAGGTCGCCGGGCGGCGCACCCGGGCCGGCCAGGACCCGCGGCTCGGGTACGACAACGCCGACCGGCACACGAGCGAGCGGGAGAAGGCCGCGCACCGCGCCGCCGGCCGCCGCCCTTCGCTGCGGCTGCGCCTGCCCGACGGCGAGACGGTCTTCGACGACCTCGCGCGCGGCGAGATCGTCTTCAAGGCGGGCAGCGCGGCCGACCCGGTGCTGGTGCGCGCCAACGGGCGGCCGACCTTCGCGCTCGCCGGCCCGGTGGACGACGCGCTGATGGGCATCACGCACAACATCCGCGGCGACGCGATGCTGCCGCTGGTGCCGCGCCAGCTCGCGGCCTACCGGGCGCTCGAACGCATCGGCGTCGCCCGCGCGGTCCCCCGGCTCGGGCACGTGCCGATGGTGCTCGCCTCGAACGCGAAGATCCTCAACAGCCAGCAAGATCCCGCCGCGGACGCGCTGGGCTACCGGGACGCGGGCGTCCAGGCGCGCACGGTGGTCAACTACCTGGCCGCGCTGGGCTGGTCGCACCCCACGCGCGGCGGCGTCTTCACGCCGGCGGAGCTGGTGGCGGACTTCGACGTCCGGCGCGTCCGCACCCGCCCCGGGCGCCTCGACGTCAAGCGGCTCACCGACCTCGACACGACCCACCTGCGCGAGCTGACCGCCGGGGAGTTGACCGAGGCGCTCGTGCCGCACCTGGCCCCGCTGGACGGGAACCGGCTCGCCCTGCTCACCCGGGCGGCTCCCGCCTTGCGGCGCCGGGCGAAATCACTCCCCGAAGCCGCACGGGCCGCGGCAGCCCTCTTCGACGACGAACCCGCCGCGATCCAGGAACCGGACTTCGGCGCGCTGCAAGCCGCCCGCGACGCACTGGCCGCACTTTCCCCGTGGACCGAAGAAACGCTCTCGGCCCTGCTCAAGGGCGGGCTCGCCAAGGCGTCGGTGACGGCGGTGCGCACCGCCGTCACCGGACCCGCCCACGGTCACCTGCTGCTCGACTTCCTCGTCCTGCTCGGCCCCGAGCGCGGCTTGCGGCGGATCGACGGCGCCCTGGCGCGATCCACCGCGCAGTGGCACCGCGACCGGGTCGCCTGACTCACGCCTTCGCGACCCGCACGGCGATCTCCCCGGCTTCTTCGGCCACCGTCAAGGAAGCCGCGAGGGTCTCGCGGGCGATGAGGTCCTGGTGCGCCAAGACGGCTTGCCGCACCTGCGCCGGGGCGCCGATCGCCAAGGTGATGCGATCGGCGACCTCGAGACCGGCGTCCCGGCGCGCCTGCTGCACCGCGCGGACGACGTCGCGGGCGATCCCCTCGGCCACCAGGTCCGGGGTGAGCCCGGTGTCCAGCGCGATCGTCACGCCGCGCTGCGACTCCACGACCCAGCCCGTCCGCGGGACCTCCGTCACCAGCACGTCGGCCGCGCCGAGTTCCAGCTCTTCGCCGGCCACGTCGACGGTGAACGCGTCCCGGTCCCGCAGGCTCGCCAGCACGACCCCGGGGTCCGCCCCGGCAATCGCGGTGGCCACCTGCTGGGTGCGCTTCCCGAACCGCTTGCCCAGCTCCCGGAAGTTCGCCTTCACCTGGACGTCGACGACCTCGCTCGCCGCGTCCAGCGGCTGCAGCGCCTTGACGTTGAGCTCGTCGGCGACGTCGTCGAGCAGGTCCTGGGGCAGCGTGACGCCCGGCGGCAGGCCGACCAGCGCGCGGGCGAGCGGCTGGCGCACCCGGATGCTCGTCGTCTTGCGCGCCGCGCGGCCGGCCTCGGCCAGCGCCCGCGCCGTCGCGACCTGCCCGGGCAGCTCCGGGACGAGGAGATCGTCCCGCACCCGCGGCCAGGTCGAGAGGTGGACCGACTCGGCCGCCGCCGGGTCGCCGCGGCGGACGACCCGCTGCCACACCTCTTCGGTGATGAACGGCACGAGCGGCGCCAGCAGCCGGGTGAGCACGTCGATGCATTCGTAGAGCGTGGAAAGCGCGTCCTGGTCCCCGGCCCAGAAGCGCTGCCGCGACCGGCGGACGTACCAGTTCGACAGGTCGTCGACGAAGTCCGCGAGCAGCCGGCCGGCGCGGGCGGTGTCGTAGGCGTCCAGCTGCTCGGTGACCCCGGCGGTCAGCGCCTGCAGCCCGGCGAGGATCCAGCGGTCCAGCACGTGCCGCTCGCCGGCCGGGCGCGCCGATTCCGGCGTCCAGGCCGCACCCGCCGCGTACAGCGAAAAGAACGACGCCGTGTTCCAGTACGTCAGCAGGACCTTCCGCACGATCTCGTCGAGCGGGCCGGCGCCGACCCGGCGTGCCGACCACGGCGAACCGGAGCACGCCATGAACCAGCGCAGCGCGTCGGCGCCGTGCGCGTCCATCAGCGGGATCGGCTCGAGGATGTTGCCGAGGTGCTTGCTCATCTTGCGGCCGTCTTCGGCCAGGATGTGCCCGAGGCAGACGACGTTTTCGTACGGGGACTTGTCGAAGACCAGCGTGCCGATCGCCATCAGGGTGTAGAACCAGCCGCGGGTCTGGTCGATCGCTTCGCAGATGTACTGGGCCGGGTAGGTCTTTTCGAACGCTTCGACGCTGCCCGGCAGGTGCGGGTAGCCCAGGGACGCGAACGGCATCGCGCCCGAGTCGTACCAGGCGTCGATCACTTCGGGGACGCGGGTGGCGGTCTCCCCGCAGTCGGGGCAGGCGAAGGTGATCGCGTCGACGTACGGGCGGTGCGGGTCCAGCCCGGCCAGCTCCCGGCCCGCCAGCGTGCCCAGCTCGGCGCGGGAGCCGACGGCCGTGACGTGCCCGTTCCCGCAGCGCCACAACGGAAGCGGCGTACCCCAGTACCGCGAGCGCGACAACGCCCAGTCGACGTTGTGCTCCAGCCAGTCGCCGTAGCGGCCGTGCTTGATGTGCTCGGGGAACCAGTTCGTCCGCTCGTTTTCGCGCACCAGCGCGTCGCGCACCTCGGTGGTGCGGATGTACCACGACGGCTGCGCGTAGTGGATCAACGGCGTGTGGCAGCGCCAGCAGTGCGGGTAGGAGTGCTCGAACTCCTCGAAGCGGAACAGCGTGCCGCTCTGCCGCAGCGCTTCGACGAGCGGCGCGTCCGCGTCCTTGAAGAAAAGGCCGCCCACGAGCGGCACGGTGGTGAGGAACCGGCCGTCCGGGCCGACCGGGTTGACCAGCGGCAGCCCGTTCGCGCGGCAGACCGCGAGGTCGTCCGCACCGAACGCGGGCGCCTGGTGCACCAGACCGGTGCCGTCGGTGGTGGTCACGTACTCGGCGGGCACCACGACGTGCGCGTCGGGGATCTCGACCAGGTCGAACGGACGCCGGTAGTGCAGCCCGGCGAGGTCCGCGCCGGTGACCGTCGCCAGGGTCTCGGCGTCCTCGCCCAGCACGGCGGCGACCCGCGGTCCGGCCACCACGAAGGTGCCTTCGGCGGTGCGGGCCACGACGTAGGTGACCTCGGGGTGCACCGCGACCGCGGTGTTCGACACGAGCGTCCAGGGCGTGGTGGTCCAGATCAGGAGCTCGGCTCCGGCGACCCCGGCGACCGGCGTGGTCAGCGGGAACCGGACGTAGACCGACGGATCGGTCACGACCTCGTAGCCCTGGGCGACCTCGTGGTCGGACAGCGTGGTGCCGTCCTTGGCGCAGTAGGGCGCGACCCGGAAGTCCTCGACCAGCCGGCCGGCCTCGTGGATGCGCTGCAGCGACCACCACACGCTGTCCACGTACTCCGGCGACATCGTCCGGTAGGGGTGGGACAGGTCGATCCAGTAGCCCATGCGCTCGGTGAGCTGCTCGAACTCGCCGACGTGGCGCAGCACGGATTCCCGGCAGCGGTCGTTGAACTCGGCGATCCCGAGCTTCTCGATGTCGGGCTTGCCGGAGAGCCCGAGTTCCTTCTCCACGGCGAGTTCGACCGGCAGCCCGTGGCAGTCCCAGCCGGCCTGACGGGGTACCGAGTAGCCCCGCATCGTCCGGTAGCGCGGGAAGACGTCCTTGAAGACGCGGGCCTCGACGTGGTGGGTGCCGGGGTGCCCGTTCGCGGTGGGCGGCCCCTCGTAGAACACCCACGGCGGGCCGTCCGCGGTCTGCTTCAGGCTGCGGGCGAACACGTCGTTGTCCTGCCACCACGTGATCACGCCGCGCTCGAGGGCACCGAAGTCGACGTCGGCGGGCAGCGGGGTGAAGGGGGACGGCGGCCTGTTCTCGGTCATGTTCGCGGGCTCCTCGGCTTCGTCACGTCTCGCACGGATGAGGTGTCAGCTCATCCCTGCGGGGACGAAGCCCGGCTGCCCGGTTCTCCGCGGTACCACCCCGCTTGCACCCGGCGGACCGGGTGCCCCTCGCTTCGGCCGCGTGACGTGCGACGCCCGTCCGGTTCTACTGGGGCCAGCCGGCCCGTTCTTCCGGAGGCTCCCCGGTGATCGCCGGATCGGTGCCTGTGCCCGAGCACTATACCGGCGCCCGCCCGCGTCACCCGAACCGGTGAATGCGGGCCCGGGACGTCATTCCGGCGGCCCCCGGCCCTCTTGTCGGGTGCTGAGGTGCCCGGACCGGCACGCCCCCCGATCGGTCCGGGCACGGCAGTCCGGCTCGGCGGCGGAACGCCCCCCGTTCGCCGCCGAGCCCTCCCCTTCGCGCGCACTACCCGACTCAGGTCGGGTGTCCCCGCTGATCACCCGGCCTACAGTGGGAGCGTGGAGCTCGAACTGCGCCACCTGCGTGCCCTCGTGGCCGTCGCCGACGCGCGCAGCCTGACCCGCGCGGCCCGCGTGCTGCACGTTTCGCAGCCGGCGCTGTCCGGGCTCCTGCGGCGGGTCGAACGGTCGGTCGGCGGCGCGCTGTTCCTCCGGTCCCCCACCGGGTGCGAGCCCACCCGGCTCGGCACCGACGTCGTCACCGAAGCCCGGGCGGTGCTGGCCGGCGTGTCCGCGCTGACCGACCGGATCGGCGAGCAGCGGGCGCCCACCGGGCCGCTGCGCGTCGGCGGCTACTGCGGGTTCCTGCACCTGGCCGTGTCCCGCTGGCTGGGCGAGCAGCCGTGGACGCGCGGGGTGAGCGTGCACGAGGACCCGGACGAGTCGATCACCCTCGCCCGGCTCACCGCGGGCGGGCTGGACCTCGCGCTGGTCTACCTGCCGCCGCTGCCCGGCCCGGTCGTCCCCGACGGCGTCGAGACCCTCGTGGTGCACCCGCGGGAGCCGGTGTTCGTGATCCTGTCGCCCGACCACCCGCTGGCGGCGGCACCCGCGGTCCCGTTCGCCGGCCTCGGCGAGCACCCGTGGGCCGACGACCCGCCGGGCACGACGCGCTGGTCGGCGTACCTGCAGCGGGTGTGCCGGCGCCACGGCGTCGTGCTCGACCAGCCCCACCGGCCGCGGTGCCTGGCCACGCTGCTGGACCTCGTCCGCGCCGGCATGGCCGTGGCCCCGGCGCTGGCGACGCGCGAAGACCGGCCGTCGACGGTCGCGGTGCGCGCCATCGAGGGCGAACCGCTGTGGCAGGAACTGCGGCTCTGCTACCGGCCGGGCACCCCGGTGGCGGCGCACGCCGAAGAGATCCACGCCGCCGTCGCGGCGAGCTACGCCGGGCGCGAGGGCTGCAGCGCCGCGTTCGACACCTGGTGGCGCGAACGCGGCCGCGAGCTGCTCAGACCGTGACCCGCCAGGTGCTGTTCGGCGCCGGGACCTCGAACCGCAGCGTCGAGCAGTCGTAGTCGGCCGGCCGCGGGTTCGCGGTCGGGCGCAGCGGCGAGTTCGCCGGCGACGCCGGCACCCAGCGGCCGCCGACGCGCAGCTGCAGCGAGCTCGACTCGAACACCGAGCCGCGGGCGTCCGAGCAGTAGTAGGCGTTGCCGGTCGCGGGGTTGCGCGTCGAGTACAGCTCGAAGATGTCCCAGCCCTCGTCCAGCGAGCTCTGGTCGCTGCCGCTCTGGGTGAACAGCGTGTCCCACGCGCCGGTCTTCACGTTGTAGAGCGAGGCCGTCCAGCTGTTGGCCGTGGCGTTGGTCCGGACCTCCTGCACGGTGTAGGCGGGGTGCCCGTCGACCGACGTGGTGTAGGCGGCGAGGAAAGCGCTGTCGATCGGGACGACCTTCGCCGGCGACACCGAACGGCACCAGTCCCACGCCCAGACCTGCGCCGCTTCGCCGAGCCCGTAAGCGGTGACGACTTCGACGCACGAGTGGCCGGTCGGCTTCATCGTGGGTGCGTAGACGACGTCGTTGCGGTTGGAGATGCGCAGGCCGGGTGTGACGCTCTGGGTGACCACCAGCCCGTCCGCACTGGTGGCGAGCTGCGGTTCGGGCCCCCAGAACGTGTGCCGCTGCGCGACGGCTTTCCCTTGGCGCAGCTGGCGGAACCGATCGGCCATCGGCCCGGCGGCCGCCTTCGCGGCGGCACCGGTCAAGCCGGGGACGACCCCCGCCGCAACCGCCGCACCGGCCGGCGCGATCGTGGCCGTCGTGGCGGCCAAGGCGCAGCAAAGGATGGCAAGCAGCTTCCGCATCGACGCATCTCCTCGTTCCCCGGCGGACGCGAGACCGCCCGCGGAAGAGGGATGCTAGGCCGGGTTTTCCGTTGTGCGGCAGCGACTTTCGAGGGGTTGACGCGCCGCACCGCAGGTCGTCGCGGGCATGCGATTCACCGCGGCGCGGTGCTATGCGGCCGTTCGGCGGATCAGTGCCGGCACGCGGCCGCGCCGTGGCAGGAGACCAGCGCCCGCAGGGTGTCTGCTTCGCCTTGTCCGGCGCCAGCTGAGCGGCGGTGTTGTGCAGTTTCCGGGGATCGGTCCCGCGGTCGTAGTACTCCTGGGTGCCGTCGGCGTATTCGACGTAGGTGAAGGCGGGGCCGCGGATCGCTTCGCAGGTGCTCGGGTTGCCGTTGTTCTTCTGCGGCTTGTCCGGGTCGGTCCGGTCGAAGTCGGGACCGTGGTGCTCGACCAGCCCGACGGTGCGCCACGCCGGCGGCGCGGTGCCGGTCAGCAGCGGCAGGAGGCTTTCGGCGTCCACCTGGGTCCGGTGACCACCAGCGGCACGTGCACGTCGGTGTCGAACGCCGTCTGCTTGCCGGGGGTGAGGCGGTGTTCGCCCATGTGGTAGCCGTTGTCCCAGGTGAACACGAGTTCGGTGTTGCCGCGGACGCCCGCTTTGTCCAGCGCTTCCGGCACGGTGCCGATCATCCCGGTGCGGTACCCGGCCTGCTGCATGGACGTCGCGTAAGTCGACTTGTCGTCGCCGCGGCTGTGGAACACCGCGTAGCCACCGTCCTTGCCGCCGTTGGTGACACCCCGGTGTCGTGCGGCAGCATCCCGGTGAACAGCGACAACCGCGACGGGCAGCACAGCGAGTCGGTGACCGTTTCCCGCCCGCGACGGGTGGACTCTCAGCCGTGCAGGCGCGGTCGCGGCCACCACCTTGACCAGGAACGGGATCGGCAACCGCCGGGTGCGTCGTGACATACCCGCACGCCAAGGCCGCTAAATCCGGCCCCGAGGCACGCGCTGCGTGGTCGTTCCGGTAGCAGTGCGTGCTCGGACGACGTCGAAGAGGCCCGGGGTCAGGGCTTCGGGACGTCGCCGATGTAGGGACCGCCACCCATGCCGCCGACGGGCGACGCACCGGTCGGGGGCCCTTCCACCGCGGCCGCCACCGGAGCGAGCAGGACGAACAGCGCCGCGACGAGCAAGGCGGCCGCACCAGAACGTTTCATCGGTCGAATCCCTTCCGTGTGCCGCTCACGGTGCCGGACCCGACTTCCAAACGGCTTCCATCCGAGGAGGACCACCGGAACCGAGCCGCCGCCCGGCCTGACGGCTCAGGGCTGGCAGGTGCACACCGCGCTGACGCTGTTGTGCTGCTCCACGACGACCTTGCCGTCGACGATGATCTTGCAGGTGTTGTCCCTGGCGCCCAGCTTGAAGTCGACCGCGGTGATCGCCGGCCCCTTGCTGCTCGCCTGGCTCTTGTTCGCGCGCAGCGTCCCGACGATGCCGAAGATCAGCCCGAGGATCACCATCGGCCACGCGACGCCCCCGATGATCGGGATGAACGCGAAGATCAGGCCGCCGAGGCCGAGGACGAACCCGGCGGTCCCGCGGCGGTCGGAAAACGCCGCGGGAGCATGCACCCGGGTGTTCCCTTCTGAGCGGTTCTGAGCGATAGTGGTCGAGTCTGAGTTTTACAACGTTGTAAACCGTGGAGGACCCGATGCGCCGCCGAGTGTCGCAGGGAAGAACCTGGCTCGCCGCCGTGGGCCTGCTCGCGCAGGTCGCGCTCGCCGGTGGCACCGTCGCCGGCGCCGCCGAAGCAGCCGGTACCGGCTCGGGGACGCACTTCCTCGACCACTCCGCCGCCCTCGCCGGGTACGCCGATCCCGCCTGGTACGAAACGAACATCCCCTTCGTGGACCTCCCCGACACCACGATGGAGAGCGTCTACTACTACCGCTGGCGCGTCTTCAAGGAACACCTGCGCTACACCGACCCGGCCGATGGCTGGATCTCGACCGAGTTCCTCGACTGCTGCGGTTACGCCGCGCCCTACCAGGCGATCAACGCGGCCGCCGGGCACCAGCTGACCGAAGGGCGCTGGCTGCGCGATCCGGCCTACGGCCAGGACTACCTCCGGTTCTGGCTCACCGGTCCCGGCGCGGGCGCCAAGCCCGCCACCGACGACGTCAACGCCGACACCACCGACTGGGCGCACGAGTACAGCGTCTGGCTGGCCACTTCGGCCTACGGGCAGGCGCAGGTGACCGGCGACTTCGGCCCGCTGCGCGAACTTCTGCCGTCGCTCGTGCGCCAATATCGCGGCTGGGACAATCAGTTCGACGCCGATCTCGGGCTGTACTGGTCCGTGCCGGTGTGGGACGCCATGGAGTTCTCCGCCTCCTCCTACGAATCCCCCAACCCCTACCACGGCGGCGCCGGCTACCGGCCCACGCTCAACTCCTACCAGTACGGCGACGCCCTCGCGATCAGCCGCATCGCCGGCTCGGTCGGCGACCGCGAGCTCGCCACCGAGTACGCCCAGCGCGCCGCGAAGCTGAAGACCTCCTTGCAGAAGTGGCTGTGGGACCCGAACCGCGGCTTCTACTTCGCGATGGCCCGCGACGACAACCCCGGCCACAAGCTCTCCGGAAGCCGCGAGCAGATCGGGTACCTCCCCTGGATGTTCGGCGCCGCCCAGCCCGGCGACAGCACGGCGTGGTCCCAGCTGCTCGACCCGCAGGGCTTCGCGAGCGCGTTCGGCCCGGCCACAGCCGAGCGCCGCAGCCCGTACTTCATGAAGGACGCCGGTTCCTGCTGCCGCTGGGACGGGCCGAGCTGGCCCTTCGCCACGGCGCAGACCTTGACCGGACTGGCGAACCTCCTCGACGACTACCCGGCCCAGCCCACCGTGTCCAAAGAGGACTACGCCGCCGCGCTGGCGACCTACGCCCGTACCCAGACGAAGAACGGCAAGCCCTACGTCGCCGAGGCGCACGATCCGGACCGCGACGCGTGGATCTACGACGGGCAGAACCACAGCGAGGACTACAACCACTCCACCTACACCGATCTCGTGCTGTCCGGGCTGATCGGCCTGCGCCCGCAGAGCGACGACACCCTGCGCGTCCAGCCGCTCACCCCGTCCGCTTGGGACCACTTCGCCGCCGAAAACGTGCCGTACCACGGCCATTCCGTGACCGTGCTGTGGGACCGCGACGGCAAGCACTACGGGCAGGGCACCGGGATGCGGCTCTACGTCGACGGACGGCTCGTCCAGCGCTCGGCGACGCTGCGCGCCACCACGATCGACGTCGGCCGCACCGCGCTCCCCCGGCCCGGGGAACTCGTCGACGACGCCGCGAACCCGTTGCGCACCGGCTACCCGAAGCCGATCACGTCGTACACGTGGGGAGGTGACAACCCGTGGAGCGCGCTCGACGGGAAGGTCTGGTACAGCGAAGTCCCCGAGAACACCCGCTGGACCAACTACTCCTCGCCGAACGCGAGCGACTTCTACGGCGTCGACTTCGGCGCCCCGACCCCGGTCGGCGACATCCGCTGGCACGGCTACGACGACGGCGGCGGGGTCAAGCCGGCCGCGGCCTACCGCCTGGAGTACTGGACCGGCTCGGCCTGGCAGGAGGTCCCGGGCCAGGTCCGCGAGCAGGCGAACCCGGTGGGCAACGGCGTCAACCGCATCACCTTCCCGACGCTGACCACCAGCAAGGTCCGGCTCGTGTTCACGAATCCGCCGGGCGCCTTCGTCGGCGTCACCGAGCTGCAGTCCTGGACGCCGTCGAGCCGCGACGCGCGGATCACCGCCGGGCCCGCCAACGCCAACGGTGTCATCACGGTCGGCGGGAGCACGCCGCTGACCGTGACCGTGCGGAACACCACCGGCGGCCCGCTCGGCTCCCCGCGGGTGAGCGTCGCCGTCCCGGCCGGCTGGTCGGTCACGGCCGACGGCCGCCCGCCCGCGGCGATCCCGCCCGGGCAAAGCCGGGCCTGGACCTACACGCTGACCGCACCGCCGGGTGCCGAGCCGGGCAGCGCGGCGACGATGACCGCGACGGCGTCCTATCGCGGCCCCGGCGGCCGGGCCGAAACCACGCACCAGCGCCAGAACCTCCAGATCGCCCATCCCGCCGGACAGCGGGACCCGGTCGGCGCCTGGAACCTCGACGAAGGCAGCGGAACCCTCGCCCACGACAGCGTGGGAACGCACGACGCCACCTTGACCGGCTCCCCCGCGTGGGTCCCCGGCCCGGCCGGCACGGCCCTGCAGCTCGACGGCTCGAGCCAGTACGCGGCGACCGGCGGCCCCGTCGTGGACACCACGGGCAACTACTCGGTCAGCGCCCGGGTCCGCCTCGACCGCACCGGCTCCTGGGCGACGGCGCTCAGCCAGGACGGCACCCCGAGCAGCGGCTTCTACCTCCAGTATTCGGCGGCCGACGACCGCCTGGCGTTCTCGACCAGTTCGGGCCGGGCCCTGTCCGACGTCGCCCCGCAACCCGGGCGCTGGTACCACCTGGCCGGGGTGCACGACGCCGACGCCGGCACGTACACCCTCTACGTCGACGGCGTGGCGCAGGCGAAGACGTGGAGCCAGGCAGCGGGCGACGCCGCACCGGGCCCGCTGGCGATCGGCCGCGCGGTCTCGGGCGGGCAGCACAGCGACTTCTGGCCGGGCAGCATCGACGACGTCCGGGTGTGGAACCGGGTCCTGCCCGCGAGCGAGGTCAGCCGGACATGAGCAGAGCAGTGCCCTGGGAGGGCTTCTACAACACCCGGGACCTCGGCGGGCTGCCCACCGGATCCGGCGGCACGACCAGCCGCGGAGCCTTCTTCAGGGCAGCGGACCTTCGGTTCGTCACCGAGGCGGGGTGGGCCCGAGCGCGCGAGGCCGGCGTCCGCACGGTGATCGACCTCCGCAACGCCGACGAGATCCGGCCCACCGGATCCTCGTTGACGGCGCAGGCGGGCTCGGCGCAGTTCGCGGCGAGCCCGGCGGGTCCCGCCACACCGACCGGCGTCGACCGGCTCGAAGTCCCGCTCGACGACATCGGCGACGTCGAGTTCTGGCAGCACGTCAACCGTGAGCGGCTCAACGGCACCCCGCTCTACTACCCCGGCTTCCTCCGGCGGAAGGCCGAGCGGTGCGCAGCCGTCGTCAAGGCGATCGCCCACGCCGGTCCCGGCGGGGTGCTGTTCCACTGCGGCGGCGGGCGTGACCGGACCGGGCTGATCGCGCTTCTGCTGCTCGCGCTGGCCGGCGTCGAACCCCGGGCGATCGCCGCGGACTACGCCCTGTCCGCCGAAGCCCTCAAGGCGCTGTACGCCGCGATGGGAACCGCCGACCAGGAACCGGTCATCCAGCGTGTCCTCGCGGACCGGGGCACCACCACCGAAGAGGCCGTCATGGCGACCCTCGACGGCTTCGACGCCGAGCGGTACCTGCTCGACGCCGGCGTGACCGGCGGCGAACTCCGCCGCGTTCGCGGCAGGCTCGCGGGCTCGCCGGGCTGAGCGCCTCGATCGGCGACGCGGGCCGTCGACGATCAGTTCCGGGCCGAACTCGTCTTCCCATGCCACCGGCCGCGAGTCCGCGGGGAACTCCGGCAGGGCGTGGCAGGGGGGCCGCCACCCGGGATAGGCCTCGCGATCCCGAAGCACCCACGGCTCAGGCTGACCGTCCGGGCGGCTCCGGTGCGGTCATCACCCAGCGCACCGCCTTCACCAGGCCCGTCCCGGCGGCGCGCACGACGGTGGCCTCGGCCACCGGCAGGTGGGGCAGCCGCAGCTCCGGGCGCGCCCAGCCCGGCAGCATCGCCACCGCCGACGCCGCCAACGCCGCGTACGGGAGCTTCGCCGGCCACGGGATCGGCGGGGTGACCAGCAAGAAACGTGCGGCCAGCCGGGCGTCGCGGGTGCCGTGCAGCTCCAGGCGGTACTGCGCCAGCTGTTCGTCGAGCGCCGCCACGGTCAGCGGTGGATCCGGTACGCCGAGCTTGCCGGCGATGACGGCCGTCTCGGCGACGTAGCGATCTTGGCCCGCCTGGTCGAGCGGGTGTGCGCCGTAGCGCTGGTGGGCGCGCAGGAAGCTGTCGACCTCGGCGATGTGCACCCATGTGAGCAGGTGCGGGTCGTCCGCGCGGTAGGGCCGCCCGTCGGCGGCGGTTCCGCGGACCCGCCGGTGCACAGCCCGCACGACCGCGACCGCGCGGGCGGCGTCGTCGGCCGTGCCGAACGTCGTCGTGGCGAGGAAAGTGCTGGTTCGCTGCAGCCTGCCCCACGGGTCGCCGCGGTAGCCGGAGTGCGCGGCCACCGCCGCCATCGCCAGCGGGTGCAGCGACTGCAGCAGCAGCGCGCGCAGACCACCGACGAACATCGCGGTGTCGCCGTGCACCCGGCGGATCGCGCTGTCCGGGCCGAACCACCGCGGGCCGGGTGACTCGTGGATGCGAGTCCGGTTGCGGGGACCGTCCGGGCCCGCGATCCGGGCGAAGAGGGCGTCACGGGTCCGTTCCCGGAGTACGGCGACGACGGGCGGCGTTGCGGCCAAGGCTACCTCCACTCCGCGAGCACGTTCGATGCAACTGCGATGCAAACTGGCGGCTTTTCCGAGCCGGTTCGCACGGCTCGACTGCCCGCACTCTCCGCATTCTACCTGCGAATTCGGCTCCGCAACTCGGCGCTGACCGAGCCGGCCACGCACGGACGTCGTCGGCCTGCGCGGCAGCGACAGCGTCACGGACCTAGATTCGCATCGTCTCTGCATCGATGATCGGAGAGCGTTGCATGGCTGTCAGCACTTCGCGCGCGGCCCGTCCCGGCCCTCGGCCGGCGACGAGCCGGTGCCCGGCGCCGGACGCCTCGTGAGCCGTCGCCAGCACCTCCGCGGCGGCCCGGGTCACCGTGTCCGGGGTCAGGCGGTGGGGATCGAGCACCCGGCCGGCCGGGATGCGTTCGAGGTCGTGGGCGACCGCGAACTGGTCGCTGGAGAACGGCAGTGCGAGCGCGGGGACCCCGGCGGCCAGGCACTCGGTGAACGAGTTGTTGCCGCCGTGGTGCACGACGGCGGCGACCTGCGGCAGCAGCGCGCGCTGGGGCACCTGGTCGGCGACGTCGACGAAGGACTCGCCGTCGAACTCCGCGCGCAGACCGGGCGCGCGGTCACCCGCGGCGACCAGGACCGACACGCCGGGCAGGGCGAGCAGGCCCCGGACGACCGTGCTCAGCACGTCGTCCCGCGCGGACAAGAAGGTGCCGAACGACACGAGGACCAGCTTCCGCCGGCCGCCGTCGGTCAGCCTGGTGACCCGCTCGGCCCAAGCGCCCGGCAGCCGCGCCCGCCCGACGTCGCTGCAGTGCCCGGCGAAGATCCGCGCCGGCCCCGCCGGGAGGTCCGGCAGCCACGGCAGCTCCGGGTAGTTGAACAGCACCGCCTCCGGCGACGTCAGCCCGAACGCCCTCGCCGGGGCCGGCCGCCCCGGAGCGTGTTCCGCGAGGAACCGGGCGAACAACCCGGTGAACGTGCGGTCGTTGGCGCCGGCCTCGGCCACCAGCCGGTCCAGTTCCTCGCGCGGCGGCCGGATCGCGCGTGGCCAGTACGGCGGCAGCCCGAAGAACCGGTGCGCGCCTTCGAAGACGTAGCTGGGGTGGCCCGGGCAGAACGCGGCCCAGCGCCGGCCGAGCGCGTACACCGCCAGGGTGACCGCGTAGGCGAGCTGGTCGATCAGGTACCAGCCGGGACGCAGCCGCTCGTCGAGCGACCGGACCGAGGCGAGCACGCTCGCGGGGTCGGGCAGCATGTCCGCCCGCCGGTGCCGGGCCTGCGCGAGCAGCGCGGGGACCGCACCGGCGCGGGTGGCGTCGAGGAACTCGGCCAGCCGCCGCGCACCGGCGGCCTCCTGGCGGGTGCGTTCGGCGATGCCGGTGTTCGCGTTGTCGCCGAAGGAAAGCGCCGCGAACGGCAGCCCGTGCTCGGCCGCCAGCTCCGCGAACGCCGGCGCGCAGGCGAACGTCACCTCCGCGCCCTCCGCCGCGAGCGCCGCGGCGACCGTCGCGAGTGGACGTGCGTGCGAAGCGAACGGCGGGCTCACCACCACGACCCGCGCTGCGGCCATCCCGAAACCCTCCCTCTCCCCCGTCCCCGCCGACCCTACGGCCCGACCGCTGGAGCAGCGCAGTGACCGTGCAGACCAGGACCCCCACCCGCGTGGACGCGCTCACCGCGCTCCGGGCGCTGACACCCGACGCTGGCCCGTCCCGGATCGAAGCGGTCCGGCGGGCGTTCCACCCGGGCTTCGCCGGTCCCGCGCTCGTGGAATACGCCGGTGCGCGACCGGACGACCGCGATCCCGGCGAGGCGGTCGCCGCCCTGCGCGCCCTCGGCCGCGGAGACGGACCGCCCCGCGCCGCCGCGGTGCTGCAGGCGGTGCCGGAGACCGGTGACGCGCAGCTCGACGCCACGGCCGGCTCGGTCGTCCTCGACCTCTTCGCCGACGCGGTCACGGCACACGGCCGGGCGGCGGCGGCCACGGCGATCCGCACCGCCTTCGCCGACGCGTCACCGCGACGCCGTGCGCTCGTGCTGGATTTGGCCGAGCGACACGGTTTCCGCTGCTTCCCGGTGGCCGAAGTGCTCGACGCCGGCCCCCGCGACCGTGGCGGCCGGCACGCCGCGTGGCGCTACCTCTCCCAGTGCGACGCCACCCCCGAGGCGACCGAAGCGCTGAGCGCAGCGCACGCCGGGGCCGAGGACGACTACGAGCGCCTGCTGTCCGCGGTGTGCCTGGCCCGCCAGTCCGGGCACGGCCACCGGAGTCCGTTGTGGACGGTGCCGCCGCCGGACCGCGGCGGGCTGACCATCGTGCAGTCGATGCTGCTCGGCTCCTTCGACCAGCCGGGAGCCGGGGCCAGCGGCGGGCTGACCGTGCTGCTGCGGCACCTCGGGAGCGCGTTGCCGCGGCACCCCGGCATCGCGCGCGTGGTGACGCTGACCCTGGCCGGCCACGACCAGCTGCGCGGCCGGGAGAGCCTGGCCGACGCCGGCACCGGCGGGCACGTCGTGCTCCGGCTGCCCGTCGACGCGCCCGGCGCACCGGCCCAGGCGGAGCTCGCCCGGCACCGGCCGTCGATCGGGTTCCTGGCCCGGCACCTGCTCTGGCTCGCCGGCTGCACGCCGGACGTCGTCCACGTGCGCTATTCCGACGACGGATCCGCCGCGGTCGCGGACGCGGCCCGGGCGATGGGCTCGCGGACCGTGTTCACCCTCACCGCCGACCCGCACCGCACGCTCGCCGAGCGGCATCGGCCCGGCCCGGGTGCCGACCGGGCTTCCGCGCGGTTCGACCTGCACCGGGTGTGGGCCGCCGACCGGCTGGTGGCCGCCGCCGACACCGTGCTGGGCCTGCCCGGCCGCCCGGACGGCGAACTCACCGCCTACTTCCCCCGGCTGCGGGATCACCCGGAACCGGAGTCACTGGCCGAAGGCATCCCCGTGCTCTCCCCGACGGCCGCCGCCGAGGCACGCCAGCAGCAGCTGATCGCGTCCCTGTTCGCCGCCGGCTCCGGGCTCCCCCGGCTCGCGCCCGAAGCCCGGGGCGTGCCGGTCGTGCTGTCCGTCGGCCGGCTGCACCCGGTCAAGCAGCAGGACCTGCTCGTCGAAGCCTGGCTGGCCCGCGGCTTGTACCGGGAGAGCGCGCTCGTGCTCGTCGGCGGCGACCCGGCCGACCCGACCGGCGACGAAGCCCGGATCCTGGACCGCATCCGGCAGCTGGCGGACGACCACCCGGACGCCGCGGGCCGCCTGGCGGTGCTGGCGGCGTTGAGCAACGAGGACGTGCGGCTGCTCGAGCACGGGCTCACCCGCCTGCTGCCCGCTTCGACACCGCACCTCTACGCCTGCCCCAGCCGCAAGGAGGAGTTCGGCATCGCCGTGCTCGAAGCGATGGACGCGGGGCTGCTCGTCCTCGGCCCCCGTCGCGGCGGTCTCGGCCACTACATCGACCACGGCCGCAACGGCCTGCTCGCCGACACGGCGGACCTCGGGACGTTCGGCGACGCCCTCACGGCCTTCGTCCGCGGCGCGGCCGGCGACCCGGCACGAGCACGGGCGGCCGCGGCCGCCGGCCGGGAGACCGTCGCACGGCGCTTCGGCATCCACGAGGTCGCCGGCCGGTTCGCCGCCGCTTACCAGCGCACCGCCGCCACTTCCGGACGTGCGGACCGGTGCCCGCCGGCACCGGACAGCGGCCTGGTGCGGTGAACGCGTGGACCCCGCCCCCGCTAGCGGGCGGTACGAGAGGCGGCCGCGGCACACCGGACGGCGCCGGCCCCGTCGCAGGTCACCTCGGCCCACACCGTCTTGCCGCCGGCCGCGCGGTTCTCCGAGACGCCCCAGCCCGCGGCGAGCTTGTCCACGAGCACCATGCCGCGACCTCGCCGCCCGTGCGGCGAAGCCACCCTGAGAACGGGGTGGTCGAGGCTGTTGTCGTCGACCTCGATCCGCACCCGGCAGGGGCCGGGGGCGTAGTCCATCCGGACCTCCAGCGGACCGCGGCCGTGGTCGTAGGCGTTCGTCACCAGCTCCGTGACCACCAGCAGCACGTCGCCGAGGTGCGTGTCGTCGACCAGGACCAGCGTGCGGGAAGCCCACCGGCGGACTTCGACCAGCACCGGTGCCGACGTACCGCGCAGGTTCCACGACCACGGTCGTGAAGCGGCCGGACCGGCTGCCCGCTCGGCCATGGCCGACACCACCTTTTCGCTCTTGTCCTCGCAGCTGAAGACGACCGCTGCCGGGTTCCCCGATCGAGGCGGGTCAACCCCCGCACCGCCCGGACGGCGCAGCGCGCGGTGCGGCGGCCGTCAGCCGGTCCGGTCGCGGCGGCTTCCGGCCGCTTCCCGGCGCAGCTGCTCGGTGCGCTCGCGGATCACGCCCAGCCGGTCGGCCAGGCCCGCGTGCTCGTGCGGCAGGCGCGCGCGGACCGCTTCCA
Source organism: Amycolatopsis sp. FBCC-B4732 (assembly GCF_023008405.1). Classification (NCBI taxonomy): domain Bacteria; kingdom Bacillati; phylum Actinomycetota; class Actinomycetes; order Pseudonocardiales; family Pseudonocardiaceae; genus Amycolatopsis; species Amycolatopsis sp. FBCC-B4732. The sequence goes on from NZ_CP095376.1 coordinate 4,962,533, forward strand.
ACGGCGACAGCAGGCTGGTGACGTCGTTGTCGCCGAGCGCCGCACCCAGCCGCTCGGCGCCTTCCCGGGCCGCCGCGTCCAAGCCGTCGAGCGCGCTGACCTGACCGGCCAGCTGCCGCAGCACCGCCGAATTGCGCCGCGCCCAGTCCGCGACCGCGCGGTCACCCGCACGCCGGTCGCGCTCGGCGACGACGCGCGCCTCGCCGGTCTTCTCCCCCGTCGAAGACGGCCGCAGCCGCAGGAACCGCCGTTCCGCGGCCTGCCGGCTCGCCACACCCAGCGCCGGGGCGAGGGCGGCCCAGCTCGTGCCGCCGTCCCGCGCCGCCGCGATCAGCTCCGGCTCCCACGCGCCGAGCTGCTCCCGCAGCGCCCGCAGTTCGGTCAGCGCGGCCAGCCACCGTTCCGGGGGCAGGCCGGTGCCACGCCGGGCCGCCAGCACGGCTTCGTGCACACCTCGGACGCCCTCAGCCGGGTCCCTCTCCATAAAAGTCATCCCTTCGACGACGCAGTACTTGTCATCCTTTAGACGACATGTTAGAACAGTGGTGCGTGTTGACACCAGATCAGCGAAACCCAGGAGGTGGAACCCATGTTGATGCGCACCGACCCGTTCCGTGAGTTCGACCGCTTCGCCCAGCAGGTCTTCAACGGCCCCGGAACCTGGTCCAAGCCGGCCGCGATGCCGATGGACGCCTACCGCGACGGCGAGGAGTTCGTCGTCTGCTTCGACCTGCCCGGCGTCACCCCCGAGGCCATCGAGCTCGACGTCGAACGCAACGTCCTGACCGTCAAGGCCGAACGGCGGCCCCTCCCCGGCGGCGACGTCCAGATGCAGGTCTCCGAACGGCCCCTCGGCGTGTTCTCCCGCCAGCTGTTCCTCGGCGACACCCTCGACACCGACCACATCACCGCCGGCTACGAAGCCGGCGTGCTGACCCTGCGCATCCCGATCGCCGAGAAGGCCAAGCCGCGGCGCATCGACATCGCCGGCACTTCGGGCGACCGCAAGGAAATCCAGGCCTGACAGGTCCCTGCCCCGGGGGCGGGACCGGTAACCCCGAGCCGGTCCCGCCCCCGGGGCAGTCGCACGAGAAAGGCATCCGCACCCGTGACCGCATCGCTGCACACCACGACCGGCCACCCCCACCCCGCCCTCGCCGCCCTGCGCGGCTACCTCGACGAGGTCACCCGCGCGCTCGGGATCGGCCTCGAGTCCTGCACGGTCGACCACGACACCCCGGTCTCCGCCTACATCGCCCTCGACGAGCGCCTGCCCGGTTACCCCGGCCGCGACGTCGCCCTGCTCTGGGACGAGGCCCACGGCTGGTCCGCCGCGATCGAGACCCACTCCGGGGAAGACCTCATCGTCATCCGCTACCTCGGCGGCCCGACCGTCACCCCCGCGGCCGCGGCGGTCGCCCGGTTCGTCACGGCCTTGCGCGAGGACGACCACCGCGTCGGACGGCTCGACCCGCCGGGCCTCCGCGCCGCCGGCGACCTGGCCGAGCTCGAAGCGCTGCTGCGCACCGGGAGGGCCCGATGACCACCGGCACGCTCCCCCTGCCGACCAGCTTCGCGCTCACCATGCGCGGCTACGACCGCGAACAGGTCGACCAGCACCTCGCCGAACTGCACGACGAAATCCGGGTGCTCACCCTGGACCGCGACGCCGCCGTCGCCGAAGCCGAAAACCTGGCCCGCCGCCTCGAAACCGTCCGCGCCGAGAACGCCGGGCTCCGCGCCCGGCTCGACCACGCCCTGCGCTCCCCGGCGGACCCGGCCGTGCTCGGCGACCGCGTCCGGCGGATGCTCGAACTCGCCCGCGCCGAAGCGGGCACCGTCGTCGCGACCGCGCGCCGGCAGGCCGCGGAGGTGCTGGACCAGGCCGCCGCGGCCGAACGACGCGTCGCCGCCCGGCTGCGGGCCGTCGACGACTACCTGGCCCGCGCCGAGCACGTCCTGGCCGACGAACCGGACCGCCCGCGCCCGCACCTCACCGCCGCGTGAAAGCCCGATGACCGACACCGCGTCGGCCGCGGCCGCGGCCGAAACGATCTTCGCCGCGGCAGCCGAACTCGGCACCACCCGCCAGGAAGCCATCCTCGTCACCCGCGCGGTCCACGCGGTCAAGCGCGGCCGCCCGACCGGCGTCGCACTCACCGACACCGACCAGCACCGGCGCCGCCGGCTCGCCCACGTCGTCGGGATGCAGCTGTGGCGCCCGGACCTCGACGCCGACGCCGTACTCGCCGCCGTCACCGCCGCGCCCCCGCCGGCCCGGCAGCCCCGCTCGCCCGCGAACGAGAGCTCTCCGCCCCGCGAGCTGCTGCCGGCGGGGTGATCGCGCCGCCGGACCCCGGGCGCGAGATCGGACCCGAGCCAGCTGCCGTGCCCGGTGCGCCCACGGTGGAGACACAGCCGGGCCGCGAGGTGCTGCCGGCGAGGTGATCCCGCCGCGGAACCGGCCTCGAATCAGCCGCCGTACCCGATACGTCCACTGTGGAAGCACAGCCGCCCCGCGAGGTACTGCCGGTAAGGTGATCCCGCCGCCGGAGCCCGGCGCGAGACCGAGTCAGCTGCGGTGCCCGACACGTCCACTGTGGAGACACAGCCGCCCCGCAAGGCGCTGCCGACGAGGTGATCCCGCCGCCGGACCCGGGCGCGGAACCGGCCCCGAGCCAGCTGCCATGCCCGGTGCGCCCACCGTGGAAGCACAGCCGCCCCGCAAGGTAAACCCGCCGCCGGACCCCGGCGCGAGACCGGCCCCGAACCAGTTGCGGCACCCCGTGCGTCCACCGTGGAGACACAGCCGCCCCGCGAGGTGCCTCAGGCGCCGAGCCGGCTGTAGATCCGGCTGGCCAGCGACGCGGCCAGCTGGTTCATCGTGGCGTGCGGGTCGAGCTGCGCGAACTGCCCGAGCAGTTCCGCCGCGGCGTAGGCCTCGGCCTCCGACACCAGCGCCACGCACCGCTCCCGCCGTCCCCGGATCAGCAGCTGCTTCAGCGCTTCGGCGTACTCGTCCAGGTCACGAACCCCGTCCAGGCGATACCGCTCACCGAACGAATCCCGGAAGACCTGATCACTCATGGTGCTACGCCCTTCCCCCGCGCCGGTCCGAGATGCTCCAGAAAATCTATGCCCGCCGAAGTAGACATTCAACGGCGGGTGGGTGTAGCGTTCTCCTTGTACGAAGAGAGACAACGTCAAGCGGCGCGGGAGACGACGTAACTACCCGCGAGTGAGGCAAGACGCGAGCGGAGCACCTGCGCTCGCGAGGATCAGCAGTTGCAGTCAGTGGTAGTTGTCAGTGCAGTTGCAGGACCGGTCAGGTGGCCGGAGCCGATCGGTGAACGGGGCTCCGGGCAGTGACCAGCGGCGTGAGCGTGCTGGGACCGATCAGTGGAAGGGTTCCCGGCACGTGGCGTCCGCGGTGGTACCGAGTAAGTGGAAAACACCGGAAAGAAGGGAACGGGAGCATCATGGGATCGCCCGCAGCGGGCTGGTAGCGCCGCGCGGGTGCCGTGGTTCCATCGAGTTCGGAGGTGGTGCTCGGTCACGAATGAGCGATCCCCGCTGGTTCCGGCGATGCGCCGGACGCGGGTGCAGGAAGCCGGCGGTCGCGCCGGCGGACAATGGTGAAACCCAACCCTTGAGGACCCCGGGTGCCGTGCACGGCACCCGGGGTCCTTCGTGTGCCGTGGAGGCCGAGTGATCCCTGACCAAGAAGGACCGGCCACGCCCAGCGCGGCCGACAAGTTCGACGACGAGCACTACCCCGCCTACACCATGGGCCGCGCCGCCGACATGCTCGGCACCACCCAAGGGTTCCTGCGCAGCCTCGGCGAAGCCGGCCTGATCACCCCGCTGCGGTCCGCCGGCGGGCACCGCCGCTACTCCCGCCACCAGCTGCGCGTCGCGGCCCGCGCGCGGGAACTGGTCGACCAGGGCACCCCGATCGAGGCCGCCTGCCGCATCATCAGCCTCGAAGACCAGCTCCACGAGGCCCAGCGCATCAACACCGAACTCCGCGCCGGCGAGTGAACTTCCCCGGCCCCACCACGAAGTCCACAGTGGCCCGGCGAACGGGGTGAGCCGGGCGGTTCCGCCGGCCCGAGGTCTGGACCGGCGGAACCTGGTCCTGTCTTCCGCGCGCAGAAGACCGGACTTGGCGCCTGACTACCCATCCCGAAAAGGATTCACACCATTCGGGGGCAGCCATTGCGCTGTTCGGCTCCCCCGGCGGCCGTGGCGGCTCAGTCCTCGAGTTCGTGGTGCCGCTCGGTCAGCGTCTGCGCGAGCTCGGCCAGCTTGACGTTGAGGTCCTGCGACGTGCGGCGCAGGATGTCGAACGCCTCGTCGGCGGACACCCCGCGGCGGTGCATCAGGATGCCCTTGGCCTGGCCGATCACGTCCCGGCTGTCGATCGCCCGGCGCAGGTTCCGCTCCCGCAGCGCGGCCGCGGTGTGCGCGGCCGACCCGGCCAGCGCCAGCGAGGCGTGGGACGACAGGACCAGCGCGTGGTTCACGGCCTCGTCGCCGAACGCGCCCGTGCGCCGGCTGTAGAGGTTGATCGCACCCGGCGGCAGCTCGGCCTTGCGGTCCGGCAGCAGCGTCGTCGCCAGCAACGACCCGAACCCCAGCCGCGCGGCTCGCGTGCCGAACTCGGGGAACGCCGCCGAGCCGGCCAGGTCGTTCGTGAGGCAGTGCCCGGGCCCCTCCTGGCGGGCCGCTTCCAGACAGGGCCCCTGGCCGGTCCGGTACTGGATCCGGTCCAGCTCCTCGGCCGCTTCCCCGGTCCGGACCGGGGTGTGGAACCCGCCGTCGGCCGAGCGCATGGTGATGCTGACCAGATCGGCACCGGGAACGATCCGCAGGGCCGCGGAAACCACGCGTTCCATCGCCTCGTGCAGGGAGCCGGCTTCGAGCAGGACGGCGGCGAGCGCACCGAACCGCCGCGCGAGCGGCCCGTCGGTGTCGACGCCGCAGCGGTCCCACCCGTCACCGGCCGGTTCCGCGCCGAACGCTGCCCGATCGGCCTCCCAGTCGCCGGTCTGCGCGTCGATGTCGGTCACTCCGAGCTCCTCTTCGTCGCGCGATGACCGCGCACCGAGCCCACACCATACCGACCCCGCGAAGACGTCGTGTACGCTCAGTGGTGTCCGAGAGCATTTCGTGCGCAAGTGATCAAGCCTGCGCCGTCCTCGGCCCCAATCCGGTCGTTCACCGGCCGGAGGCGGGAGCACCGACATGCCGTCGGGCCCGAACACCACCCCCTCCGCTTCACCGGCCTCCGAAGCACGCTTGCGGCTGACGACGGCCGCGACCGGGCGCTTCGACGGCGCCTGGTGGCCCCACGCCCGTGACCTGTCCGCCGAGCTGCCCACGCTGCTCGGCGCGGTGACCGAGCGGCTGGGCCGGATCGACCGGGTCACCTACCACCTCGAGGAGTGGCCGGCACCACACCGCCGGCTCGCCTTCGACGAGGGTGTCGTCCGGCTCGAAGGGTTCCGGTCGCAAGCGGCCGGCAGCCTCACCGTGATCGGCTGGAACCGCAAGCGGCTGACGCTGGCGGTGGTCCCGCCGGAAACCGGCCCGGAGACCGCGGAACGCGTCCTCGCGGACGCGGCGAGCGGCCGCACACCGCAGCCCGCCTGAACCACGCCGCTCACACCGGCGTCCACGAAAGGAAACCCCGATCACCACTTCCACAATGGACAGCTTGCTGTTCAGCCACCCCGTCACCGAAGAATCCCGCCCCGGAGCGCTCACCGTGCCCCAGGAGGACCGCTACGGCAGCCTCTTCCGCCAGCCGGTCTACACGCCGTCGCCCGGCAGCGAGCCCGCCCCGCGGCAGCGCTCCGGTGAGGCGGCGTACGACCCGTCCGGCCGCCGCTGACCACCGGCCCCCGAGGGATGCACCCCGCCGGCACGACCGTGCCGGCGGGCACGATGGACCGGTGAAGGAATGACCATGACCACGGATGTCGCTTTCGTCTCCCGTTACGACCTGCGGATCAAGCTCGTGCAGGACGTGCTGAAGGAGAACACGGACCTGTCCGAAACCGCCTGCCAGGCGCTCGCGGTGCGGCTGCTGCACACCATCGACACCGTTCCCGAACGCATGCGGTGACGAGCGGCCCGGCCAGCTGATGCACCCACACCCGGCGGAAACCGCGCGGCAAACTGATCGGACGTCCTCTAGCGTGACCCGGATGGAGCACCCCGAACCCGACATCCGGACGCTCGAGCACGGCCTGAGACGCTACGTGGGCGCGGTGGCGAAGGCGGTCGGCATCCCGGCCGAAAGCACCACGGTCGAGATCAGCGACACCGCCACCGCCTACCTCGGGCTCCCCCGGCGCTGGCTCGACCGGCCCGACCACGACGTCATGCTGGTGTGGAGCGAACGGCGCGGCTGGTCGCTCGCGGTGGAGACCGAACCCACCGAAGCCCCGGACGTCATCGCCCACCAAGGCAGCGAAGACCTCGTGCCGGCCCCGGCCGCGGTCGCGCGGTTCGTCGCCGACATCGCCGCCGGACGGCGCTCCAGCGGAGCGAGTCCGGCGGTGACGCCGGCCACCCGGGCGTCGCTGGCCGAGCGGCTGCGGCCCTACCTCGACCCCGCGCCGGCCGGCGACCCCCGCGAACGCGGCTAGCTCCGCGTCCACTTCTGGCCGCTGCCGCCGGTGCAGGTCTGCAGGGTCACCGGTGTGCTGTTGCCGGTGCCGCCCGGGGTGAGGCACAGTCCGGATTGGACGCCGGTGATCGTCCCGTCGGCGGCGGCGTTCCACTGCTGGTTGGCCCCGCCCGTGCAGTCCCAGATGATCGCCCGCGTGCCGGCGGTGGTGCCCTGGCTCTCGGCGTCGAGGCACTTGCTCCCGTAGACCTGGAGCTGCTTGCCCGAGGTGAGGGTCCACTGCTGGTTGCCGCCGCCGTTGCAGTCCCACAGCGTCACCTGCGTGCCGTTGGTCTGCGACACGTTGGGGACGTCCAGGCAGCGGCCGGATCCGGTGTTGCGCAGCACGGACGTCGACCCGCCGCCCGAGCCGGCGACGGCGAGGTTGTCGAACTGCGCGGTCTCCCCCACGCTCGTGCCGATGCCGACCTGGCCGGCCGGGAAGGTGCTGTCGGTGATCGTGCCGAGCACGGTGCCGTCGACGGAGGCGGTGATGGTGCTGCCGGAGAAGCCCAGTGACAGCTTGTGCCAGCTGCCGGTGCCGGGCGCGGCCGTCGTGCCGGTGCGCAGGGTCGTGTTCTGCTGGCTGGTGTTGTTGCGCCGGATCGACCACGCGCCCGTGTCGCTCACCCGGAAGTAGTACGCGTTCAGCGCGCCCTGGTTGCCCGTGTCCTGAGAGCCGGCCCGGCCGAGCAGCTCGACGTAGCCGGATTTCTCCAGCAGCACGTCCGTGCTGAGCGTGTAGTTGCTCCAGGCGATGTTGCCCAGCAGCGCGTAGGGATCGACGAACTTCTTCCACGGGATCGTCTTCTGCGTCGCGGCCTGGCGCACGCACGTGCCCGCGCGGCCGGCACCGCAGGCGGCGGTCTCGAACGCGCCCTCCATGTCCATCAGGTACTTGGCTTCCTTGCCCTTCGCGTACCCCTCGAAGTCGTCGCTGTAGGGCAGGTTCAGCGAGCCCTGCGGCGCGCCGGCCGCCGTGCCCTTGCCCTGACCGGTGGTGGTCGTGATGGAGTAGAGGTAGCCGGGCTGGACGTTCAGCGAGAAGGCGCCGCCGGACGGCGTGATGTCGGTGCTGTGCACGAAGTGGTCGGCCGGGTTGTTCGAGTTGAGGTTGGTCGCCCACACGTGCACCTGGCCGGTGGACAGGCCGCCGGTGACGTTCAGGTTCAGCGTCTGGGCCGACGTGGCGTCCATCGTCTCGATGACCGTGCTGTAGTCGGTGTTGTTCGGCGACTTGAGCGAGACGTAGCTGCCGTTGGCGCGGTTGCCGCCGAGGTAGCCGCTGGAGGAGTCGAGATACTTCCAGCCGGGCGCGGTGAACTGCGTCGTGTGTGCCAGCGCCCAGGCGTCCTTGCCGACCGAGTAGTACCCCGACCACGGCTGGTTGGCCAGGACCAGCCCCACGGTCGGCCACGGGATGTTCGGCGTGACGGCGGCGATCAGGTCCCAGTTGAGGTAGGCGGTCATCTTGCCGTCGAGGTAGACGCGGTTGATCCCGCGGGCCAGCGGCTTGGCGCCGTCGTTGTAGTCCTGGGAGCCGTTTTCGCTGGACCACAACGTCTTCCCGGTGTTGGTGACGTTGGCCGGCACGCTGCAGGAGGTCTGCGCGCTGAGGTAGCCGCAGGTGTAGTGGGCACTCAGCACGTCGGTCGCGTTGCGGTACGCCGTGTTCGTCGAGATCGCGCTCGCCGGTCCCCAGTCCCCCGGCCACGAGTCACCGGAGATGACTTTGACGGCGCTGTACCCGTTGGCGTTGAGGGCATTGCGGAGGGTCACGGTCCAGTCGGCGCTCCACTGCTTCTCGTTCTGGACGCTCGTGAGGTAGTCGAGGGTGAGCCCGTGCTGCTTGGCGCACCCCAGCCACGACAGGTAGTAGTCCGTCAGGTCGGTGGAGAAGAAGGTGCCGTTGCCGATCCAGCCCGGTGCGCCCCAGGGCAGGCCCACGAGCTTGATACCGGGGTTGCGCGCCTTCGCCTGTTCCATGAGCCACCACTCGTACCCGCGGTTGCAGTCGAGGTCGCCGCGGAAGTGGGCGTGGCTGGGCTCGGCGCCACTGGTGGAGTTGGTGTCCCCGCCCATTTCCACCTTGAGGATCTGCAGGGCGGCGCCGTAGCCGGGCTTGAACAGGTAGTCCAGGATCTGGCCGCGCTGCGGCTCGGGGTAGTCGATCAGCAGCCTGCTGTTGCCCCCGCCGCCGCTGACCGCGCCGACGCCGTCGAACGTCCGGCCGGCCGAACTCCCGTTGACGGTGATCGAGGTGGCGGCCTGCGCCGCCGGTGCGGCGGCCACCAGTCCCGCCGCCAGGACGACGGCCGCGGCCATCGCCGCTCGTACCCTTCCGCGCATGGTCTTTCTCTCCTGTCGAGGACGGGCTCAGACGGCCGTGACGGTCCACTGGTTGTTGGTGCTGCTGTTCGGTGCCCACAACACGACGGCCGAGCCGGCCGCGGTGCTGCCCGCGCCGTCGAGTGCCGTGCCGGTGGCGCGGTTGACGATCTGGTAGCGCCCGGTGCCGGTGCCGGTCAGCCGCCACTGCTGGTTGTCGCTCCCCGTCCAGGCCGCCTGCACGGCGTTGACGCCGTTGCCGGTGCGGCCGCCGCTGTCGGCGACCATCCCGTTGGTGCGGTTGACGATCCGGTGGTACCCGGTGCCGAGGTCGACCAGCTGCCAGTGCAGGTTGGTGGAGCCGTCGTAGGACCACTGCTTGAGCACCGATCCGGACGCGACGGTGCCGCCGCTGTCGAGCACGAGCCCGGTCGTGGCGTTCGCGATCCGCACCCAGCCCGTGGTCGCCGGGCCGGGGATCTGGCCGGCGAAGGTCAGTTTCACCACGTACGCCGGGGCGCTGAACGGCGCGCCGGACGACGGCATCCGGATGTGCAGCCCGGAACCGTCCTGCGTGCGGTCGGGCAGGTCGGTGTAGGACCCGGCGGTGGTGCCGAGCAGCTGCACCGTCTTCAGCGAGGCGAGGTCGATCCGGCTCGAGCCGAGTGTCGTGACGTCGAGCGTCGCGCCCGGCCAGCCCAGGACCGTGGCGTACAGGACGGTGCCGTCCTTGCTCCGGGTGAACCGGATGTCGCGGTTGGTGCCTTCGCGCGGCGTGGTGAAGGACCCGCCGCCCATCTGCGTCGGGCCTTCGCCGTAGACCGACCACGCGCGCGTCGCGTAGATCGACTCGCCGAAGCGGCCGAGGTAGTCGCCGATGCCGAGCAGGATCGTGCGCTGCCCGGCCGGGATGGTGCCGTCGGCCGTCGGCGCGATGTTCAGCAGCATGGTGCCGTTCTTGCTGACGCGGTCGATCAGCGCGTGCAGCATCGCCTTCATCGAGTAGTAGCCGATGCCGGTCGTGTAGCACCAGCTGGAGGAGGAGATGCTGTCGTCGGTCAGCCAGTACGGGTTCTGGATGTCCCCCGGCCCGCCGCGCTCGAAGTCGAAGACCTCGCCCCGGTTGTCGAAGCCGTCCTTGTAGGTCGCGACGACGTCCTTGTTCCACGCGACGGCCTGGTTGTAGTAGTGCGCCAGGAAGTTCAGCCGCCGCGACTCGTCGACGCGGGGCAGGTTGAAGTCCTGCCAGAGCAGGTCCGGCTGGTAGCCGTCGACGACTTCGGCGAGTTTGTCGTACCACAGCTGGTTTTCCGCCGCCGACCCCAGCTGCCCGTACAGCTTGCGCAGACCGGCGTCCGACTGCGCGGGAACGTGGTCGTAGTAACCGGTGAAGTGGTAGGCGTGGTGCAGCGACACCATGAACTTCAGGCCGCGGGCGCGGATCGCGTCGGCGTGCAACCGCACCAGGTCCAGCCGCGGCCCCTTGGCGACCGAGTTCCACTCGTTGACGGCGCTGTTCCACATCGAGAAGCCGTCGTGGTGTTCGGCGACCGGCCCGGCGAACCGGGCACCGGCGTCGGCGAACAGCTGCGCCCATTCGGCGGGGTCGAAGTTCCCGCCCGCGGACCTGAGCTTCGGTGCGAACTGGACCCAGTTGCCCGCCTTGTCCCGGGCTCCGTTGACGAAGTTGTGGTACGGCCACGCCGACGGGTCGCCGTACACGGCTTTGTGGTGGTTGTTCTCCGCCGAGCCGCCGACGCACATGTTGCGCGGGTACCACTCGTTGCCGAACGCGGGCACGCTGAAGACGCCCCAGTGGAAGTAGATGCCGAACTTGGCGTCCTGGAACCATTCCGCGGCGGGCGGGTGCTGGTCGACCGACGACCAGGCGGGCGTGTAGCTGCCCGGCCCGGCCGTGGCCCCGGCGGTGCCGCCGCGCAGGAGGCCGGCCGCCGCGGCACCGCTGACGGTGATCAGGCCCAGCACGGTGCGACGGCTGAACGAGGACATGTCGGAAAGCCTCCTCGGAATCGAGCGGCGATGCGGAAGTTAACGCTAACAGCAAACCCGCCGTCGTTCTGAAACTTTCACGACTTCCGTTCGTTCGGCGGAACACCTTGCCAGGTCGGGAAATCCGGGTATTGCCCCGTCCGGAACCGTCCGGCGAAGGTGAACACCGCGAACCGACCCTCGGGAAAGGGACGATGATGCCCGCACGAAAGCGACGACGGATTGCGTACCTGTTCACCGCCGTGGCGGTGGCCGCCACGGCCTGGTCACCACCGGCCACGGCCGCACCCGGCAGCCCGGCGCTCACCCCGCCGCTCGGCTGGAACAGCTGGAACAGCTTCGGCTGCGGGGTCAGCGAAAGCGCGGTCCGCCAAGCGGCCGACGCGATGGTCTCCTCGGGGATGAAGGACGCGGGCTACCAGTACGTGGTCGTGGACGACTGCTGGTTCGACCCGCAGCGCGACAGCCAGGGTGCCCTGCGCGCCAGCCCGTCGAAGTTCCCCGGCGGAATGCAGGCGCTGGGCGACTACATCCACAGCCGCGGCCTCAAGTTCGGGATCTACCAGGTGCCGACCGACCGGACCTGCGCCCAGCGGACCGGCACCTACCCCGGCTCCACCGGCAGCGCGGGCCACGAGACCCAGGACGCCCGCACCTTCGCGTCGTGGGGTGTCGACTACCTCAAGTACGACTGGTGCTCCCCCGCCGGGACCCGCGACGAGCAGGTCGCCCGGTTCACCGTGATGCGCGACGCGCTGCGCGCCACCGGCCGCCCGATCGTCTACAGCATCAACCCCAACAGCTACCACGCGATCACCGGCGACAAGTACGACTGGGGCCAGGTCGCCGATCTCTGGCGCACCACCGAAGACCTGCTCGACATCTGGCAGAACGGCAACACCAACAGCTACCCGATGGGTGTGGGCAACGTCCTCGACGTCACCGCCCCGCTGGCCGCGCAGGCCGGTCCGGGGCACTGGAACGACCCGGACATGCTCGTGGTCGGCCGGCCCGGGCTGTCGCTGACCGAGTCCCGGGCCCACTTCGCCCTGTGGGCCCTGATGGCCGCGCCGCTGATGGCGGGCAACGACATCCGCACCATGTCCGCCGACGTCGGGGCGATCCTGCGCAACCCCCGGCTGCTGGCGGTGGACCAGGACCGGCTCGGCGCCGGCGGCCGGCGGGTGCGCGACGACGGCGACGTCGAGGTCTTCGCCAAGCCCCTGTCCGACGGGTCGGTGGCGGTCGGCCTGCTCAACCGCGGGAGCGCGACGACGACCGCCGGCACGACCGCCGCGCAGATCGGCCTGTCCGGCACCGCGTTCACCCTGACCGACCTGTGGACCGGCACCACCTCGACGACCACCGGCGCGATCAGCGCGAGCGTGCCGGCGCACGGGATCGCCGCCTACCGGGTGTCCGGCGGTTCCCCGCGGGCCGCCACGACGTCCCGGTTGCGGGGCACGGGATCGGGCCGCTGCCTCGACGTCGAGAACGCCTCGACGGCCGCCGGCGCGGGCACGGTGATCTGGGACTGCCAGACCGCGGCGAACCAGCTCTGGACCACCTGGGACACCGGTGAGGTCCGCGTGTTCGGCGACAAGTGCCTCGCCGGCACCACCAGCGGCGCCCGCGTGCTCAGCCGGCCGTGCACCGGGCAGGACGACCAGAAGTGGACGTTCGCCCAGGACGGGACGATCCGCAACGGTCAGTCGGGGCTCTGCCTGGACGCCGAAGGCGCGGCCACCGCCAACGGGACCCGCGTGCTCCTGTGGACCTGCAACGGGCAGGCCAACCAGCGGTGGGCGCGCGCCTGACCCCTCCCGGACCGGCCGGGTCGTGAGCGGGAAACGTGGGTGTTTCAAGTGGTTGCCGCAACAGACCCTTGAGTAGACAGTAGCTGGTTGAGTCGCTCGGCTGGGGTGTCCCAGCCGAGCGTCTTACGAGCACGACCGTAAGTACTGACGCAGCAGGCCGTTGGTGTTCTCATTCGACCCGCGCTGCCAGGGTGAATGCGGGTCGCAGAAGTAGATCGCCATCTCGGTGGCCATCGTGATCGTGGCGTGCCGGGCCATCTCGGTGCCCTGATCCCAGGCCAGCGACCGGCGCAACTCCTGCGGCAACCACCGGATCATGGCGATCATCGCCTCGGCCACCGCGGCGGCGTCTTTGCCCTCGGGCAGGTGCAGCAGCAGGCAGAACCGGGTGGTGCGCTCGACCAGGGTGCCGATGACCGACCGGCTGTCCTTGCCGACGATCAGGTCGCCTTCCCAGTGCCCCGGGACGGCCCGGTCGGCGGCCTCGGCCGGCCGGGCGGAGATCGGCACCATCCCGGTGATCTTGCCTGCGCGGGTGCGGCGCCCGTCGGGGGTGCGCTGGGGTGCGCGGATCGCGCGTCCGGTGCGCAGGCAGGCGATCAGCCTGGCAGCGATCTGTTGCGGGGACCACCGGGCGGTCAGGTCCTGCTGGACTCGGTCGTGCAGGACCATGATTTCTTCGCGTTCGCCAGGGACAGATAGCGGCCCGAGCAGGCTGATGGCGCGTTGGTGATCACGCCGCCAGCCTGCTCGGATCTGGTCCCAGAACGCCACCCGGACGTCGCGGGGCAGTCAGCGTCGACGGTTTTCTGCCATGGCAACACCTCCAGTGTCAGGTGTTGCGACGACCGCTAGAACCCGAGGGGTTCCAACCCTCCTAAACACTCACGACCCCAGGGGAACGGAGACGGGGTGGGAGCGGCCGCCCGATCGACCGGTCCCACCCCGCTCTCCCCGCGGGTGCAGCGGCCCTCAGCGGTAGCCGGCGGCGACCACGTTGGCCTGCACCGCGTTCTCGGTCGCGTCGGACGGGTAGCCGGCGACCATCGCTCCCTCGTAGAACGTCCCCGCGCTGAGGTTGGCGCCGCCGCCGGGCTTGCAGCAGTCGCCGCCGCTGCCCAGGACGATCGCCCCCTGCTTCTTCATCGGGCTGTACCCGTTCGGGAGGCCGCCGTCCCACAGGGTGGTGAGACCGCCGGCCTGGGCGTCGCTGCCCTTGAGGGCGAACCGCGAAGTCCCGTTGTTCTTCAGCACCGCCGTGACGAACTTGCTCGTGAACGCCCGCTGGTTCGGGTTCCACGTCTGGCTGCCGCCGGGGTAGAGCCCCCACTCCAGGTCGCCCTGCACCCACGGGCCGGTGCCGGAGCAGCCGCCGAACCAGCACTGCTTGCCGAAGTTGATCGCGTCCATGGCGCCGGCGGCGTCGGCCTTCCTGGTCGTTTCGCTGTTGCCGTAGTCGAAGCAGCAGCCGCTGTTGACGTGCGTCCCGCTGGTCACCATGTACATGCCCTCGGGCGCGCTGCCGGTGGGCACGCCGGTCAGGTGCCCGTCGCGCCAGTAGCTGTTGCCCGGGTTGATGTAGAGCGAGTACGCCTTCCGGCCGCCGACCGTCAGGGACTCCGAGGTCGCCTTCGCGGGACTGCTCTGGCTGGAGCCGGGGACCACGCTCGAGCCCTGGTACCACAGGTCGTTGCCCCGGCCGGACTGGTCGTAGACCACCGTGACGACGCAGGAAGTCCCGGTGCAGAAGGAATCCTGGGCCGAAGCGTCGGCGGCGCCGCCCGCGGCCACCACGCCGACGTCGCGGGTCGCGTTGTCGGACGCGCGCCGGACCTGGTACAGGTTTCCGCCGTAGGAGCCGTAAAGCGCGCGCACGGTGCTGTGCGCGGCGACGCACGGTGTCCCGCCCGAGGCGTAGATGTCGCACGGGCCCGCCCCCGAGGGCGGTGTGCTCCCGGTGCTCCACCGCTGGTTGCTCTGGCCGTGGCAGGTCCAGAGGATGACCGCGGTGCCGTTGGCCGTGCCGGCCCCGGTGACGTCGAGGCAGAGCCCGGACTGGACGCCGGTGACCGTCCCGTCGGAGTTCTGCCGCCACTGCTGGTTCGCCCCGCCGGTGCAGGACCAGATGATCACCGCCGTCCCCGGCGCGGTCCGGTTGCCGTAGGCGTCCACGCACCGCGTCCCGTTCAGCGCCCGCAGCTCACCGGCGGCGGTGAACTCGAAGGCCTGGCTCGCCTGGCCGGTGCAGTCCCGGATCTCCAGCGCGGTGCCCGGCGTGTCGACGCCGCCCTGGACGTTCAGGCACCGGCCCGACGCCACGCCGGTCAGCGCCGTCGCGGCCGCGGACGCCGGCGTCGCGCCGGTCAGCGCGGCCGCCACCATCGCGGCCAGGACCAGTACGGCCCGCACCGCGTTGACTCGAGTGGTCACGAATCCTCCTAGGGGCAACTGAGTGTTAGCGTTAACACAATCAAGCGGAAGCGCGCAGGACCAGCTCGGTGTCCAGCACCGCGCAACACGGAGTGGCCGAGCCCCCGAGCATCGCGAGCAGCTCGTCGGTCATCCGCGCGCCCATCTCCTCGATCGGCTGGCGCACGGTGGTGAGCGGCGGATCCGTGCGCAGGCCGATCGGCAGGTCGTCGAACCCGATGACGGCGACGTCGGCGGGTACCCGGCGACCGGCGCGGTGCAGCGCACGCAGCGCGCCGACCGCCATCATGTCCGAAGCCGCGAAGATGGCGTCGACGTTCGGCCGGCGCTCCAGCAGGCGCGCGGTCGCCTGCTGGCCGGACGCCTGGCCGAAGTCCCCGAAGACCACCAGCCCCCGGTCACCGTGCCCGGCACCCACCACGGCCTGCCGGTAGCCCAGCAGCCGGTCCACGCCCGCGGTCATGTCCTGCGGCCCGGCGATCGTCGCCACCGACCGCCGCCCCGCGTCGAGGAGCCGCTGGGTCGCCCGCTCGGCGCCGCCGCGGTTGTCCACGTCGACGTAGGAGAACCGGCCCGGCTCCCCCGCGCACACCGGACGGCCGCCGAACACCACCGGGATCCCGAGCCAGCCCAGGTCGAGCGGGCGGCGCCCGTGCATCCCGACGACGAGCGCCCCGTCGACGTGACCGCCGTCGAGGTAGCGCACCACCGGCGCCTGGTAGTCCTCCGTCGCGGGCACGGTCAGCAGCACCAGCTGCAGCCCCGCCGCGGTCAGCTCCCGCCCCGCACCCGCGGCGATGCGGGCGAAGAACGGGTCGGCGAACAGCCGCAGGACCTCTTCGCACACGACCAGCGCGACCGATCCGGTCGGTCCCGCCGCCCCTCGCGCGGCCCGCTGGCGGGCGTAGCCGAGCGCCGACATCGCGGACTCGACCTGCTTGCGCGTTTTCGGCCGGACCCGGGGAAAGCCGTTGAGCACGCGGGACGCGGTGGCGGTGGACACCCCCGCCGCTCGCGCGACGTCGGCCAGGGTCGGACGGAATTCGGGTGACTCGGCGATGGACACGGTGGCTCTCCCAAGACGTCGTTGTCTTCGCGGGCTCGCTCGAGGATATCGCCGGGTGCCTCAGGTGCGCTGAACCCGGAACCGCTGGTTGGCACCGCCCGACGGCGTCCACTGGGAAATCCGGGCGCCGTCGGCGGTCGAAGCTCCCCACACGTCCATCGCGAGGCCGCTCAGCCGGTTGACCAGGCCGACCACGCCCCCGCCCTGGTCGGTCACCCGCCACTGCTGGGCGGCGGCGCCGGAGTCCGGCTGCTGGCTGATGTCGGCGCCGGTGGCCGAACTCGCCACCTGCAGGACCAGGCCGCTGTGGTGGGCGCGGATGCGGTAGTAGCCGTCGCCGGAGTCGAGGAAGTCGAACTGCTGGTTCTGGCCGCCGGTCGCGGGCCACTGCTGCAGCAGCGCGCCGGCCGCGGTGGAGACGCCGCTGATGTCGAGGAGCTTGCCGCTGTGTTCGGCCGCGAGGGTGTAGTTCACGCCGACCTGCACCGGCGACCCGGACGGCGGGGTCGACGAATCGAACTGGGTGATGAACTTCCAGACCTCGCCGGACGTCCAGGTCTGCCAGCCGCTGCAGGTGCACCCGTCGCGCGGGCCGGGGTCGTGGCCGCCGTCGAAGGCGGCCCAGACCACCGGGTACCCGGCCCGGCAGCCGGAGTAGGCCGTGACGATGTGGGTGTGGCTGCCGCTCGAGGGCTCCGGCGGGTTCTGCGCGGTGCAGCCGTTGTTCCGGACGAACTGGTCGCGCAGCGAGCGGCCGGACGCGATCGGCAGGACGTTGTCGCCGATGCCGTGCATCCCGATGTAGGCGACCGCCTGGGTGCCGCCGGCGCACCCGCTGAGGTTCGCCCCGGAGTAGACCGCGACCGCGCGGAAGACGGCGGGCCGGGCGCAGGCGAGCGCGTAGCTCATCGCGCCGCCGTAGCTGAACCCGCCGGCGAAGACCTGGGAGGTGTCGACGCACAGCGCGTTCTCGAGCTGCCTCAGCAGGTCGTCGACGAACGTGACGTCCTGGCCGCCGGGGTTGGCCCAGCCGTTGCCGTTGCCCTGCGGCGCCACGAAGATCGTGGTGTTGCCCGCGGTGTCGGCGAGCCGCCGGAGCCCGTAGTAGGACCAGTTGTAGCCGTCGGTCCCACCCGAGTCGACGTCGTTGGCCGTGCCGCCGCGCCAGTGCAGCCCGACGAACAGCCGGTAGGCGTGGCTGCTGTCGTAGTTCGCGGGGACCCGCAGGATGTAGCTGCGGTTCTGGCCGCCGCTGGAGATCGTGTGGCTGCCACTCGCCAGCCCGGGGGCGGCTCCGCAGCCCGCGGTGCCCGCGGCGGGGGCGGCGGCTTGCGCGGTCCCGGCCCCGGACATCGCCACCAGCGCCCCGATCGCGGCGGACGCGAACAGACGTCTGAACTTCACCATCGCGCGAGCTCCTTTCTCGTCACAGGGGACGCCGATCAGGTCCGGGTCCACTGCTGGTTCGTGGCGTGGGTGCAGGTCCCGAGCCGAACGGCGGCGCCGTTGGCGGTCGAGGCTGCTTCGAGGCAGAGCCCCGATTGCGGCGCGGTGATCGTGCCGTCCGCGTTGACCTGCCACTTCTGGTTCGCCCCGCCGTGGCACGCCCAGATGATCGCGGCCGTGCCGGCGCTGGTCCCGCCGCCTTCGGCGTCCAGGCAGCGGAGGGTGTCGCCGGAGTAGACGGTCAGTTCCCCGGCCGCGGTGGCCGTCCACGACTGGTTCGCGCCGCCGTGGCAGTCCCACAGCTGCAGCCGCGTCCCCTGCGTGGCCGACTGGCCGGGTACGTCCAGGCACCGCCCGGCCGCGACCGACCGCACCGGGCTCCCGGTGGGTGCGCTCCCACCCGTGCTGTCGAGGCCGAGGAAGGAGATCGCGTACGCGAGCATCCCGTTCTGCGGCAGGGTGTGCCCGGTGCCCGCGATGGTGATGCCCTCGACCGGGGCCTGGGCGCCGGTGCCGCCGTAGCGGTTCCGCGTCCACGACGACTGCGGGTGGTCGGTGGCGGACGGCGTCTGGCTCAGCCCGCGCAGGGCGGTCCACTGCTTGATCTCTTCGCCGTAGTTCGGGTACGCCAGGGTGGTGTCCTGGTTCCCGTGCCACAGCTGCATCCTCGGGTAACCGCCGGAGTAGCCGGGGTACATCGCGTGGGCCTGATCGGCCCACTGCTGCGCGGACTTGACGACGTTCCCGCCCGCGCACTGGCTGTTCCACAGCGAACCGTCGGTGGTCGCGAAGCACCCGGCCGGCACGCCGGAGAACGCGGAAGCGGCGGAGAAGACGTCCGGGTACTCGGCGGCGAGGACGTTCGTCATCATGGCTCCCGATGAGAAGCCGCTGACCACGATCCGGCCCGGGTCCACGTTGTAGTGCTGGCGGGTCCAGGCGACCATCGCCATGATGCCGGTGGAGTCGCTGCCGCCGTCGCGGGTCAGGCCCGCCTTCGTGGAGACGTCGAAGCAGTGCCCGTCACGCGTCGCTTCGGGTACGACGACGAGGTAGCCGTACCGGTCGGCCGCCGTCGCGTAGTCGTGCCCGTTGCCGTTGAAGATCGCGCCCGCCGAACCGCTGCAGTAGTGCACGAGCACGAGCAGCGCCGGCTTGGCCGCCGGCTTGTCGGGCACGTAGAGGTACATGCCGAGGTTGGTCGGGTTGGCGCCGAAGCCGGTCACTCGGGTCAACGCGGCGGCCGACGCCGGGCCGGCGGTCAGCGCCACCGTCAGGGGCAGCAGGAGCAGCGTCGCGAGCAGGACGCGGATCACGTGTCTCATCGGAGGCTCCACTGCTGGTTGGCGGCCTGCGTGCCACAGGACCAGAGGATGATCTTCGTGCCGTTGGCCGTGCCCTGGGCGTTCGCGTCCACGCACAACCCCGACTGGACACCGGTGATGGTGCCGTTCGCGTTGACGTTCCACTGCTGGTTCGGCTGGCCGGTGCAGTCCCAGATGATCACCTGCGTGCCGTTGGCGGTGCCCTTGCCGGACGCGTCGAGGCACTTGTTCCCGTAGACCGTCAGCTGTTTCCCGCTCGTCGGGGTCCACTGCTGGTTGGCGGCCTGGCTGCCGCAGTCGCGCAGCTGGACCTGGGTGCCGTTCGCCGTCGAGGAGTTCGGCACCTCCACGCACCGGCCGGACTGCGTGCCGACGATCTGCTTCCCCGACGGCGGCGGGGTTCCCGGCAGGCCGACCCCGGCGCCGGTGTAGTGGATCCAGTTGACGTTGAACAGGTACGCGGCTCCGGTCTGGCCGGCGGGGTTGCGGGCGACGAAGTACAGCGTGCCGGTGCCGGTCGGGGGGTTGCTCAGGCCGGCGGTGAAGTCCTGCCAGTTCTGCCAGCCCCCGGTCCCGGTGATCGGCACCGAGGCGACCAGCGCGCCGTCCGGGGCGTTGCGGTGCACCTCCAGCGTGCCGCCGGACCCGCCCGAGGACGCCCGGACCTCGAGGCCGGTGACGCCGTTCAGCGCGAGCGGGTCGACCGACCACCAGTCGCCGTCCTGGATGAACGCCGCGCTGCTGCCGCCGCCCATCGGGTCGGTGGCGGCCTCCACGGTGACGCCCGCGGTGTCGGTGCCCTTCCCGTCGGCGGTGCGGCCGGTGGCGGTGTAGAACTCCGCCTGCTTGTGCTTGGGCTGCAGGATCACCTGCGTGCGGCCGGTGATCGGGTTGGCGCCACCGGACCCGCCCTTGTCGGTGTAGGACGCCTCGAGGACGTAGAAGATGTTGTCGTTCTCGCTGTGCCCGGACGAAAGCGTGGTCTGGATCGACGCGGTGCAGCCGGGGTACTGGTCGAGCGGGTGGCCGTGCTCGTCGTGGCCGAGGTAGGCCTGGACGGTCACCTGCCCGCAGTCGACCGTCCCGTCCTCGGGGTCGGTGACCGTGACGGCGACGTTCACCTTGTCGCCCCAGTCGAACACCCCGCCGCTCGGTGGCGTGGTGAAGGTGAGGGTGGGTGCCGTGTTGCCGGCGGTGACGGTGACGCTCGCGGTCCCGGTGGCGCCCGCCGAATTCGTCACGGTGAGCACCGCGGTGTAGTTGCCGGCGGCGTAGGTGTGACCCGGGTTCGCCGCGGTCGAGGTGGTGCCGTCACCGAAGTTCCACGAGTAGCGCAGCGCGGAGCCGCCGGAGTCGGCCGAGCCGGCGCTGCTGAAGTTCACGGTGAGCGGGGCCGGGCCGCTGGTGCGGTCCGCGGTGGCCTTCGCGACCGGCGCGGCCGAGCCGCCGCCGAGGTAGTCGACGCGGTCGATGGACGCGTCGCTGTTGCCGCCGCCGTACCCGGTCCCCCACTCGATGACGTAGAGCGCGCCGTCCGGGCCGAACTTGAAGTCCATCGGCCGGTTGAACTTCACCGACGGCAGCAGCGGGTCGATCGAGGTGACGTTCGTGCCGTTCCCGTCGAGCTGGAAGGTGTACATCGCGCTGGTGTTCCACTCGGCGAAGACCGCGCGGCCGTCGAAGTCCACCGGCCACTTGCGGGTGGAGGCGAGGTTCGGGTCGAACCGGTAGACCGGGCCGGCCATCGGCGCGCCGCCGGACAGCTGCGGGAAGTGCGCCGGGTCGGCCTGGTAGTGGTAGTAGACCTGGGCCGGGATCGCGGGCGGCAGCTTGGTCAGGCCGGTGTTGTTGGGCGAGCTGTTGGTGGGACCGCCGGCGCAGTCGAACTGCGCGCCGGACGCGCCGGTGGCGAAGTTGTACTGGTGGTAGGCCAGGTTCGGGCCGACGCAGAACGGCCAGCCGGCGTTGCCGGGCTTGCTCACGACGTCCCACTCGACGGTGTTCTGCGGGCCGCGGGTGGAACTGGCGTTGGGCGCGTCGGGGCCGTAGTTGGCCACGAGGGGGTAGCCGGTCTTGGGGTCGAGGCCCATCCGGAACGGGTTGCGCTCGCCCATCGTGTAGATCTCCGGGCGGGTGTTCGCGGTGCCGGGGGCGAACAGGTTGCCCGACGGGATCGTGTAGCTCCCGTTGGTTTCCGGGTGGATCCGCAGGACCTTGCCGGACAGGCTGTTGGTGTTGCCCGCGGTGCGTTCGGAGTCCCAGTACGCGCGCCCCGAGCGCTGGTCGAGCGGGCTGTACCCGTCGGAAGCGAACGGGTTGGTGTTGTCCCCCAGCGACAACCACAGGTTCCCGTTCTTCTTGTCGATCACCAGGCCCGCGCCGTGGTGGCAGCATTCCGCGCGCTGCACCGGGACGTCCAGCACGACCTTCTCGGTCGACTGGTCGATCGTGTCGCCGCTGACGGTGAACCGGCTCAGGCGGTCGACGTTGCCGGCGTTGTTCGGCGAGTAGTAGACGTAGATCCACTGGTTGGTCGCGAACCCGGGGTCGAGCCCGATGTTGAGCCCGCCGGACTCGTTGGCCGTGAAGACGTTCAGGTGCGTCGCGAGGACCGCGGTGCCGTTGGGCTTGACGACTTTGACGTCACCGAGGCGGTCGATGTAGAACACCCGCCCGTCCGCCGCCACGTCCATCGCCATCGGGTTGCCGGTTTCGGTGTGCAGCGTGACCTTCTGGAACTTCGAGTCCGGCGGCAGCGCCGCCGCGGCCGCCGGGCCGACCGGGGTCGTGAGCACCGGGACCAGGGCGGCGGCCAGGACCCCGGCCACCGCCAGCGCGCCGCGGCGCAGCGCGGAAAATCCGGACATGACGAGCTCTCCTCGAGACGGGGGAGGGACGGTCAGCGGAGGGACCACTGCTGGTTGGCCTGGCCGCTGCAGGACCACAGGATGATCTTCGTGCCGTTGGCCGTACCGCGGCCGGAGGCGTCCAGGCAGAGGTTCGACGGGACGCCGGTGATCGTGTTCGCGTTAACATTCCACTGCTGGTTGGGTTGCCCGGTGCAGTCCCAGATGATCACCTGCGTGCCGTTGGCCGTACCGCGGCCGGACGCGTCCAGGCACTTGTTCCCGTAGACCACGAGCTGCTTGCCGGCGGTGTAGGTCCACGACTGGTTCGCCTGCCCGGCGACGCAGTCCCGCAGCTGCACCTGCGTTCCGTTGGTGGTGGCGGAGTTCGGCACCTCGACGCACCGGCCGGACTGCGCGCCCGCGATCTGCTTGCCGGCCGGGGGCGGCGTGGTGGTGACCGAGCAGTCGGCGGGGGCGGCTCCGGCCGCGGTGCGGATCCCGCCCAGCAGCAGGTGCAGGAAGTTCGGTTCGCTGAAGCTTTCGATCGTGTGGCCCATGCCGGTGTACCAGGCGCGGCCGCCGTCGAAGGCGTGGCACCAGGTCGTCGGGTGGTCCGCGCCCATCGTGGCGCCCGTGTAGCTGGATTCGTCCACTGTGGTCAGTACGTGCACGGACGGGCGCGGGTTCGCGCGGAAGTCGTACCACTCGTCGTACCGGGTGTACTGCGCGGGCAGCCCCTGCGTGGACGGGTGGTTCGGGTCTTCCACCTTCACCAGCGCGTTCTGCTGGGCGGGGTGCTGCTTGAAGTAGGCGCCGACGAGCTGGCCGTACCAGGCCCAGTCGTAGCCGCTGTCCGACGCCGCGTGGACGCCGGCGAACCCGCCGCCGTGCTGGATGTAGCGGCGGAACGCGTCCTTGCCGGCCTGCGTGCCGACCGGGTCGCCGGTCGTGGAGAGGAAGACGACGGCGGCGTACTGGGCCAGGGTGGCGTCGGTGAACTGCGCGTCGTCTTCGGTGGCGTCGACCGCGAAGTCGTTCTGCTGACCCAGCTGCCGGATCGCGGCGATCCCCGCCGGGATGGAGTCGTGCCGGAAGCCGGTGGTCTTCGAGAACACCAGGACCTTGAAGGCCGCCGCGGGCGCGGCGGACACGGGTGCCACGAGCCCCAGGACCAGTGCCGCGAGCAGGACAGCCGCGCGGAGCGAGCGAGACAGCATCGTCACGGGTGCTCCTTCTCAGGAGTGCAGGGAACGCGCGGGGTGCGCGCTGTGCGTTCGCCCGATCACCGACCGAACGGACATGAGCCAAGATAGAAGCGGCCGGCCGCAAAGGTCAATGCGGGGTGAAACTTACTCACCCACAACGGATTCCACCGGCGTGAAGGCAGCACAAGTCCACAAAGGACGGCGCTCGGCGGGGTGCGCTCACCGGCCGAAGAGACGCCGCTGGATCTCCCGGCGGTAGTCCGCCAGCGTGTTGTCGAGGTGGACGGCGATGGCCCGGGCCGCGGCGTCCGGTTCGCCGTCGCGGATCGCCCGGTGGATGGCGGCGTGCTCCTCGATCGCGCCCGGAGCGTGCCCGCCGACCGAGCCGGACATCCCGATGACGTTCGTCTGGCGTTGCAGGCCGCGGGCTTCGCGCACGGCCGCGACGAGGAACTGGTTGTGCGACGCCGTGGCGACGCGCAGGTGGAAGTCGTCGTCGCCGCGGTCGAACAACGCGGCCTGCCCGGTCAGGTGCCCCTGGCGGCAGGTCTCGGCGGCGGCCTCGATCGCACGCAGCTCCGCCGGGGTGGCGTGGGTCGCCGCCAGCCGGCAGGCCGCGGTTTCCTGGACCCGGCGGAACTCGAAGAGCGAGTACACGTGGTCGAGGTCGGCGGGCAGGAAGGAGCCGCCCCAGCGGGAAGCGCCGAGCATGCCTTCGTCGTCCGACACATACAGCCCACGTCCCTTGTGCGCGCGCACCCGGCCGATCGCCGAGAGGATCTTGACGGCCTCCCGCACCACGGTCCGGCTGGTTCCCATCCGCGCCGCCAGCTCGACCTCGGTCGGCATCCGGTCACCGGGCCGCAACCGCAGCTCCGCGATCAGGTGCAGCAGCTGCTCGGCCACGACCTCGTACCCGGGCCGGTACGGTGCGGCTTCCTCGTTGCGGGTCACCCGATGAGTATGACTCACCGGGTGCTGGAGGGTGACTGTACCGCGCGGCCCCGCCGTCCGGTCAATTCCCGCGAAACCCCGTGAAACTTACATGTGTTCCCGCAGTTGAAGCCTTCGAAAAGAGCCGGGGAATTGACCTGGCCCGCATCCCGGCTTCGAATGAGTCGGACACATCGACTCCCCGGAGAGGTACCCACCATGCCGCCGCGCACCGGATCCCTGGCCGCCGCGCTCGCCGCCGCCCTCGTGGTGACGGCGTTCGCCGCGCCGCCCGCCCGCGCCGCGACCGTCACCATCGCCGTCGCGCCGGGTGGCGACGACACCGGCCCGGGCACGCCCGACCGGCCCGTCGCGACCCCGGCGAAGGCCCAGCAGCTGGCCCGCGCCCAGTCGGCGGGCAACGACGTCGTCGTCCAGCTCGCCGGCGGCACCTACCGCCTGGCCGCCCCGCTTTCGTTCACCAGCGCCGACTCCGGCCGGAACGGCCACACCGTCACCTGGCAGGCCGCGCCCGGCCAGACGCCGGTCCTGTCCGGCGGCACGCAGGTCACCGGCTGGAGCGTGCAGGACGCGAGCCAGAACATCTGGGTGGCGGCCGTGCCGGCCGGCGCCGATTCCCGCCAGCTGTTCGTGGACGGCGCGCTGGCGCCGCGCGCGTCGATCCCGGTCTCGCGCAATGACGTGCAGGTCACGACGTCCGGCCTGACCATCACCAACTCCGCGCTGAACTACCTGGCCACGCTGCCCCGGCAGAACCGGATCGAGGTGGAGAGCCAGAACTCGTTCACCGACCGGTACTCCCCCGTCGACCACATCAGCGGCACCTCGATCGTCATGCAGCAACCCGCGTGGAACAACAACAACTGGGGCTACGACACCCTCGCGAAGCCCTTCGGCGGCGGCCAGCTGTTCCTCGAGAACTCGTACTCGTTCCTCAAGAACACCGGCCAGTGGTACCTGGACCCGGCGGCCGGGAAGCTCTACTACAAGGCACCGGGCGGCTGGGTGCCCGGCAGCCACGACGTCGAGCTCCCGCGGCTGACGTCGCTGCTGCAGCTCGGCGGCAGCTACGACGACCCGGTGCGGGGCATCGCGTTCCAGGGCCTGCACTTCGAGCACACCACCTGGCTCGGGCCGAGCACGCCGGCCGGGTACGCGAACCAGCAGACCGGCACGTTCCTCCCGGCCGCGGCGCCGATGCCGGGCGACTTCCTGACCTCGTGCCAGTCGGGCTGCAAGCAGTTCGAGGGCGCCCGCAACGGCTGGGCGCAGGTGCCCGCCGCCGTCGGAGTCTCGGCCGCCACGGGGATCACGTTCAGCGGCAACACCTTCACCGACCTCGGGCAGGTCGCGCTGGGCATCGGCAACGACGCGAACGCGCACGCCGCCGGGATCGGGCTCGGCGCGTCGTCGATCACCGTGGACCACAACACCTTCACCGAGGTCTCGGGCGGCGGCATCGTCGTCGGCGGCGTGCGCCCCGACGCGCACCACCCGGCGAACGCCGCGATGACGAACCGCGACGTCACGCTGTCGTACAACACGGTGTCCCGCGTCGCCTTGGACTACCGCGAAATGGCCGGCATCCTCTCGACCTACGCGACGCACACCGTCATCACGCACAACGACGTGGCGGACCTGACCTACGACGGGATCGACGTCGGCTGGGGCTGGGGCGCCAACGACCCGGGCGGCAGCCAGGACTACCGCAACCGCGGCCTGTACGATTACCAGCCGGTGTACTCGACGCCGACGACGTTGCGGGACACCGTCATCAGCTACAACCGCGTGCACGGCACGAAGAAGCTGATGCACGACGGTGGCAGCATCTACCACCTGTCGGCCGACCCGGGCAGCTCCGTCGACCACAACCACGTCTTCGACAACAACCGCACGGTCGGGCTGTACCTCGACGAGGGCTCCCGCTACGTGACGCTGTCGGCCAACGTGATCCAGGACTCCGGGGTCTGGGCCTTCACCAACGCGAGCGGCACCAACAACACCAACGACAGCACCTTCGGCGGCAACTGGTACAACGGCGGCGCCACCCAGGTGGCCACCGGTTCGCCCCACAACAACGTCCTGACCGGCAACGTCCAGGTGAGCGGCACGAACTGGCCGTCCGGCGCCCAGCAGGTCATCGCCGCCGCGGGCACCGGCACCACCGGCCCGGCCGCGGGCCCGGTGCGCGCGCTCGGCAAGTGCCTGGACGTCGACGGCGCGAGCACGACACCCGGCTCGCGGGTGCAGCTCTGGGACTGCACCGGCGGCGGCAACCAGTCGTGGGCCCGGACCGCCGCCGGCGAGCTCACCACCTTCGGCGGCACCCGCTGCCTGGACGCCTCCGGCCAGGGCACCACGCCGGGCACCAAGGTCGTCAGCTGGACCTGCAACGGCGGGGCCAACCAGCGCTGGCAGACGACCGCGAACGGCACGATCACCGGCGTCCAGTCCGGGCTGTGCCTGGACGTGACCGACGGCGGCACCGCGAACGGCACGGCCGTCCGGCTGTGGACGTGCACCGGCCAGGCCGGTCAGAAGTGGACCTTCGGCTGACTCGAGGAGAATCATGAAGATCCGGGTTTTCGCGGCCGTGACGGCCTTGTTCCTGAGCGCGTTCCTCCCGGGCGGCCCGGCCGCCGCCGAGTCGAACGGCGGGACCCGGGTGATGCCGCTCGGCGACTCGATCACCGAAGGCACGCAGGTGCCCGGCGGCTACCGGATCGGCCTCTGGCAGCGGCTCGCGGCGGGCGGCTACCAGGTCGACTTCACCGGCTCGCAGTACAACGGCCCGGCCGCCCTCGGCGACCACGACCACGAAGGCCACCCCGGGTGGCGCATCGACCAGATCGACGCGAACGTCACCGGCTGGCTGCGGACGAGCACCCCGCACACGGTCCTGCTGCACATCGGCACCAACGACGTCCTGCAGAACTACGACGTCACCCGTGCGCCCGCCCGGCTGTCCGCGCTGGTCGACCACATCACGGCGACGGCGCCGGACGCCGAGGTCTTCGTCGCGACGATCATCCCGCTCGCCAACGCGGGCCAGGAGTCCGCGGCGCGCACCTTCAACTCCGCGATCCCGGGGATCGTGCAGGCGAAGCAGAACGCCGGCAAGCACGTGCACCTGGTCGACATGCACGCGGCGCTGACCGCCGCCGACCTGGTCGACGGCATCCACCCCACGGCGGCCGGCTACGACAAGATGGCCGCCGCCTGGTTCGCCGCGCTGCGGTCCGTGGCCGGCAGCATCGGCTCACCGGGTACCAGCGGTGCCCGGCAGATCGTCGGCGCGCAATCGGGCCGCTGCGCGGACGCCGGCAGCGCGGCCGACGGCACCCCGGTGCGGCTGCAGGACTGCGGCAGTCAGACCGGCCAGGCGTGGACCCCAGCCGGCGGGCAGCTGGTCGTCGCGGGCTCGAAGTGCCTCGACGCATCCGGCCACGGCACGGCGAACGGCACCCCGGTGATCGTCTGGGCCTGCCACGGCCAGACCAACCAGCAGTGGACGGTCGCCGCGAACGGCACCATCACGGGGGTCCAGTCCGGGCTGTGCCTCGACGCGACCGGACAGGGCACGGCCAACGGCACCGCGCTGATCCTGTGGACGTGCAGCGGGCAACCGAACCAGCAGTGGTCCCTGCGCTGACCCGGCACCCACCGCGAACGGCACCATCACAGGGGCCCAGCCCGGACTGTGCCTCGACGCGACCGGACAGGACACGGCCAACGGCACCGCACTGATCCTCTGGACCTGCAGCGGGCAACCGAACCAGCAATAGTCCCTACCCTGACCCGGCACCCACCGACGAGCCCACCACGAACGACACCACCACGAGGGGCCCAGCCCGGACTGTGCCTCGACGCAAGGGTCTGCCCAGAGTCTGGTTGACACCTCACCTGTGAGGCTCCGGTCTCGCCTGGAAGGATGTCACCGTGCCCAAGCCCTATCCCCGCGAGTTCCGTGACGACGTGGTCGCCGTCGCCCGTCGCGGCGAGACCCCGCTGAAGCAGGTCGCCAAAGACTTCGGGATCTCCGAGTCGTGCCTGGCCAACTGGCTGCGCGCCGCCGACGTCGAAGACGGCGCCCGGCCCGGCGTGACCCGCGAGGAGTCCGCCGAGCTGCGGGAGTTGCGTAAGCGAAACCGGTTGCTGGAGCAGGATAACGAGGTCCTGCGCAAGGCCGCGGCTTACCTGGCGCAGGGCAATTTGCCGGGAAAATAGCCTTCCCGCTCGTCCGTGAACTGGCCGCGGCCAGCGCCCCGATCAGGGTGCCGGTCGCGGTGACGTGCAGGGTGCTGGGGATCTCCCGGCAGGCCTACTACCAGTGGTGCGCAGCGCCAGTCTGCGGGCGGGACTGGGACGACGCGCACCTAATCAACGCCGCGCTCGAGATCCACGCCGACGACCCGGCGGACGGGTACCGGTTCATCGCCGATGAACTCGCCCGCCGCGGCTATGCCGCGTCGGAGAACCGCGTGTGGCGGATCTGCTCCATGCAGCAGATCTTCTCGTTGCACGCCAAAAAGAAAGGCCGTTCCCGTCAGGCGGGACCGCCGGTGCACGATGACCTCGTGCGCCGCGACTTCACCGCCGACGCGCCGAATACCAAATGGCTGACCGATATCACCGAGCATCCCACCGGTGAGGGCAAGCTGTACTTGTGTGCGATCAAAGACTGTTACTCCAACAAGATCGTCGGATATTCCATCGCCTCGCACATGCGGGCCTCACTCGCGGTCAGTGCGCTGCGCAACGCGATTGCCCTACGCGACCCGCGCGATGTCGTGGTCCACTCCGACCGTGGAGCCCAGTTCCGCTCGGGAGCCTACCGGCGTTTGCTGCGTGCCCATGGGCTTGCCGGGTCGATGGGCAGGGTCGGTGCCTGTGGTGACAACGCCGCGATGGAGTCGTTCTTTTCGCTGCTGCAGAAGAACGTTCTCGATACCCGGCGGTGGCGCACTCGCGAGGAGTTGAGGTTGGCGATCGTGTCCTGGATCGAGACGAAGTACCACCGCAAACGCCGGCAACGAGGGCTGGGCAAGCTCACCCCGGTCGAGTTTGAGACCATCTACACGACCGCAGCAGCGGCCTGAGAAACAGTCAGCTCCGGTGTCAACCGAAGTCTGGGCAGACCCAACGACACCACCACGAGGGGCCCAGTCCAGGCTGTGCCTCAACGCGACCAGACAAGGCACGACCAAAAGCACCGCACTGATCCTGTGAACCTACAGCGAGCAACCAAACCAGCAATAGTCCCTACCCTGACCCGACACCCACCGACGAGCCCACCACGAACGACACCACCACGAGGGGCCCAGCCCGGACTGTGCCTCGACGCAACCGGACAAGACACGACCAAAAGCACCGCACTGATCCTCTGGACCTGCAGCGGGCAACCAAACCAGCAATAGTCCCTACCCTGACCCGGCACCCACCGACGAGCCCACCGCGATCAGCCGGTGCGCACGAGGCGCCACCGGGTCGCGGCGGTGCCGTTGTCGGGCCCCTGGACGGCGAACGCGCCCGCGGCGGTCGAGCCGCCCGCGACGGTCAGCAGCTTGCCGCTGTTGACGTTGCGGATCTTCGCCGTGCCGTCGCCCTGGTCGGCGACCGTCCACCGGTGGTCGGCCGTGCCGTTGTCCGCCCACTGCAGGACCTGGGCGTTGTCCACTGTGGACATGTCACGGACGCCGAGCACCTTGCCGCTGTTGACGTTGCGGAACCGGACGGCCGTCCCGTCGGTGACGACTTCCCATTCGTGGTCGGCCGTGCCGTTGTCGGTCCACTGCAGCGCGCGGCCGCCGTCGGCGGTGGACATGTTCTCGATGCCCAGCAGCAGCCCGCTGCCCGCGTTTACCAACCGGTAGGTCGCCGTCCCGCCGGTTTTCCAGTAGACCGTGTAGTTGAAGCCCTGCGCGTCGTAGAAGGGCACCAGGCCCACGGTGGCACCGTTGGCCTTGGCGTTGAAGGTGAGCGCGCTGCCGCTGGTCCGGGTGACCGAGCCCGGATCGAGGGCGGGCAGGCCGCTGAGCGTGCCGGTGCCGTAGTTGCCGGCCAGGACGACCGGTCCGTAGGTGATCGCCGCGACGTTCGCGTTGTCGTCGGCCTGCCGCAGCACGACCTTCATCGGCAGCCGGACGGTGACCGTGTCGCCGGCGGCCCAGGACCGGGTCACGGTCGCATAGCTGCCGGGGGTGGTGGCGACGTTCTGCGTC
This sequence comes from Amycolatopsis sp. FBCC-B4732, assembly GCF_023008405.1. Lineage (NCBI taxonomy): Bacteria > Bacillati > Actinomycetota > Actinomycetes > Pseudonocardiales > Pseudonocardiaceae > Amycolatopsis > Amycolatopsis sp. FBCC-B4732. The sequence continues at coordinate 4,992,860 of NZ_CP095376.1, forward strand.
ACGCCGTTGACGGCGATGGTCGCCCCGCTGGTCCAGCCCGGGATGCGGAGGCGCAGGTCCCAGGTTCCGCTCACGGTCCCGGTGACCGTCAGGGTGGTCGTGTCGCCGGCCGGGAAGGACGTCGTCTGGGTGACGGTGATGCCGCGCTCGGTCCAGGTGAGCACCGAGGGCAGGAACTGGTTGACGATCAGCGTCGTGCCGGCGCGGAAGTAGATCGAGTCGGAGAGCTTGGTCTGGGTCTCCAGCCCGCTGCCCTGGCAGCACCAGAACGAGGTGTAGTCGGTGCTCCACGTGCCGCCGCCCCACGCCGGGCCGAGCCCGCGCCGGCCACCCGGGTTCAGCGAGCTGAAGTAGGTGACGTGCCCGTGGCTGTCGGCGGGGTTCTGCTGGCCGATCATCTGGTTGAGCAGCGCCCGCTCGTAGTAGTCGGCCAGGTCGGCGCGGTCCGGGTAGAGCGTGATCAGTTCCCTCGTCAGCTTCAGCATGTTGTAGGTGTTGCAGCTCTCGCACGTGTCCTGGTTCAGGTACGCGGCGATCGCGCCGGGCGCGCGGAAGTGCTCGGCCTGGCTGTTGCCGCCGATGGCGTAGGTGTGCGCGCCGACGGTGATGGCCCACGCGTTGGTGGCGATGTCCCGGTAGCGGGTGGTGCCCGTGGCCTGGTACTCCCGCGCGGCGCCGATCCACTTGGGGATCTGGGTGTTGGCGTGCAGCCCGGCGAGCTGGTCGCGGCCCGCCGCCAGCGGATCGAACACGGCGGCGTGGTCGAACCGCTGCGCGACGGCCAGCCACCGCGTGTCACCGGTGTCCAGCGAAAGGTCGGTCAGCACGGCGTTCATGCCGCCGAACTCGGTGCCGAGCACCGACTGCATCCGGCTCTGGTCGAGCCGGGCGGTCCGCCGGTCGACCCACCCGGCCAGGTTCAGCAGCACATCACGGGCCTGGGTGCTCCCGCAGTACCGCCACACGTCGAGCAGGCCGGCCATGGTCTTGTGGATGCAGTAGTACGGCACGTTGCCGTTGGACAGGCGGCCGGCCTCGAGGTTGTCGAAGTCGGACTCGGGGAAGCCCGACAGGTAGCCGGCGGCGAACCCGGCGGACCCGTTGGCCGCCTGGCACTTGGCCAGCTCGGCCACCACGTACGCGGCCTTGTCCCGGCAGACGGTGTCGCCGGCCACCGCCCAGAGCTGCGCCCAGGCCGTCAGGAAGTGGCCCTGGACGTGGCTGCGGAACGGGAAGTCCGGCGCGTCCCAGCCGCCGTTGGCGGCCGCGCCGCCGGTGGACAGGCGGTGGTTGGCCCGGAAGTTGTACAGCAGCCGGTCGGCGTCGACGAACCGCAGGTAGTTCTGCGTCCGCTGCTGGTTGTCCAGCCACCGGCTCGCGGTCAGGCGCACCTGGCCGAGGCCGAAGGGGGACGCGGCCACCCCGGCCGCCGCCGCGCGGGCCGGAGCGGCCGCGGCGTCGGCGAAAGCGCCTCCGACGGCGGGTCCGGCGGCGGAAGCGATCGCGGCGGCGCCGGCGGCGCGCAGCCATTGCCGGCGGGTGAAGGACGAGGTCACCGGAATCTCCGTTCAGCCACACTGCGGTCGGGAGGGCACGATGACGTTAGCGCTAACATCACGTCCTGTCTTGGTGCGTTCGGGGGAGCTTCACGCCCGGAGACACTGGCCGGACCTCTCGGCCCGGGCGGGCCCGGCGTTGCCGCGCATGCAACTTTCACGGCCGGACTGTCCGTCGTGGACGCACGATCGCGCCCTGAAGTGCGCGCCCGTCCGGACCGGCGCCCGGCCTCCCGGTGTCCCGGCCGCGGTGATTGACACCCGTCCGGCCGGAAGCTCAGGCTGGGCCGAAGGTGTTAGCGATAACAGCCCAGCCGACCCCGCGTCCTGCCCACCCCCGCCTGGCCCACCCCAGGTGCTTCCCAGGAAGAGCCCACCATGAAGCTGACATCGCGGTCCCTGTCCCGCGCGGCACTCGCCTCGGCGCTGCTCGCGGCGTCACTCGGGATTTCGCTGGCGCTGGCCACCTCCGCCGGCGCGGCCACGACGCTCGGTGCGTCGGCCGCCCAGACCGGCCGGTACTTCGGCACCGCCGTCTCGGCCGGGAAGCTCGGCGACTCGACCTACGTGAACCTCCTGAACCGGGAGTTCACCATGGTCACGCCGGAAAACGAGATGAAGTGGGACGCCACCGAGCCCAACCGCGGGCAGTTCAACTACAGCGGCGGCGACCGCATCCTCAACCAGGCGGTCGGCAACGGCAAGCGGGTGCGCGGGCACGCGTTGCTGTGGCACCAGCAGCAACCGGGCTGGGCCCAGGGCCTGAGCGGCTCGGACCTGCGCCAGGCCGCGCTCAACCACGTCACCCAGGTCGCCACCCACTACAAGGGCAAGGTGTACGCGTGGGACGTCGTCAACGAGGCGTTCGCCGACGGTGGCGGCGGCGGGCGGCGCGACTCCAACCTGCAGCGCACCGGCAACGACTGGATCGAAGCCGCCTTCCGCGCCGCGCGCGCCGCCGACCCGGGCGCGAAGCTCTGCTACAACGACTACAACACCGACGGCGTCAACGCGAAGAGCACCGGTGTGTACAACATGGTCCGCGACTTCAAGTCCCGCGGCGTCCCGATCGACTGCGTCGGCTTCCAGTCCCACCTGACCAACTCCGCGCCCGGTGACTACCAGGCCAACCTGCAGCGGTTCGCCGACCTCGGCGTCGAGGTCCAGATCACCGAGCTGGACATCTCCGGTTCCAACCAGGCCGCGGTCTACGGCACGGTCACCCGCGCCTGCCTCGCCGTCTCGCGCTGCGCCGGCATCACGGTCTGGGGCATCCGCGACAGCGACTCGTGGCGCACCGGCCAGAACCCGCTGCTCTTCGACAACAACGGCAACAAAAAAGCCGCGTACAACAGCGTTCTCGACGCGCTGAACGCCGGCGGCCCGACCGTGACCACCACGCCGACGACCCCGACCACCCCGACGACGCCCACCACGACCACGACCACGCCGGTCCCGGGCAGCTGCAGCGCGTCGGTTTCCCTGAACTCCTGGAACGGGGGCTTCGTCGCGACCGTCAAGGTCACCGCGGGCGCCGCCGGCCTGACCGGCTGGCGCGTGACGACGGTCCTGCCGTCCGGTGCCGCCGTCACGAGCTCGTGGAGCGCGGGCAACAGCGGCACGTCGGGCACCGTCACGTGGGCCAACGTCGGCTACAACGGCACCGTCGCGGCCGGGCAGTCCACCGAGTTCGGCTTCCAGGGCACCGGCAGCGCCGAAGGGGTGACGTCCACGTGCGCCGCCGCCTGACCCGCCTGCTCGCCGGGGCGACCGCCGTCGTCGCCACCGTCGCCGTCCTGCCCGGCGCCGCCCGGGCGGACAACCCGATCGTGCAGCACATCTACACGGCGGATCCGGCGCCGCTGGTGCACGACGGCCGGGTCTACCTCTACACCGGGCACGACGAGGACGGTTCCACGTACTTCACCATGAAGGACTGGCGCGTCTGGTCGTCCGCCGACATGGTCAACTGGACCGACCACGGCTCGCCGATGAGCCTGGCGACGTTCAGCTGGGCGAAGCAGGACGCCTGGGCCGGGCAGGCCGTCGAGCGCAACGGCAAGTTCTACTGGTACGTCCCGGTGGTCGACCGCGCCACCGGCCGGATGGCCATCGGCGTCGGCGTCGCGGACAGCCCCACCGGGCCGTTCCGCGACGCGCTCGGCCACCCGCTCGTCGAGAACGGCGAGATCGACCCCACGGTGTTCATCGACGACACCGGCCAGGCGTACCTGTACTGGGGCAACCCCAACCTCTGGTACGTGCGCCTGAACGCCGACATGACGTCGATCTCGAGCGGTCCCACGCAGATCCCGCTCACCACGGCCGGGTTCGGCACGCGGACCGGCAACGCCAGCCGCCCGACGCTGTACGAGGAAGGCCCGTGGGTCTTCAAGCGCAACGGCTTGTACTACAACGTGTTCGCGGCCAAGTGCTGCTCGGAGTTCATCGGCTACTCCACCTCGCCCGGCCCCACCGGTCCGTGGACCTACCGGGGCACGGTGATGCCGACGCAGGGCAGCAGCTTCACCAACCACCCGGGGCTGGTGGACTTCAAGGGCGGCTCGTACTTCTTCTACCACAACGGCGCCCTCCCGGGCGGGGGCGGCTACACCCGCTCGGTGGCGGTGGAGAAGTTCGCCTACAACGCCGACGGCAGCATCCCGGCGATCACCATGACCAGCGCCGGGCCGCCACCGGCCGACACGCTGAACCCGTACACCCGGCAGGAGGCGGAGACGATCGCCTGGGGCTCCGGCATCGAGACCGAACCGGCTTCCGAAGGCGGCATGGACGTCGGGTGGCTCGAAAACGGCGACTCGATCAAGGTCCGCAACGTCGCCTTCGGCGCGGGCGCGAAGACGTTCACCGCGCGAGTCGCTTCCGCGGCCGCCGGCGGGACGATCGAGCTGCGCCTGGGCAGCACCACCGGCACGGTCGTCGGCCGCTGCACGGTCACGGAGACCGGCGGCTGGCAGACGTGGACGTCGGTGTCCTGCCCGGTCACCGGCGCCACCGGCACCCAGGACCTGGTGCTGCGCTTCACCGGCGGCAGCGGCTACCTGTTCAACGTGAACTGGTGGCAGTTCGCCACTTGACCGGCCGGCAGCGGAGTCCTTGACTCTCAAGCCACTTGAGCTCCCATAGTGGTGTCATGACCGAGCTGTACTCCATCGGGGACGTCGCTCACCGCACCGGTTTGAGCGTGAGCGCGATCCGGTTCTACGCCGACGAAGGCGTCGTCGCGCCCACCGCTCTCACTGAAGGCGGCTTCCGGCGCTACGACGTGCAGGCCATCTCCCGGCTCGAGCTCGTGCGAACCCTGCGCGACCTCGGTGCCGGGCTGGCCGACATCCGCCGGGTGCTGGCCGAGGAGACCACCCTGCCCGACCTGGCCCGCGCGCACCTGCGGCTGGTCGAGGACCGGCTGCGGCAGTTCCGGGCCCGCCGCGCCGTGCTGCGGACCATCGTGCGGCAGGAGACGACCGCGGACCAGGTCGGCCTGCTGCACAAGCTCGTCTCCCTGTCCGACGATGAGCGGGACCGGCTCGTCGCCGCGTTCTGGGAGTTCGTGACCGAGGGGCTGGACGTCCACCCCGCGTACGTCGAGCAGCTGCGCAGCCGGCGCCCGAACCTGCCGGAGGAGCCGTCGACCGAGCAGCTCGAAGCGTGGATCGAGCTGGCCGATCTCGTGCGGGACGAGGACTTCCGGACGTCGGTGCGGGACTTCTACCACCGCGCCTTCGCCGCCGATCGCGGCCGGCTGATGACCACGCCGGAGATGCTGGCCCGCCTCGAAGCGCACCGGAAGCTCCTGCTCGAAGCCCGAGCGGCCCGGCAGGCCGGCGTCGCCGCCGACTCCCCGCGGGCCCGCGAGCTCGCCGAGCGCGCGGCCGACGGCGCCACCGACCTCGTCGCCGCCATGACCGGGGAGCGTGCCCCACAGGAGTCCGTCTACGCCGCCCCGGACGGCAGGGCCGCGCGGTGGCTGGCCGAGTCGACCGGCCTGAAGCTGCTGAAGAAATATCACACGCTGGTGGCGACGATCAGCGGCGCGCCGGTGCCGGACGCCGACCCGGACCAGGCGGCCGCGCTGCGGGAGTGGCTGGCCGCCGCCCGGCGGTGACGCCGCCCGGCCTGACTTGACGACAGCAGCGTGAACATCATACGTCTGGTGATCATCTGTCGGAGAATCCGTCGAATAAGGCGAACAACGCCGCGATCCGCAAGCATTCATCACATGACTGATAGGATCTCGCCAAGCACTGTCCGAGGAGCACCATGGCGAGGTCCCTGACCGACGAAGCGATCGACCGGATCCGGGAGTTCGTCCGCTCCGGCCGGTTCCCGGCGGGTTCGCGGCTGCCGCCCGAGCACGAGCTGGCCGCCGAACTCGGGATTTCCCGCAGTCCCACGCGGGAAGCCGTCAAGGCGCTGGCGCTGGCGCGAGTCCTCGAAGTGCGCCGCGGCGACGGCACCTACGTCACCAGCCTCGCGCCCGGCCTGCTGCTGGAAGGCCTCGGCAACGCGGTCTCGCTCATGCAGGACGGCACCGTGCTGGAGCTGACCGAGGTGCGGCGGCTCCTGGAACCGGCGGCCACCGGCCTCGCCGCCACCCGGATCACCGACGACCGGCTGCGGACCGTGGCCGAGCTGCTCGACGCGATGCAGGAAGCGGTCGAAGACGTCGAGCGCTTGACCGTGCTCGACGCCGCCTTCCACCGCGAGGTGATCACCGCCGCGGGCAACGAGACCCTGACCGCCCTGCTCGACGGCATTTCCTCGCGGACGCTGCGCGCGCGGATCTGGCGCGGCACCGTCGACCGGGGCGCCACGCACGAGACCTTGTCCCAGCACCAGGCGATCTACGACGCGCTGGCCGGCCGCGACCCCGCCGTGGCCACCGCCGCCGCGCTGATGCACGTGGACACGTCCGAGCGCTGGCTGCGCGACCACCTGGCCGAGCTGCGAACCCTGGACGACGCTTAGCGGGTGCCGGCGGCGCGGAGCCGGCAGTTGGTCATCGAGTCTCACGGCTTCTGACCTGCTCGAATGATCGAAGACGGCCCGACGGTCCACGTGGGAGATCCCGGACCACGACCGGTTCACCTGCTCCTGTCCGAGCCGGCGAGGCCGTTCGGGAAGGATCCCGCGCTCGACTTCCTGGTGAAACCCCGCGGGCCACGGGTGAGCGTCGAGACCCGGGTGCGGACGTGGGACGGCGACGGCCTCGACGCCTTCCTCGCCACGCTGGCCGAGGACTTCCGCGGCGGGGAAGGGGCGCGCGCCTGGCATTCCCTGGAACACGACCTGACGATCTCGGCGGAACACCGCTCCGGCGGCCACGTCCACCTGACGTGGGGCATCCACGACCGGCCGCCGGCCGAGGAGTGGCGCTTCGAGACCACCACCGTGCACGCGGCCGGTGAGGAGATGCGCACCCTCGCCGCCGAAGTCCGCACCTTCCTCGCGAGCGTGGTCGGGTAGCCACGGCGAGACCGCCTCTCAACCCTGCCGTTTACCGCTGGTGATGCGGGACATCACCAGCGCCACCAGGATGATCGTGCCGTTGAGCGCCCCGATCCACTGCGCGGGCACGCCGGCCAGCGTGAGCACGTTCTGGATCATGTACAGCAGCAGGATCCCGGTGAAGGCGCCGAACACGGTGCCCCGGCCGCCGTTCAGGCTGACGCCGCCGATGACCGCCGCGGCGAAGACCGTGAAGATGTAGCCGTTGCCCTGGCCGGCGGCCACCGAAGCGAGCCGGCCCGAAAGCAGCAGCCCGCCGAGCGCGGCCAGCACGCTCGCGCCGACGAGGACGATCCACACGATGCGGTCGGTCCGGATCCCGCCGGCCTTCGCCGCGTCTTCGTTGCCGCCGATCGCGTAGAGGCTGCGGCCGAACCGGGTGTACCCGAGCAGCACGACACCGCCGGCGAACAGCAGCACGCAGATCCAGATGGAGGCCGGGATCCCGGCCCACAGCGTGGTGCCGAGGTAGAGCATCGACTCGGGCATGCCGAAGAACGTCTGGCCGCCGGAGATCCCGGTGAGCAGGCCGCGCAGCACGATCAGCATGCCGAGGGTGACCACGAACCCGCTCAGCCCGAACCGGACGATCAGCAGGGCGTTGAGGACCCCGACCAGCACGCCGACCGCGAGCACCACGGGAACCGCGGTCCACGAGGGCAGGAGGCCGAGCGAGTGGCCGCCCTCGATCGTCAGCCAGGCCGCGACGCCGGGCGCCAGGCCGAAAGTGGATTCGAGCGACAGGTCCATCTTGCCCACGACCAGGACGAGGGTCTGCGCCAGCACCAGCAACGCGATCTCCGACATGGTCTGCAGGATGTTGAGCACGTTGTCGTACTGCAGGAACACCGGGTTCACCAGCTGGCCGACCACGGCGATCGCGAGGATCCCGGGCACCAGGGCGAAGTCGCGCAGGCGGGCGAAAGCGATACGCCGTGGCGGTCGCGCGGCAGCGGATCCGGTCCGTGCCGCGGCACGCAACGCGGTGGGGCTCTCAGGCATCGAGGTCGACTCCTTCCATGGCGGCCACGACCTCGTGGTCCCGCCAGCCGGCGGCCAGCCCGGTGGTGAGCCGGCCGTGGACCAGCACCAGCACGCGGTCGCAGAGACGCAGGTCGTCCAGCTCGTCCGACGCGATCAGCACCGCGGTGCCCCCGGCCGCGGCTTCGGCCACCTTGCCGAGGAGGAATTCCTTCGACCGCACGTCCACGCCCGCGGTCGGGGTGATCAGCACCAGCACCCGGGGATCACCGGCGAGGGCCCGCGCCATGACGACCTTCTGCTGGTTGCCGCCCGACAACGCCGACACCGCGAGCCCGGGGCCGGGTGTCTTCACCTCGAGCCGGTCGATCATCGTCCCGGCCAGCCGGTCGCGAAGCCCGGACCGGACGAAGATGCCCGGGCCGAGCCGGTCCATGACGGACAACGTGGTGTTGTCCGCGACCGACATCCCGGGCACGAGCCCCTGGTGGTGGCGGTCTTCCGGGACGAAGCCGAGCCCGGCGGCGAGTGCCGCCGGGACGTCGCCGGGGCGGGGGCGGTGGTCACCGACGTCGACGGTGCCCGAATCGGCCGCCCGCAGTCCGGCGAGCGTTTCGGCGACCTCGGTCTTGCCGCTGCCGCCGGCGCCGGCCAGGCCGACGATCTCGCCGGGCGCGACTTCGAAGGACACGTCCGCGTAGTGCGGGGCGAGGCTCAGCTCGCGCACCCGGAGCACGGCCGGGCCGGGCCGCGCCGACGACACGCGTTCTTCGGCCACGACGGCGTTCTCGCCGGTCATCGCCGCGACGAGGTCGGGCTTCGGCAGGTCGGCGACCGGGGCGGTGAGGACGTGGCGGGCGTCGCGGTAGACCGTGACCGTGTCGCAGATGTCGTAGACCTCCTGCAGGTGGTGGCTGATGAACAGGAACGTCACGCCCTGGCGCTGCAGCTCGGCGATGTGGCCGAACAGCCGGGTGATGGCGCCGCCGTCCAGCTGCGCGGTCGGCTCGTCGAGGATGACGAACCGCGCGCCGAAGGACAGCGATCGGGCGATCTCGATGAACTGCCTTTGCTCTACGCCGAGCTCCCCCGCCGGCCGGCGGACGTCGACGTCCACCGACCAGCGTTCGAGCAGCTGGGTGGCCGCCCGCCGCACCGCGGACCAGCGCACGAACCCGCGCAGCGTCTCCTGCCGGTTCAGGAACAGGTTCTCCGCCACCGAAAGGTCCGGGATGATCGTCGAGCGCTGGTACACGCAGGCGACCCGCGACCGCCAGCCGTCCCGTTCGGACAGCCGGGGCACGGGCTCGCCGTTCATCAGCAGCGATCCGGAGTCCGGCGCGGTCAGGCCGGTGAGGACGGCGACGAGCGTCGACTTCCCGGCGCCATTGCGGCCGACGAGGGCGTGCGTCTGTCCCGGTAGGACGGTGAGGTCGGCGTGGTCCAGCGCGGTGGTGGCGCCGTAGCGCTTGACCACCTGCCGCGCTTCGACGACGGGCACCGTGCTCATGGTCACCTCCTTCCCGAGGCGGTCAGCTCTTGCTGTTGCCCCACAAGGACTTGTCGTCGACCTTGACGCTGGCCACCGGCCCGAAGACCGCGCCGTCGGCGGTGACCAGCGGCGCGGCCAGCTGGTCCTCCATCAGGCCGTCGCGCACGGCCACGATGGTGCTGTCGTGGTCGGTCCGGCCCGGCACCGGCTTCTTGCCGTCGATCGCGTCCTTGACGTACTGCAACGCGTACTGGGCGAACAGGTCCGCGGGCTGGGACACCGTCGCGTCCATTTCGCCGGCCCGGATCTTCTCGAGCTCCTCGGGAATACCGTCGTTGGACACGACGAACACGTGCTTCGGATCGGACGGCGGCACGAGCAGGCCCCGCTGCTTCAGCAGCTGCAGCGTCCCGGAAAGCGCGAAGCTGGACTGCATGTAGACGCCCTTGATGTCCGGGTTCGCGGTCAGCCGCGTCTGCAGTTTCTGGGCCGCGGTGCCGGCGTCCCAGTTGGTGGCTTCGCCGAACACCGTGACGGCGGGGAAGTTCTGCTTCATGCAGTCGTCGAAGGCCTCGGTGCGGTCGCGCCCGTTGATCGAGGCGAGGTCGCCCTGCAGCATCACGACCTTGCCGCGGCCGCCGAGCTTCGTGCCGAGGAACCGGCACGCCTTTTCCCCGTAGGCGCGGTTGTCCGCCCGGACGACCATGTAGACGTTCCCCTGGTCGGGTCGGGTGTCGACGGACACGACCGGGATCTTCTTTGCCGCCAGCTGCTGCAGCGTCGGGATGATGGCCGCGGTGTCCTGCGGCGCCATGACGACACCCTTGACGCCCTGGCTGATCATCGTCTGCACGTTGGCGGTCAGCGTGGCGACGTCGTTCTGCGAGTTCGTCGTCTTGAGGTCGAGCCCGAACCGCCCGGCGAACTGGGGCACGTACTTGATGTAGGCGTTCCAGAAGTCGGTGTCCGAGCGCGGGTAGTCGACGCCGACGACGGTGCCGCCGGACGCCGTCGTGCCGCCGCTGCTGCAGCCGGCGAGCACGCCGGCCGCGACGAGCGCGACGGTGCACAGGTAGCGGATCTTCATGACCTCTCCTCGTTGACGGGCTGCGGACGGGTGTGCGGGCCGGTGCTCATGCGACCACCACCGCTTCTTCTTGCCAGGCCGGACCGTCGGGGTACCGGTAGCGCGCGAGGGATCCGGGGTGCAGCCGGGCGCCGAGGCCGGGCCGCTCCGGAGCCAGGTACCTCCCGCGCTCGACCCGCACCGGGTCGACGAAGTGCTCGTGCAGGTGGTCCACGTACTCGATGACGCGGTCGTGCCGCGTCCCGCTCACCGCGACGAAGTCGAACATCGCCAGGTGCTGCACCATTTCGCACAGCCCGACCCCGCCGGCGTGCGGGCACACCGGCACGCCGAACTTCGCGGCCAGCAACAGGATCGCGATGTTCTCGGTGACGCCGGCGACCCGGCTCGCGTCGAGCTGCAGGACGTCGATCGCCTCCGCCTGCAGCAGCTGCTTGAACATCACCGCGTTGTGCGTGTGCTCCCCGGTGGCCACCTTGATCGGCGCGACCGCCCGGCGGATCGCGGCGTGGCCGAGCACGTCGTCGGGTGAGGTCGGCTCTTCGATCCAGTACGGGTCGAACTCCGCCAGCGGCCGCAGCCACGCGATGGCCTGGTCGACACCCCAGACCTGGTTGGCGTCGATGGCGATCCGCACGTCCGGGCCGACCACCTCGCGGGCCAGCCGGAGCCGCCGGACGTCCTCGTCGAGGTCGGCCCCGACCTTGAGCTTGATCTGGGTGAACCCGGCCTCGACCGCCTCCGCCGCGAGCGCCGCGAGCTTCTCCGGCGCGTAGCCGAGCCAGCCGGGAGTCGTGGTGTAGGCGGGATAACCCGACGCGAGCAGCTCGGCCTGCCGCGCGGCCCGGCCGGGTTCGGCGCGACGGAGGATGTCGAGGGCCTCGTCCCGGGTAAGCGCTTCCCGCAGGTACCGGAAGTCGACCAGGTCGACCAGGTCCGCCGGCGGCAGCCCGGCGAGCAGCCGCCAGACCGGCTTGCCTTCGCGGCGCGCCCGCAGGTCCCACACGGCGTTGACGATCGCCGCCGCCGCCATGTGGATCGCGCCCTTGTCGGGGCCCAGCCACCGGAGCTGGCTGTCGCCGGTGAGGCGGCGCGAGAAACCGCCGAGATCGGCGAGCGCGTCCTCGACCGGCATCCCCGCGACCAGCGGCACCAGGGCCCGGACGGCGGCGACCTGCACGTCGTTGCCGCGGCCGACGGTGAACGCGAGGCCGTACCCCTCCTCCCCCGTGCTCGTGCGGATGGTCACGTAGGCGGCGGAGTAGTCGGGTTCCGGGTTCATCGCGTCGGAACCGTCCAGGCTCAGCGACGTCGGGAAGCGGACGTCGACGGCTTCGATCGCGCTGATCACCTCGGGCAAGGTCGCCACCTCTCCCTCGAACACCTCGGACAGACAACATACGTATGGCTACGCTTCCGCCGCCAGAAAGTCCAGAAGCAAGGTAGCGTCCGCAAAAGTCTGGTCGAGACATCATACGTCTGCTACCGTTTTTGACGCCTCACCGCGAGAGACCCGTCGTAGCCGAAGCACTGCCGCTGAGATGGATTCGGGGTCACCATGACAGCTGGAACAGGCACTTCCCGGAGATCCGCGCTCAAGTACCTGGGGGCCGGGGGCGTGGCCGCGAGCGCGCTGCTCACCGCGTGCACGAGCGTCCAAGAAGGCCAGAACGGGGGCCGGTCCGGGCCCTTCCCGGGCACACCGCAGTGGCGGTTCGTGTTCGTCAACCACGTCACCACGAACTCGTTCTTCGTGCCGACGCGAACCGGCCTCGCCGACGCCGCGGCCCTGCTCGGGGTGCCCGAGCCACAGTGGACCGGCTCGGAGAACGGCAACGTCGCCCAGATGGCGAGCGCCATGGAGACCGCGATCACCGGCAAGGCCGACGGGATCGCCGTGGCCCTGACCGACGACAACGCGTTCGTCGACCTCACCAAACGCGCGCTGGGCCAAGGCATTCCCGTGATCGCCTACAACGCCGACGCGGCCGGCAACTACCCGCTGACCTACGTCGGCCAGGACCTGTACCTGTCCGGTTTCCGGATGGGGCAGCGCATCGCGCAGAAGGTCACCTCCGGCGACATCCTGGTCGGCATCTCCCAGCCGGGCGGCAACAACGTCCAGCCGCGGCTCGACGGCATCACCGACGCCCTCAAGCAGGCCGCGCCCGGCGTGCGCGTCCAGTCGGTGAACACCGGCGCCGAGCAGGCCGGTGAGCTCAACGCGATGACCGCCGCCTACACCGGGAACACCGCGGCCAAAGGGATCTACGCGGTCGACGCGGGCAGCACCGCCGCGTGCGCGAAGCTCATCGCCGACCGCGGCCTGACCGGCAAGATCGGCGGCGGCGGGTTCGACCTGCTCGACGACACGGTCACCGGGGTGCAGGCCGGCGCGCTCGACTTCACCATCGACCAGTCCCCGTACCTGCAGGGCTTCCTGTCGGTGCTCTACCTGTACCTGTTCCGGCTGTCCGGCACGCTGGTCGCGCCGCCGGTCACCGACACCGGCCTCACGTTCGTCACCAAGGAGAACGTCAGCCCGTACGCGACGGCCAAGAGCCGGTTCGAAGGCGGCGACAACAAGGACGTGATCGCGATGCCGGGCTCGATCCCGCTGCCGCCCGCGTCGGTGCTGAGCCGGTAGCGGGGCGACGACGTGAGATCGCTGCTGCTCGGCGTGATGCGGGTCAAGGAACTGAGCATCCTGCTGGTCACGATCGCCGCCGGGATCTACTTCACGGTGACGACCGGCGCGTTCGACTCCGTGGACAACTACCAGACGATCGCGCAGTACGTGGCCCCGTGGTCGATCATCGCCGCGGGGCAGGTGATGCTGCTGATCTGCGGCGAAATCGACCTGTCCGCCGGGTTCGTCTTCACCCTGTCGCCGTTCCTGCTGATGCAGTTCTTCGTCAACGGCTGGCCGCTGTGGCTCGCGCTGCTCGCCGCGATCGTGCTGTGCGCGCTGATCGGCGTGGTGAACGGGCTGATCCGGACCGTGCTGACGATCCCGTCCTTCATCACCACCCTCGGCATGGCGTTCCTGTTGCAGGGCTTGGTGCTCGTCATCTCCAACGCCCGGCCGGTCGGGGCGCCGAAGGACAGCGCGGTGCTCGAGGTGTTCGGCGGCGCGCGCTGGACCGAGTTCCTGTGGGCGATCGGCGTGGTCGTCGTGATGCAGGTGGTGCTCTCGGCGACGCGCTTCGGCATCCACACGCAGGCCACCGGCGGCAATCCGGTCGGCGCCGCGGAGTCCGGTATCCCGGTCAACCGGGTGAAGGTGGTCAACTTCGCGGTCACCAGCACCCTGGCCGGGCTCGCCGGCATCCTGCAGGGCACCCGGGTCGGCTCGTACGACCCGACGAACGGGGGGTTCACGACGATGTTCTTCGCGGTGGCGGCGGCCGTCATCGGCGGGACGGCGCTGCTCGGCGGATCGGGGACGGTGGCCGGCGCGTTCCTGGGCGCGCTGCTGCTCGGCATCGTGTTCGACGGGTTCAACCTGACCGGGATCAGCGCGAACGCGTTCAACGTCGTGCTCGGCGCCGCCATCCTGGGCGCGATGGTGCTGAACGTGACGCTGATCGTGGTGCGCAAACGCGTCGGCTCCCGGGAGGTGGCATGACCGACGTCATCCGTGCCGAAGGCATCAGCAAGAGCTTCGGGCCGGTCGCCGCGCTCACCGACATTTCCCTGCACGTGGGGCGCGGCGAAATCCTCGGGCTCATCGGGGACAACGGCGCGGGCAAGTCGACGCTGATCAAGATCCTCACCGGCTACCACCAGCCCGACGGCGGCCGTCTCCTGTTCGAGGGCGAGCCGGTGACGCTGAAGTCGGTGGTGCACGCGAGGTCGCTGGGCATCGAGACGGTGTTCCAGGACCTGGCGATGGTCGACGACCTGCCCGTCTACCTGAACCTGCACCTCAACCGCGAGCTGACGCACCGCCCGCTGCCGTTCCTGCGGCGCGGGGAGATGAAGCGCCGCGCCCGCGAGGCGCTCGACTCGATCGGCATCAGCATCCCCTCGGTGACCACCGAGGTCGGCATGCTCTCCGGCGGCCAGCGGCAGGCGATCGCGGTCGCGAGGTCGGTGTATTCGAACGCGAAGCTGCTGCTGCTCGACGAGCCGCTCGCCGCGATGGGCGCCAAGGAGAGCGCGGTGATCCTGCGCCTGCTGCAGGAACTGAAGCAGCGCGGGGACATCGCGATCATCCTCATCGCCCACAACTACGGCCAGGTGGTGGACATCTGCGACCGGGTGAACCTGGTGCAGCACGGGGAAATCACGTTCGACCGGGCATCCGCGGACACGTCGGTGGCCGAGCTGCTGGAGCTGGTGAACGCGGAGTACCGCCTCGGCGGCGGCCAGTAGACCGGGCGACGGCAAGGGCGGATGTGGCCCGCTCCCCCGCTCGCGGACGGCCGCCACGGCCGGGTCACCCCGTCCCTTCCGGCTCTTCGAACGGAGTCGCGTACGACGGCGGACGGGCCCGCAGCGCCAGCCGCAGCGTCAGGCGGATCCGGGTGGAGGGCGGCAGCTCCACCCGCAGCCACGGGCCGTCGAGGTCGATCGAGCGGTGCGTCACGACCGGTTCGCGGTGGCCGTAGTCGTACAGGCCGCCGATCCACGACGGGTCGTCGCACGTCGTGTAGCTCGCGGTCCGGAAGTGGTGCTCGGCGAACGCGCCGGCCTGGACGACGACCGACCGCGGCGCTGCCGGGTCCAGGTTGACCAGCTCGACCACGGTCGCCCCGGGATCGATGGCGGAGACCAGCGCCGCCACCGACGGGGGCAGACCGGGGCGTCGCGCGGCCGCGTCGTGGTAGCGGACGCGGGCCTGTTGCAGGCCGCCGTTGTAGATCACCTGCGGACCGCCCCACGTGAGCTGCACCAGCGCTTCGGTGACCACGGGGTTGGACTGCTGCCACAGGTGGATGTCGGCCTCGGGAACGGGACGGCCGCGGTACCGCGCCATCCGCGCCAGCCGGTGGCGGACCTGGGCCTGGGCGGCGGCGAGGATCCGCTCCGGGTACTCCGGGTTGTCCCCGGCCAGGTAGGCGAACCAGGGCTCCTCGTGCCCGGCCTCCTCCTTGCTGCGGAACGGCCGGACGGTCCGCCAGTCGTGGCCGCCGGCCGCGCGCAGCCGGTCGAGGCGGTCCCGGTCGACGGCCGCGCCCGAGTGGTGCCACAGCGCGACCGGCACGCCCATCAGCATCGGGTTGTGGTCGAACCAGCCCCGGTCGTCGTGGCGGAAAGGCACGTGCAGCGTCGGGGTGTCCACGTCCTCGCGCAGCTGCACCGTCCACTTGGACGCGAGGCTGGAGTCCGCTTCGGTGAACGCCATCACCTTGCCGTGGGCGATGATTTCGTCCAGCGCCGGGCGCACCAGGTCGGTGAACGTGTCGTCGCCGGTGGCGAGCGCGGCGGACAGGGCGGCGACGACGGCGGCGTGCCCGACGCTGTACCAGCCGTGCGGCCAGGACCAGCCGTAGTGCCCGCCGTACCAGCGGCCCTCCAGCAGCCCCCCGACGGTCCCGTCGGGAGCGACGTTGTCGGGGAGGATGCCGTTGTTGGCCGCCGCGCGCTCCCGCCACGCGCCGACGTACTCGGCGAGCCACTCGCGGTAGCGTTCTTCGCCGGACAGCAGCAGCGCGTTGAACACGAGCCCGGAGGCGGCGAGGTTGACCGCGGTGTCCCCCACCCCGATCCGCCGCCGCATCTCTTCGCCCAGACGGGGATCACGCTCTCGCGGTGGCTCCCCGGCGTCCGCCGGCAGCAGCCATTCGAGCGGGAAGCCGTACAGCTCGGCTTCGTGCGGCAGCCACGGGTACGAGCCGCCGTCGAAGAGTCCTTCGCGGGCGGGGTCGCTGCCGTTGTGCGGACGGCGGATGATCCGGTGCGCGGGGTCGTAGTTGCCGTGGGCCGGGTCGACGTAGAGCTCCGCGAACCGCAGCGCGCGAGCGCGCCACCGCCCGGGCGCCGCCATGCACAGGAAGTACAGCAGCAGCAGGCTTTCGCCCTGGTGGAACCAGTCGTAGCCGCGTTCGTACCCGCCGGCCAGCATGCCCAGCTCGGTCAGCTGCCGGGTGACGCCTTCCCAGTGCCGCTCCGACTCGGCGAGCAGGTCTTCGGCGCCGCCGAGCAGGTAGAGCTGGGGCCAGTTGAAGAACGTCTCGTAGAAGTCGTCGACGCCGTCGCGGGTGGTGAGCGCGTCCGCGTAGGCGAGCCGCCCGTCCGGGCCGGTGAAGTCCCGGGCGAACTGCCGCCAGGCGCGGTCGAGCAGGGCGAACAGCTCCCGCTGGGCGAGCGCCCAGCCCGGCGGTTCGAGCAGCGGCACCGAGGCCGTGATGACGGGGTGCACGTCACTCCTTGGTCGCGCCGGCCAGCATCCCGGCGACCAGGAAGCGCTGGGAGAACAGGAAAACGACGAGCACCGGCGTGATCGCCAGCAGCGTGGCCAGCGCCAGCTCCGGGCGCTGTACCGCCGCGGTGCCGACCGTCGGGTTGAACTGCGGCACCGAGTTCAGCAGGGTGCCCAGGCCCACCTGGACCGGGAACTGGTCGCTCTGCGGCAGCAGGACGTAGGGCAGGAAGTAGTTCGTCCAGTTGGCCACGAAGCTGAAGAACCCGACCAGTGCCACGATCGGCGCGGCCAGCGGCAGCGCGACGCGCCGGAACACCCCGAACTGCGTGCAGCCGTCGAGCTCGGCCGCGTCGAGCAGGTCGCGGGGCACGGCGGTGGTGAAGTAGATGTAAGTCAGGTACACGCCGAACGGGTAGAACGCGTACGGCAGCACGACCGACCACATCGAGCCGATCAGCCGCACCGCGTTGAGTTCGAGGAACAGCGGCACGACGAGGGTGGCGTTCGGCATCAGCATGACCACCAGCGTCGCGACGAGGAGCGTTTTGCGGCCGCGGAACTCGGTCATCGCGAGCGCGTAGCCGGCCGGGATCGCCACGCCCAGCGTGATCGCCAGCGCCACGAACGAATAGAGCGCGGAGTTGCCCAGCCAGTGGAAGATGGCGTTGTCCTGGAAGGACGTCAGCGCGCTCCAGTTGTCCGCCAGCGCCCGCCACGAGCCGAAGGACAGGGGGTTCCCGTGCACGAGCTGGTCGTCGGTCTTCGTGGCCGCCAGCACGAGCCACAGCAGCGGGAGCACGAAGAACACCAGGAACAGCACCAGGATCAAGGCCGGCAGCGGGTTCACCCGCCGGCGGGCGCTCTCAGTCGGCATCGAAGAACCCCGATCGCGCGACGAACACCCCGGCGACGACGAGCCCGACCACCAGCAGCTCCACCGAGATCGCCGCGGCGGTGTTGACGTTGTCGTTCTGGAAGGCGAAGTCGTAGGAGAGCTGGTTGAGCGAGTAGTCGCGCCCGGCCACGCCGACGCTCGCCTGCGACAGCAGCTGCGGTTCGACGAACAGCTGGGTCCCGCCGGCGAAGGCCAGGATGACCATGTAGACGATCCACTTGCGCAGCAGGGGGATCTGGATCCGCCACGCCGTCTGCCACGCCCCGGCGCCGTCGATCCGCGCGGCCTCCAGCAGCTCGGGCGAGATGGTGTTCAGCGCGCCGTACAGCACGACGATCCAGCCGCCCGCCCCGGTCCAGAAGGCGATCAGCGTGAACAGGACCGGGAGGTGCTCCGGCGCGACGACCTGGCCGAAGGTGCCGAACCCGAACGCGCGCAGCAGTGCGCTCACCGGGCTCACCGCCGGGTCGAGCAGGAACAGCCACACCATGACGCTCGCGGCCCCGGCCAGCGCGCCCGGGATGTAGTAGAGGAACCGCAGCGCCCTGCTGACGGCGGCCGCTCCCAGGCGGTGCAGCAGCACGGCCAGCGCGACCACGAACACCACCAGGGACACCAGCCAGAGCACGAGGTACAGCGCCACGTGCCCGACCGCGGCGAGGTACCGGAAGTCACTCGCGGCCTCGACGAAGTTCGCCACGCCGGCGAATTCGTCGCCCGCGTCGGTGAAGGCGAAGTACACCGCGTACACCGTGGGGACGACGCCGAACGCGATCAGCAGGACGACGTAGGCGGCGACGAACAGGTGCCCGGACCGGCCCGGCCGGAACGTCCGCCGTCGCGTCACCGGCTGACCTCGTACCCGTTCGACTGCGCGTAGTTGGTGATCGCGGTCTGCCACTCCGAGAGCATCGAGACGATCGGCTTGCCCGCCGTCAGGCCCGGGGTGACGGTCGCGGCCCAGATCGCCTCCTGGCTGAACTGCCCGTAGCCCCACCCGCGCCACACCTGCGGGGCCGCCGCCTGCAGGGGGCCGGTGATGTCGTTGGCGTAGTACCCGCCGGAGGCCTGCGTCGCCAGCCACGTCTTGGCCACCGGGCCGTAGGCCGGGTAGCCCGGGGCGGTCTTGCCCTGGTACTCGTCGGAAGTCGTGACCCAGGTGAGGAAGTCGGTGGCGTCCTTGAGGTTGGCGCTGTGGGCGGACAGCAGCCAGGTGCCGCCGCCGACGTTGCCCACCGACGGCGCCGGGTCGCCGGCCCACTGCGGCAGCGGGGCGGCGGCGATCTGCCCGGCCGGGGTCTTCAGCGACTCCTGGAAAACCGACCCGCCGAACCACGACGGCCCGGGCAGCATGAGGATCTTGTCCGCGGCGTTCTTGGCGAAGTCGGAGCTGAACACGCTCCCGGTCGACATCGTCTTGTTCCGCACGAGCGTGTCGAGCAGGGCCGCCATCCGCGTGCAGGCCGGGCTCGTGGTGTCGACCTTGACCTTCTTGGGGCCGGTGATCTCGTTGGCGCCGCACTTGCCGGCCCAGAGGTAAATCTCGGGGGCGAAGCTGTCGCCGGCCGCGCCCACGAGGTAGCCCGGGTGCTCCGCCGCGACGCGCTGCCCCAGCGCCTGGTAGTCCTCCCAGGTTTCGGGGACCTGGTAACCCCAGGACCGCATCAGGGACGCGTTGTACCAGAGCACGGTCTGGGCGAGGTCGTTGCGCAGGCAGTAGAGCGTGCCGTCGACCGTGCACGGGTCGTTGGCGCCGGCGGTCCAGCCGTTCAGGGTGGCGGCCGGGACCTGGCCCTTGTCCAGCGGCGCGGTGAACCCGGCCGGCACCGCCCACGTCGCTTCGTTGTTCTGCGAGCTGAACACGACGTCCGGCCAGCCGCCGCGGGTCCGGTTGAACAGGCCCACCTTGGTCTGCAGGTAGTTCGAGCCGTTGGCGTCGCCGTCGTAGGTGACGATGTCCAGCTGCACCGCGGGGTGCTGCTTCTGGTACGCCTGGGCGGCGGGCAGCCGCGTCGAGTCGACCCAGACGACGATCTTCCCGCCGGTCTGCGGCACCGGCTGGAACCCGCCCTGGCCGCCGCCGCTCCCCCCGTTCCCGCAGGCCGTGACCGCGGCGAGGGTGGCCACCGCACCGAGGACCAGGCCCGCCCGCCGACGGGCTGCGGTGGCGCGCGCACGAACTGTCATGAGGTACTCCACTTCATCGTGGCACCTGATATGTGTCATACACATCTTCGGCAGACGGCTGCTTCGGCGGCACCATCTCAGCGTCTTGGCCGGGGGTTCGTCAAGAGGCGAGTCAGAATGAGTCATACTCATCGGCAGCCCTCTACACTCCGACCACCGAGCGCGAAGGAGGTGAGCCGGTGGACGAGCCGCCGTCGGCCCCGTACCGGCCGGGGTACGAACTCGTCGCCGAACGGGTCCTCGAGCTCATCGCCGAGCTCCGGCTGCGGCCCGGGGACCGCATGCCCACGGAGAACGAGCTCGCCGCCCGGCTGAGCACCTCGCGCACCGTGGTGCGCGAGGCGATCAAGATCCTCTCCGCCCTCGGCCGGGTGCGCGCCCAGAAGGGCCGGGGCCTCTACGTGGCCGACGACGAAGGGATGCTCGGCTCGGCCCGCTGGTCGGGCTTCTTCCTGCCCACCGACCTGGACCACGTCTACATGCTGTTCGAGTTCCGCCGCGTCCAGGAGACGACCGCCGCCCGGCTGGCCGCGACCCGGGCCACGCCGGCCGAGCTCCGCACGATCGAGGCGGCCGCGGAAACCTGCCGGGAAGGCCACCTGACCGGCGAGGCCACCCTGTTCGACCGCGGCGACGAAGACTTCCACCTCGGCATCGCGGCCGCGTCCCACAACCAGTTCTTCCTGGCGTCCGTCCGCGAAGCCCGGCGGCTGCAACGCCAGTCCAGCACCATCGGCCTCCATGGCACGGTCGGCGGCCACGCGCCCGAGGCGGTCGAGGAACACGCGGCGATCTTCGAGGCCATCCGCGCCGGCAACCCGGAAGCGGCCGCCGAAGCCGCCGCGATCCACCTCGACAACACCCTGGAGGACTACCGCCGCGAGATCCAGCGCCGGGTGTTCGGCTAGCGCGTGCCTAGCCCGAGGTGGCCGCGTTGAGCACCGGCTTCGGGACCGAGACCTGGTTCAGCCCCCAGCGCGACATGATCCCGACGTACGTGCCGTTCCGGAACAGCTCTTCGAACACCTGCTGCAGGACCGGGCCCAGCTTCGAGGACTTGGGGACGTACAACGCCAGGTCGTCCTTCGTCGCCCCCTGCGCCTCGGTCTGGGTGACGTACTTGTTCCCGCCCTGCCGCTGCGTCACGTCGATCGCGGCCGCCTCCGTCATCCCCGCGGCGTCCGCGCGGCCCGAGCGGGTGGCCAGCAGCGTGGCGTCGGTGTCGTCGAGGCCGACGGTCTGCGTCGCCGGGTGCCGGTGGTCGGTGCAGAAGCGGGACAGCTTGCCCAGCTGCTCCTCGACGACGCTGGCGGTCACCACCGCGATGCGCTTGCCGCAGAGGTCTTCGACCCGCGCGATCCCGGCCGTCGAACCGACGGGGAAGACGTAGGCGGTGCGGGTGGTCATCCAGGTGATCGTGTCGAACTGCTTCTCCCGCTCGGCGGTGGCCTTGACCGGGCCGTTGAACGCGTCGTACCGGTTGCCCAGCATGCCTTGCAGCGCGGCCGGCAGACCGGCGACGACGACGGTCTGCGTCCTGACCCCGAGCACCTGCCCGATCGCGGCCTGGAAGTCGGCGTCGATCCCGGTGACCGTGCCGTCCTGGGCGACCGTGCGGTAGGGCGGATGGGAATCACCGGCGAACCTGAGCACCCCGGCATCCTTGATCGCCTGCGGCAGCGCGTCGTGCAGGGTCGGCACGACCGCGAGGTTCGTCGCGGTGGCCAAGGTCGCGGACCCGGAACCCACGGTGCACCCGGCAAGGGCCGTTCCGATGACGGCGACCGCGAGGATCATGCTTCGGCTTCGTCGACGAAGAGGGGATCGCATAGTGCGTTTCTTCCTTGGCTGAGGTCACTCCGGCGAAGAACAGGTTGCTGAGACGGCGGCGATCGTTGCACAAACTGTCGCCCGGTACAACCCGCTTCACTTCGGCCACCTTCAAACCGACTCGCACAAGTCCATTGCCGCATCGAGCTCGTCAGCGAGACCGGTGACTTCCCACCCGCCGACCGCCGCCGGAAGTGCTCTCACCGTCAGCGCCCGGCAGCGACCACCGCCGGCTTGATCACTTCGGCGGCGAATTCACGGAACGTGGTGGGCGTGGTGTTCCCGGCGGTGCGGGACGTGCCGTTGTTGATGCCACGTTCGCCGGCGACGTCCATGTCCGTCACGGAACGGGCCATCGCCTCGGAGAAACCACGGCCGACGAGGAAACGCTCGACGGCGGCGCGATCCCCTGGCCGGTACGCGACGGGCACACCGAGGACGTCGGTGAGGATTTCGGCGATGTCGTGGTGCGAAAGGTCTTCGCCACCGAGGACGTCGACGGTGTCCTGCCCGGTCCAAGCGCGGTCGAGGAGGTACCCGGCGGCGAGCGCCGCGATGTCCTCGGTCGCGATCCAGGGCGTGGCGAAGCCGGCGGGGAGGGTGCCGGAGAGGACCCCGGTCCCGATGGCGGCCGCCTGCCTCAGGAAGTTGTCCATGAACGCGGGCAGCGCCAGGGCCCGCAGGTGCGCGCCGGTGCTGCGGAAGAGGTCTTCCATCGCGTGCGAGGCCGACACGTGCCCGGCGTAGATCCCCGAGCCGCGGCCGAGCGCGGAGACGATCACGATCCGGGGAACCGCGTGGCGCACGACGGCGTCGGCACCCGGGATCGAGGCGCTCACGTAGGCCTCGTAGGGACTGCTCGCGGTCGCGTCCGCCGGCATCAACCAGAACAGGGCGCCGGCACCCTCGAGGGCGCGGTCCAGCACGTCGCGATCGCGGTGCGACCCGACGACGATCTCGGCCCGGTCCCGCACTCCGGCGGGCAGCTTCCCGGGGTCGCGGACGACGAGGCGAAGCGGCTCGCGCCGCTGGAGCAAGGTGGCGACGAGCTTGCTGCCGATCTGCCCGGTCGGGGCGGTGACCACGATCATGGATGATGTCTCCGTTCAGCGGAACCAAAAGTAAACTCTACCGTACCGTATACTTTGAGGTGGACGCCATGGCCCGACGCGGGGAAGCGCTGCGCGAGCACATCCTCGACGCGGCGAAGCTCGCGTTCCTGGAAACCGGTTTCGAACGGACCTCCATGGACGCCATCGCGGCGCGCGCGGAGACGTCGAAGCGTTCGTTGTACGCGCACTTCCCGACCAAGGACACGCTGTTCCTCGCGGTCGTCGAGCGCATCCGCGCCCTATTCGGCGAACGGATGGGCACGCCCGCCGCGTACGCCGAAGACCCGCTGGAAGCGGTCGTGCGGTACTGCGGGCGCTTCGTGCAGCTGCTGCGCTGGTCGTCGGTGGGCCGGATGCTCCGCCTAGGGATCGCCGAAGCCGAACGCCTGCCGGACCTGGCGGCCGGGTTCTACGACGTCCTTTTCGAAGTCACGACCGCCGACCTCGCGTCACACCTGGTGCAGACGCTGGGGCTCGCAACCGGCGAGGCGCACGCCGCGGCGAGCGACCTGATCGGCCTCACCGTCCACCCGGCACTCCCCCGCCTGCTGTTCGGCGTCGACGCCCTCACGGAGCAACCGCCGGAGCAGGCCCGCCTGGCGGCCGACGTCGACCTCGACCGCATCCGCCGGCTCCTGCGCCGCGTCCTGCCACCGGACGGACGCGAACAGCCCTGAACCATCGTCCACACGGGACACTGGTGTTCCCCACCGAACCGCCACCGCGTCACGGCTTCCCCGGCGGCCCGCCCCGACCCTTCGCCTGCTTGACATCCCGGTGCGGCTCGCCGTGCGGCCTCACCGGCCCACACGCAGGCTCCTCCACCGCGACCTGCCACCGAGCGGACGCTGGTGCTCCCCGCTGAACCACCACCACGTCACGGCTTCCCCGGCGACCCGCCCCGTCCCTTCGCCTGCTTGACGTCCGGATGCGGATCACCGTGCGGCTCACCGGGCCACCCGCAGGCTCCTCCACCGCGACCTGCCACCGGTGCTCCCTGCTGAACCACCACCACATCACGGCTTCCCCGGCGGCCCGCCCCGACCCTTCGCGTGCTTGACATCCGGGCACCGACCACCGTGCGGCCTCACCGGCCCACACACAGGCTCCTCCACCGCGACCTGCCACCGAGCGGACGGGGGTGTCCCCCACCGAACCGCCACCACGTCACGGCTTCCCCGGCGACCCGCCCCACCCCTTCGCCTGCTTAACATCCCGGTGCGGATCACCGTGCGGCCTCACCGGCCCATCCGCTTGCTTCTCCACCGCGACCTGCCACCGAGCGGACGCTGGTGCTCCCTGCCGAACCGCCACCACGTCACGGCTTCCCCGGCGACCCGCCCCGACCCTTCGCCTGCTTCACATCCCGGTGCGGATCACCGTGCGACTTCGCCGGCCCATCCGCCCGCTTCTCCGGGCCGGCCTTCGGCGGTGCAGCGACCACACCCGCGGCCGCCGGCGGGGCGGCTTGGGAGGATGCCACCACCAGCGCCGTCGCCGGGGACGAGGTGACCTGAACCGGGACCACGACCGAACCGGTGGGCGGCACGGCCTCGGGCACGACGGCCGGCGCGGGCCCGGGATCGGCCGGCCTCGCGAGCACCGCCGTCAGCACCGCCGCCGCGGCCACCGCCGCCAGGCCGCCGGCCCACGCCCGTCGTCGGCCGGGCGGTGCCGGGGCCACGACCGGGACCGCCCGGACGGTGCGGGGCTGCTCGCGCAGCAGCTCCGGGATCTCCGCGGCGGCCGGCCGGTCCGCGGGCTCGCGGGCGGTCATCCGGCGCAGCGTGTCCGCGAGCGGAGCCGGAGTACCGGCGGGGACGCGCGGCGCGCGGTGCAGCCGTGCCATCGCCGACTCCGCCAGGGTGCCGGGGAACTCACGCTGCGCGGTCAAGCACTCCAGCAGGATCAGGCCGAGGGCGTAGACGTCGGCCGGCGGCCCGGCCTGCTCCCCCAGGATCTGCTCCGGCGCCAGGTACGCGGCGGTGCCGGTGACCAGCCCGGTGCCGGTGATGCGCGTGGAGTCCAGCGCGTGCGCGATGCCGAAATCGGTGAGGACCGGACCACCGGGACCGAGCAGGACGTTGGCGGGCTTCAGATCGCGGTGCACGATCTGGCGGGCGTGGACGTGGGCCAGCGCGTCCGCCAGCCGGATCGCCAGCTCGCCCACCTCCTCGGCGGTGAACGGCCCGGCGAGCAGCCGGTCGGCGACGTTCTCCCCGTCGACGAGCTGCATCACCAGGTACGGCCGGTCCCCCTCGGTGCCGCTGTCGTACAACGCGACGATCCGCGGGTGCTG
The DNA here is from genome assembly GCF_023008405.1 of Amycolatopsis sp. FBCC-B4732. NCBI lineage: Bacteria > Bacillati > Actinomycetota > Actinomycetes > Pseudonocardiales > Pseudonocardiaceae > Amycolatopsis > Amycolatopsis sp. FBCC-B4732. The sequence goes on from NZ_CP095376.1 coordinate 5,018,198, forward strand.
GACGCTGGCCAGCAGCCGCTTCTCCCGCGCCCGGCGCAGCTGGTCCACGGCCACCGCGTGGCGGTCGTAGACCTTGACCGCGACCGCCCGGCCCAGTTCCCGGTCGACGGCCCGGTACACCCGGGCGGTGGCCCCTTCACCGATCAGCGACCCGATCTCGTACCGCCCGGCGATCACGTCCGGCAGCTCGTTCATCGACAGGCACCCCGTCCGGCTCGGCTGCCGTACCGGTACCCGTCGTCCGGGGCCGCGCAAACACGACTTGCGGCCGGCGGGCCAGTGCCTCGCTGACCGCGGCGCGGATCTGGTCCTGACTCGCGGTGGCTTCCGCGCTTTCGATGACGACGCACCGTGACGTCGCGGCCAGATCGCTCAGCAGGCCGCGGATCCGGTCGCTCCAGGCGTCGGCCGACCGCGGGGGACTGCCCGTGTCCTGGTCGAGCAGGACGGTGAGGTCGGGAGGGAGCCGCCCGGTGACCCAGCCGGCCAGGCCGGCCATCACGTCCGAGCCGATCCCGGCCGAACTCGCCAGCCGGTCCAGCGGCGAGTCGATCAGCCGTTCCACGACGACGACGGCTCCCGACTCGAGCGCGGGAAGGACTTCCTGCTCGATCGTGTCCGCGCGGATCGCGGCGGCGGCCAGCGCGCGAGCACGCGGACCGGTCAATGCCGCGCTGGCCATGAGCTCCTCGAAGCGGGGGTCGTCACGTCCGGGGTCCGTGGCGAGCACCACGACGTGCTCCCCCGAGCGCCGGAGCCAGCCGGCCAGCTCGGCCGCGTGACCCGCCGTGCGGGCGCGCGGGGGGCCTTCGACCGCGATGAGGAACCCGGCCGGGCGGCGGGGACGGCGCGACAGGCTGCCGCGCAGGTCGGCGAGCAGGTGGCCCGGCCGGTGCGGGTTCATCTGGCGGTGGGCGAGCACGCCCGCCGCACACGCCAGGGCCGCCGCGCCGAGCAGGACCGGCCGGGTGCCGTCGACGCGCACCTCGTTCCCGAAGACGTGGACCGCCCGCGCGTTGGTCAGCCCGACCAGCAGCGGGACGACCGCGACCGCGACGCCGAGGACGATCTTCAGCAGGGACTGGTAGAGGGCGTTGACCCGGCCGCGGACCTCGTCGGCGACCTGGGACCCGATGATCGTCACGCCGGTCAGGAACGTGGCGCCGGCACAGGCGCCGACCAGCAGGACGCCGGCCAGCGACACGAACAGGTGCGGTGACAACGCCACCAGGACCAGCGAAAGCCCGGCGCCCACGATCGCCACGCCGAACAACCGCTCGTGCGCCAGGCGCGCCGCCACCTTCGGCGCACCGGCGATCCCGGCGCTGAGGCCGACGAACACCGCGGCGAACAGCAACCCGAACCCGGCCTGGCCCGCCAGCACGCTCTTGGCGTAGGACTGGGCCGACCCGACGACCGCTCCCCCGGCGGCGAACGCGCCGACCGCGCCGACGAGCAGGCCGCGCACCAGCGGTGTGGTGCGGATGAAGCGGCCGGCGTCGCGCACCATCGCGGCGACGCCGGGGCGGTCCGCTCCACCCTTGCCGACGCGGTTGCGGTCCGTCGTTCCCGACAGCTCGGGTATCCGCCGGGCGATCAGGAACGAACTCGCGAGGTAGAGCCCGGCCGCGAGGGCGATGGCCACTTTGACGGAACCGTCGGCGCCCAGCACGTCGTCGGGCAGCCGCAGTGAAGGCCCGATGCCGGCGAGGGCGTAGAGCCCGCCGCTGGCGACGACCGAGATGCCGTACGTCATCACCAAGCCGAGCTGGCCGGCCGTTTCGACCTGATCCGGCCGGGGCAGCAGGTTGGGCACGGCGGCGTCCTTGGCCGGGATCCACAGCATCGCGACGCTGCTGGTGAGGAAGGCGCCGGCGAACGGCCACCACGGCAGATCGACCACCACGACCGAAAGCAGCAGGACGCACCGCAGCACGTCGCCGACGGCCATCACCTTCCGCCGGTCGAACCGGTCGGCGAGCAACCCGCCGACCGGGGCGAACAGCAACCCGGGCAGGAGGTTGCTGAACACCACACCGGAAAACGCGAAGCTCTTCACCGCGTAGCTGCCGGCCGCGCTGGAGACGAGATCGGCCACGCCGAGCAAGGCGAGCCAGTCGGCGGTGCTGCACAGGAACGTCACGCCCCAGAGCCGGCGGAAGGGCCGGACCGCCAGCACCCGGCGTACTCGCTGCGGCAGGGACAAGCCCGGTGAGGTCATCGGGCGCACCTTACCCTGCAGGAGATCAGCGAATCCGCCGTCACTCGCTCCCCGCGAACCGGTGCAGGGCGTCGAGCACGGCCGGGGCGGGGGTGTCCGGGTGATCGGCGTCGTGCAGCAGGTGGTCCACACCGGACAGTCGCACCCGGCCCGGCCCGCCGACGTGCGCGCGGCGCAGCGCGGACGTCAAGGCATCCGTTGTGGCGCAAGGGACCTGGGCGTCGTTCGTGCCGCAGGTCAGCAGCACCGCGGTCCCCGGCCGCAGAGCCGCGGCGGCGGACGGCGGGTAGACGGCGTCGTCGCTGTCCACGAACCGGCCGCTCGGTCCTTGGAAGGCCGTGAAGAGCTGCGCGACGGCGGGCGGCAGGTCGGTGGTGCCGACCGGCCGGTGCGCGCGCACGGCGGTCACGGCGGCGTCGATCGCCGCGTCGATCACCCGCTGCCGCTCCGGGGTGAACTGGCCCTGCCGGACCGCCTCGGCGGTCTGGGCGTGCAGTTGCAGCGCGACCAGGTCCAGCAGGCGGATTGCCTGCGGTTGCAGCAGTGCCACGCCGATCGGGCGCGGGTGGACGGTGCCGCCGAGCAGCAGCGCGGTCATCGCGCCTTCGCTGTGCCCGAGGACCATCAGCGCGTGCGGGTCGGTCTCCGGCTGATCGCGCAACACCTCGTAGGCGGCCCTCGCCTGGCGGACGAACGCCGGGTAGTCCAGTGTCTCCGGGTGGTCGCGGTAGGCGCCGAGCCCGGTGCGGCCGGTGCCGTACTTGTCGAACCGCAGCGTGGCGACGCGGTCGCCACCGAGCACGCCGGCCACCTGCGCCAGGGTGTTCGGCCGCGCGGCCGGCTGGTTGCCGTCGCGGTCGGTGGGCCCGCTGCCGGGCAGCAGCAGAGCGGCGCGCAGCCGTTGCCCGGCGCGGTGCGCGGGAACGTGCAACGTGCCGTACGTCGTCGTTCCGTCGGCGGTGAAGACGACTTCACGGTCGGCGGCGGGCACGAGGCGGGGTGCCGCCCCGGCCGGGGCGGCGGTCACGACGGCCAGCGACAGCGTGACCGCGGCGAGGTGGGAAAACATCGGCAACCTCTTTCAGCGCAGGGCGTTCTCGACCAGCGCGACGGTCGCACGCGGGTTGTCGACTTGGAGGACGAGGCGGGTGTAGCGCTCGTCGGCGAGTTCGATCACGACGGCCTTCGACGCGTCCTTGACGTCCCAGAAGACTTTTTCGCCGTCGAGGTGGAACGTGCCCGCGGTGATCACACCGGGCACGTGGGCACCCGGCGCCCGCATCCCCTTGGGGTCGGCGGCGATGCCGGGGTCCGCGGTCGCGCCGCGGACGTTGGCCAGCGGGATGGTCAGGCTGCTCTTGAACGCCCAGAGCTTGTCCAGACCTTTGATCACGACGACGAGGTCGTCGCCATCGATGGTGACCAGTGCCATTTCGGTTTTCCTTTGTCAGTCGAGGGGATCGAGGCGGTGGGTCAGCGCGGCGCCGACACCGTCGGGGTTGCCGCGCAGGAGAATGCCCAGCGCGGCCGCCGTGAGAGCGGCGGCCAGGGCGGTGGGAATGCCGAGCGCGTCGGCGATCGCCTGGTCGACGGCGGCCAGCGCCGCGGCGACCTCGGCGGCCACCTCCTCGTCGACCGGCGCCCGTTCGACCACCGCGAGCAGCAGCAACCCGAGGTCGGCCGACGTGACGAGTTCCAGCGCGGCCGCGGCATCCGGTGCCGCGGTGAGCGCTTCGGCCAGGGGACGGACGTCCTCGGCGAGGTGGCGGCGCAAGGCGACGAGGTAGAGGCCGCGCTTGCTGCCGAAAGTCTTGTACAGGCTGTTGCGGTGCACACCGAGGTGGGTGACGAGGTCGTCGATGGAAACCCCGTCGTAAGCACGCCCGCCGAACAACTTCACGGCGGCGCGCACCACCTCGTCCTCGTCGAACGCCCGTTGCCTGCCCATGCCACGACGGTAGCGTTTTGAGGAACGATCAGTCAAGAACGAGCGTTCCTCAAAATTCGGTGCGAGCCTCCGCGGCGGTCCGGGCCGCCTGCCCGGCAGCGTCGCGCGTGGCGAGCACCATCGTGAGCGCGACCGCCGAACCGGCTGTCGGCGCGGTGGTCGCGCCCAGCACGGCGCGGAACAGGATCCCGCCCGGCGAAAGCAGCAGAACCAGCACGCTCAGCCCGGCCACGACCGCCCACACCGTCAGCACCCGGGCCGTCTGCTTCCGCGCGACCAGCACCGCCACGGCCGGCATCGTGGCCGCCAGTGCGACGCCCGACCACGCCAGCCCGGCCATCGTCCACGCCGGCACCGCGAACTTGTCCCGGTACAGCAAGCGGAACACCCACGGCCCCACCGCGTACGCAAGCGCACCGGCGATCAGGCCGGCCACGAGCGTCCCGCCCGCGCCGAGGACGGCGAGGCGCCGCAGCCGACGTGGTCCGCCCGGCCGGTGCAGCAACCGGACGACCGCGGGCACGGCGAGCGTCTGAACCGGTGCCAGCACCAGCAGCAGCGGCGACCGCAGCAGGGACACCGCCAGGAACAACCCACCCAGCACGTCCTCGCTCCCGCTCGGCGCGAGCAGCTTCACCACCGCCGGGTAGCCGGTCAGCACACTCGCCGTCAACGCCGCGCCGAGGATCAGGCCGAGCATGCGCCGGCCGAGCGCGCCCCACGGTTCACGCGAAGGACTCTTCTCCACCAGGCCGAGGGCCCGGGCGGTGAAGGGCAGCCACCCGCACGAGCCGGCCGCCACCGCGATCGACAACCACGTCACCCCGCCGAGCCCGGCACCCGCGAAAGCGGCGAACAGCAGCAGCCGGGCTCCCGCTTCGGCCAGCAAGATCGCCGAGTAGCGGCCGGTCAGCCCGGCGCCGATGAACAGTCCCCGCATCGCGTACAGGGCGGGGAACGCCACGATCCCGCATCCGGCCACCAGCGCGAGTTCGCGGTGCCGGCCGAACAGCTGAGCGTTGACCACCGGCACCGCCAGCACGGCGGTGACCGCGATCGCGACGGCTTGCGTCACCGCGAAAGCCCTGACCGCACCCGAGTCCGGGCGCCGTCCCTCCGCCGCCGCCTCCGCCGTCTGCCGCGACAGCTCCTGCTCCAGCGGCGAAAGGGCACTTCCCACGCCCATCAGCAGTCCCCAGAAACCGAGGAACAGTGCGTTTTCGGCCGCGCCGAGGTATTCGGTGGCCGTGATCACGAGCAGATAGCCCATCGCCGACGTCGCGAACGCCGTCGCACCGAGGCCGCCGATGGCCGAGCGGTCTCGCCGCATCCCACAAACCCTTCTCGCCGGACGAGCACACCGGGAAACCTTTGGTGTCAAACACATTACCGCACAGGTTGACGAGTTTTCCACTGCTTTGAGCAGACGTTTCCACGCGCGCTGGTCATTAGATTTTCGTTGCCAGAAAACGAGGCGACGAGTTCGCCGCATACTTATCCGAGAGGCATACCGTGATGTCCGTATTCAAGTTCGCCGGAGCCGCTGCCGTAATCAGCGTCCTCGCGGGACTATTCGGCCTCGCCTGCCCCGCTGTCGCCAACGCTCAGACCAATCCCTCGGCGCGCGTCCAGAATTGTGGCCTGTCCCAGGGCCTCGTCCACTGGGCCTACACCAACTGCGGCAACTCGCCGGCCCTGGTGCGATTCCTGCACCAGCCACTGCACGGCCCGGAATTCACCCGGACTCAGTGCATCGGGAAGGGGCAAGTCGTCTCCGTCGGCCAGGCCGCCCTCGAGAAGGTCTCGGCGACGGAGCTCCAAGGTCCCTGCAAGCCCTGAGGTCGACGGCCCGCGATGGGAGGAAGCTGCGGTCCCGTGCGGCAGCTTCCTCCTTTCGTCAACCGTCTACCACGGATGGCCACACCATGCCGTTGCGGTAGGCGAAAATGACCACCTCGCTGCGGTTGGACGCGTCAAGCTTGCGCATCGCCCGGTGCAGATGGGTCTTCACAGTCGACTCGCTCACCACGAACAGGCGTGCGATATCGGCGTTGGTACGCCCCATGGCAACAAGCCGCACCACCTGCGCTTCGCGAGGCGTCAACCTTGCCGCCGCCGAAGCAGGTTCGCCGACCGGCAACAAGCCGCGACGGTGTGCGGCAACCAATCGTCGTACCGCCCACTGCGGCAAGCGCAGCTTTCCCCTGGCGACCTGCACGACCTCCTCGATCACCTCGCAAGTTGTAGCCTCCTTCGAAAACGAGCCCGCCGCGCCCGCGCGTACCGCGTCCAACACCAAGTCCTCGTCGCCCGGCGCCGACGTTACGACGACCTTCCTGCCACCTCCTCGGCACCCACCGAGCACCCGATCAACCAGAATGATGCCGTTGCGGCGCAGCAGTGTGGCGTCCAGAAGCACAACCTGCGGGGCACACCTGCTCAACACCACCATCAGACTGGAAGCATCGGCCGCCTCACCGACCACCTGGCACAGCCGCGAGCGCGCCAGGACGGCACGCAACCCGCTCCTCGTCAGGTCATGACTTTCAGCGACGGCAACGGTGATCAACACTGTCCAATCTCGACACCGGCTCTCGACGTACACGTCAATTGCTCAGAAGGGCAGTCACGGAGAAACGCTGACGCCGCGGGTCTGGAACGTCGCCCGGATCCGGGTTCCGCCACCGGGACGGTTGCCCACGGACAGGTCACCGCCGAAGGCCGAGCACCACCACCGCATGCTTTCCAGTCCGTACCCGGCAGCCGCGGGAGGCCGCGTCCCGGGCAGACCGCGGCCGTCGTCGGAGACCGTGATGGCGAACTGGGTGCGATCGCACGTCACCTGCACCCGGACGGTGCGCGCATCGGCGTGCTTGACGACGTTCCTCAGCGCTTCCTGGACGACGCGGTAGGCGACCGTCGCGATCTCGTCGTCGAGCCCGGCGACCGGGGCACCGGTGACTTCCACGTCGACGACCAAACCGTTGGCGGCGGCCACTTGCCGGGCCAGCTCGCGGATTCCCGCCACCACACCCACGTGCCGCAGGGTGACCGGGTGCAGGGTGCCGACGATGCCCCGCAGAACCGCCGCCTGGTCCTCGAGCACCTCCACCGCCGCGCGGGAGGCGGCGGCCAATCCTCGCGCATCGCCTCCTCGCGCGGCGGAATCCAGCCGCCTGCTGGTCATGGCCAATGCCTGCAGCACTTCGTCGTGCAGTTCGTCGGCGATCCGCGCGGCGTGGAAGTTCTGGAACCGGATCACGGCCCGGGCATTGGTCTGGTTCAGCAGCCGCCCGAGCTCCGGCCGCCCGGGCACCGCGCACAGCAACGCCAGCCCCAGGAACACCGCCGCCGCGATCCGGGCCGGCAGGCTCGGCGCCCCGCCGGCCAGGTAACCCGTCCCCACGATCAGCGCCCCGACGGCGATAAGCACCGTGCCCAGCCGAAGCCACCGGGTCCCCGGCAGCCACACAGCGAGCACGCCGGCGCCGAGCGCGATCGACAACGCCGCGATCGGGTCCGCGGGCATCGGGATCGGCGCGACCGAGTCGACGAGCACGATCAGGGAGCCGAAGCCGATGCCGGCGACGCACACCGACCGCACCACCGCACTGCGCATCGTCAGCGCCCGGCCCTGCGCGCGTACGCGACCAAGTCGGCCCGGTCCACCAAGCCCAGCCGGTTGCGCAGGCTGGCTCTGATGTTTTCGACCGTGCGGACGCTGATCGACAGCACCCCGGCCACCTGGCGATTGGTGAGACCATCGGCCAGCAGTTCGAGCACCTGCCGCTCCCGGGCGCTCAGCGACCTCCCGGCCAGCCCGGTGGCGAGGTCGGCAGCCAGAGCCGGATCGAGATAACGACGCCCGGCCGCCACGGCGCGCACCGCGGCCACGAGGACACCGACCGGCGCGGTCTTCGCCACGAACCCCAGCGCCCCGCGCGACAACGCCTCCGTGGCCAGGTCCGAGTGCATGGTGTGGACCAGCACACCGCTCCCGGTGGCGAATTCCGGCACGGCCCTCATGCCGGATTCGCGGCCCAGCCCCAGATCCAGCAGCACGACGTCCGGGTGCGACGTGGTCACCACCCGCCGCGCACCGGCGAGCGAATCCGCTTCCACCACGGCGGCGACACCGTTTTCGGCAAGGGCCGAACGAATTCCGGCCCGCACGGTGGGGTGGTCGTCGACCACCAGGACTCGAATGGTTGTCGACACCCGGCTTCCTCCCGACAAACAACTGCCGCGTCCATGAAACACCCGTTTCCGGTACTGCCGACGAAGAGGTGCGTCCTCAGGAGATGCTGATCACACGAGCTTTTCAAGCGGGGTGCGCCGTTCCGTTGACGACCTCGGTGCACCCACCGGCCATGCTGCCCACCGCGCCGGCCCCCGCGCCGATGACGGCGCCGACCGGGCCGCCCACCAACGCACCGGCTCCGGCCCCCGCGGCACCGGCGATCACCGCGTCGTGAGGCACGTTCTGACAATCGCGCGCCCGCGTCACCGGGCCGCTCACGAGACCGGCTACGAAAACCCAACCGACAAGGAAGGCCACGAGCGCCGCCCTGCGCCGATGTGCTTTCGGTGAATCACCCGCCGGAATCCGTGAACCAGCTGCCGCGTCCTGCATCCTGCTCTCTTCCGTCGATCCCCGGGGGACGACAAGAGCTTGCCTCAGCCAAGCGGTGACGTCTTCGGCAGAAAGCCGAACGAACGATGTGGTTTTCCCGCACGTCACACCGCGCCCATGCGCAGGATCACGGCGACCGCGTCCTCCGGCCGGGCGGTCGGGCTCAGGACCTCCTGCAAGAGCAGCCCCCGGATCGCGGCAACGGTTACGGTGGCCACCGTCAGCGCTTCCTCGGTGCCGTGCCCTTTGCGTTCCGCGAGCGAGGCCAGCATCCCGGTCAGGTCGTCGAGCGAGTCGATGAACTCGCGAAAGTCCTCCGGGCGGTACGCGGCGAGTCCTACGACGTGGAAGAAGCCGCGGACCCGCGACAGCCGCTCCGGGCGCGTGTAGGCCCGCCAGATCGCCACGACGAGGTCGTCGAAGGTGCCTTGCCGGGCGGTCTCGAGCAGTGCCTCGTTGTCACGGGATCGCTGCGCCTTGAGCATCGCGGCCAGGACACCGGGGAGCGACCCGAAGTGGTACCGCAAGAGGGCATGGCTGGTTCCGGCCCTGACGGCGATCTCGCGGAGCGACACCTCCGGCGAGGGCAGCCCTTCCGCGAAGGCGTCGAGAAGCCGGGCCAGGAGCCGCTCGCGCGCGTCGCCGGTGCGCTCCGTGCTTGACAGGATCACTCCCACAGTTTATCCATTGGAAAAGAGATGCGCCAGTGGAAGGAACGACTCGTGGAACGGTGTTCAGTGGTCGGCGCGACCGTCGTCGACGGATCGGGTCGCGACCCGGTCGACGTCGACGTCGGCATCGAAGACGGGCGCATAGCCCAGGTCGGCGCCTCCGGCGCAGCGGGGATGCGCCTCGATGCCGGCGGGCTGACGATGACACCCGGCCTGATCGACGCGCACGTCCACTTGGGCTTGGCGAGCCCGATCCAGCCGCAGTTCTCGTTCCGGATCAGCGCCGCCGAGCTCGCGGCGGACATCTTCGCCGCGGCCGGGGCGACGCTCGACGCCGGCTTCACCACCGTCCGGGACACCGGCGGGGTCGACGGCGGCCTCGTCACCACGATCGCGAAGGGCAAGGTCAGGGGCCCGCGCGTCCTGTCGTGCGGGCCGGTGCAGTGCCAGATCGGCGGGCACGGCTACTACGGAGCCGACTGGGAACCCACCGAGCTGTGGAGCGGCCACCACCTCCCCGGCCTGTGCGCCCTGTCCATGATGTCGGGCAACGCGGACGAGCTGCGGCGCAACGTGCGCGAGGCCTTCCGGCGCGGAGCTTCCTTCCTGAAGCTCTGCGTGACCGGCGGCGTGGTGGGCGCGCACGACCGGCTGACCGACACCCAGTTCACCGTCGAGGAGATCGCGGTCGCGGTCCAGGAAGCCGCGGCCCGGGGCACCTACGTGACGGTGCACGCCCACAACAACGACGGCATCCGCAACGCCGTCGAGGCCGGGGTGCGGTGCGTCGAGCACGGCACCGGCCTCGACGAAGCCACGGCCACCCTGATGGCCGCGCACGACGTCGCGCTCGTGCCCACGTTCGCCGTCGTCGAGCAGCTGCTGCACGACACCGCCGGAGCCGGCCTCGACGCCTCGACCCGCGACCGCGTGCTGGGTGTCCGGGAGCGGATGGCCGAAGCGCTCGCCGTCGCCAAGGAGGCCGGGGTGCGGATCGGGCTGGGCTCCGATCTCATCGGCCCGGCCCAGGACCGCCGGGGCGAAGAGCTCAGGCTGCGCGCGGAGCTCGAAACCCCGATGGCCGCGCTCGTGGCGGCCACCAGGACCAACGCCGAGATCCTCGGCCTGGCCGGCCAGGCCGGCGTCATCGCTCCCGGCGCGCGGGCAGACCTCGTGCTGTGGAACGGCAACCCGGTCGAAGACCCCGAGCTGTTCGCCGATCCCGCCAATGCCGTCCTCGTCCTCAAGGCCGGCCGAATCGTGAAGGACCTCCGATGAGCACCATGTGGCAGGGCTGCCTGGCCGACACCGACTACTTCGAGCTGCGTTCCGGCGCAGGGCACGACTACGGCGTCTGGGTCACCACGCCACCGGGCTACGACCGCGCCACGACGAAAGCGCCTGCCCTGTACGTGCTCGACGGCAACTGGGCCGTGGGCATGACGGCTCCGCTCATCGTCACCCAGAAGGACCCCATGCAGCAGATCCGGCCCTACATCCAGGTCAGCGTCGGCTACGCGGGCGAGGACGCACCGCACTGGGCACGGCTGCGCAACAGGGACCTCGTACCGCCCGGCGAGCCCATCGCCCGGGAGTTCGTCGACGCGGTCGAAACGGGAATCCGGACGGGCTCGATGACCCGCGAGGAAGCCGACGCCTACCTCGCCGAACTGAACGAAACCCACGCCGACGCGTTCCTGGACTTCCTCACCGCGGAACTGCACCCGCGGATCGAACGCGACTACGGCACGGCCGCGAGCGGTCACGGCCTCTTCGGCTACTCCTACGGCGGGCTCTTCGGCCTCTACGCCTGGCTCAGCGGCAGCACGCTCTTCGAGAGCATCGGCGCGGGCAGCCCCGGCGTCGTCGGTGAAGACAGCCAGATCTTCGCGCGGCTCGAAGAACTGGGCGACAGCCTGCCCGCCGCCAAGCTCCACCTGACCGTCAACGACCAGGAGCTGCTCGGCGACCTGGCCGTCTACCAGAACCTCGCGAAGAACGCGGCCACCGTCCTGCACCGCCTGACCGCCCGCGGCGGCGCCGTCACCAGCGCGGTGCTGCGCGAAACGCACGTGACCGGCCTGCAGGCCTCGTTCCTCAGCTACCTGAGGACCTGCCGTGCCCGGTGAGCGCTCGAGCACCGACGTGGTCGTGATCGGGGCCGGGGTGATCGGTTCGTCGATCGCCCTCGAGCTCGCCCGGGCGGGGCACCGGGTCACCGCGCTCGACCGGGCCGCCGGGCCCGGCCAGGGGTCGACCTCGGCTTCGAGTGCGGTGGTCCGGTTCAACTTCTCCACCCGCGCCGGGGTGGCGACGGCGTGGGAGGCGCACTTCGGCTGGCTCGACTGGGCCGGGCACCTCGGGCACGACGTCGGCGACCTCGCCGTGTTCCGCAAGAGCGGGCTGGTGATGCTGGACGTCGAGGCGGCTCCGCGTGCGTCGTGGCTCCCGTTGTTCGACGAGATCGGTGTCCCCTACGAGGAATGGGACAGCGCCACCTTGGCCGGGCGCGTTCCCGGTATCGACGTCGGCCGCTACTGGCCGCCGAAGCGGCTCGACGACGAGGAGTTCTGGGCGGACGCGGACGACTCGCTCGGTGGCGTGTACACCCCGGATGCCGGTTACGTCTCGGACCCGGCCCTCGCCGCCGTGAACCTCGCCGCCGCGGCCTCGGCGCGCGGGGCGGAGTTCCGCTTCCGCAGCACCGTGACGGCGGTGGAGCAGGCCGGCGGGCGCGTGACGTCGGTGCGGCTGTCGGACGGTACCCGGATTCCCTGCGCCGTCGTGGTCAACGCCGCCGGTCCGTGGTCGGGCGCGGTGAACCGGCTGGCCGGCGTGGGGGCCGACTTCACCGTCGGGGTGCGGCCGATGAGGCAGGAAGTGGCGCACGTGCCGGTCCTCGAGGGCTATCGAGGACCGGTGGTGGCGGACATGGATCTGGGCACCTACTTCCGCGGTGAAGCAGGAGGGGGCCTGCTCGTCGGCGGCACGGAACCGCAGTGCGACCCGATGCAGTGGACCGACGACCCGGACGCGGCCGACGTCCACCCGACGGCCGCGGTCTTCGAGGCCCAGGTCACGCGGGCCGCGCGCCGGCTGCCCGGCCTGGGGGTGCCCAACCGGGCGCGCGGCGTGGCGGGCGTCTACGACGTCGCCGACGACTGGACTCCGATCTACGACCGTACCGGGCTCGAGGGCTTCTACCTCGCGATCGGAACGAGCGGCAACCAGTTCAAGAACGCACCGGTCGTGGGGCAGCTGATGGCGGAGCTGATCGACCGGGTGGAGAACGGCGCCGACCACGACGCGGTGCCCGTCCGGTTCCGGGCCCCGCGCACCGGCCTGGAGATCGACCTGGGAGCGTTCTCGCGGCGGCGCAACCGGAACACCGCGAACTCGGGCACGGTGCTGGGCTGAGCCGCGGGGGTCAGCCCGGGAATTCGCCGACGCCGAGGGCGAAGTTCCCGTGGCCGACCCCGTTTCCGGCGAGGCCGACCGTGACCACGCCCATTCCTTCCAGCCAGTGGGCCATCTTCAGGGTGCCGACGTCCAGCGGGCGCAGCCCGATGCTCTCGATGAACGCGGCCACGTCCGCCTTGGCCCGCGCGTCGTCACCGGCCATGAAGACGTCGGGGCGGCCCTTCTCCAGGACCTGGCGGAAGACCGTGTTGAACGCCTTCACCACGCTGGCGCCGGCCGGGGCCACCTCGGCGATCCTTTGCGCGATCGAGGTTTCCCCGCGGTGGGCCAGGCCGTCGAAGGTCGCGTTGAAGGGGTTGCTGATGTCGACGATGACCTTGCCGGCGAGGGCGTCGCCGTATTCGGCGACGACCGGCACGACACCGCCGTGCAGCAGCGCCGTGATGACGATGTCCCCGGCCGGGACGGCGCCCCATTCGCCGGCCGACGCGCCGCCGCCCAGAGTCGCGGCCAGGTCCTCCGCCTTGGCCTGATCGCGTCCCACGACCTCGACGGCGGTGCCGCCGGCCACCGCGAGCGTGCCGATGGTGCGGGCCATGTTCCCCGTACCGATGAGGGTGATGCCGCTCATGTGTTCTTCCCTGTCCGTGAGGTGTCTCGTCCGTGCCGGGGCCGGCACGGGGTTTCAGAGAGCGGTGGTGCCGCCGTCGGCGACCAGTTCCAGGCCGTTGACGTAGCTGGAGTCGGCGGAGGCGAGGAACAGCGCGACGGTGGCGATTTCCTCGGGGCGGCCCATCTTCCCCCGCGGGATCAGGGATTCGAACGCGGACTTGGTCGTCGCGTCGAACAGTTCTTCCTGCTTGGCCGTGGCGACCTGGCCGGGGGTCAGGACGTTGACCCGGATCTTGCGGTCCTTCAGCTCGTTGAGCCACACCCGGGCCCAGGCCTGCTGCACGGCCTTGCTCCCGGCGTAGAGGCTCCAGCCGGGGAAGGCCCCGAGTGAGGCGTTGGAGCCGGTCATGAGGATCGAGGCGCCGTCGTTGAGCAGTGGCAGTGCCTTCTGCACGGTGAACAGGGTGCCGCGGGCGTTGAGCGAGAAGGTGCGTTCGAACTGTTCTTCGGTGATCTCGCCGAGCACGGCCGGTTCACCCATTCCGGCGCTGGCCCACAGCACGTCGATCGAGCCCTTTTCCCGCTCGACCGTGTCGTAGAGCCGGTCGAGGTCCGCCGGTTCGGCCGCGTCGCCCTGCACGGCGGTCACGTTCCGGCCGATCAGCCTCACGGCGTCGTCCAGCGCGTCCTGCCGCCGGGCCTGGATGAAGACGTGCGCACCCTCGGCCACGAACAGCCGGGCGCCGGCCAGCGCCATGCCGGTCGAGGCACCGGTGATCACTGCCACCTTGCCGTCGAGCTTTCCCACGAGCACTCCTTCGGTTCCGCCGGCCACCACGTTATGTACACCGATCTGTTTGGTTAACGTAGCGGACGTCCGGCCGGGCGGGCAAGTTATGTACACCGGTCGGTACTCACCTCGGCTATGCTGCGGGAATGACGGAGCTGGAGAAGGGGCCCCAAGGCCGCCGCCGGGGCCGGGGCGCGCGCGAGCGGATCCTCGGCGCGTCGCAGCACCTGTTCCGCGAGCAGGGCATCAACCGCACCGGCATGGACCAGCTCTGCGCGGAAGCCCAGGTGTCGAAGCACACCGTCTACCAGCACTTCGCCGGCAAGGACGACCTGGTCGCCGAATACCTCCGCCACTTCGATCCCGACGTCCTGCCCGGCGTGTTCGACCGCACCGACCTCACGCCCCGCGAACGGCTCCTCGCGGCCTTCGACGTGCCGGCGTCCACTCCCCTGTGCCCCTACATCGGGGCGGCCGTCGAACTCCACGACCCCCGGCACCCGGCAGCCGAATGCGCGCGCGACTACAAGAAGGCCATCGCCACGCGGCTCGCCGAAACCGCCCGCGAAGCCGGCGCCACCGACCCCGGACAGCTCGGCGAACAGCTGGCCCTGCTCATCGACGGCGCCTCCGCGCGCACCCGGGTCCTCGACAGCGACTGCTTCCCCACCGCCGCCGCCATCGCCGCCGTCCTCATCGACAACGCCATCCCGGCGGCATCGCCGGGTCCGTCGACCGGCGGCTGAGCCGGCCGCCGGAGTCCCCGGCTTCGCGGACGGCTGCCCAGCACCGACGGCCGCCGGTCACTTCCTCACGCCGGACACTCCGCCCGTTTACCGCCGGAGCGCCCGGGTAGCCCGCCGCCCTGAGCAACCGGGGCACCGGAAGTGCCGCACCCGCCAGGAGGTCGAGATGACACAGGGATCCGGCGGCCAGTCGCCGCCGTCGACGACGGACACCGCGAAGGACGAAGCCCGCGAGGTGGCCACCACGGCCGTCGATCGCGGGGGTGAGGTGGCGCAGACCGCCGCGCAGGAAGCGAAACACGTCGCGGAGCACGCTCAACGGGAAGCGCGCGACCTGCTCCGCGAAGGCCGGGAACAGCTGGAGTCCCAGGCGAAGGACGGTCAGCGGAAGGCGGTGCGAAGCCTCCACGACCTGGCCGGGCAGCTGGACCGGATGGCCGAGCAGACCGACTCCCCCGGCGTCGCCGCCGACGTCGTGCGGCAGGTGTCGGACCGCACCCGGACGGTCGCGGACTGGCTGGAGCACCGCGAACCCGGCGACCTGCTCGGCGAGGTGCGGCGGTTCGCGCGCCGTCGTCCGGGCGCGTTCCTCGTCGGCGCGGCCGTCGCGGGTGCTCTCGTCGGACGGCTCACGCGCGGGGTCGTGGCCCAGCAGCAGCAGAACTCCGGGAGCTCGCCGGACGGGCCGCCCGCCGCCGGGATCCCGCCCGTGCCCCCGGCTTCCACGCCGCAGCCGGGGGTGGCCGGCTCGCCGCCGCCGGCCGCGCCGGGCGGGTTCACCGCCCCGCAGCCGGGCGCCGGCGGGCTGAACGCGCCGCCGGGTGGCTACGCGCCCCAGCCCGGTGAGCAGACGGTTCCGGGCGGGTACGCCGCGCCGCCGGAACCGCTCCCGCAGCCCACGCGCTACTCCACGCCCGGGCAGGTGCCGTGCTGACGCAGCCTCCCGGCCCCGCGCCGCGGGCGCCCCCGCCGGTCGCGCCCCCGCCGGTCGACGTCGCCGATTCCCCGGTCGGCGAGCTGTTGTCCAACGTGATGAAGGACGTCTCCACCCTGCTGCGCCAGGAGGTTGAGCTGGCCAAGACCGAGACGAAGGCCGAAGCCGCCAAGATGGTCGTGCTGTTCCTGTCCGTCGCGCTGTGGCAGGGCCTCGAGAACGTCATGGACGGCGGCTGGGCCGCGCTGATCGTCGCGGCCGTGTGGGCGATCGCCGGCGCCGTCCTGTTCGTGACCGGGCGCAGCGAGTTCCGCCGGGTCGACCCGAAACCCGAACGCACCGTCGAGACCCTGCAACGGGTTCCGGACGCACTGAGAGGCGAGCGATCACGTCAACGCGCTCACCGAGAAGGTGAGCCCCGGCCGCATCGTGGAACGCGGGGTCGGCCGGCTGCGCACGGCGGTCGGCAGCGCGAAGGACCGGGGGATGGGCACCGCGAACGACCACGCGTCGACGGCCGGCGACAAGGCCGGCTCGGTCGCCGCCTCCGCGCAGGACAAGGTGAGCACCGCGGCCGACGCGGTGTCCGAAGTCCCGCGGCAGATCCGCCGCGGCACGCAGGGCACCCCGCTGGCCGCCGGCCTGATCGCGTTCGGTGCCGGCTGGCTCGTGTCGTCCCTGCTGCCGGCCAGCGAGCCGGAGCGCAAGCTGGCGGGCCAGGCGACCGACCTCGCACGCGAACAGCTCGCGCCGGTGGCCAAGCACGCGGCCGAAGAGGTCAAGGAGAACCTGCGCGAACCGGTGCAGCGGGCGGCCGAGTCGGTGCGCTCGGAAGCCGCGGACAGCGCGTCGACGGTCAAGGAGGAGGCGCGCTCGGCGACCGGCGACGTCACCGACCGGGCGCAGGAGGGCCGGCGGAACGTCCGTTCGTCGTGAGCTCCGGGGCACGGCGCGCGCCGCGGGGTTCGCGCCGTGCCCGTCCGGGTATCCGCACGACGTCAAGGCGCGCAGCCACCACCGACGACACGCTCACGATCCTCGCCCACCGCGGGAGCCCCCCGGCCGGCCCAGGCGCTGGTTGGCTTCCGCGGCCGCGGCGGTGATCCGGGCGAGGAACCCGATGACCACATCCAGCTCGTCCGGGTCCGCGGCCCGCAGGGTGGCCGCGATCTCGGCCCCGGCGAACGCGAGGAACTCGCGGGCGCGTTCGCGCGCGCCGGCGGACGGCCGCAGCGTGACCCGGCGGCGATCGGCGCTCTCCCGGCTGCGGTGGACGTGACCGGCCGCTTCGAGCCGGTTCAGCAGCACCGTCGTCGCTCCGGTGGTTAGGCCGATCCGCCGGGCCAGCCGCACCGGCGACAGCGGCGCGCCCGTCTCCGCGGCCCAGGTGATCTGGCCGAGGGCGTTGGCGTCCGAGCCGGGCAGGTCCAGCCACGTGGCGAAGTGCTGGTTCAGCTCGGTGAAGTCGACCACCCAGTCCCGCAGCCCGTGCATCACCGCCACCTGGGCCGGCGCCCACTCGGCGGTCAGCGGATCCGTCATGCGGACTCCTTCACAGCATAGTAGCTTTACTATAAAGCTATCTGGACGGAGCGACGATGAGCACACGACACGCGGTGATCTCCGGGGCGAGCATCGCCGGCCTCTCGGCCGCCTTCTGGCTGCGGCGGACCGGGTGGGACGTGACCGTGCTGGAGCGGGCGGAGGCCTTCCGCGACGGCGGCCAGAACGTCGACGTCCGGGGTGTCGCACGGGAAGTGCTGACGCGGATGGGGCTGACCGAGGCCGTGCGGGCGCAGAACACCACCGAAACCGGCACGGTCTTCGTCGACGAGCGGGGGCGGGTGCTCGCCGAACTGCCCTCCGGCGGCCCCGACGGCGGCGCGACCGCCGAGCTGGAAATCCTGCGCGGCGACTTCGCCCGGACGATCTTCGAGCACCTGCCCGACGGCGTCGAAGTCGCCTACGGCGAAACGATTTCCACCGTCGAGGAAGGCGAGGGCGAGGTCACCGTGACGACGGCGGCCGGCCGGACGCTGCGCGCCGACCTGCTGGTCATCGCCGAGGGCGTGCGGTCCTCGACCCGCGACCGGCTCTTCGGCGACCTCGTCGACCGCCGCGAGCTCGGCGTCACCATGGTGTTCGGCACGATCCCCCGCACCGACGCCGACGACGACCGGTGGCGGTGGTACACGACCGTCGGGGGCCGGCAGGTCCACCTGCGGCCGGACAACCACGGCACCACCCGCGCCATCCTCAGCGCCGCCCGGACGGCGGACCTCGCCCGGCTCGGCCGCGCCGAAGCCCTGCGCCGGATCCGGCAGCTGTTCGGCGACGTCGGCTGGGAAGCGCCGCGGGTGCTGGACGCCTTCGATGCCGCCGAAGACGTCTACGTCGACGACCTCACCCAGATCCGCATGCCGGCCTGGCACCGCGGCCGCGTCTGCCTGGCCGGCGACGCGGCCTGGTGCGTCACCCCGATGGGCGGGGGCGGCGCGTCGCTCGCGCTCACCAGCGGCTACGTCCTGGCCGCCTGCCTGTCCACCGCCGAACCCGAGGAGGCGCTCGCGGCCTACGAGGACTGGATGCGCCCGCTCGTCGACGACGTCCAGCACCTCCCGCGCTGGATCGTCCCGATCGCCTACCCGCGCACCCGGGCCGGCCTGCGGCTGCGGCGCCTCGGTGACAAGGTGTTCACTTCGCGGCTGTTCGCCCCCGTCGCCGCCAAGTTCACCACCGTCGCCGCCACCGAACGACCGCTGCCACCCCTCGCGGTACCCAGCTCGCCGGGAGAATGACCCGGGACCTCGAGCCCGCCGCCGCGCACAGAAGGAGCACCGCATGGACGAGACACTGCTTGACGAGCGGGACGCCGCCCGGAGAGTGGACGACGTCACCGCCGCGCTGGATCAGCTGGCCGACGCCTTCGCGGAGGAAGAGGACCTGCTGGTGGTCCTGCAGCGGGTGTGCCGGCAGGTCATGCACGCGGTGCCGGACGCGGAGATCGCCAGCATCACGCTGCTGCGCGACGGTTCCCCGTACACGGCGACAGCGACCGGGGACAGCGCGCACGTCGTCGATCAGGCGCAGTACGACGCCGGGCGGGGCCCCTGCCTGGAGGCCGCCCGGACCGGCGAGCTCCAGCGGGTCGAGGTGACCGAAGCGGCGCGGCAGTGGCCCGAGTTCGCCGCGGCCGCGGCCGGGTCCGGGATCGTCGCCTACCTCTCCGCCCCGTTGTTCGTCGACCACGAGTACCACGGCTCGCTCAACTTGTACGACACCGGCGGCAACAGCTTCGGCGCGCTGGACGCGGCACTGCTGGACTTGTACACCTCCGCCGCCGAGTCCGCGCTGCGCAGCACCCGGCGGCACCGGACCGCCCACGAGACCATGGGACAGCTGCGCAGCGCACTGACCACCCGCGCGGTGATCGACCAGGCGAAGGGCATTCTCATGGCCCTGCACTGCATCCCGCCGGAAGACGCGTTCGAGCTGCTCGTCAAGGCCTCGCAAGAGCAGAACGTGAAACTGCGCGACGTCGCCCAGGACTTCGTGACTTCCGCCACGCACCGGCAGTGACCCACCGCGGGCGGGCCGCGGCCGCCGCTACCCCCGCTCGGCGCGGCCGATCGCGCGCAGGGTGGCGATCGGATCCGCGCCCAGTGCGTGCAGGCCGACCTGGTTCGCACCCGCCGCCAGCTCGGCGCGCACGCCCGCCACGACCGCGTCCTCGTCCCCGTGCAGCACCAGCGCGTCGATCAACCGGTCGCTGAAGGGGTCGGTGAGGTCCTCGTCGGTGTACCCGATCCTCCGGAGATTGGTGGCGTAGTTGGCGATCCCGAGGATGGGCCGCACCCCGGCCCGGCCGGTTTCCCGCGCGCGGTCGACGTCGGTGTCCAGCAGCACGCCGTGGCCGGGCACCACGAGCTTGCCCGGGCCGAGGGCCTCCCGGGCCCGGCGGGTGTGTTCGGGCGTCACCTGCAGCGTGAGGGTGCCCGCGGCGCGTTCGGCCGCCAGCCGGAGCATCCTGGGGCCGAGCGCCGCCAGCAGCACGCGGTCGGCGGGGACGCCGGCCGCGGTCAGGGTGTCCAGGTAGCCCGCGGTCTTCGCGAGCGGGGACGCGTACCCGGCGTCGACTTCCCGGTGGCCGGCGCCGATGCCGACGAGCAGCCGGCCGGGGTGCTTCCCCGCGATCCGGTGGTAGGAGTCCGCGACGGTGCCGGCGTCGGTCTGCCACACGTTGAGCACGCTGGTGCCGACGACGATCCGGCGGGTGGCGTCGAGCAGCCGCTCCGCGGCGAGCAGGTCGGCGGCCGGCGACGCGGCCAGCCAGATCGCGCCGTAGCCGGCTTCCTCCAGCGCGACGGCGTCCGCCGCGGTCGCCTCCGCGGCGGTCAGGTAGGCGCCGAGCGGTCCGAGTTCGATGGTCATGATCACGACTTCAGCACCGGCCACCGCGGCGAACCAGCCCCAACCGGCACGTGCTGCGATAAGCTCGCCTTATCGTCGAGGACGGCCGGGTGGCACATGGAACTGCGGGCACTGCGGTACTTCGTCACGGTCGCCGACGAACTGCACTTCGGCCGGGCGGCCGAGCGGCTGCACGTCGCGCAGCCCGCCGTCAGCCAGCAGATCGCCCGGCTGGAGCGCGAGCTCGGGGTCCGGCTGCTCGACCGCTCCCCCCGGCGGGTCCGGCTGACCGCGGCCGGGCAGCGGGTGCTCGAAGCCGCCCGCGGCACGCTGGCCGCCGCCGGCCGGGTGCAGGCGGCGGCGAAGCCGGTCATGACGACCGTGCGGATCGGCACGGCGGCCGGCCTGACCGCGCGCCTGGAACGCGGGATCGACGCCCTCCGCGAGCGGGCGCCGGAGTTCGACGTGGTGCTGGTCGACCTGCCCCTCGAGGCCCGGCTCAACGCGCTCCGGCAGGGTGACCTCGACCTGGCGCTGACCCGGGGCGTGC
Organism: Amycolatopsis sp. FBCC-B4732; assembly: GCF_023008405.1. Lineage (NCBI taxonomy): Bacteria > Bacillati > Actinomycetota > Actinomycetes > Pseudonocardiales > Pseudonocardiaceae > Amycolatopsis > Amycolatopsis sp. FBCC-B4732. The sequence continues at coordinate 5,039,133 of NZ_CP095376.1, forward strand.
GGTCCGTGCCCGGGCTCGCGGTGCTGCCGGCCTGGACCGAACGGCTGTTCGCAGTGGTGTCCCGGCGGCACCCGGCCGCCGGCCGGCCCACCGCGGGGCTCGCGGAACTGGCCGGCGACGCGCTTCGCGTCCCCTCCCGCGCGCACGACCCGTCGCTGCACGACGTCCTGGTCGACGCGCTGCGCGAGACCGGGCTGTGCCCGAAGGACGGCCGGCCGGCCGGCACCCTCCAGGACACGCTCGTCGAGGTCGGTTCGGATCCCCGCAGCTGGACGGTGCTGCCCGCCGACCAGGTCGCCGAGATCCGCTCGACCCGGGTGCGCGCGCTCCCGCTCGAGCCGGCGATCACGATCCCCGGCAGCGTCGTCGTCGCCCCGGACCAGGCGAGCAGCGGGGCCGAGTGCGCGGTGGCGGCCTTCCGTGACGAAGCGACGGACTGACCTCGACCCGGGGGCGTCAGTCGGGCGCGTCCGCTGGGGCCGGTGCCGAGACGTCCGCCGGGCGCTGAAACTGCGTCGGCGGCCTGCTCGGCGATATGCTTCGCGGGTGGTCACGCAGCCGACCATGTTCGTTCGTCCCACCGAACCGGCTTGAGCAACCAGGCCGGACGCTGTCCCGCGGTCGGTGCGTGGGGTCACGGGGCCCCGGCCGGACGAACCGTGACGGACAGGCGGACCGACGATGACCCAGCCCGGCAGTGCACCGGTGGTCCCCCGCGGGCCCTCCCCTGCCGCCGACGCGGACCTGCAGGCCCTCTTCGGGCAGTCGACGGCGGTGCTCGCGTCGCTGGCCGGCCCGGCCCACGTGCTGGAGGCCGCGAACCCCGCGTTCTCCGCCGCGATCGGCGGTGACCGGGTGCGCACCGGAGTTCCCCTGGGGCAGCTGATGCCGGAACCGGCCGCGCAAGGCCTGCTGGGCCACCTCGACCGAGTGTTCCGGACCGGAACGCCGGTCACCGGCCGCAACACCCGGGTGGTGATCGGCAGCGGCGGCGACGCCCGCGAAGCCTTCTTCGACTTCACCTGCGAGCCCCGGCGCGACGCCGCCGGCAACGTCCTGGGTGTCCAGGTGATCGGCGTCGAGACGACCCAGGTCCGGCACGCCCAGCGGCTGGCCGCCGAGCACCGGCTGCTGCTGGAGCAGATCGCCCGTCAAGCGCCCCTGGAGCGGGTACTGGACGGCATGGCCCGCACGATCGAGCAACTCGTGCCGGACGTGCTCGTGTCCGTCCTGCTCGCCGACGACGACGGCCGGCGCCTGCGCCACGGCGCCGCGCCCAGCCTGCCTGCCTTCTACAACGACGCCATCGACGGCATCACCACCGGCGACGGCGTCGGCTCCTGCGGGACCGCGGCCCACCGCCGGACCGCGGTGATCGTGACCGACATCGCCAGCGACCCGCTGTGGGACGACTTCCGCGACCTCGCCGGCCGGGCCGGCCTCGCCGCGTGCTGGTCCACCCCGATCCTCGGCCGCGACGGCCGGCTGCTGGGGACCTTCGCGATGTACCACCGGAGCCCCCGCGCGCCCAAGGACAGCGACCTCGCCCTGGCCGGGATCTTCACCAGCACCGCCGCCCTCGCCATCGAACGGCACCTGAGCGAGCAGGCGAGGGTCGCGGCCGAAGCCAAGGAAGCGGCCGCTCGCGCCGACCTGGCCTTCCTGCTGGAGGCCAGCACCGTCCTCGGCGGCACCTTCGACCACGTCCGGACGCTCGAGCACCTGGCCGCGCTCTGCGTGCCGGCCCTCGCCCCGATGTGCACCGTCGACATCGTCGAAGACGGCCACCTCCGGCGGGTCGCCACCGCCGGGACCGCCGGGAGCCGGCTTCCGCCGCCCGGCGACGACGCGACGGTCACCCGCGTCCTCGCGACCGGGACGACCGAGATCGCGCGCCGCGCCCCGGCCACGCCCGGACCGTGGGACGAACTGGGCGTCACCGGCTACGTCTGCGTCCCGCTGACCGAGCGCGACCGCACGTTCGGCGTGCTGCGCCTGCTCAGCACCGGCGACCGCGAACTCGACGGGCACGCCGTCGCCCTCACCGAAGAGGTCGCCCGCCGGGCGGCATCGGCGGCGCGCAACGCCCGCCAGTACAGCCAGCGTGCCGCCCTCGCCCGCGACTTGCAGGCCGGCCTGCTCATGCCGGATCTGCCCGACGTACCCGGCGTCGACCTCGCCACCGTCTACCACCCCGCCGGGGCGGGGCTGGAGATCGGCGGTGACTTCTACGACGTCTTCCCGCTCGCGGGCGAGGTGTGGGCGTTCATGCTCGGCGACGTCTGCGGCCGCGGCGCCACGGCGGCGACCACGACCGCGCTGGTCCGCCACACCGCGCGGGCCGTCGCGCCGCTGCTGGCCGAGCCCACCGCGATCGTCGCGGCGATCGACCGCGCGCTGGGCAACCGGCCGCACGCGCACGGCACCGACTTCGTCACCCTCGTCTACGGACACCTCAGACCCACTCCGTCCGGTGTGGACATCACCCTGGTGCGCGCCGGCCACAACTTCCCCGTGCTGCTCACGACCGACCGGCGGGCCCACGAGATCCGGGTCCCCGGCACCCTGCTCGGCGCTTCGGTCGCGGTGCACCACACCGCGTACGAGCTGCACCTGAACCCCGGTGACAGCCTGGTCCTGTACACCGACGGATTCCTCGAGGCCCGCAACGGTGCCCGCGAGGAGTTCGGCGAAGACCGCCTCCTCGAAACCCTCACCGCGGCGCCCGCGCGCCCGCGCGCGCAGGACGTCATCCGGCGCATCACCGCGGCGGTCACCGCTTTCGCGGGTGACGCCGCCGTCGACGACGACCAGGCCGCGCTCGTTCTCACCGCCGATCCCGGCGGCACCACCGCACCCGCTTGACCGGGACAGCGGTTGGGTATCTGGACGGCGATACGGCCAACGGACGCGGACTTCGACGGTGCGGGTGCTCATGCGATGACCGAAGACGACGATGGGAACGCGGCGCTGGCCGATCCCGGCCGGCTGGCGGCGCTGGCCGAAACCGGGCTGGGCGGCGAGCCGGACCCGGCGCTCGACGCGCTGGCCGAACGGGCACGCCGACGCCTCGGTGCCCCGATCGCGCTGGTCTCCCTGATCACCGACCGGGAACAGGTTTTCCCCGGCCTGGCGGGTCTCGGTGAGCCGTGGGCCCGCACCCGCCGCACGGCCCTCGACTCGTCGTTGTGCCGCCACGAGGTGGTGACCGGTGCTCCGCTGATCATCGAAGACAGCGGCGCCGATCCCCGGTCGCGGGACAACCCGCTGGTCGCGGCCCTCGCGATCGGCGCCTACGCCGGCTTCCCGCTGACCGACACCGCGGGCCGCGTCCTCGGCAGCCTGTGCGCCATCGATCACCGGCCTCGCCGGTGGCACGCGGACGAGCTCGTCGTGCTGACCGACCTCGCGCACGCCTGCTCGCTGGAACTGCGCCTGCGCATCGCCACGCGCGACGCCCAACGGGAACGAGCCCGCACCGACACGGCCGAAGCCATGCTGCGCGAGGCGTTCACCCGGTCCCAGCTGCTGCTGACCGCCTCGCAGTCCCTCGCCCACGCCGGAAACATCTCCCAGCTGCGCGAGATCGTCACCGACCTGGTCTCCGGCGACCTGAAGCCCGCCTACATCGGGCTCACCCTCGCCGAGGGCACCGGCGACCTGCACCGCATCGACGACCCCCTGCAGGCGCTCGGGCCCGAATCCGGCGACGAGCTCTCCCACGTGGAGGACGACACCCCCATCGCGCTCACCGCTCGGGAAGCGAGGCTGCAGCTCTACACCGATCCGGAAGCGATCGCCGCGGCGTTCCCCGAGACCGCTCAGCGCCGCTACGCCGAACTGCGCCTGTGTTCGATCGCGTGCGTCCCGCTGCCCGGCCCGGCCGGGGTGGCCGGTGTCCTGCTGTTCGGGTGGGACACCGCCCACGAAGTCGACGTCCACGAGCAAGCCGTGATCACGACGCTGGCCGGCTACGTCGGGCAGGCCCTGGAACGCGCCCGCTTCCTCGAAGACCGGGTGACCGTCGCACGAAAGCTGCAGGAGGCGATGCTGACCCGGCTGCCGGAGCCCGCCGGGGTGCGCCTCGCCGCGCGCTACCTCCCCGTCGGCCGGCTGGAGCAGGTCGGCGGCGACTGGTACGACGCCGTCGACCTCACCGGCGCCGGCCACGACGCCCTCGCGCTGGTCGTCGGCGACATCACCGGGCACGACATCCAGGCCACGACGCTGATGGGCCAGGTCCGCAACATGGGCAGGCAAGCGAGCTGGGAGCGACCCGCCGGACCGCCCTCGGCCGTGCTCGCCGCGGTCGAGCAGGCCTGCGCGGCCACCGGAGTCGGGGCGACCGGCACCGTGCTGCAGGCTCACCTGCGCCCCGAAACCGGGGACCGCTGGCTGATGCGCTGGGCGAGCGCCGGGCACCTCCCGCCGATCATCCGCCGCCGCGACGGCACCACGGAGGTCCTGTCAGGGGTGGACATGATGTTCGGCTACCCCGGACTGCGCAAAACCCCGCTCGTCGACCACCAGGTGCGGCTGCGGCCCGGGGACACCGTGCTGCTCTACACCGACGGCCTGGTCGAGCGCCGCCGCACCGACCTGGACGCCGGCATCCAGCGCCTGCGGGAGACCGCCGCCGCGCTGGACCCCACCGACCTGGCGCGGTTCGTCGACGACACCATCCGCCGCATGCTGGGCCGGGGCACACCGCACGACGACGACGTCGTCGTGCTCGCCGCGCACATCCCCGCCGCCGATCGGCGGTGACCGGTCGCGGGAAGTAACGTCGGCCGCACGTGGTGACAAGCCCTTGCCGGGGAGATCGCCATCCCGCACGATTCGCGGCCCGCACACCGCCGGTCACCACATCCCCGGCCCGGAACGAGGTCCTCCGTGACCACCCCGTCCTTTTTCGGCTCGATCACCCAGCGGGCGGGAGCGGTCGTGCTCGCCTTCACCGGCGAACTCGACCTCGCGACCGCCCCCGACGCCCGCACCATCGCCACGCGGGCCCACGACGAAGCCGCCGCGGCAGACCGACGGCTCGTGATCGACCTCCGCGCGGTCACCTTCCTGGCCTCGGTCGGCCTGGAGCTGCTGGCCGACCACCGCAGCAGGGCCACCGAGACCGGTGTCGCGATCGCGCTCGTCGCCACCACCCGCGCCGTCACGCGCGTGCTCGACCTGACCGGTCTGAGCGCCCAGTTCACCACCTACGCCGACATCGAACCGGCCGTCGCCGGCTAGGAGCTGTCCTGTACGTCATCGGAGCCGGAGAACGATCGCCGCGATGGTGAGCTCGGCCTGGTAGTGGACGGCGCGTCTGGCATAGCGGGTCGCCAAGTCGCGGAACTGCTTGAGCCGGTTGAAGCAAACGTTCGACCACGTTGCGCTGCTTGTAAACCTCAGCATTGAAAGCTGGTGGTCGCCCGCCGCGGGAGCCCTTGGCGCCGCGGCGGGCGATCTGATCATCCCGCTCCGGGCTGACGAAGCTGATCCGCCGGTCCCGCATCGCCCGGCGGGTCGAGGGAGGCGAATACGCCTTATCCGCGATCACCGTCTCCGGCCGGCACCGCGGACGCCCCGGCCCGATCCGGGCGACGCTGATGCCGTCCAGCAACGGCAGCAACTGCGGATTGTCCCCGGCTTGGCCCGCGGTGATCAGGAAACGCATCGGCAGGCCACGTCCGTCGACAGCCAGGTGGATCTTCGTGCTCAGTCCGCCGCGGGACCGGCCGGGTCCTTCACCGTCGAGGGCGAGGGCGTCGATTCCGTCGCCGCATCCCCTTTTTTCCGGGCGCCGGCGGAGTGCTGGTGGGCCCGGACCACGCTGGAGTCGACCGAGATGATCCACTCGAGGTCGCCGACGGCGTCGTCTTTGACGATCACCCGGTCGAGGATCTTCTCCCAGGTGCCGTCTTTGGTCCACAACCGCAGCCGCTCATGCGCAGTCTTCCAGGTGCGCAGCTTCCACAGGATCACGTTGATGACTTGGCGGTGATCCCGCCACCGCCGCCCTGCTGCGGAGGTGGCAACGGCTCGATCACCGCCCACGCCTTGTCCGTCAACTCACCGCGACCAACCACCGCGCACAGTTACCAGAGGTCCAGCTCAACCACTTAGAGGACACGCCTTAGGAGCACCCGGCAGGCCACCGGCGGCGATTGACTTCACCGCGGCCTGGGTATCGCCTGGGTGCGGACGTCTTCAGCACGGAGGACGGAAGCCCGGAAAGGGATGATCGGTCATGCCCGAAGGAAGCGTCACCGGGGGCGGGACAGCGCCGTGGTCGCTCGATCTCCGCGGCACCACGGCACCGGTCCTGGTCGAGGTCCGCCGCTGGGCCTCCCGCACGCTGGCGCAAGTGGACGATGCGCACCTGGGCGACGTGCTGCTGGTCGCCACCGAGCTGGTGACCAACGCCTACGACCACGGGCAAGGGCCGCTGCAGATCCGCGTGAGCCACACCGCGGAGCCGTGCCGGGTGCGGCTCGAAGTCGACGACAGCTCCCCGGACCTGCCCGTCGTCGCGGCACCGTCCCGCGAGCGGCTCGGCGGCCGCGGTCTGCAGATCGTCGACAAGCTCGCGGACACCTGGGGTGTGCTCGCGCACCCGGCGGGCAGCAAGACGGTGTGGGCCGAAGTGTCCTGCGCCGGTTTCGACGCGTCCCCCTGCGCTCCCTGCTGACCAGCGCCGCGCCGGCGGTGAGCGTGGCCGGCCGTTCCCGCGGCGGACGGGGCACCGAAGCGCACCACCTCGCCGACGGGAACGGCCGTCCCGCAGGCCGCGGTCACCCGGACCGAGGCACCGTCCGGCACCCGCTAGCCGCGGACCATCGGGTTGCCGTAGCCGATGACGAGGCCCGGCGTGAAGGCGGTGACACCGAAGGTCTTGTTCAGCAGCGCCGCCGCCGGTGCGGTCAGGGCCAGCGTGACGCCGTCGGGCGTCGCCGCGCCGATGGTGAACAGGTCGGCCCGGGTGCGGAAGTCGACCCGGCCGCTCAGCACGCCGCGGTCGAGGTCGATCGTGTAGCTGGTCAGGTACAGGCACTTTCCGCCGGCGCGCAGCAACAGCCCGCCGACGTGCTCGATGGTGCCGTCGGTGGGGTTGCCGACGATCGTGAACCCGAACACGGTCTTGCCGCCGGGGTGGCCGACCCGCGCCAGCACCGGCGAAACGCGCACCCCGAGCGAGGTGAGCGCACCGGCCGCCGCCGGGTCCAGCGTCAGATCCGTGCGGCCCTTACCGAAGTGGAATCCGTGACCCTGCCAGGTGTGGTGCGCCGATGCCGAGGCCCCGTGCGGCTGAGCCGCCTGGGCCGGGACCGCCGCCGCACCCGTCATGATCGCGGCCGCCGCGATCACCACTCCGAACACGCGAACACGCATGAAGGCTCCTTCTCGATGGTGGACGCTGGGGTTACGCCGGCGAGGCCGGCTTCGGATGCACCCGAGACACGGAAGACCGGGAGCTATGTGCTTCAGGTGCGATGCAAACGCGGCGATGGGGTTGCCCAGCCAGCGTCCGCCGGTTTTCCGGCCTAGATTTGCATCGATCCTGAGTCGGCACGGAAGGCGGTCCCCGAGTGGTGAGCAAACGGCGGTGCGCGGTGCTGGGCGCCACCGGGTTCGTCGGCACCGCGCTCGTGGCCGACCTGACCGCCGCCGGGCACCCGGTGGGGGTACTGGCCCGCGCGCCCCGGCACACCTTCCCCGCCGACGTCGAGGTGACGCGCGGGGACGCCGCCGACCCCGCCGCGCTGAAGGCCGTCATGGCCGGCGCCGACGTCGTCTTCCACCTGGTCCACTCCTTGCGTGAACCGGACTTCGCCGACCGCGACCGCGTCATCGCCGAACGCGTCGCGTCGGCGGCCGCGGAAGCCGGTGTCCGGCAGCTCGTCTACCTCGGCGGCCCGCGCCCGGCCGCGGAGACGTCAGCGCACCTGGCCTCGCGCTCGGAAGTCGCCGACATCCTGCTCGCCGGCCCGGTCCCGGCCCTCGTGCTGCAGGCGTCGATGATCATCGGCCGCGGCTCCGCCGGGCTCGAACTGCTGGTGCGCACGGCCCGGCTCCCGATCCGGCCACGGCCGCGGTGGACCGCCCGCCGCAGCCGCCCGGTCGCCCTCGCCGACGTCCGGCACTTCCTGCGGACAGCCGCCGACGCCGCGCCCGCGAACGGCCGGTTCGACGTGACCGGCCCGGAGCGGATCAGCTACCACGACCTGGTCCGGCGATGCGGGCGCGTCCTGCGCCGCCCCGAGGCACTCGCGGTGCCCGCCCCGCTGTGGTCGCACCCGCTCGCCGCGCTCGTGACGGGCCTGGCCACTCCCGTCCCCGCGTCGGTGGCCGCGCCGCTGTTCGCCTCGCTCGACCACGACCTGCTGCCCGCCGACACCCCGGTCGAGGCGGTCCTGCCCGCTCCGCCCGGCGGGCCGACGAGCCTCGACAACGCCCTGCGCGCCGCGCTCGACACCCCCGCGGCCGTCGCGCCCGAGGGCCGGGCCCACGTCGGCGAACACACCCGCTACACCCGCGCGAGCCCGCAGTCCGTGTGGGAGGCGATCACGCGGCTGGGCGGCGACGACGGCCGGTTCCCGCCCGGGTTCGCGTGGGCGTTGCGCGGCGTGCTGGACCACGCGCTGGGCGGCGTCGGCCTGTACCGCGGACGTTCGCCGCGGCCGGGACCGGGAGACGTGCTGGACTTCTGGACCGTCCGCCGCCGCGACGACACCCGTCGCGAACTGGTCCTGGGCGCCGAGATGCGCTTGCCCGGCGATGCCGAGCTGAGCTTGCGCGCCGAGCCCGCCGGCGCCGGAACGCGCCTGCGGCAACAGGTCCGCTTCACCCCGGCGGGCATCGTCGGCGACGTCTACTGGCACGTCCAGAAACCCGGGCACGACCTCGTGTTCGGCTTGCTCGCACGCTCGATCGTCCGCGCGGCCGAGCAACGGTGAGCGACCGACGAGTCAGGAATCTCCGGCGCTGATGGTCCCCTGCACCATGCTCGTCCCGTGTTCCTGCTGCCCGATGCGCTGAGCCGAAACATCGACCACCGGGAAAGCCTGCACCGTCACGCCACTGGGGATGGGAACGTCGGCGTACGTCCCGGCGGTGACACCGAGGGGGATCATGGTGGTTTTGCCGTCGTAGAGCCAGATTTCGTAAAGACCCGCCGGCGCCGGCATTCCGGTCAGCTCGAGTTCGAGCCGCAGCGTCCCGGAGCCGCTGTCGACGATCCGGGCTCGGCCGGCGGCGCCGGCGGGTGCGGCCGCCTGCCGGTTCAGCTGCGCTTGCGCGACCACCCGGCTCTCGTCCGGGCTGCCGGGCGTGAGAGCCACCGTCACCACGGCGGCCACGGCCGCGGCGGCCGCCGCGACCACGCCGTAGCGCGCGGCGGAACGGAAACGACGCCGCGAGACGCTCCCCCGAGCGGCGTCCACGCGCGGTCGTGCCGTCTGGTCCTGGGCCTCGTGCGGCAGGTGACCGGTCTCGGCCGCGATCCGCTCCCACACCGCCTCGGCCACCGGCGGCAGTTCCGTCTCCGCGCGGGTTTCCCGGCCCAGGCCCGCTACCGCCTGAAGCGATTCGAGCTCCTCGCGGCAGGTGGCGCAGCCGCCGAGGTGCTCGGTGTCCGCCGTGCCCGGCTCCCGGTCGTCAAGGGCGAGCAGGACGAGGTGATCGCGATCGAGGTGCGTCATCGGTCACCTCCTCCGGCACGCTGTCGAGCTCAGAGCGCAGGTTCTGCATGCCGCGGCGCAGGTGGCTCTTCACCGTGCCGAGCGGCAAGCCGGTCCGCTCGGCGATCTGGGTGTGGGTCAGGTCAGCATAGAAGGCCAGCTCGAGCAGCTCGCGCTGCGCGTCCGGCAGGCGTCGCAGGCCGTCCGCGACGAGCAGCCGGTCCACGATCCGCTCGGGGGACTCCGCCGCCGTCGCCTCGGCCGGCGCGGTCGCGGCGACGGCCTCGGTGTCGCGCTGCCGTCGGCCGCGGGCGCGCAGCAGATCGACGATGCGGCGCCGGGTGATGCCCAGCAGCCAGGCCAGCAGGCCGGCCTTGTCCGGGTCGTAGCTGTGCCGCCCGTTCCACGCGGACACGAAGGTGGCCTGCACGACGTCGTCGACGTCCGCCGGGTCGCGCAGGCTCGCGCGCACCAGCCGCTGCACGGCCGGCCCGTGCCGGTCGAACACCGCCCGCAACGCCGCCGGCTCACCGCCGGCGAACCGGCGCGCGAGCTCGTCAGCCGTCTCGGCGTCATCGGGCACGGCCGACACCCTAACCGCACGCCCGGCCGACGCAACACCTTCCACCAGCAGCATCCTCGCGCACCTCGAGTCCGGTCCTCCTCGCCGCAGCCACCCGGCGAACGGGGATACGCCCACGGCGGCCCCCGCGGATGCACCGCCGGCGGTGCATCAGTTTCCCGGCCCCGCGGCGAACCACCGGCTGCACGAGCCACCTGTCCCGGAGGAGCAGCCGATGCCCGGAACCCCGCGTTCGCTCGCCGTGGTCGTCGCACCGGCGTGCTGGCCGTGCTGCCGGCCCCGCTTCCCGCCTCCGCGGCCGCGGAGTCCGTGGTCTCGGTCGTCCACGGCATCCCCGGCCAGCCGGTCGACGTGTACGTCAACGGGAAGCAGACCCTCGGCAACTTCCAGCCCGCGAGCGTGGCGGGCCCCTTGACGCTGGCCGAAGGGAGCTACGACATCGCCCTGACCAAGCCGGCGAACCGGCTTCCAGCGCGTTGCCGGAGAACAAGAACCTCAGCCTCGTCGCCCACCTGGACACCGCGGCCAAGCCCGCGCTGACCGCGTTCGCCAACGACACGAGCCGGACCGGCCGTGGACGTGCGCGCCGGGGGCAAACCGGCCTTCACCGGGCTCACGAACCCGAAGGAGCCATGGCCGACTTCCCCGCCGGCATGGCCGGCGCCGCCACCGTCGTTCTCGGGCCGAAGGACCTCGCGGCCGGCACCGCGACGATCGCCTACGCCATCGGCTCGGACGACGCGAAGACCCTCACCCTCGCCGCGCAGACGATCAAGAACCTGGCGCCGCCCCCTCGTCCATGCCGACCGGCTCGGGTGGCCTGGCCGCCGACGACGACGCCACCGGCTGGTCCCTCCTGACCGCGGGCGGCGTGCTCGTCGCGGTCTTCGGCGCCGCCCTGCTGATCCGCCGCCGTCCGGAACCCGCGTCGCGGTGAACCGACCGGCACGACGCGGTGTGTCCCGCCCGGCCGGGACACACCGCCGCACCGGCACCGCGCTCGTCTTCGCGGGAGTCATCGCCGTCGTCACGGGCACCGTGGCCACGGCCCCTGGGCCATCGGTCGCCGGTGCGCCCCTTCGGCGACCGGACCCGCCAGCCGAGGTGACGGCATCGACCCGGGCCGCACTGCTCCCGGCCCCGGCGTCTTCTTCCGCCTATGCCGGCTCCGCCCCGGATCCCCAAGTCCGAAATAGACCTGCAGCCGTACTTCGACATCGACGGCAGTCCCCGCGTCACCCTTTTCACCTGCGGTGGCACATTCGACAAAGCATCGCGGAACTACCGGGACAACGGTTTCCCATCCGGCGGCGGTCAAATCGAGCCGGGCAGGTCAGCGCGGGGACTCGTCGGTGGGAAAGACGGCGTCGAAGAGCCACTGCAACGGCGTCCGGTGCGACTCCTCTCCGTCGGCGATTTCCTTGGCCTCCGACGGATCGGCAGCGTTGTGGACGTCCTCGACGAACCGGGCGAACCGCCGCAGATCGGCGCGTGCTCGAGTCGCGATGAGTCCCGACGCCAGCGCGATGCGCTCGCTGAGCGCGTCCAGCTCCAGTTCCAGTTCGAGGGTCACGGCAGCCGCGTCGTCGCCCGCCGGGGTCACGGTTGCGTGCCCCCGGTGGCGCGGGCCGCTCGCACTGACCCAGTCCAGCGTCCTGCGCTGCGGATCGGCGGTGACGTCGATGCTGTACCGGCGGGGAATGCCGGCGAGTGTGTACACGAACCGGAAACGCGCGGGATGCCCTTCGACCGGGAAAACCTGCTCGACCGAACGCATGAACCTCGGGTAATGGCTGAAGTCGGTGAACCACTTGAATGTGATGTCGGCCGGAACCGCCACGGCGGTTTCGACCTGAACGACGGTTCCCACGGTGCCTCCAAGGATCCGATCGGCTTGTCGTTTCGCCACCGAACCGTAGCCAGGTCCCCCTTCCGGCGCTGACCGGTTCCCGGCCGGCCTTGCACCGAAACCACGCCGTTCATGCGTCCCCACCAGCACGAATGACCCCATGATGAGGAACCGGCGACGCGCGATGCAACCACGATGCAAAACAGGCGCCGGATCGATTCTCAGCCTCGCGGGCCGACCAGTTCCGCCGCGCCGAACGACACGTTGAAGCGGTCGCACCACAGGCTCACGCTGGTGTACCCGGACAGGTCGGTACCCGCCGGAAGCGCGTAGTTCTGGTTACCCTTGTTGCCTTTGAGCTTGCCCGCGTCGAAGTGCCTGCCGTCGTCGAAGAGGGCCCAGCCGTCCTTGCCCGGTTTCACCGGCGCGTCGGTGAGCCAGACGTGCACGTCCGGGCCGCTGCTGGTGGCCAGGTCTTCCAGGCGCAGCACGAGTGATCCGTCGGCCGCGCGCAGGACCCGGACGGTGCCGCTGGTCGGGTGTTCGTGGCTGATCAGCGTGCCGGTCCCCAGTTCCACCGGCCCAGTCGGCCGCGAGACCGAACCGGGAGGCGGCGACGCGGGGAGCCGCGGTTCCGGCGCGGGGAGCCGCGGTTCCGGCGCGGGGAGCCGCGGTTCCGGCGCGGGGAGCCGCGGTTCCGGCGCGGGCAGCGGCTCCGATGCGGCGGCCGGGAAAGCATCCTGCACCGTCTCGTCGACCCAGAGCCGCCACGGCTGGAACCAGTACAGGCCCGCCGCCACCGCGACCAGCCCCGCGACCAGAAAGCCGCCGAACCAGGGCCGGGTGAACAGGCGCCGCGCGCGGTTCATCTCGTTCTCCTCCGTCGTCCGTCGATGCCGTAGTCAACCGGACGAATCACCCAGCCGCACCCCCGTGCGCGGTTACCGATCCCTTACGGGCACCTCGGCCGGAGCCAGCAGGAACATCCCGACGGCGACGCCGACCATCGTGAAAACGCCCCGCGGCCAGAAAATGTGACTGTCCACGAACGACACACTCGCGAGCAGGAGAACCACGGCACCCGGCGCCGCCCGCCACCCCACGCGCAGGGCGGCCGCGACGACGATCAGGACACTGGCGACGAGGAAGCACGCCGACCCGACGTACCCGAGCCGGTCCCCGGCCGCGAACACGGCACCGACGACCGGCGTGGCCCCGTGCTGGGCGTGCACCACCGTCCCGGCGGCAATCCCCGCGACGGCGTCGAGACCCCCGTAGAAGGCCGCGAACCCGAACGCGGCCAGCCGCCCAGGCCACCGCAGCCACGGCGGCGCGGGAGTCAGCAACGACCACTGCGCCACGGCGAGCAACGGGAAGACCGGCAGCAGGACGACGTGCAGCGCAGCCCACCAGGACGCGCTGGCCGCGTCGAGCTGCCCCGGATGCACCACACCGAACCCCGCAAGCAGCAACCCGGGCGCGGCGAGGAGCGCACGTCGCTGCCATGGTGACCTGAGCACCGGGCGACCCTAACCCCGATCACCGGGCCGGAAGATTAACGAACCCTTACGTCGCGCGTCCCCGGCCCCGCCGCACGGCCTGTTACGGCATGGAGAGCATCAGGGTTGACCAGCTTGACGCGACGGGAAGAGCGATCGGACATGACGAAGGAAATCATGGTCCGTCGCCTGTGGACCGGGGCGACGATCTGCATGCTCGCCTTGGCCGCAGCGGCCGCCGCGGTGTCCGATGCGAACGTCAAGCTAGCGTTGTCGCTTCTCGTCCTCGTCCTGCTCGCGACCGTGCTCCTGTCGGCGACGCGGAGGCTTGCGCTGCGGCGCGTTTGAACAGCGTCCCGAGTTGATCGAGCCGGGCGCGAAGGTGCGTGGCCGCCGCACGCGTTCGTCGCGTAGCAGGCCGGCGGCACACACCCCGCACACCACTGGGGCCGGACGTCCTCGGGACAGCGCGATTTTTCCCTTCCACACAACGTCTTCTGCGCAAGTCGGCTCCGACGAGTACCGCGCACCCGCTCGCCGGACTTGAGGTGGCTCAGCCGGGCAGCGGGCGAAGGCCGTCCATGAGGAGATCCAGCAGGCGACCGGCCTTGGCTTCGTGCTCGGGCCGGGGAGCCACGGTGAAAATCCCGATGAGGGAAGCCGCGATGTCGTCGGCGGTGACGTCGGAGCGGAGATCGCCCGCCGCACCGCCGGCATCCAGAATCGTGGTGATGGCCGCCAGCAGCTCGGTGCGGGTCCGGGCGTGAGCGATCTCGCCTGACTCGATCATCGCGAGCAGCGTGTCGAGCATGCCGTTCTTGGTCGCGATCCAGTCGCCGAACAAGTCCATCCAGCGCCGCATCGCCGCGGCCGGGGGCAGCCGGCCGAGCAGTTCGCGGGCGCCGGTCGTCAGGCGCACGACCTGGTCGCGGTAGACCGCGTCGACCAGCGACTCGCGGGTCGGGAAGTGCCGGTAGAGCGTGGCGATGCCGACTCCGGCCTCGCGGGCGATCGCCCGCATCGACGGCTCGGCGTCAGCCGCCACGAACATGCGGGTCGCCACCGCGAGCACCTGGTCGCGGTTGCGAGTGGCATCCGCCCGCGGTCCGCGCACCTCCACCTCAGCCAAAACGGATCACGCTCCGGTTGTGTTAGGGTCATCCGAGTAAACGGAGCATAGTCCGTTTCACGGCGTTCCCTCGACCTCAGGAGACCGGAAATCATGAGCGATCACCCGCCAGCCAGGAGCAGGGCGGCCCAGCTCGACTCCTTCGGCGGCCCGGAAGTCCTGGACGTCCGCGAGGTTCCCGCTCCGCAAGCCGGCCCGGGACAGGTCCGGGTGCGGGTCACCGCGGCCGGCCTGAACCCGATGGACTGGATCATGACCGCCGACGCGGACACCGCCGCCCGGTTCGGCTTGAGCCTCCCGGCCGGGTTCGGGACCGACTACGCGGGAGTGGTCGACCAGGTCGGCACCGGGGTGAGCGGCTTCGCCCGGGGCGACCGGGTGTTCGGCGGCGCCCTGTCTCGCGCGGTCGCCGACTTCGTGGTGGTCGACGCGACCGGCGTGACCGCGGCGAACGAGGTCCACCACACCCCCGACGACGTCGACGACCGCACCGCCGCCACCCTCACGATCGCCGGCCGCACGGCATCGGCCGCTCTCACCGTGATCGCCCCTGGCCCGGCCGACACCGTCCTGATCGGCGGCGCGGCGGGCGGGGTCGGGGTGTTCGCGGTCCAGCTGGCCCGGATCGCGGGAGCGCGCGTGCTCGGCACGGGATCGGCGGCATCGGCCGGTTTCCTTCGCGACCTCGGAGCCGAGCCGGTCGTTTACGGCGACGGCCTGGCCGACCGGGTCCGAGCCCTCGCGCCCGGCGGCATCACCGCCGCCATCGACCTGCACGGCACGGAAACAGCGCACACCGCACGGGAACTCGGCGTCCCGGGCGACCGCATCTGCACCATCGCCACGCAAATCGACGGCGTACCGGCGGCCAACGGCGCGAACGCCGAACCCGGGGCCCTGGAGGAGATCGCCCGCCTGGTCGCGCAAGGCCGGCTCCGGGTACCCATCGCGGCCGGCTTCCCGATCGACCAGATCCGCGGAGCGGCCGAACTCCAAGCCGGCCGGCACGTGCACGGCAAGGTGGTCATCGACCTCTCGCGACGGTGAACCCGACTACGTTCTCCACGCCGTCATCACCAGGGTGGCTTCACGGGTTGCGGCCACGAGCACGACCTCGGCGTCACTTCCGCTGCCAGGAAGGTAATTCTCCACACCTCCTCCACAGTGGACAGTCGAGGTCGCCGGTTACGTGTCCGCATGTGTTCCAGAACCACGCGATCATCCGGCGCAGGGCCGGACACGGCTATCGCCCGTGAGGGTCGGCGCCTCCCTACTCGGGTTCTACCGCGCCGCCGGCTCGGCGGTCTCGGCTCGCCCGGGTGCGCCCGGCTTTCCGGGAATCAGGAAGGTCGCGACGAGGCCGAGGAGCAGGAGCGCGGCGCACAGATAGCTGTTGACCCGCACCGCGTAGGTCATGGCCTGGCGAGCCGCAACGGCCGCTGCTTCGGTCGCGGGGTTCGCCGCCAGCCCGGAAATGGCGGCGCCGGCGCTGTCCGCGACCGCTCCGGCGACGCGGTCGGTGTCGGCGAATCCCGCCGCCCGCAACCGGTCCGCGGTGTCGGACCCGAGGATGCCGAAGAAGGCGGTGGTCAGGATCGCGATACCGAGCGCCGACCCCAGCTGGCGCGCCGCGCTCTGGATGCCCGAACCCTGCCCGGCCTTCCGGGGCGGCACGTCGGCCAGGACCACGTTGGTGACCTGGGCGGTCGCGAAGCCCACACCCGTCCCGTACAAGAACAGCCCGATGGCTGTGACGAACCACCCGGAGTCGTCGCGGACGAGCAGGCCGAGGAGTGCGAGACCGACGATTTCCAGCACCAGGCCGATCTGCACGAGCCGCACCGGCGGCAGCTGCTTCGCCATGCCGACGCTGGCGCCGCTGGCGGTGAAACTGCCGAGCGCCACGACGACGAGCATCAGGCCGGTCTGCAGGGTCGAGTAGCCGAGCGTGAACTGCAGCCACAAGGGCAGCACCGCCAGGATGCCGAACTCGGCAAGGCCGATGATGACCGTGGCCAGGTTGCCCGACCAGAACGACCCGATGGCGAACAAGGCCGTGTCCATCAGGGGTTCGGCCGTCGCGGAGCGGGCGAGCTGCCGCTGGCGGAGCACGAACAGGGTCAGCGAGATCACGGCGATCGCCAACGCGACGGGAACGACCGACAGCGAGCCCAGGGAGATGCCGAGCGGCCCGCTCGACCGGGTCGACTCCCACCAGCCGTAATTGCGGCCCTCCACCAGGCCGAACGCGAGCAGCCCCAGCCCCAGCGCCGACAGGACGACGCTCGGCACCTCGAGACTCGCCGGCTGCGCCGGTGACGGCGCGAGGTACCGCAGGACTCCGACGATGATCATGAGGACCACGACGATGTTGATCGCGAAGGCCCAGCGCCACGACGCTTCACCGAGCCATCCGCCCAGGAACGGGCCGACCGCGGCGGCGGCGCCGATGGTCGAACCCCAGATCGCGAACGCCTTGCCGCGGTCGCGCCCGTGGAAGGTCGAATTGAGCAGCGCCAGCGACGTCGGCAGGACGATCGCTCCGCCGATGCCCTGGAGCAGCCGCGCCCCGATCAGCATCGCACCGGTCGGCGCCAGCGCGGCCACCACGCCGGCCAAACCGAACACCACGGTGCCGATCAGGAACAGCCGGCGGGCGCCGACGACATCCGAGAGCCGTCCCGCCAGCAGCAGCAAGGCGGCCAGGGTGATCGCGTAGATCTCTTGGACCCACTGAGCTCCCAGTGACGACATTTTCAGGTCGGTCACGATGGGCGGGATGATGACGTTGACGATCGTGAAATCGACGACGACGAGCGACACGCCCAGCGAAATGGCCACGAGGCCGAGCCAGGCATTCCTTGTCGCTGCCGGAGCTGCCGGAGGTGAGGCGGACATGTTTTCTCGATTCGACGTTGTGGTGCGGCTGACTTGCCTGCCGGGTGTTCGGACCGGCGGCCCCGGCCCGGGCACACAGTCGCAAGACAACGTGACACCGGATGTCCGCTACTCCTCCTAGCCTCGAATTCATGCCCGACATCGCCGGCCGCACCCTGGCCATCCTGAGCCTGTTGCAAGCGCAGCGTGAATGGTCGGGTGACGTGCTGGCCGCGCGGCTGGGCGTCACCTCCCGCACGATCCGCCGGGACTTCACCCGGCTGCGGGAACTCGGCTACCCCGTCGAAGCCGCACGCGGCCCCGGCGGCCTGTACCGCCTCGCCCCCGGGACGCGGCTGCCTCCCCTCGTCTTCGACGACGAGCAAGCCATCTCGATCGTGCTGGCCCTGCAGACCGCCCCCAGCTCCGTGGTCGGGCTCGACGACGCCGCGGCCCGCGCCCTGCGCACGCTGAAGGACCTCATGCCACCGCGCCTGGCCCGCAGGTTGCAGACCTTCGAGGTCCATCAAATCGACAACGCGTGGGATCTCGCCCCGCCCAAGGTCCCCTCGGGAATGTTGACGTGCTTGAGCACCGCAGCGCAGCAGCTGCAGGTCGTGAGCTTCTCCTACCGCGCCTGTTCGGGTGACGCGGCCGAGGACGTCGCGGCTGTCGTCGAGCCGTACAAGCTCGTGGTCTGGTCGGGCCGCTGGAACTTCATCGGGTACGACCAGCGCGAACGGTCGTGGCTCTCCTACCGGCTCGACCGGGTGGAGAACCTCCACGTGCCGGGCTGGCGGTTCACTCCCCGGCAGTTCCCCGCCGACGACGTGACGGCGTTCATCCAGCTGCAGCCGGACCGGGGCGACGATTCCGACGCCTGGCCGTGCCGCGGCACGGTGCGCATGGACTGCCCGGTCGAGCTCGTGGCGAAATGGGCCCCCGGCGGGGCGAACTTGGCGGTGATCGACGAGTCGACCACGCGGATCACGATGGGTGCGTGGTCCTGGGCCGGGCTACTCGGGCTGCTGTGCACCTTCAGCTGCGACTTCGTGATCGAGGGCCCTCCGGAGCTCACCGCGGCGGCCGGCGAGATGTCCCGCCGCCTCGCCAGAAGTGCCAAAACCGGACCGGTCAGGAGCTGACACGCGCATGTTCGATCCCCTCGGCCGAACCGTCACCGTCATCGGCGCGAACGGCTTCCTCGGCACACCACTGGTCAACCAGCTCATCCGGCTCGGAGCCACCGTCCGGGCGTTCGACCGCTACTCCACGACACCCAGGCACGAGATGTCCGAGAACACGACCGTCTTCCAGGGCGACTTGATGAGCCGCAGCAGTCTGGCGGCCGCTGTCGCCGGAGCCCAGGACGTGTTCCACTTCCTGTCCGTCACCAGTCCTCGCGACTCAGCACACGATCCGGTCATCGACATCGCAACCAACGTGACAGCCGGCGTGGAGCTGTTCTCGCTCTGCTCCGACGCGGGAGTCGAGCGCGTCCTCTTCGCTTCCTCGGGCGGCACGGTCTACGGAACCTCCGCTCCCCCGCACGGCGAAGAGTGCCCGCGCAGTCCCGTATCGCCGCACGGCATAGGCAAGGTCTCCCTGGAGAACTACCTCCAGTACTTCCACCACCAACGGGGCCTGCCGTCGGTGTCGTTGCGGATCTCCAACCCCTACGGGCCCGGGCAGAAGCCGCGCAAGCTCCAGGGCATCATCCCCATCGCTTTGCGCGCCGCCCGCGACGGCGTGGTCCTGCCGCAGTTCGGCGACGGGAGCATGGTCCGCGACTACTTGTTCGTCGACGACCTGATGACCATGATCCTCAACGTGTGGCGCGGACACCGGCACGACGCCTACAACCTCGGCAGCGGGACCGGCACCGCGTTGCACGAGGTGTTCGAGGTCATCGAGCGCGTCACCGGCCGAACGCTGCTGCTGCGCAACGAGCCGTCCCCGCCGAGCTTCGTCCGTGCCTCCGTTCTCGACACCTCACGCTATGTCGAGGAGTTCGGCGATTCGCGGCGAACGAGCCTCGAAGACGGCATCCGGCGCACGTGGGAAGCCGTCCGCGACGAGACTCTGCCCTGACCCCTTTTTCCCTGGACGGTCAGGGCTTTCCCGGCGCGGACGAACCCTCCTCACAGCCGGACAATTCGGATTCCTCATCGAGGAAAGCGGTCAGTTCGTTGATCAGGCGTACCGATCCCACGTCGCTCGCCATGCTCAGCGCCCGCTCTGCCGCGTCCACCGCTTCCCGGGGTTTCGCCAGCGCCCGCAGCGCGACCGCCGTCTGCTGCAACACGAGGGCCCGGCCGTAGGGGGACCTGATCCGTTCCGCTTCACGCAGCGCTGCCGAGCTCGCGATCAGAGCGTCTCCGTACTGCCCGGTGCCGATCCTGCTCTCGGCCAGGGTGGCACCGGCCATGATCCGGACCCTGGGATCGATGTCGGCCACGTCCAACACCTTTCGGCACAGGCCGGCCGCGAGGTCGAACTGCCCCTCTTGCACCCGGAGAGCGGCCTCGTTCGAGTCCATCTCGAGGCTCAGGCGACGAATCTCCCGCTCATCCGCGTCGTCGCCGCATCCTTCGAGCAGCATCCTGGCGCGGGCGATGTGGCTCACTCCCGTCGTGACCTCCCGGCAGAGCCAGTTGAACGAGCTGTACCACAAAAGAGTGTGGACTCGGAGCAGATCGTCGTCGGCCCGGCGTGCTTCCTCCCACGCGCGTCGCGCGGATTTCAGGCCGGCGGCGGCGTCACCTCCGTGCCAGTGGCCGCGGGCAGCGGCCAGGAGCACCCTTCCCCGGACCAGCGGCTCGGAGTGATTCCGGGCCCCCTCGCAGGCGAGTCCCCAAACCAATTTCTGCTGTTCCGCATCGAGGTACAAGGTCAGTGGACGCTCCCACGCCAGGCAGAGCTCGGCGAAGCCGGGGAGCAGACCCAACTGGCCCGCCAGTTCGGAAGATCGCCGCACCGTCGCGAAGAGCACATCCGATCTCGGGATGGACGAGGAACTCGATCGACCGGAATCGTCCAGTCCGAAGGCGGCCCCGTAGTACGTCATGGCGTCGGCCACCACCCGGCGTTGCTCTTCCACCCGCACACGGCTGGGGATGTGCGCACGCGCCGCTTCGGCGAGTTGCGAGTGGATGCGGTAGGCGCCCGCGGCCACTCTCTGAAGCAGGGCCCGATCCGTCAGGCGCCGGCACACCCGCCGGGCGGAGTCGAGGTCCTTTCCCAGCCCGGCCGCGACCGCCGCTTCGTCGAACTCCGGCGCCGGTAGGAGGCACAACCGGAGGAACGCACCGAGATCCGTCCCGTCCAGCGAGTTCAGCGACATGTTCAAGGATTCGACGAGGCTCCGGCCAGGGACTTCGAGGTCGTCCGCCGGAGAGGCGGACTGGGCCAGGGCCAGCAACAGCTCGCTCAGCGTGCCGAATTCCCGGGTCGTCAGCCGTGCCGCCGCCAGTCGCAGCGCGAGGGGGAGGTTGCCGAAACGGCGAATGAGTTCGAGCGCCTGTTCCCGTTCCTCGTCGACGCGCCGGTCGCCCAGCATACCCCGCAACATCGCGATGCAGTCGTGGTCCGGCGGGACCTCGAGGCGCAGGTAGTGCGGCGCATCGATCGCGTGAAGGTCGACTCGTGATGTCGTGATGCACACGCTCGGCGACGCGGGGAGCAGGGACTCGACTTGTGCCGCCGACTCGGCGTCGTCAAGAACGATCAGGAGCCGCTTCCGAGCTGTCAGATCGCGCCAGCGCGCGAGACGGCCCTGCTCGGAAGGCGGGATGTCCTCGTCCGGCACACGCAGTTGGCTCAACAGGATTCCCGCGGCGTCGCGCACCGTCAAAGTCGCCGACGGCACCGAGGCACCCAAGTTGACGAACAGCTGCCCGTCGGGGAACTCCGGTGCGATCCGATGAGCGACGTGCACGGCCAGCGTCGACTTGCCGACCCCGCCCATGCCGTGCACCGTCACCAAGCCGGCGCTTGAACGAGAACCCGAGAGCCACTCGACCAGCTGGCGCACCTCGTCCGCCCTGCCGCTGAAATCACGCAAATCACGAGGGAGGCACCAGCTGCCGCCACCGCGAACGGAGGCGCGACCGAGGCCGGTCGGCCCAGTGGCTCCCGCAGACCTTTGCTCGGGAAACGTCGGCGAGTCCGCCGGCTTGTCACCCACCAACGGGTCCGGCAGATCGGCGTGGATGCGCGAAGCGGTCTGCACGACGGCCAGCAGCTCGTCGCAGCGTCCGCGCTCGCCGAAGGCCCTGAGAGTGCGGTCGAGAAGGGCACGGTGCTGCGCCAGCAGTTCCGCGATGCGGCTGTCACTTCCCCGCGGCTCGGAACCTTCGCAAGGCCTGCCCCGCCAGAGAGCAAGAGCCTTGTACGCGCGGCTGAGATCTTCATCGGTGGCCATCGGATTCGCCATCGCCTGCGCGTACAGGCGGGTGAACTGGACGACATCGGACAGCTCCGGCGGGGGCTTGAGCATGTACCCCTCGCGAAACGTGGCGATCGTGTCCCAGCCCTCCCCGAGGTTGGAGCGAAGTGTTGACACGATTTTGCGGACCTGGTGCACGGCACTGCGCGGCGGCGGACTCTCCCAACCGGCGTTGAGAAGTGTCTGTATGTCGATGAGCTCATCGGGATTGAGCGCCAGGCAAGCGATGATCGTTCTGCTTTTCAGCCCCGTGACCGGCAACAGCACATTTTCCCGGCGTATCTTCAGGGGTCCCAGCACATCGAATCGCACAGCTGTCATGAGGCGCCCAGCACCAGACGACTCGAACCAGATTCAGTAAGCTTTGGAAAATCCGAAGTCACGCTCTTCGCACGAATAGTCAATCCGTTCACCCCCCGCGAACGTCAACTCACTGTCAGCAACCGCACCCCTGCGGCGACAACAAGGGCGTTCCTAGAATAAAGCTACGCCAACTTCAGCCTGCCGACCACCGTTCCCACGCCGGCGCTCCGCACGAATATGCACGTCATCGCAGTGAAGCGTTACGTTAACGTTCACGACAAGCCGGACGTCGCAAATTACCCCGTTCGGACTAGAAAGACCTGGACCGAACGTGTTGCCCGTTGTCCACTTTTCGCCCACCCTGCCGGATTTTTGGCGCCGGCGACACGTCCAACGGAGCATGTCACCACCCCAACAGGGGACCTAGCAGCCCTCCCGTCAATGACAACGAGTAACTGATCCACCGCCCTCCGTACCACCCCGGCAACCCTGGACCTCGAATTAGGCAACTTGGTCAGTTTTTGCACTACCGAAAATCAAGGTAGATGTACGGCAATTGTTTCAGTGAAGCTGAAGCCGACCAGAAAATATCGGAGTTTCGACGAGAGAGAACACAGCTCACGGGCGGCGACTACGCCGACTCGTGCACGCGCGTCGTGGTCGTCCGGCGGGTGCGTGGCGACATCGAGGATCAACCGAGATTCGACGGACTCGCGAAACTGCGCGGCCGCCTGGTCCTCAGCCACCGCACGGCGGCAGTTCTCCATGGCGCGTCGCCCGGCCTTTCCGGGGACGGCGGAGGCGAGCACCACATCGCCGACACCATCGCGAGCACCGGCGAGCCACTCGCCGAGGTGCGGTCCTCTCTGGTGAAGAGTTCACGAACGCAGTAACAGCTCAGGTGCCTGCTGCGACGATGGGGTTGTCGTGGACGTCCGGACTCACCGACCAAGCAGGGGCCGCCGGACACGACCGTCTTGTCCGTCAGGAGTCGAGCTTTCTGGTGAGGTGTCGTGGCACATGACGGCAAGGCCGTGCACCGGTCGATCGTCGCAGTGGACATCGAGGGGTTCGGTGCCCGCAGGCGCACCGATGCCGATCGGCTCGAAGTGCGAACCGGGATGCACCAAGCCCTTCGAGAGGCGTTCGGCACCGCGGGTGCGGACTTGTCTTCATGCCACGTCGACGACAGCGGTGACGGCGTTCTGGTGCTGGTGCCGCCCGAGGTGCCCAAGTCGACGCTGGTGGACCTCCTGCCGAGAGCATTGGCCGACGCGCTCGCCCGGCACAACGAGGCTGCCGAGCCCGGTGCGGCGATGCGGATGCGGATGGCCGTGCACGCCGGCGAGGTCACTTTCGACGCCCACGGCGTGGCCGGTTCAGCAATCGTGCACGCGTTTCGGATGCTGGACGCATCGCGGGTGAGGGTGCTGCTGGCGAAATCGGATGCGTCGGTGGTGCTGGTCGTTTCGGCGTGGATCCAGGACGAGGTGGTCCGCCACCTCGAACCACGCGTCAGTGCCCGGTTCACCGCGGATGAAGTGACGGTCAAGGAGACGACAGCGCCGGTGTGGGTTCGGCTGTTCCCCGCCGAAGCGTCCGAGTCGGTGTCCCGGCGGATGCCGCAGCGGCCGGCTGCTGATTGGAGACGCCACGCCTACGTCAACCACGACAAGCTGTTCGGTGCGCGGGACACCGTCGACGCGGTGACCGCCGCGATCATGAACGAACGTGGCGACGACGTCGTGAGCGTCGTCGGCGAGGGAGGCGTCGGCAAGACCGCGATCAGCTACGAGGCGGTGCAGGCCGCCGTCGGCTCCGGCGGGTTCACCCGGGTGGCGTGGGTGTCGGCGACGAAGCCGCACAGCGGAGCGGGGAACTCCGGAAGTGAGCCCTATCGAGTCACCTATTGGTCCGATCTCCAACTGGAGATCGCCACACAGCTCGGCTTGGACCTCGGACCGAGCCGAGCGCTCTGGAGCGCGGAGTTCGGCCGGCGCGTGGCCGGACTCGACCCGGGCGAGCGGCTACTGGTCGTGGTGGACAACCTCGAGACCGTCCCGGACGCGACGGACGCGGTACAGCAGCTTCGCCGTTTCGGCATCACCAACCCGCACCGGCTGGTGGTCACCACCCGCTGGGAACTGACGCCGCACGTCGACACGGTGCGTGAGCACCGCGTTTCGCCGCTGAGTTCCGCTGATGCGCTGGCATTGGTCCGCCACATCGGGGCGAACGATCCGGGCCTGCGATCCGCCCCCGACTCGGCTCTGCAGCCGGTGCTGGACGTCACCGGTGGGACGCCGTTCCTCATCAGGCTCGCCGTCCGGCAGTACTTGTCCAGCCATCACCCGCTCGACCAGGTACTGCACCGGTTGCGCGAGCTGCGCGACGAGGCCGCGCCGGACCTGGCCGCTCAGGTTCGCTCGTACCTCTACGTCGAGTCCCTGCGCGAACTGGAACGCAGGCACGGCGAGGAGTTCGCCGACGCCCTGCTGGGTGCGTTCTGCGTCAAAGGGCGCGGTGACGCGTTCCGGTTCGCCGAGCTCGGGGAGGTTTCGGGCATCGACGACGAGGACGGGTTCGGCGCGGTTCTGTCCACCGCGTGCCAGCTGTCCCTCATCACCTCGTTCGGTGACGCATCGGAAGCCACCTTGGACCGGGGCTACACCATCCACAGCCTGCTCTACGACTTCACCTGCGGTCTGCCGTGACCGCGGCCGCCGAAGCGACGATGCGCGCTCGGCTGCGCCGGCAGGCCGACCGCTGCGCGGAGCGAGCGCTGGTCGTCTACGCCCGCGAGCTGCGCGCCTACGTGGAGAACCGGCATACACCGTTGAGCATGAACAGCTACTTCGCCGTCCTCCGCAGTGCCCACGAGCGCGACGTCGGGGTTCCGGACGGATCACTGGCGACCTTCACCGAACGACTCGTGCAGGTGGTCACCAACCTCGGACGCGACGGAGAATTTCCCGAAGACGCGCAGTTTCTCCGGCTCATCGAGCAGGTCGCCACGGTGTTGCACGATAACGGTCAATCCACTGTGGACATCCTGTTGGAGTGCGCGCGCTACAGCGCATCCGCGTCGGTCGGCAGCGCACGACGAGTCGCTCTGATCGACCGGGCCGTCACCGAGGCCAGGGACGACGACGAGCGACTTCGAGCACTTCGGGTCAAAGCACTGTTCTGCATCGACATCAGCGACTACGGCACCGCACACCTGATCCTCGACCGCTGTGACGCGATGATCGCGGGTTCGCCCCGGCATCCGTTCCGTCGGCAGCTCGCCGCGGCGCGGGGAACGGCGTACTTCTACCGCGATGAAGATCGCGCCATGGAGTGTTTCCGGCAAGCGGTGACCCCGCCGAGCGAGCTCGCATCCGCGGATGACCACCTCGCCACGGCAGTCGCTTTGCACTTCACCGGGCGGATCGAACTCTCGAGGGGCCACCACGAAAAGGCGCTCGCTTGCCTGGTGCTCGCCGAACGCATCAAGGAGGCCGTGGCGGTCGAAGGGACACAGGTCGGCTTCTTCCACCTGCGCGTCGGCGAGATCCTGGTCAGTCGCGGCGAGCGAGAGCAAGGGATGTCCCACTTCGAGGAAGCCGGACGGATCTTCCACACCGTCCGCCAGCGCAGCAGCGCCGAAGCACAACTCGACGCCGCCTTGGCCCGTCTCGCCCGCACCGACGGCGACCTCGATCGTGCCGAATTCCTGCTGAGCAGGGCGACCGAGTCGGCACGGCGGGACAACTTCGTCCGCGGTGAGCTGCTGTTCCTCAGCCAGCTGGTGATCGTGCAGCTCCGCACCAAACCATGGGCGGCCGCGCGAACGGTCATCCGTGCGGCGCGCCTGGCGACATCGCGTGAACTCGGCGGTTGGGGCTGGCTGATCCGCCAGATGCGCTCACGTGCGTCCAGCCGAGCCGCACCTCCTGCCGAGGGACCGCCCATATCCTGCCCATGCCCGCTGCACGACGCGGTACCGACCGACCGCTTGTGGAGCCGAGTCCGGCCGGCTTTTCAGGAACGCGCTTCCGAAGAACGTTCTTGAAGCAACGCCGAAGTCCGCGCGGAGGAGTCCTTCGGGCACGCGTCGAGGGCGAGTGGGGACCAGGCACGGAGCCCGAACTCAGCACCGGGTTGATCGACGACCAGGGTCGCGGGCAGGCCAAGCCAGGGCGATGCGGTCCGTTCGCCTCCTCCCCACCCACCGCTTTTCCGCGCCGGCTACTCGTCCCGGGCTCGTCATTCGTTACAGAGAGCATTATCACGCTGACACTCCCGCTTCGATCGACAAGATTGTCGTGCCGGTCCGAATCCGGCATCGAAGATCCAAGGGGGGATCGATGCGTTGTCTCAAACCCGCGCTGCTCGTCGGCGCGGTCGTCCTCGGTGGGCTCGGCACTGCCGTTCCGGCGCAGGCCGTCTCCGGAGGCGCGCCCGCCGTCGACGGTGCCTACGCCTTTGCCGCGAAGCTCACCTCGAGCAGCCGGGCCTGCAGCGGTGTGCTCGTCGCGCCGAACTGGGTGCTCACCACCGCGAGCTGCTTTCCCGGCACGGCCGACGGCGGGGCGCCGGCGACCGCCGTCACGGCGATCGTCGGCCGCACCGATCTGAACGGCACCAGCGGGTACCAGACCACGGTCTCCGCGGTCGCGGTGCGCGGCGACCGCGATCTCGCGCTCGCGAAGCTCGCCGACGCGGTCACCGACGTCGAGCCGGCCGCAC
Source organism: Amycolatopsis sp. FBCC-B4732 (assembly GCF_023008405.1). Lineage (NCBI taxonomy): Bacteria > Bacillati > Actinomycetota > Actinomycetes > Pseudonocardiales > Pseudonocardiaceae > Amycolatopsis > Amycolatopsis sp. FBCC-B4732. Next base: position 5,066,228 of record NZ_CP095376.1, read on the forward strand.
TCGCCGCCACCCCGCCGGCCGCCGGTGAGAAGCTGCGCGTCGCGGGTTACGGGCGGACCGCAACCGAGTGGGTGCCCAGCAGATTGCACACCGCGACCTTCGCGGTGACGTCCGCTGCCGCCACGACGACGGCGCTCGCCGGAGACGGCGGGGCCGACACCTGCAAGGGCGACGCCGGTGGCCCGGTGGTGCGGGAGAGCGGTGGCCGGGTCGAGCTGGCTGCCGTCAGCAGCGCGTCGTGGCAGCACGGCTGCCTCGGCGAGACGGAAACCCGGCAGGGCACCACCGCTGTCCGCGTCGACGACGTGACGGGCTGGGTCGGGCAGATCACCCGCGTCACCGATGTTTCGCTGACCGGTGGCCGGATCGCCCGGCTGCAGAACGGCTCCGCGTACCTGCTGAACGACGTGAGCGACCGAGCCTGGTCCCTGCTGTGGGACGCCCGCTCCGGTGCGGTGACGAAGCTGCGCGCAGAAGGTGCCCGCATCGGCGTCCTGCTGGCGAACGGTGACCTGTGGGTCAAGGACGACAACGTGCCGGCTCTCGGCTGGGTCCGCGAATCGGACGCCGTCACCGACTTCGCCCTGTCCGGCGACCGGGTCGCCGCCGTGCGGGACGGTTCGGCGTACCTCAAGGAGGGCAACCTCCAGGGGAGCTGGACGACCGAATGGGACGCCCGGTCCGGGGCGGCCACCGCGGTCGGTGTCGACGGCGCGCGCGTCGGCGTCCTCACCGCCGACCAGCACCTGCGCGTGAGGGACGACGCTGCCCGCTCGCCGTGGACCGACCAAGCCGACCGTGTCACGGGGTTCGACCTGTCCGGGAGCCGGATCGCCGTCCTCCGCGACGGATTCGCCCTGCTGAAGGACGGCGACCTGTTCGGCGGCTGGAGCACCCAGTGGGATCCGCAGGACGGCGCGGTGACCAAGGTCGACATCGACGGCGCGCGCATCGGTCTCCTGCTGGCGAACGGCGTCGTCCAGGTCAAGGACGACCAGTCGGCGAACGCGAGCTGGTTCGCCGAGGCCGACCGGACCACGGCGTTCGGCATCACCGGCCCGAGGATCGCCGTCGTCCGAGACGGACGAATCTCGGTCAAGGACGGCAATCTGCAAGGTCCCTGGACCGAATTGAGCCAATAGCCGCGGCGATCGCAAGGGCCCGCGCCGAGCCGATGGCGCGGGCCCTTGCGATCACGGGCTACCGGCCGGAGGAGTCGCCGGGATCCGCCGTTGTGGCAGAACAGATCGGCGCCAGGAATGGCACTGTCCTCAAAGGCCGGTTCTCCGGCGGCAAGGGCCTCAACGGCCCACTCACCCTGGGGATCATCACCCTCCGAGACGGCTCTGCCGTCGAAGTGGCACAGCGATTCCGCATCACGGCAAAGTCCCCACCGGACAGACCGGCGTGTCGGTGAGCCTGACCTGACCGGGATCGGCCGCCGGGGATGAATCCCGCACGTCACGCCCGAATCGGAGCTCACCGCGCCGTCGAAGCCCCCTCCACGGGCAGCCGGCCCGACTTCCCTATCTCTTCTGGATGATTCTCGCGCTACGACCGCGCCCGCAACAACCTCGACCGGCACCCGAACTACATCCTGGCGGCGTACCTGGCGCCTCCGCGTCTTTTGGATCTCGCCGAGCCCGAAGTGGCGGGTCGTCGGGCTGTGTGGCGGCTGCACACCGACAGGCCGACACCCGCTCGTGCCGCGGAGCGGACACTGACGACTGCGGCGTCGGGGTGCCGCCACCAGTGCAGTGATCGCCTACGCCGAGGCGAGCCGCTCGGCGGCGGCCTCTCGCACGTCCGCGTTCTCAATAAGAGAATCACGCAGCCGGCCGAGCTGTCGGCGGACCTCGCCGGTGAGCGGCGCGTGTCGTGCGGCCACCACCCGGACGCCGCCCTCGCAGTCTGCGAGCGCATCGGGCAGCCATTGCCTTGTGCTGTCAGGATCCAGCGTCAGCAACGCGTTCACATAGGCGGCCCGTTCGTAAGAGTGCGGACTCTGGCGCCACAGCCAGCGAAGCCGTGGCGCGGACTCCGTGACACCCAAGCGTGCGAACCCGCGAGCCAGGTCGTCGTAGCCACACCATTCGTCTTTGTCACTGTCCAGCCGGTCGAGGGCGTCCAGTAGTGCGGGAACGTCGGCAGCATCACCGTGTTCGGTAAGCATTACCACCGCTCTCCACCACAGTGGATGGGACGGGCTGCGGGCCCATTGGCGAGCATGCCTCACGGTCTGCGGACCCAGTTTCGTGAGCGCGTGGACCGATCCGATCGCCCGGGCGTCCGGGCGGGCGGCCAACTGGTCGGCGACGTCGAGCAACCGCCGCTCCGGATCGCGGTGCCGCGCGAACTCGTGCAGCACCGCCGAGAGCGTCTCGGAGGAGGCATCCGGATCCGCGAGCAGGCTGAGCAACCCGGAGACCGGAGCGCCGCGATGGGGCAGACTCGGGCACCGCCAGTCGACCGACGGTCGGGCACGCTGGATCAGAACGTCGATCCGGCGGTCGCTGCCCGCCCACCTCGACCATGGTTCCCGACCGGGGAAGACGTCCTCCGGCGAGGCGTTCGCCGCACGGCCGGCAACGATCGGAGCGAGGTCGTCCCACCATTCGCCGGGCCAGTGGCCGGCCACGGCCTGCAGGACCTCGACCCACCGTTCACCCTCACACACGTACTGGCGCAAAGCGTCCGCCGCCGCGGTAACGCCCGTCCGGGCAAGGGCAGCCAGTACCTCGACGCTCTGGCCGAACCGGTTGCCGTCGTAGCCGGTGTTCCGCCCAGCTCGCCAGAGCTGGTCGACGATGGGGTCGATGGACACCTCGACGTCGAGGGCCAGCCGGACGAGATACACCGTCCGCTCGTCGACCTGCCGGTCCCACCGGTAGTGCCGGCGCACGCAGTCCACCACGAGTTCCGGTGCGACCGGATGAGCCGCAACCCATGCGCCGGCCGCACCACAGCCGCGTTGCAGAGCTCCCCGCAACGTCTTGGCGGGCGCGTAGTACCAGTGGTCGCTCCCCGCGTCCGTGTCGTCGGTCATCGTCCGCCAGTGTGAGCCGACGCCCGTCCTGCGGCCAGCGAATAACCCACTCTTGTGCTGCTGATCGGTCGTCCGCCGGGCGCACCGGGATGGGCGTCCGGCCGGCGGCGGGTGTTGAGCCATTGAGCCGCGACGTAGCGGTCCCCGGTGCACAGCAGCTCGCCCGGGCCGCAGGCCAGGTCGAGCACCCGAGTGCCGGGCCGCGGGCGACGCTGCGACCGGAATGGCGCCGCAGTCCGAGCAAGGCCACGTTCCCCGCGACCGGCTCGCCGCGCGTCACGTCTTGTACTGACGGAGCCGTTGCCCGCACCCGGAATTCGGCAACGGACCGGGGTGATCGAGGTAATCTGGCGACCCGTGGCCCCGATCGAGGGAGATGCCGGTGGACGTTTCCTCAGCCGTTCCCGAGGAGCTGCGCCCGGTGGTGACGACGTCGTCCGGAGCGGTGCGGCTGGTGTTCGTGCCGCGCGTCACGCGCCTGCTGACCAAGACGTGGGCCGGCAGCCTGGCCATCCCGTTCGCGGTGGCCGGCCCGCTGCTCGCCTTCGTGGTCCTGCCCGTGGTGGCCGTCTTCTTCGGGTGGACCACGATGGGGCACACCGCCCTGGTGCTCGGCGGCGTCCTCGCTGCGCTCGGTCTGGTGCTGTCGGTCGCCATGCCGTGGAGCCTGCGTTCCGACGCGCGGTGGATCGAGCTGAACCCGGCGCGGGTGCTCGTCAAGCGGCTGTCCGGGGCGACGCGAACCAGTGCGTTGCGGTCGATCGCCGTCATCGAACACGTGAAGCTCGCCGCCCCCGCCGGTGTCGAAGTGGAGGTCCGCACGGCGGACGAGACCGTCCGGGGCGCCGAGCGGATCGACGTGGACGCCCGGACCCTGGCGGAGTGGCTGAGCAGCCTGCCGGGCGTCGAGGTCGAACGCCGGAAGGTCGTCGACCGCGTCAATCCCACCCGCGACCGCTGGTGGCGGCGCACGCAAGTCGCCGCGGTGTGGGAAGTCCCCGCCGACGACGTGCCCGTGATCGCGGACGAACTCGGCGTCCGATGCGATGCCTTCGTGCCCCGGGCCGCCGCCCGGAACGGGAACACCCAAGCGATCGACGTCTACGACCCCGACGACGTCCAGGAGATCACCGACCAGCTCACCGGCGAAGCCGTCGCGGTGTTCATGCTGCGCCGGCTGACGAGCTTCACGCGTGAGGCGAGGCTGCCCGACGGCGACGACCCGCTGCTGCACCTCGTCAAGGACGCCGGACTCGCCGAGCGGTACCGCACCGCGCTGCGGCAGCTACGCGATCCCGGCCCGGAAACTCACGCCCTCGTCACGTTCGCGCAGTACTCGCTGTGCCAAGCCGCGCGCGGCGAGCCCATTCCGGCCGCAGGGCCACCGCGATGGACACCACCGCCCGACTTCGAAGCGGCACTCTCCGCCACGATGACCGCCCCGTTTCCCAGGCCGACCCGGTACGCCTGAGCGAACACTCCGCCGCCGGAAATCCGCAGGCGGACCGTGCCGCCGGGCGCTCCCGGCCATTCACCACGGGTGAGCATCCGAAGTCCTTTCAGGATCGGCGACCATCACCGGGTCCGGCGCCAGGACACCCGGTGTCACGCGCTGTGGGTGGCCCGGATGCCGGCGAGCACGACGCCGGTCACCCGGACGGCGTCGGCACGGGTGAACGCACGGGCCCCTCGGGTAACGAACAGCTGGACCGGCCCGGCGAGCAACTCGGCGACGAAGGAGCTCTCGACCGGGGGCAGCTCACCACGCTCGATCGCCACCTGCAGCCGGCGGTCGAGCGCACCGAGACGCCGTTCGAAGACCTCGTCGACGACGGCCCGCAGCTCGGGGTCTTCCCGGGCCGAGGCCACCACGGTCAGCAGAGCCCGGCCCTGCGGGCTCGCGGTCGCGGCGGCGAGAGCTTCGAGAAAGCCGGCGAGGTCGGCATCGATGTCGCCGGAATCGTGCAGCGGCGCGGCATCGGCACCGAAGGCCGCGAGCGCGTCGGTGACCAGCGCGGTCCGATCGGGCCAGTTGCGGTAGACGCTGGTCTTGTTGACCTCGGCCAGCTCGGCGACCTCGTCGTAGCGCAACCCGCCGATCCCGTCGCGGGCGATCAGCTCGGCGGTGGCCTCGAGAATCCGGTGCCGCACCCGGGCAGTGCGCCCGCCCGGACGGCGAGCCGGCTCACGCGTACATCCGTCCTCGACCACGGCCGGCAGCCTACAGCGCGCGCAGCCGGGCGTTGCGCGCCTCGATGGCCTCCCAGGTCGCGGGGACCACCAGGTCGGCCCCGCCGCGCGCGAACTCCTGGGCCGCCGCCGCGTGGGGGCGCTGACGCTGCTCGTAGGCACTGAACGCCGCCTCGACGTCGTCGCCGTGGCGACCGAGCTCCTCGGTGAGCGTCCACGCCCCGAGCAGGGCCAGCGAGGTGCCGCGCCCGGCCATCGGGGTCGCGCAGTGCGCAGCGTCCCCGATCAGCACGACCCGTCCGCGGTGCCAGCTGGGCAGGTGGATCTGCGTGAGCACGTCGAAGTAGAGCTCGGGATCGTGCTGGGCGGTCTCGAGCAGCTCGGGGACCTTCCAGTCCTCGATCCCGGCGAAGGCCCCGGCCAGGATGCGCTTCTGGGCGGCCTGGTCGTGGTGGTCGTAGTCGATCGGGCCGGACCGGAACTCGAAGATCGCCAGCGCTTTGTCGCGGTAGCGGGCCACCCCCGCGAGAAGGCCAGGCAGGTTGAGGATCTCCGTGACGCGGGTGTCGCCGGGCGTCACCTCGCCGGGCGCGTCCCCGATCGCGACGTACACCCCGAGGGGCTCGGTGAACTCCTTTTCCGGGCCGAAGACCAGCCGCCGCACCGCCGAGTGCACCCCGTCGGCGCCGACGACGATGTCGTAGGCGGCCGCGCGGCCGGAGGCGAAGGTGACCGCGACCCGGTCCCCGTCCTCGGCCAGGGCCGCGATGGACTCCTCGAAGCGCAGGTCGACTTGCTCGGGCAGCGCTTGGCGCAGGATGAGCATGAGGTCTTCGCGGGGAAGCTCGACGTCGTCGGAGCTTTCGTTGATCTCCTCCATCGCCAGGGAGGCGACGGGCGCGCCGAAGCGGTCGACGAACGTCGTGCGCTCGGTCATCGTGATCCGCCGCTCGAGCACCGCGTCCAGGATGCCCATCCGCTCGGCCGTCTCGAGCGCGTCGCCGCGCACGTCGATGGGTGAGCCGTTGACCCGCAGGTGGTTCGCCCGCTCCACGATCTCCACCACGTGCCCGGCCCGCGCGAGATCGATGCCCGCACACAGCCCAGCCGCTCCCGCACCACTGACCAGGATCTTCATCGTCTCTCCCCCGCAAGCCGGACTTAAAGCAACACAAAATTGCTTTAAGTCCACCATAGCAGCCTCCGGACGACACCTGCCCCGGTCGCTGTCAACGCGATCCCGAGCTGTCCGCCTGCGGGCGGCATCGCGCAAGCCCTTCCGCGCCCGCCGCCGAGCAGCCGTGCGCAGAGAGCCGGCGATCGCCGGGATCGACGCCACCACGCGGCCGGCCGGGGGCGAGTCGCGTGATGGCGCCGGAACTCACTCCACGCAGCCCTGCCTGGTGCAGGTCACGCCGCCGCGGTAGACGTCGCCTTCCCACAGAGCCACGTAGACGTAGGTGAGCCCGCCCGGATAGTTGCAGTCGAAGTCGACACGGAACCCGCGGTCCTCACCGGCCTGTGCCGTTCGCGTCTCCAGGGGTGTCACGCAGGAATCGGACTCACCGCGGAACCGAGCCTGCTTTTCTGAGGAGCGCGCCCGGACCTCCCCCGTGATGACGACGTCGCGGTTGTGCCACGTGATGGAGCCCTTGACGACGCTTGCCCCGTAAGGCACGAAGAATCCCGTAACCGGATAATCGGTCGCGCTTGCGTGGCCGAGGCCGGGAGCCGCGGTCGCCGTCGCACTGAGCGACATGAGTCCTGCCGCCACCACGGCGGCCACTCCGCCGATTCGGTTGACCCTCATGAAATCTCCCCTTGTTTCGCATGAATTTGTCGTAACGGGGGTCCGGACCCAGGCCGTCAATCCCCCGTTCGCGGAAATGACCGCGAGTGCGGCCGGGGCCAACGATGCCGAGGAGTCCGCGTCCGGACAACCCGCCACCGTCCCGGCATGGTCCGACATGCCCTGACCAGCCGATATCTCCCGGCGTGGGATGGCTGCCATACTGGCCCGGGACACCGGAGGCTTGGGGAGGGCTGAGTGGGGGAAAGGGGCGTGCCGGAAGGCAGAGAGCTGCTCGCGGGCCATCTCACGGCCCTCAAGCAGCGCAGTGGGCTGAGCTATGTGGAACTGGGGAAGAAGTCCCACATCAGCAGTTCCACCCTGCACCGGTACTGCTTGGGAACAACTGTTCCGCCGGACTACAAGACCGTGGTCGGTATCGCCACGGCGTGTTCGGCGAATGACGAGGAATTGATCGAACTGCTGACGGACTGGAAGTCGGCGACCGGCCGGGCCGCGGTACCGGACATCGTGCACCCGGCTGTCGCGGAAATCGTGCACCCGGTACCGCAATCCCGGCGGCTGCTCCGTCCGCGCACGGTTTCCACGGTGGCGGCCGGGCTCGTCCTGGTGCTCTTGTTCGTCCTGCTGTCCGCCGGCGGCACGGAAGTCGGGACGGTGCCCGCCCGGCAGCAGATCGCAGGCCCGTCCTGGCAGCGCGAGCTGCCCCTGACGCCGTCGCTGTTCGGCGTGACCGCGTCGTCCTCGAGCGGAGTGATGCCCTCGTTCCAGGTCGGGAGCCTGCGGTTCTGGGACAGCCGCACGCGCTGGGCGAGCCTGCAACCACGGCCGGACACCTATGACTGGCACATCCTCGACCGGCTGGTCGACGGTGCGCGGACGACGGACCTGCCCTCGACGCTCGTCCTCGGCGGCACACCGGCGTGGGCCGCGCCCGATGGCCCGAAGGCGCCCTACGACGACGGCTCCCGCAGCGCGCCGCCCGACGACCTGGCTGTGTGGGACCGGTTCGTCCGCACGCTGGCGACCCGCTACCGGGGCCGCATCAATGCCTACGAGGTGTGGGTCCACGCCAATGACCAGCGCTACTTCTCCGGCTCGACCGAGACCCTCGTCGAGATGACCCGGCTGGCCTCGCGCGCCATCAAGGCCGCCGACCCGGGGGCGGTCGTGGTGTGCCCGTCGATCGCCCGGCTGTGGACCGACGGCGGCCGAGCCGTGCTGCGCCGCTTCGCCGAGTTGCGCGGCTACGACTACTGCGACGTCGCGGGCATCAACCTGTCCCAGCAAACGGCGGCCGACCCGCCGGAGACCATGCTCGGCCGCCTGCAGCAGATCGACGGAGCCTTCCACGACGCGGGTGTCCACCCCCGCCTGTGGAACACCGGTGTCACCTACGAATACGTGCGCGACGAACGGCTGGACGAACAACGCGCGATCGACTACGCCACGCGGTTCTACCTCGTGGCGATCTACGGTTCCGACTTCGGCCTCGAACGCTCCTACTTCTACAACTGGGGCAGCGGGAACCTGCCTGTCGCGCTGCAAGCCGTCGGCGGTCCGCCCACCCGGGCCGCGCTCGCGGTGGAGGAACTGCAACGGTGGCTGACCCGCACCAGCACCCGGTCGTGCGGGCACGGCCTCGCCATCAACCTGCCGGCCACCGTGTGGCAGTGCGAGTTCACCGCGGACGACGGACGGCTGCTCACGATCCGCTGGACCCACGAGGGCACCGCGACGACGTCGGCCCCGCCACACGCCGAGGAGGTACGCGGCCTCGACGGCACCAGCCGTCCGCTACGCGCGGGCGACACCCTCACGATCTCCGGAACGCCGATCCTCATCGTCCAGCGGCCCGCAAGCTAGGGCGGTGGCAGCCCAGCCCCGCTGTCCGCGGTCAAGTCCATGGCTTCGAAGGCGAGGGTCAGGTCGCCGGCTTCCGTGCGCAGAATGGCGACCGACGTGTGGCAGGACTTGTCGTAGCCGGGGAAGTAGTCGCGCGCCGCCGGGTCCAGGAAGCCGAACCGGGCGAGGTTGGCCAGTGACGCTTCACTGGTGCGGGTGGGGCTGTCGAACACCGGCGAATACCGCGCGCGGCCCAGTGCGTTGGTCGCCAGGATGTCCGGGCGGCCGTCGCGGACGAACGCGGCCGTCGTCGTCATGCTGTCGAGGATCTGCTGCACCACCGGCCGCACCCGCTGCGGTGACCGCCGGCGCTGGGCGACGGCGGTGCGCGGACGGCCGGCGGCGATGGCGGCGAGGACTCTGTCGGAGACGCCGGCGAGATTGCCCTTTTCGACGCGGGTGTAGTAATCGGCGGAGACCCCGGCGAGCATGGCGACCTCTTCGCGGCGCAGGCCCGGCACGCGGCGGTTGCCGCCGTAGTGCCGCAGCCCGGCCTGCTCCGGGGTGAGCTTGGCCCGCCGGGTGACCAAGAAGTCGCGAACCTCGGTGCTCTTGGCGTCCACGCCTCCACCGCACGACGGCGCACATCGTCGAGGGGGGTTCTGCTGGAACCCGGAAAAACGCACCCTGCCGCGTGCACTTGTAGCGGCGTTCCATCGGGGCATGACCTCTTCCGGGAAAGCCACCACTGCGTCCCGGGTGGCCCGGCCGGCCGGCGGCAGTACTGCAGTGGGTGGTCGACGGCTACACGCTGGTGTTCGCCGCGGCGCTGCTCTCGGCCGGCTCGCTGTCCGGCCGGGCCGGCGTCAGACGGGCATTCGGTCTCGGGATCGCCGCGTTCACGGTGGCCTCGCTCGTGTGCGAGCCGGCTCCGTGGCGGCGTTGGATCTTCCTGGTGGACCTCCCGGCTGGAGCCGCGGCCCTGCTCCTGCTCCGGCAGGCCGGTCGGTCGAGCCGCCACCGGGCGGCGTCGTCCGGCCCGAACAGACCGGGCAGGCACTGGGCGAACGTGGCGAGCCGGGCGCCCGGACGACGGCGGCGTACGCTCCGAGCGACACGTTGTTGACGAACACGCGGTTTTCGACGACGCCGAGATCGACCCGGCGCTCGACGGCCTCGCCGAAGGCGTCCAGCGCGGCCGCCGGATCGTCCCGGTCCAGCCCGAGATCACGCGCGAAGTGGGTGCGAGTTCCCGCTGGAACGCAGACAAAGGGCAGTCCGTGCCGTCGGGCGACGTCGGCGACCACCGCCTGGCAGCCGTCGCCGCCGGCCACCCCGAGCACGTCTGCTCCCTCGGCCACGGCCTGCTCCGCGAGCTCGCGGAGATCCTCGTCGAGACCGCCCGGATGGCCGAGCACCCGCGCCCGCTCGCCGAGCCGGGACGAAGTGGCCGCGCCCTTGCCGGACAAGGGGTCGAGCAGGAGCACCCCGGTCCGCCGGTTCGGCGCGGCAGGTTTCGGGTGGCGGTGGGAGGTCTTGGCCCAGCACTGTCCCGGCGATCGCGAGCGACACCCAGGCGAGCGCGGCCGCGGTCGCCATCAAGGCGTAGACGTGCACACCGGGCAGCAGTACGAGCAGGACCGCGGCGACGCCCCCGAGCGCCGCCGCGGCCACCTGCGGGAAGCTCCGGCGCACCAGTGCCGCCCAGCCCCCGCCGAGCACGCCCCCGGGCAGGAGCACCGCGAGCACCAGGTGCACCGGATGGCGGATCAAGGCGCCGGACACCACGGCGAACGCCGCGAACAGCGCCACCGAAGAGATCCCCGCACCCACCCGCCGGCCGCCCGATCTGCCATCACCCGCACCTCCGCCGCCCACCTTGCGGGCCGGGCGCCCCCGCGTCGTCACCCGTGGTGGATGACCCCCGCTTCGTCCCCGGAGGACGCGGCGGCCGACCGTCCCCTCGTGCGGCAAACCGGAGCAGGCGCGAGCCGCGTTCGGCTGCAGGCTGCCCGGCGGGCTCACCCCGCACAGGTGACGCGGTCCGGCGGTCCCGCGGCAACCATGCCGACATGGCTTCCGAATCGACGTCGCCGGCACCGGCCGGCGGTGCAGTACTGGCTGTCACCTGCGTTTCGGCGCTCGTCGTGAACGCGAACACCTCGGCGGTGACCATCCTGCTGCCCGCCATCAGCCACGACGTCGGCGCCTCGGCCACGACGCTGCAGTGGGCCGTCACCGGGTACTCGCTCGTGGGCGCCGCCGTGATCGTCACGGGCGGCGCGCTCGGCGACATCGCCGGCCGGCGCCGGGTCTTCTCGGGAGCGCTGCTGCTCTTCGTGCTCTCCTGCGTCGTCGTCGGGCTCGCGGGCAGCGGCGCCGCCGTCATCGCGGGCCGGGCGATCCAGGGTGCGGCCGGGTCGACGCTGCTGGCCTGCGGCCTCAGCCTGCTTTCGGTCGCCGCGAGCGGAACCGCGCAGGTCCGTGCCGTCTCGCTCTGGGGCGCCGCCTCGGCGGTCGGCGCCGCCGCCGGACCGCTGGCCGGGGGCCTGCTCGTCGACACGACCGGGTGGCAGGGCCTCTTCTGGATCGACGCCGCGATCGCGGCCGCGTGCATCCCGCTCACCCTGGCCACCGTGCCGGAGTCGCGCGACGAGACCCGGCCGCGGTCCCTCGACCTCGCCGGGATGCTGCTCGTCGCCGCCTGCCTCGTGCCGTTGGTGCTGGCGCTCAGCCGCGGCTCGGACTGGGGCTGGCTGTCCGCGCCCACGTGGACGTGCCTGATCGTCTCCGCGGCGGCCGGCTGGGGTTTCGCCGCCGTCGAGCGCCGGGTCCGGGCGCCGCTGGTCGACTTGCGGCTCCTGCGCAACAAGGTGCTGGTCGGCTCGACGCTGGTGATCCTGATCGTCGCCGGTGCCATCAACGGCCTCATGTACGCCATGAGCCTGTTCTTCCAGGACCCCGCGGCGTTCGCGATGTCCCCGCTCCAGGCGGGCCTGGCAACCCTGCCCGCGGCGGCGGGCATCGTTGTCATCGCGCCCTTCGTCGGCAGCCTGGCGAAGAAGATCGGCTCCCGGAGCGTGATCGTCCTCGGGTTCGCGATCACGACCGGCGGCTTCGTGGCGCTGGTGTTCCTCGAAGAGAGCTGGGGCTACGGGGTGTTCGTCCTCCCACTGGTGGCCGTCGCGGCCGGCCTGGGGCTCTCCAACGGATGCGCGTCCGCCGCGGCGACGTCCTCGGTACCCGGCAACGACGTCGGCGGGGCGTCCGGGATCTCCAACATGGCCCGGTACGTCGGGGCCGCGTTGCTCACCGCCGTGACAGCGACGATCTACGGCGGCGCCGCCTCGATCGAGGGGGCGAACCGGGGCGCCGCACTCGTCGACGGCGTGGCCCGGACCGCGCTGCTCATGGCGATCGTGTCCGGGGTGGGCGTCGCGCTCGGACTGCTCTACGGGCGGTACCGCCCGGGCCCGGCGCGCCCAGGCGGCCCGACGTCCGCCGCCGCGGGCGTGGTGCACAGCGTGCCCGTCCCCGCGCCGGCGGACACGGGCCGGACCACCTCCGTCGACCTGGAGTGACGGAGGTGGTCCGGCGTCGCCCTTGCTCCCAGGGGGGCGACGCTTTCGCTGAGGGCGTGGGATTCCTCGACGCCGATGATGATCTCCGCGGCGGAGCCGACCATCGGCGGCCAGTCGATCCCGGGCACGGTGAGCGCGGGCGTGGCCGGAGCAGGTCGGCGACCCGGCCGTCGCCGAGCAGGGCGGCATCCGGGCCGGACAGCGAGTCGTGCGGTCACGCGCTGGTGAGCGCCCGGGGGGTCGGGTGGTCGAAGACGAGCGTCGCCGGCAGCCGGGTGCGTAGCCCGGGTTCACCTGCGACGCGACTCGGCAGCGCAGCGGCCCACGGTGAGCTCGTGGCTGAACTGTCCGCGGACCTGGGCCACGACTGACCCGGGCCGTGGCCCGCTGCCGGTCATCCCGTTTTGCGGGATACATCCCTCAGATCCGAAGGTTAGCGCCCGCTTACAATGAGCATGTCCCGGCCGGCCGTCGGGGCCGCCACTTGCGGTGGGGCTCTCTGGAAGGATCACCGGATGACGATGTCGCTCTCGGCCGAACTGTGGCCGGACGTGCAGCCGGAGACCGCTCGGCGGCTCATGCTCGCCGGGGTGGAGGCCTTTGCCAAGCGGGGGTACCACGCCACCACCACGAGGGACATCGCCGGGGCTGCCGGGATGTCGCCCGCCGCGCTGTACGTGCACTTTCCTTCGAAGGCCGCGCTGCTCTTCGCGATCAGCCGGTACGGGCACGAGCAGACGCTCGCGCTGGTCGAGAACGTCGTCGCGAAGGTGTCCGATCCCGTCGAGCGGATCCGGCTGATCGTCGAGGACTTCGTGGCTTGGCACGCGCGGCGGCACACCGTCGCGCGAGTCGTGCAATACGAACTGCAGGCGCTGCCCGAGCAGGAGTTCGAAGTCGTCGCCGAGCTGCGGCGGCGGATCGAGCGGATCGTGCGCAAGGTGATCGCGGACGGCGTCGAAGAGGGCGTTTTCACCGTGTCGGACCCGCACATCTCGGCGAGAGCAGTGCTCTCGCTCGGCGTCGACGTCGCCCGCTGGTACAGCGAGCGCGCCCGGCAGACGCCCACCGCGCTCGGCAAGGAGTACGGCGGGCTCGTGTTGCGGATGCTCGGCGTGACACCGGTCACAGACTGAGCGGTCGGTCAGCGGCGGCCGTGTAACGACGCGCCAGGCGCGCGAACGCTTCACGGAGCTCGGGTGGCTCGACGACCTCGATGTCCGCGTCGAAACGGCCGATCGTCGCGGCCAGGCCGATCCACGACCAGGCACCCAGCACCAGACGGCAGCGGTCCGGGCCCAGTTCCTCGACGACGCCGTCACGGGCGTACTCGGACACCACGTGCGCCGGCAGGTCGAGGAGCACTTCGCCGCGGCACGGCCAGTCCCCCGACAGGTCCTTGCCGGTGAAGCGGCTCGCGACGAAGGCCGCCACGTCGCCGCCGGGCAGCTCGCGCGGGGCGAACCGCGGGCCGGCCGGCACGCGCGGGGTGATCCGGTCGGCGCGGAAGGTGCGCCAGTCCGCGCGGTCGAGGTCCCACGCCACCAGATACCACCGGCCGCCCCAGGTGACGACGTGGTGCGGCTCGACCCGGCGCGGCGGCCCGGCGGGCACAGGTCCGACGCGCGGCTCGCCCCGGGACGGCGAGTCGGCGGCCACGGGGTCGACGTGGGGCACTTCGCGGTGCGGCGGCCCAGCGGTCCCGGAGTCCGAGCGAGGCACCTCGCTGGCCCGGGGCACCCCACCGGCCGCGGAGTTCGAACGGAGCACCTCACCGGCCTGTGGCACCCCAGCCGGTAGGGAGTCCGAGCGAGGCACCTCACCGACCCGGGGCACCCCACCGGCCGCAGAGTTCGAGCCAGGCACCGCAACCCCAGCGGCCACGGAATCGGTGCGCGGCACCTCACCCCGCACCGGCCCACCACTCACGTAGTCGAACCGCAGCACCTCCCGCGCATGCACCGCGGCACTCAACGCGGCCAGCACCGACGGGTCCACTCGCGGCCCGGCCCGGTCCGCAGCCGTCACCCGAAGCGCGTCCACCCGATGGCGCAGCCGAGCAGGCATCACCTGCCGGACCGTGTTCAACGCCCGCGCCGCCGCCTCCTCGATTCCCGCGCCACTCGCCGTCCGGAGGGCGACTGCCAGGGCCACCGCCTGGTCGTCGTCGAACAACAACGGCGGCAGCTGCGAACCCGCGTCGAGGCGGTACCCGCCGTCCGGGCCCTTCACCGCCGCGATCGGGTAGCCGAGCTCTCGCAGGCGGTCGACGTCGCGGCGTACCGTGCGCTCGCTGACCTCCAACCGCGACGCCAGCAGCGCACCAGGCCAGTCGCGGCGGGCCTGGAGGAGCGACAGCAGAGCCAGCAGCCGTCCGGAAGTTTTCGGCATGCGCCGATCTTCCCAGGAATAGCGGACACACCCTGTCCGCTACCCTTGCCAGAGTGGTCCTCGTGCAGAACGACACCGAACGCAACGACCTCATCGCCGAACTGGCGGCCGCCCGCGCCGCCCTCACCACCCCGGCGCGCGATCTCACCGACGAGCAGGCCGGCGCGCGGCCGACCGTCAGCGCGCTGTGCCTGGGCGGCCTGCTCAAGCACGTCGCCAGCATGGAAGAAAACTGGCTGCGCTTCGCCCTGGAAGGCCCTTCCGCGATGCGCTACGACCTCCCCGAGGGCGTGACCTGGGCCGACATGGCAGCCGGCACCGCTCGCGAGTTCCCGCAGTGGGCGATCGACCACCAGACCGAGTTCGCCATGCAGCCCGGCGACACCCTCGCCGGGATCCTGGCCCGCTACGAAGACGTCGCCAAGCGAAGCGAGGACATCATCACGAGCCTGCCCGACCTGTCGGTCACGCACCCACTGCCCGACGCGCCGTGGAACCAGCCGGGCACGACGTGGAGCGCGCGGCGGGCGCTGCTGCACGTCATCACCGAGACCGCGCAGCACGCCGGGCACGCGGACATCATCCGCGAGGCGCTGGACGGTCAGAAGTCGACGTGACCGTCCTGGACACGCGGGCGCTCAACCGCGCCACGCTCGCCCGTCAGCTGCTGCTCGAGCGCGCCGGACTGCCGGTGCACGACGCCGTCGCGCACCTCGGTGGCCTGCAGGCGCAGGAGCCGCAGGAGCCGTTCACCGGGTTGTGGTCGCGGCTGCGCGCCTTCGACCCGGCGGTGCTTTCGGAGCTGCTGACCGGGCGGCGCGTGGTGCGGACGCACCTGATGCGCCGCACCGTCCACCTGCTCACCGCCGAGGACGTGCTGGCGTGGCGGACGCGGTTCGACGCGATGCTGCGCCAGCGCGTCCTGGGCACCTACCGCCGCGAGCTCGCCGGGGTCGACCTCGGCGAGCTCGCGGCGGCGGGCCGCGCCGTGCTGGCCGACGGCGAGCCGCGCTCGATGGGTGACCTCGCCCGCGCGGTCGCCGGACGCTGGCCCGGCGCCGGGCCGCGGCCGCTCGGGGAAATGCTGGTCGCCGCGCTCATCCCGGTGGCCCAGCTGCCGCCGCGCGGGCTGTGGCGCGTCAAGGCCGGCGTGCGGAACCTGCCGCTGACGGCCTGGCTGGGCCGCGACGTCGACCCGCTCGCCCCGGACGACGTGGCCGGGCAGGCGCTCGTGCGGCGCTACCTCGCGGCGTACGGTCCCGCGGCGACCGCCGACCTGCGCGCGTGGAGCGGCCTGGCCGGGCTGCCCGCGGCGGTGAAGGCCGTGCGCGAGGAGCTGGTCGTGTTCCGCGACGAACGCGGGCGCGAGCTGCTGGACCTGCCCGGCGCCCCGCGCCCGGAGCCGGACACGCCGGCGCCGGTGCGGTTCCTGCCCGCGTTCGACAACGCGATCCTCGGCTACGACGACCGGAGCCGGATCATCGACGACGCCCACCGCGGGCTTTCGGTGGCCGGCGAGCGGGTGGTGCTGGTCGACGGCCGCGTGGCGGCGACGTGGCAGGTGGCGGACGGCACGGTGGTCGTGAAGCCGCTGGGGCGCCTGCCGAAAGCCGACCGGACCGCCGTCACGGCGGAAGGCGGCGAGCTGGCGTCGTTCCTCTCCGACGGCGAAAGCGATCGCGTCCGGGTCGAAGCGGGCTAACCGACCGCGCGGGCGAACCGCTCCGCCACCTCGCGCAGCAGCTCCACCAGCCCCGGCGGCGCCTCCTCCACCACGAAGTCGTACCCCCACTGCGCCAGGTAGTACGGGACCGTGTCGAGGGTGTTCGCCCCGGTCCGCACCCGGCAGCTGTGCTCGTCGATCCCCTCCACGACACCGGACGTCGGCGGGATGCGGCGCGCGAGCACCTCGGCCGGGGCGGCCACGCGCAGCACGAGCTGGTGCGGGTACGGCGCCATCGAGATCTGCTGCGAGACGTACGCCGCGAGGTCTTCGGCCGGGGGTTCGCGCGGGGTGAAGCGGAAGCTCGCCGCCGGCACCCCGGTGATCCGGTCGACCCGGAAGGTGCGCCAGCCGGCGCGGTCGAGGTCGAAGGCGACCAGGTACCAGCGCCGCCCGGTGTGGACCAGGCGCAGCGGCTCGACCAAGCGTTCCGTCTCCGCGCCGGACCGGTCGCCGTAGCCGAAGCGCAGGCGCTCGGAGTCACGGCAGGCGGCCGCGATCGCGGTCAGCACCGAGGCGTCCACCATCGGCCCGGCGCCGGGCAGCGAGACCGTCGCCGCGGCCACGGCGCCCACGCGCGGCCGCAGTCGGGCGGGCAGCACCTGCTCCAGCTTCGCCAGCGCGCGCACCGACGTCTCCTCGATGCCGCTGACCGTGCCGCTCGCCGCCGTGCGCAGGCCGACCGCGACCGCGACCGCTTCGTCGTCGTCCAGCAGCAGCGGCGGCAGCGCGGCGCCCGCGCCCAGCCGGTAGCCGCCGGCCACCCCGGGCGTCGCGTGCACCGGGTAGCCGAGGGAACGCAGCCGCTCGACGTCGCGGCGGATCGTGCGGACGTCGACGTCGAGCCGCGACGCGAGGTCCGCGCCCGGCCAGTCGCGCCGCGCCTGGAGCAGCGAGAGCAACCGGAGCAGGCGTTCCGAAGTGCCGTACATGGCACGCAGTGTGCCAGACATCGAGGACAGTTCCGGTCCTCGATCCGCCGGATGGTGCAGCCGTGCGGTCAAACACTTGCCAGGCACCGCCCCGGCCGGAAAGAGTGACGCATGCCGATCGACCCGCACGCCCTGCTCGCTGTCGCCCGCGAGGAAGCCGAGCTGG
Source organism: Amycolatopsis sp. FBCC-B4732 (assembly GCF_023008405.1). Lineage (NCBI taxonomy): Bacteria > Bacillati > Actinomycetota > Actinomycetes > Pseudonocardiales > Pseudonocardiaceae > Amycolatopsis > Amycolatopsis sp. FBCC-B4732. The sequence continues at coordinate 5,083,912 of NZ_CP095376.1, forward strand.
GCAAGGCCGAAGGCGGCGTGCCGATCGGGGCCGCGCTCTTCGACACCGCGGGCACCCTGCTGGGCCGCGGGCACAACCGGCGCGTGCAGGACGGCGACCCGTCGACGCACGCCGAGACAGCGGCGTTCCGCAACGCCGGCCGGCGCCCGCACTACCGCGACACGATCATGGTCACGACGCTCTCGCCGTGCTGGTACTGCTCCGGTCTCGTCCGTCAGTTCGGGATCGGGCGCGTCGTCATCGGCGAGGCCACGACGTTCCACGGCGGGCACGACTGGCTCGCCGGGCTCGGCGTGGGGATCACCGTGCTCGACGATCCCGCCTGCACCGCGCTGATGACCGAGTTCATCGCCGCGCGCCCGGACCTGTGGTTCGAGGACATCGGGGTCGAAAAGTCCGAATAGGACAGTGCTGTTGCGAGGAGCCGGTATGCCGTCATCCGTTCCGCTCGTGGACCTTTCGCCGTGGTTCGGGGGGACGTCCGAAGGCCGCGCCGACGTGGCCGGCGAGATCGACCACGCGCTGCGGGAGTCCGGTTTCCTGCTGGTCACCGGGCACGGCGTGCCGGACGAGCTGCGCCACCGGACGCGCGAGCTGGCGCGGGAGTTCTTCGCGCTGCCCGAGGACGTCAAGCAGCGCTACGCGGTCACGGTCGGCGGGCGCGGCTGGCTGCCGCCCGGCGTCGAGGCCAACGGCTACGCCGAGGGCACCGAGACCCCGCCGGACCTCAAGGAGTCCTACTCCGCCGGCGCGGACGACGGCGTGGGCGTCGCCGAGATCGACGGGTTCTGGTTCCAGCCCAACGTCTGGCCCGGCGAGGTGGCCGGCTTCGCCGAGACGGCGACGGAGTACATGCGCCGGATGCGCGCGCTGTCGGACCACCTGCTGGAGATCTTCGCCGCGGCGCTCGGCCTGGCCCAGAGCCACTTCACGCGGCACACGGCGCACCCGACGTACACGTTCAACATCAACTGGTACCCGCCGATGACGCACGTCGGCGCGCCGGAGGCGGACCAGTTCCGGATCGGCCCGCACACCGACTTCGGCACGGTGACGGTGCTCGACCGCCAGGCCGGTGTGGGCGGCCTGCAGGTCTGCACGGCCGACGGCGAGTGGAAAGACGCGCCGTTCCACCCGGACGCGTTCACGGTGAACATCGGCGACCTGATGGCGCGCTGGACCGGCGACCGCTGGCGATCGACGCGCCACCGCGTCCTCCCGCCGGCGGCCACCGCCCCGGACGAGGACCTGGTGTCGCTGATCTTCTTCTACGAGACCGACCACGACGCCCGGATCACGTCGCTCGGGCCGCCGCTGGGCAAGCGGACGTACCCCGAGGTGATCGCGGCGGAGTACCTGCGGGAGAAGCTGACCGCGATCACCGTCGGCTGAGTCGTCGTGGGTGTTCAGGGCGGTGGGAACCGCCCGGAACACTCACGAGCCGGGGTCGGCGCAGATCGTCCGGTTCCGCCCCGCCGCCTTGGCCCGCAGCAACGCCGCCTCCGCCGCCAGGAGCGCACCCGACAAGCGGCCGTCCGCCGCACACGCCGCGACCCCGATCGACGTCGTCACACCGACGAACTGGGGGCCGTCGGCCGAGGACTTCAGCGCCACCAGGGTCGAGGCGATGCGCAGGCGGATGCGTTCGGCGATGGCCATCGCGTCGAAGCGGCCGGCGCCGGCCAGCAGGACCGCGAACTCCTCGCCGCCGGAGCGGCCCACCAGGTCGGCCGAACGGACCTCGTCGCGCAGGGTGTCGGCCACCGCGCGCAGGACCGCGTCGCCGATGCGGGCGCCGTAGCGGTCGTTGAGGCGGCGGAAGTGGTCGAGGTCGAGCAGCAGCACCGCCGGGCCGGGGCCGGCTCCGGCGAGGCGGTCCAGCCGGGCTTCGGCGGCGCCGCGCCACGACGCCGCGGTCAGCACGCCGGTGCCGGGGTCGAGGGTGACGTGGTCGCGGCGGCCGAGGCCGAGGCCGCCGCGGTGGAGCACCACCGTGGCGCCGGCCAGCACCGGCACCAGGAGCGGGGCCGCCGCGGTGGCCCAGGCCAGCGGCAGCCCGAACGCGGCCATCGCGGCGTCGAAAGCGTGGCCCGGCGCGGCTTCGCGCGGGCGGCGGGGGCCGTCGGCGGCGGTCACGAGCGCGGCGTTCACCGCGAGGAAGACCAGGACGGCAGCGGTGAGCAGGAGGACGGTGCGGGAGCCGAGGACCGCGCCCAGCGGGCGGACGCCGGTCGCGGTGAGGAACGCGCCCGCGACGAGCCCGGCCAGCGCCGTCGACGCGGCACCGAACACCTGCCGGTACACGGGTCTTCTGCGGACCCGGAACCACTGGTGCGCGGCCGACAGCACGACCAGGGCGACCGCGAGGCCGGGCCGGAGCACCAGCACGCCGGCGAAGATCCACGGGGTGTCGACGCCGGGGCCGAGCAGGGTGTCCTCGCGGTGGCGCTCCACCGGCCGCGCGAGCTCGGCGGACACCAGCAGCCCGCCCAGGAGCAGCGCGAACGGCCCCAGCATCGCGGGCAGGGGCGGGAACCGGACGGCGGCGAGCGCGACCGCGGCGACGGCGAGGACGTCGACCGCGACGAGGTAGAGCACCTGACCGCGGCGCGGCAGCCGCCACAGGGCCCAGCGCGCCAGCACGACGGCGGGCAGGAACCGGCCCGGGCGGCGTCCTCCGCCGGCGGCGACCGAATCCCCCACCATTTCGGCAAAGTAGCCGGAATGCCCGGCCCTGTCGATCCGCCTTCAGGGGAATCTCACACCCGCCGACGCTCGGGAGCCGCGCGCGCACCGTGCGTCATTTTCCGGCCGAAGGAGGGTTGACACACAACATTGGTCTAGTCCACTGTGGGGTGGCACACAACGCTCCTCCCGGGATGATCCCGCCGCCTCAAACCGGAGGTGCTCCAACCTGCTCGTTTGGAGGACCCCTATGAAATCCCTGCGCCGTCTGGTGACCCTCGCGGTCGCGGCCGGAGCCGCGATGGCGACGGCGGTCGGTCTCGCCCCGCAGGCCATGGCCGCGGTGGACCCGGTGCTCGCTTCCCCGTACCTGTACCAGTGGGGCGGGCAGACCAGCCCGACCGCGGCGATGTCCGCGACCGGCGTGAAAGCGTTTACCCTCGCCTTCGTCCTGTCGGACGGCACCTGCAACCCGAAGTGGGACGGCAGCCGTTCGCTGACCGGCTCCGACAAGACGATGATCCAGAACATCCGCAGCGCGGGCGGGGACGTGATCCCCTCCTTCGGCGGCTGGTCCGGCACCAAGCTGGGCTCGAAGTGCACGTCGGCCTCGGCGCTCGCGGGTGCGTACCAGAAGGTGATCGACGCCTACGGCCTCAAGGCGATCGACCTCGACATCGAAAACACCGACGAGTTCCAGAACAACACGGTGCAGGACCGCATCCTCAACGCGGTCAAGCTGACCAAGCAGAAGAACCCGGACCTGAAGGTCGTCATCACCATCGGCACCACCACGACCGGCCCCGACTCGTGGGGCAAGCGCCTGATCAACCAGGCCAAGGCGATCGGCGCCGGCGTCGACGTCTGGTCGGTCATGCCGTTCGACTTCTCCAGCGGCGGCGACATGGCCGCCCTGACGAAGTCCGCGGTCGACGGGCTGAAGAACCAGCTCAAGACCACGTTCGGCTGGAACGACGACACCGCCTACCGGCACAGCGGCCTTTCCTCGATGAACGGCAAGACCGACAACGCGGGCGAGACCGTCACGGTCGCGAACTTCACCTCCATCCGCGGCTACGCGACGAGCCACCACCTGGCCCGCTTCACCTTCTGGGCCACCAACCGCGACTGCAGCGGCGGCGGCGAATGCAGCGGCATCACGCAGGACAAGTACGCGTTCACCAAGATCGTCGCCGGCTACACCGGCTGACACCGGCCCGTAGTGGGGCTGTCGGAGGCCCTCTCACCGGCATCGGGGCCGGTGAGGGGGCCTTCGCGGGGCTTGGGACGGCACAGCCGGGTGCCGGTCAGCGGGAACCGCGAAACCGTCACACCGGCGCAATGTCGGGCGCCTACCGTCTTCCCATGACGAAGAACTACGGCGACAAGGTGGTGGCCGTCGAGCCGGGCGGGGTCGAGCCCGTCGCCGACGCCGACCGGCACGGGACGCCGCGGCAACTGGCCTGGACCTGGGCCTCCCCCAACCTCGAGTTCGCCACCGTCTTCGTCGGCGTCCTCGCCGTCACGGCGTTCGGGCTGACGTTCTGGCAGGCCGCGCTCGCCGTCGTCGCCGGGAACGGGCTGGGCGCGCTCGCGCACGGCGTCCTGTCCGCGCGCGGACCGCGCTACGGCGTGCCGCAGATGGTGCTCGGGCGGGCCGCGTTCGGCTACCGCGGCAACCTCCTGCCCGCCGCGCTGATGTCGGTGATGGCGGGCATCGGGTGGTTCGCCGTCAACAGCGTCAGCGGCGCCTTCGCCCTCGCCGGCCTCACCGGCCTGCCGGCGCTCGCCTGCCTCGTGCTCGTCGTCGCGCTGCAGATCGTCATCGCCTTCTTCGGGCACAACCTCGTGCAGGCCTACGAAAAGTACGTCTTCGCCGTCCTCGCCGTCGTGTTCGCCGCGGCGAGCGTGGTCGTGTTCACGAAGTCGGGCGCCACGCCGAACACCGGGAGCGTCGGCGGGTTCCTGCTCACCGTCGGCACCGCGTTCGGCTACACCGCGGGCTGGAACCCCTACGCCGCCGACTACACGCGCTACCTGCCGAAGACCGCGTCGACACGCGCGATCGGCCGCTACGCCGGGCTCGGGCTGTTCCTGTCCACCACCGTGCTGATGCTCGCCGGCGCCGCGTCGACGACCATCGGCGGCCCGGCCGACGCCAACCCGGCGACGGCGTTCACCGGGCACCTGCCCGGGTTCCTCGCCGCGGCGACGCTGCTGGCCATCACGCTCGGCGCGGTCGCGGCGAACGTCCTGAACGTCTACTCGGGAGCGCTTGCCTTCCTCGCCCTCGGCGTCCGGCTGCCGCTGGCCTGGCGCCGCGCGGCCGTCGCGCTCGCCTTCGGCGCGGTCGGGTTCGTGCTCGCCTGGCTCGGGCTCGGCGACGCCGGGCACGCCTACGAGAACTTCCTGCTGGTCATCGCCTACTGGATCGGCCCGTGGCTCGGCGTGCTGCTGGCCGACCACCACCTGCGCCGCGGCACCGACTTCGGCGCGCTGCTCGCCGACGAGAACCACCGCAACGTCGCCGGGTTCACCGCGTTCCTGGTCGGCCTGGTGGTCTCCGTCGGCCTCTTCGCGAACCAGGCGCTCTACACCGCGCCGATCCCGGAAGCCGTGCCCGGCACCGGTGATCTGACGTTCGCGGCCGGGTTCGTGCTCGCCGCCGGGACCTACCTGCTGCTGCGCCGTCAGCGCACCGGCGTGCCGTCGCGGCGGCAGCCGTAGGGCGAGCACCGGCCCCAGTCGTACGTCGGCGGCGGGAGGGTGACCGTGGCCGTCGAAGGCGGGGGCAGCTCCACCGTCACGGTCGGCGCCGGCGTGGCGGTCGGCGTCCTGCGCGCGTGCATCACCACCGGGGACGGCGTGGTCGTGCTCGTCGGCGCGGCGACCGCGCTCGACGACGGGGCGCCGGTGGCCGGCTGCAGCTGCGGGAACTGCGTCGACCCGGGCACGGGTTCCGGCCGCGTCGCCAGCGCGAGCACCAGCCCGCCCAGCACGACGAAAACCGCCGCCGCCAGCGCGAACCGGCCGCCCGACCCGCGCGGCCCGGGCTCGGTGCCGCGCCGCGCCGCCGTTTCGGCCGAGCGCGAACCGGGTTTGCGCGGCCGCGCACCCGCCGCCCGCAGCAGTTCGTCGACCGTGACCCGATCCCGCCGCCTGCGCGCACTGCGCGTCATGCACGACCTCCGCCCCGTAGCTGCACCGGGTGGATCGTAGGAAGCCGCGCCGGAATTGTAAACGCGCTGATCGCAGCGGTCTCGTAATCGTTCCGAGACATCCGGATCGCCTTCCCGGCCGTAGTCGTCAACGAGGCGCGAACCGCCGCAGGAGAGCGCCCACGCGCCGGGTCACGGGGGTGAACTCCGGGAGCTTCAGCAGCGCCAGCAACCCGAACGGCACGGCCATCCCGAGCAAGGTCTGGACCGGCAGTTTCACCCACGCGGCGGGGATCGGGCCGAGCGAGCCGGGCACGGCGTAGCCGGCCAGCACCGCGGCCCCGACGCCGAGGGCGCTGACCCCCAGCACGATCAGGCCGACCCGCAGCGACCGCTTGCTGCGCAGGTGCCCGAGCCGGACCCACAGCCAGACCTGGCCGAGCACGGCGCCGACCACGAACCCGGCGCCGTTGACGAGCATCACGCCGTAGACGATGTGCTCGCCGTCGAGCAATCCCCGGCAGAGCAGCAGCAGCGGGATCTTCACCGCGGTCATCACGAGCATGATCAGCGTCGGCGTCCGGGCGTCCTTCATCGCGTAGAACACCCGCAGCTGCAACATGACCAGCGCGAACGGCAGCAGCCCGACGGCCGAGACGGCGAGGGTCTGGCCGAGCCGCTCGGCGTCTTCGAGCGTGCCGCGGCCCCAGGTGAAGATCGCGACGCCGATCGGGGTGCCGACCACGGCCAGCACCGCCGAGATGGGCACGAAGAGCACCGTGGACATCCGGGACGCGAGCGAAAGGTCGCCGACGAGCGAACCCGTGTCGCCGTCCGCGGCCGCGCGGCTCATCCGCGGCATCAGCGCGGTCAGCAGCGAAACGCCGAGGATCCCGTACGGCAGCTGGAAGAGCAGCGACGCGTAGCTGTAGGCGGTGACCCCGCCGCTGGTGCCGCCGGTCAGCACCCGGGTGGTGACGACGAACCCGACGTGGCTCACCACGACGTAGCCGAGGATCCACGCGGCGAGCCCGCCGAACTCCTTGATCCGCGGGTCGAAGCCCCAGCGCCAGCGGAACCGGAACCCGGTGCGCAGCAACGCCGGGATCAGCACGACGGCCTGCGCGACGATGCCGAGCGTGGTGCCCAGGCCGAGCACGAGCAGCTTCGGGTCGCTCATCCGGGCCGGGTCGAGGACCAGCTCGCCGGGCACCACGGCGAACACCACGAGCGTGCCGGTGACGACGACGTTGTTGAGCACGGGCGCCCACGCCGGCGGACCGAAGACGTTCTGCGCGTTGAGGATCGCCGACAGCAGCGCGAAGAGGCCGTAGAAGAGGATCTGCGGCAGCAGCAGGTACGCGAGCGCCGTGGTCAGCCCCGGGTTGGCGGTCGCGGACGATTTGTCGACGTAGAGCGCGGTGAACACCGGGGCGATCGCCACCGCGACCGCCGTGCCGACGGTGAGCAGCACCAGCGCCATCGTGATCAGCCGCTGCGTGTACGCGCGGCCGCCGTCCGGATCGTCGTGGGAGCGCACGAGCAGCGGCACGACGACACTGGCGAGCACGCCGCCGAAGAGCAGTTCGAAGACGATGTTGGGCAGCGTGTTCGCGACGGTGAAGGAGTCGTTGACGACCCCGGTCCCGACCACGGCGGCCAGCAGCAGCTTGGCGACGAACCCGGTGACCCGGCTGACCGCGGACGCGACCGCCATCCGCCCGCTCGAGCGGGCCAGCGACGACCCGGCGCCCTCGCCGCGCCCGGCGCTGACCGGGGACGCGGGCGGGCGCGCGACGATCTGGGTGGCGAACTCGTCGTAGGGCCGGTGCGAGACGTCGAGGTCGCGGGTCGGCCAATGCGGGCCGCGCAGCTCGCTGGGGAGGAAGACCGTCGCGTCGTCGTCGACCGGTGGTGGGGGTTCCGCCATGGCCCAAGCCTGCCAGGTCGGGCGGGTTTTCGTCCCCATTCCGGACCCGACTGGTATTTCTATACCGGAAACGTGCTACCGTTCCGGTATAACTATACCGACTCTGGTAACGCGAGGTTTTCGTGATCGAACTGAAGACGCCTGCGGAAGTCGACCGCATGCACGTCGCCGGGCGCTTCGTCGCCGAGATCCTGACCGAGGTCGGCCGGCTCGCCGACGTGGGCGTCAACCTCATGGACCTCGAGCACCACGCGCGCGGCATGATCAAGCGGCGCGGGGCGGAATCGTGCTACTGGGACTACGCGCCGTCCTTCGGCGAGGGCCCGTTCCGCAACGTCATCTGCCTGTCGGTCAACGACGCCGTCCTGCACGGCCTGCCGCACGACTACGTGCTGCGCGACGGTGACGTGGTCACCGCCGACCTCGCGGTCAGCATCGACGGCTGGGCGGCCGACTCGGCACGCACGGTGATCGTCGGCACCCCCGCCGAGGCGGACCTGCGGATCATCCGGGCGACGGAGGTGGCACTGGAAGCGGCGATCGACGCGGCGCGCCCCGGCAACCGGCTGGGCGACATCTCGGCGGCGATCGGGGCGGTGGCCCGCGAGTACGGCTACCCGGTCAACACCGAGTTCGGCGGGCACGGCATCGGCCGCACCATGCACGAGGACCTGCACGTCCCCAACCAGGGCACGGCCGGGCGCGGGATGAAGCTGCGGCCGGGGCTGACCCTCGCGCTGGAGCCGTGGTTCGCGGCCACGACCGACCGGATCGTCTTCGATCCCGACGGCTGGACGATCCGCTCGGCCGACGGTTCCCGCACGGCCCACTCCGAGCACACGATCGCCGTCACCGAGGGCGCTCCCCTGGTGCTCACCCGGCGCGAAGCGGAACTCGCCGACGGGAACGGATGAGCGAACCGGCGACGCTCGGTGACGTCGCTCAGGCGGCGACGACGATCTCCAGCGCGGCCCGGCCGGCCTCGGTGAGCTCGGCCGGAACGCGCCCGGTGGCGGCTTCGGCGGCGGGCCGCAGGTAGCCGCCGTGGGCGAGTGCGTGCGCGGTCATCTGATCGCAGCAGGCGAATCCGTCGATGAAGAGGTCGGGCTCGCAGCTGCACGACATCTGCGCGCGTCCCGCCGCCACCGCCCTCAGCATCGCCATGGCGCGGTGGGTGAGCTCGACTCCTGAACCGGACACCGGACTGCCTTTCTCCTCGGAACCACTACGCATAGTCATTCGCCCGTTGGGCTGATTGTGTTACTTACGGCACTATGACGTTTCGGGTGCCGGTGCGGTTCCGCCGGGTCGTGCACGCCGGAGGGGGCGGGGTCCGGTGTCCCGGTCCCCGCCCCCTCCTTCACCGCTCCAGCGCCCGCCGGGCGTTGGCCAGCCGCGCCCGCAGCGCCTGCGCCAGCGCGTCGAACTCGCCGCGCCGGTCCGCGATCGCCCGCTGCTGGTAGGCGGTTTCCACCGCCAGCCACGTCCCGGGCAACGCGGTCCGCGTCCGGCACGCCAGGTCCGCCTTCGCGACCGCGATCTCCGCCGGGGCCGGCGCGGGGCCGCTCCACCGGACGTCGTCGTTGGCCGCCCACACGTCGGCGTACCGCTCCCCCGCTTCCGCCATGCAGGCACGCCAGCCGGCCATCGCCGCCTGAACCCGCGGATCAGCCTGAGCCGTCAGGTAGAGCTCGCGGTCGAGCTCCGCGAACGCCTCCCCCGGCAAGGCCGCCGGCACGCCCTCCTCGAGCCGGCGGCGGGCCTCCCCGACGCAGCCGCCCTCGGGGACCGGCCGGCCCCGCACCTCCGACGTGCCCTTGCCGGTGTAGACCACCAGCACGTCCAGCGGGGGCTGCGCCTGCGCCACGCGGTCCGGCGGCTGCGCCGCGTGGTAGCCGAGGCGGGCGACCTCGGCGGCGTCCACGATCCCGTAGCGGCCCCCCGCCGCCGGCCGGGACGTGTCCACCGCGGCGATCGACGGCGGCGTCCAGTCGTACCCGAAGCGCGCCAGGCACTTGCCCGCCAGCGCGGCGGTGGCCCGCTCGATCACGTTGACCTCGGCGGCGGGGTGCCGGTAGGCGTCGAACGGCAGCACGACGTCCGCGCCCGACACCACCGGTCGCACCGGCCCGATCGGCGGCGGCCCGGGCTCCGCGGCGTCGCCCGCCGACAGGGCGACGCCGCACCCGAGCGCCGCGACGGCGACCGCCGCGGCGATCCGCGCCGCCCTCACCCGTAGTACGTGCCGCACGCGATGTTGAAGTGGTGGGAGTTCATCACGTCGTTGGCCACCCAGCCGTCGTGGTTGTCCCCGGAGAGCCGGACGTTCGCGAAGTTCCGCACCGTGCCGCTCGACCGGATCGTGAAGCACGACCCCCGGTACTGGGAGTTGTAGTAGACGGCGATCGGCGAGTTGGTGTCCTTGTTCTCCATCGAGCTGACGTTGTTGTACGTGCCGTCGCCCGCCCACAGCGGGATGCTGGTGCCGGCGTACCGCAGGCTCCCCCAGTTGGCCTGGCTGTTGAAGTTCTCGAACTTGTAGCCGCCCAGATCGGAGTTCGAGTACATGCACGCGTACTGCGCCTGGCACGCGGCCTCGGCCGGCCCGGCGGCGCCGACCCCCACCGTCGCCGCCACGGCCACCGCGGCCACCACTGCTGCTGCTCTCATGGTTTCCTCCCTCGTTCCGTTCCGGTCCGCCCCCCGCGGACCGGGCTTGCTACCCCAGGTCTAGGGCCTCGGCGTTGTCCGGCGCCGGGGCCGCGGCCGCCGGACGACAAAGGTCCGGACAACGATCGGCGCGCGGCAGGGCGACCGGACCGCAGACCGGCTGGCCGCCGAGCCCGGCCGCCGCGGAGAGGACGCACAGGGCCGCGAGCAGCGCGGCCAGCCATCCCCGGCGCCGGGGGCGCGTCTCGGCGGCGGTACTGGCGTCGAGATAGGCCCGCTCGTGGACGGTGAGATGCCGCGGGTGCCGGGCCCACGCACGAACGGCCGCGAGGTGAGCGCCGCGCAGGAGCAGGCTCGGGTCCCGGTCGTGGCGGCGCCAGGTGGCGGCCGCCTGGGTGAGTTCGCGGTGGGTGCGCCGCTCCGCGCCGTCCTCTTCCAGCCACGCGGCCAGGCGCGGCCAGGCACCCAGCAGCGTCTCGTGGGCCGGCCGGAGCCGGTGGGCGTCGCGCACGAGCACCCGCGCCCGGACGAACCGCTCGACGACGCCGGCGGCGAGCGGGGTGTCGTCGAGTTCGTCGGCGCTGACGGCCCTGGCGCCTTCCCCGGGGTCGGCGAGCCGGCGGAACAGGTCGCGGGCGACGGCCCGCCCGGGTGGCCCGAGCGCGTCGAACACGGCCTCCGCCGCGCCGGCCGCCGGTCCGCCGAACTCCCCCGCCGCCTGGAAACCGGCGAGGGTCAGCCGGGTGCCGCTGCGCCGCCGCCACGTCTCGAGCAGCGCGTGCGACAGCCACGGCAGCGCGCCGGGCCGCCCGTGGGCGAGGGCGACGGCCGTGGTCAGCAGCGGCGTCTCGACCAGGCAGCGGGCGCGCGCGGCCGGGGCGGTGATCGCCTGCCGCAGTTCGTCGGCGGTCATCGGCCCGACCTCGACGCGGGCCGGCGTCTCGCGCGGGCCGGCCAGTTCCGCGCAGCGGTCCGCGACGTCCGCGCGCACGGCGAGCACGACCCGCGGCCCGCCCGTGCGCAGCGCGGCGGCGAACCGTGCCCGGTCGTCGTCGCGGCCGGGTGCGAAGAGCTCTTCGCACTGGTCGACGACGACCAGCGCGTCCCCCTCGGGCAGCCGGTCCCCCGCGGTCGTGAAGACGACCGCGCCGCTCAAGCGCGGCAGCAGGCCGGCGCGCAGGAGCGACGTCTTCCCGGCGCCCGACGGACCGGTCACGACCACGCAGCGGTGGGCCGCGACGGCGGCGATCAGGGTGTCGACGAGCCGGTCCCGGCCGAAGAACAGGCCGGCGTCCTCGCGGTCGTAGGCGTCGAGCCCGCGGTAGGGAGCGGTGGCCTCGGCCGGGGCCGGGGTCGTCAGCTCGGCCGCCGTCGCGCGCCAGCGGCGTTCCCACTCGCCGGCGTCACCGTCGCAGGCGCGGACGTACGCCAGGGTCACCGCCAGGCTCGGCAGCCGGCGCCCGCCCGCCGCGTCGGACAGCGTGGTGGCGGAGAAGTGCGCCCGGCGCGCCAGTTCGCGGTAGGAGGGGTTCCCCGCGTTCTCCCGCAGCGCCCGCAGGCCGGCCGCGAACTCGGTCAGCGCGGAGCCGTCCGGCGCCAAGGGCTTCTCAGCGCGCGGCATGACCCACCGCCATCCCGGGCGAGCCGCTCGCGGTGGCGGTGGGCGCCTGCCAGGCCGAGGCGAGGCAGAACCCGCTGACCAGCCCCGCGAACAGGAGGACGGCGGCCAGCTTGCAGGCGAGCGAGACCGGTAGGTGCACACACATCGCGGACCCTTTTCGTCGTTTCGACATTAAGTGGACTCAGGTTAGAGCCCGAGCCGACTTTGCGTCAAGCTGACATGAAGCTAGGCTTGCGGCGTGGCCCAGGACACGACATGGCAGATCCCCAAGGTCGCGGTCGCCGTCGACCTCGCGATCCTCACCGTCCGCGAAGAGCGGCTGAACATCCTGCTCGTCGAGCGCGCGGAAGCGCCCTACCGCGGGCAGCTCGCGCTCCCGGGCGGGTTCATCGCCTCCGAGGACGAGGACATCGACGTCGCGGCCGCCCGCGAGCTGGCCGAGGAGACCGGCCTGGCGGCCGATCGGCTGCATCTGGAACAGTTGCGGACCTACGGCGGGCCGGACCGTGATCCTCGGGGGAGGGTGGTGACCGTGTGCTACCTGGCGCTGGTGCCCGACCTGCCCATCCCGGCGGCGGGCGGGGACGCGCGCGCCGCGCGCTGGGAAGCGGTCGCCGACGTCGAGGGCACGGACGCGCCGGTCGCCTTCGACCACCGGGCGATCATCGCCGACGCGGTGGAGCGGGCGCGCGGCAAGCTCGAGTACACGACCCTCGCCACGGCGTTCTGCGCGGCCGAGTTCACGATCAGCGAGCTGCGGCGCGTCTACGAAATCGTCTGGGGCCACCGGCTCGACCACCGCAACTTCCACCGCAAGATCACCGGGGTGACCGGCTTCCTGGTACCCACCGGCGACCGGACGGCCCGGGACGGCGGCCGGCCCGCCGCGCTCTACCGGCGTGGCCCGGCGACGGTCCTGCACCCGCCGATCCTGCGCGGGCACAACCTGAACGACGCAGAAAGCGAGATCGCGTGAACGACGTTCCGGAACCCACGATCGTGGTGCTGACCGCGCTGGAGGTGGAGTACGCGGCCGTGCGGGCGCTGCTGGCCGGGCGCCGGGTGGAGACCCACCGCTCGGGCACCCGGTTCGAGGTGGGCCGCCCGCCGCGCGGCCGGGGCTCGGCCGTCCTCGCGCTGACCGGCCAGGGCAACCAGGCGGCGGCCATCCTCACCGAACGCGCGATCGCCACCTACGACCCGCGGGCGCTGCTGTTCGTCGGCGTCGCCGGTGCCCTGCACGACGACCTCGAGCCCGGCGACGTCGTCGTGGGCACCAAGGTCTACGGCTACCACGGCGGCAAAGACGAGGATTCCGGCTTCCGCGCCCGGCCGCAGGCGTGGGAGATCCCCTACGAGCTCGACCAGATCGCCCGGCACGTCGCCCGCGAGGAGGACTGGCTCCCCGAGGGGCGCCGTCCGTCGGTGCACTTCCGGCCGATCGCCGCCGGGGAGGTCGTGCTCAACTCGCGCACCACTCCCCTGGCCGAGCAGCTGCGCACGAACTACGACGACGCCGCCGCGATCGAGATGGAAAGCGCCGGCGTCGCCAAGGCGGGTCACCTCAACCGGAACCTGCCGGTGGTCGCCGTCCGGGGCATCAGCGACAAGGCCGACGGCCACAAGCACGCTGCCGACCAGGCCGGCTGGCAGCCCGTCGCGGCGGCGAACGCGGCGGCCTTCGCCTTCGCCCTCGCCGCCGAGCTCCCGTGACCGCCACGGTCGTGGTACTGACCGCCCTCGAAACGGAATACGCGGCCGTGCGGGCGGTGCTGGGCGACCGCCGCGTCACGGCGCACCCGTCGGGCACGCGGTTCGAGGTGGGCGTGCCGCCCGCCGGCGGGGCCACGATCGTCCTCGCGCTCACCGGCCAGGGCAACCAGGGCGCCGCCGTCCTGACCGAACGCGCGATCGCGACCTTCGCGCCCAGCGCGCTGCTGTTCGTCGGCATCGCCGGGGCGCTCCACGACGACCTCGGCCCCGGCGACGTCGTCGTGGCGACCAAGGTCTACGGCTACCACGGCGGCAAGGACGAGGACGACGGCTTCCGGAACCGGCCGCAGGCCTGGGAAATCCCGCACGAGCTCGACCAGATCGCCCGGCACGTCGCCCGCGAAGGGCGCTGGCTCCCGGACTCCCCCGGACCCCCGCCGCCGGTGCACTTCCGGCCGATCGCCGCCGGCGAAGTCGTGCTCGGCTCCCGCACCGCTCCCCTGGCCGCCCGGCTGCGCACCGCCTACGACGACGCGGCCGCGATCGAAATGGAAAGCGCGGGCGTCGCCAAAGCGGGTCACCTCAACCACGGCCTGCCGGTGCTGACCGTCCGGGGCATCGGCGACGACGGCGCCGAAGTGACCGCGGCCGCGCACGCCGCCGCGTTCGCGCTGGCCCTCGCCGTCGAAGTCCCGGCCCGGCCGGGCGGGGTGACGACGGGCGTGCACTGGCCGCACCGGGCCGGCGTGGTGCCCGCCCGCGCGGACGGCTTCCAGGACCGCGAAGTCACGCTCGACGCCATCACGGTGCTGTCCGGACTGGGCGGCGTCGGGAAGACGCAGCTGGCCGCGGACTTCGCCGAACGGGCGTGGGCCGCCCGCGAAGTCGACCTGCTGGCCTGGATCACCGCGGAGTCCCGCGACGCGATCCTGACGGCCTACGCGCAGCTGGCGAAGACGCTCACCGGCATCGACGACGCCGACCCGGAGCAGGGCGCACGCCGCCTCCTGGAGTGGCTCGCCTCGACCCCGAAGCGCTGGCTGCTGGTGCTCGACGACGTGCAGCACCCCGCGGACCTGCACGGCCTCTGGCCGCCGGCCGCCGGGCGGGTGGTCCTCACGACCCGGCGGCGCGACGCCGCACTCGCCGGCGACCGGCGGCGGATCGTCGACGTCGGCCAGTTCACCGCCGCGGAGTCGCGGGCGTACCTGAACCGCAAGCTCGCCGCCCGCCCGCACCTGGCCGACGACGTCGCCGGGCTGGCCGACGACCTCGGGCACCTGCCGCTGGCGCTCGCCCAGGCCGCGGCGTACGTCCTCGACCGCGAGCTGCCCTGTTCGGCGTACCGGCAGCGGTTCCGGGAACGCAAGCTGGCGGCGGTCCTGCCCGACGACCACCAGGCCACGGTGACGGCGACCTGGGCGTTGTCGATCGCCCACGCCGACCGGCTCGAACCCGCGGGCCTGGCCGGCCCGCTGCTGCGGTTCCTGAGCGTCCTCGATCCCCACGGCATCCCCCATTCCGTGCTCACCGCGCCGGCCGCGCTGGACTTCCTGCGCAAAGCGACCCGCCGGCGCCCGACCGCGGAAGACGCCCGCGACGCACTGGGCTGCCTGCACCGCCTGAACCTCGTCAGCCTCGACCCGCACGCGGTCCGCGTCCACGCCCTGGTGCAGCGCGCGAGCCGGGACGACCTGCGCCCCAAGGACTTCGCGCGGATCACGCGGGCGGCCGCGGACGCGCTGGTGCAGGCGTGGCCGCCGGTGGAGTCGGATCGGACGCTGGTGCAAGCGTTGCGGCGCAGCACTTTCGCCCTGCAGGCCACCGGTGACGTCGAGCAGCTCTGGCGCCGGGGGTGTCACGTGGCGCTCTTCCAAGCGGGCCGGAGCCTTCGCGAGAACGGGCAGCCCGGCGCGGCGATCACGTACTTCGGGCAGCTCGGCCGCACCGCGGCGGACCGACTCGGCGGCACCCACCTCGACACTTCGATCGCACGTTTCGACCTGGCGGTTTCCCTGGGAGACTCCGGCGACCCGCGCGGAGCTGTCGAGGCGCTGAGCGGCCTCCTCGCGAATCTGGACCGGGTCCCCGGGCGGACGCACGAGCTGACGTTGACCGCGCGCAGCACCTTGGCCAGTTACCTCGGCCAGACGGGGAACTTCGCCGGGGCGGTGGCGGTGTACGAGAGCCTCCTGCCGGACCTGGAGCGGGTGCTCGGGGCCGAGCACCAAGCCACCTCGGCCAGCCGGCAGAACCTCGCGATCATGCGGGACGCCGCCGGCGACCCGTCCGGCGTGGCCGAGGTCGAGCGGTCGGTCGAGGAGCGGCGTCGCGCGCTCGGCCCGGATCACCCCGACACCTTGAGCGCCCGCGTCGCCGCGGCCAGGCTTCGGGGCGCCACCGGGGACCTCGCCGGCGGCATGGCCGCCTACGAGAGTCTCCTGCCGGACCTGGAACGGGTGTTCGGGCCGGAGCACGCCGCCACCTTGACCACCCGCAGGGCCGCGGCCGGCTTGCGGGGCGAGTCGGGTGACCTCGCCGGAGCGGTGGCCCACCTCGAACCGTTGCTGGCCGACCAGCGACGCGTGCTCGGCCCCGACCACCCCGACGTGCTGAACACGCGCCTCGGCCTCGCCTGGTTCCGCGGCCTCGCCGGCGAACCGGCACCGGCCGAGTACGAGGCACTGATCCAGGACCAGCGGCGGGTCCTCGGCCCGGATCACCCCGACACCTTCACCGCCCGGCACAACCTCGCCGCGTTGCGGGCCAGAGCCGGAGATCCGGCCGGCGCGGCGGCCGTCGTCGAGGGATTGCTGCCGGACCTGAGCCGCGTGTTCGGGCCGGGCAGCCCGAACGTGCTGACCACCCGCCACAACCTCGCGCGCTTCCGCGGCTGGGCGGGAGATCCGGCGGGAGCCGTGGCAGCGCTGGAAAACCTCGTGCCGGACCTCGACCGCGTCCTCGGGCCGCAGCACCCCACCACGTTGACGGCTCGCCACACCCTCGCCACCTTGCGCGGCGAGACCGGGGACCCGTCCGGAGCCGTGGCGGCACTGGAGGAGTTGATCCCGGTCATGGACCGCGTCCTCGGACCGGAGCACCCCGAAACCACGGGCGCCCTCAAGGACCTCAAGCGCTTCCGGTGACCGCGATCCGCAGCTCCAGCGTCCGCGCCCACTCGCGCACGATCTGCTTGCGCCGCTTGGTGTCGTCGGTCAGCAGGTTCGCCAGCCCGAGCCCGCGGCCCAGGTCCAAAGTGGCCTGGACGAGCTCGCGCACCCCGGGCCGGGACTCGTCGACGCCGAGCAGTTCCACCGCCACGCGGTGCGCCTCGCGGCCGACCCGGGCCTCCAGGGGCACCAGCACGTCGCGCAGGGCGTCGTCGGTCGCCGCGACCGCCCACAGTTGCAGAGCCGCGCGGAACAGCGGGCCGGTGTAGAGGTTCAGCACCATCTCGACGACGCGCTCGATCCGGGACGCGCCGGTCGGCAGGTCCGCCGCCTGGGCACGAAGCTCGTCGATCTGGGACTGGCCGAGCAGGTCGACCGCCGCCACCACGAGGTCCTCGCGGGCCGGGAAGTGGTGCTGGGCCGCGCCGCGGGAAACGCCCGCCCGCTCGGCGATCCCGGCCACCGTCACGCCGTGCCAGCCGCGCTCGCCGAAGCTGTCGAGCGCGGCCTCGATCAGCCGCCGCCGCGTGGTGCGGCTGCGTTCCTGCTGGGGTTCGCGGACGCCGGTCAAGCCGGGTCCACCCAGAAGTCGAGCTGCAGGTCTTCCTCCGCGGTGTCGCCGGCGCGGTACTTCGCGAAGTCGGTGACGCCCTCCGCGCGCAGCACTTCGTCGTCCAGGAAGAAGTTCCCGGTGGCCTCGCCGCTCGGCTTCGTCAGGATCGCGTACGCGGCGTCGGCCATGATCTCCGGCGTGCGGCTGCGCGAAGCCAGTTCGGCGCCGACGACGTTGCGGATCGCCGCGGTGTCGATCGTCGTGCGCGGCCACAGCGAGTTGACCGAGACGCCGTCGCCCTTCAGCTCCGCCGCCAGCCCGACGGTCACCAGGCTCATCGAGTACTTCGCGATGCTGTAGGCGAGGTGCCCGGCGGTGAACCACTTCTCGTCGAGGCTGATCGGCGGCGACAGCGTCAGGATGTGGGCGTTCTCCGAAGCGCGCAGGTGCGGAATGGCCAGTTTGGACAGCAGGAACGTGCCGCGCGCGTTGATGTCCTGCATCAGGTCGTAGCGCTTCATGCCGACCTGCTCGGTCGGCGTCAGGTCGATCGCGCTGGCGTTGTTCACCACGACGTCGATGCCGCCGAACTGCTCGGCGGTCTTCGCCACGGCGGCCGCGACACCCTCGTCGTCGCGGACGTCGCCGAGGATCGGCAGCGCGTGCCCGCCGGCCTTCTCGATCGCTTCCGCCGCCGTGTAGATCGTGCCGGGCAGCTTCGGGTGCGGCTCGGCGGTCTTGGCCAGCAGCGCCACGTTCGCGCCATCCTTCGCGGCCCGCAGCGCGATCGCTTCACCGATCCCCCGGCTGCCGCCGGACATGATGATCGTCCTGCCGTCCAAACCAGCCATGTGAAACCTCCGTGAAGAAGCGGCACTTTCACGTGAAAGTGCCGCCTCGGGTCAGTAGGACTTGGGCAGGCCGAGGCTGTGCTGGCCGACGAAGTTGAGCACCATCTCGCGGCTGACCGGGGCGATCCGGCCCAGGCGCACCGCCGTGACCAGGGTGCCGAGGCCGTATTCGGTGGCGAGGCCGTTGCCGCCGTGGGTCTGCACGGCCTGGTCGGTCGCGCGGATGGCGACCTCGGCGGCGGCGTACTTGGCCATGTTGGCCGACTCCCCCGCGCCGAAGTCGTCGCCGGAGTCGTAGAGCGACGCCGCCTTCTGCGTCATCAGCTTCGCCAGCTCCAGCTCGATCTTGATCTCGGCCAGCGGGTGCGCGAGGCCCTGGTGGGAGCCGATCGGGGTGCCCCAGACCTGCCGCTGGTTCGCGTAGCCGACAGCCTTGCTCAACGCGTAGCGCGCGATGCCGAGGGAGAACGACGCACCCATGATGCGTTCGGGGTTGAGGCCCGCGAACAGCTGCGCGATGGCCGCGTCCTCTTCGCCGACCAGCGCCTCGGCCGGGAGCTTGACGTCGTCGAGGAACAGCGAGAACTGGTTCTCCGGCGCGATGATGTCCATCGGGATCTTCGTGTACTCGAAGCCGTCGGTGCCGGTCGGCAGGATGAACAGCGCCGGCTTGAGCTTGCCGGTCTTCGAGTCCTCCATGCGCCCGACGACGAGCACCGCGTCGGCCTCGTCGACGCCGGAGATGTAGACCTTGCGTCCACTGAGGACCCAGCCGTCGCCGTCGCGCTTGGCGGTGGTGGTGATCTTGTGCGAGTTCGACCCGGCGTCGGGCTCGGTGATCGCGAAGACCATCCGCTTGCTGCCGTCGGCGATCCCGGGCAGCCACTGCTTCTTCTGCTCGTCGGTGCCGAACCGGGAGATCACGGTGCCGCAGATGGCCGGCGAGACGACCATGAGCAGCAGCGGCGAGCCCGCCGCGGCGAGTTCTTCGAGCACCGCGGCGAGGTCGGCGATGCCCGCGCCCCCGCCGCCGTACTCCTCGGGGATGTTGACGCCGAGGTAGCCCAGCCGGCCGGCCTCGTCCCACAGCTCGTGGGTTTTCTCGTCCGCCCGCGCCTTGCGCGCGTAGTACTCGTGCCCGTACTTGGTGCCCAGTTCGGCGACGGCCTTGCGAAGCGCGATCCGCTCCTCCGGCTCGATGAAGTTCATGGCGTTCATGCTTCTTCTCCTACCACCGCGAGGATCGTGCCCACTTCGACCTGCTGTCCGACCGTCACCGGAAGTTCCGTCACCACGCCGTCGGCGGGGGCGGCGATCCGGTGTTCCATCTTCATCGCCTCGAGCCAGAGCAGCGGATCGCCGGCCTTGACCGGGTCCCCGGCCTGCACGGCCAGCCGGACGACGGTGCCCGGCATCGGCGCCACCAGCGACCCGGCGGCCAGCGCGGCGTCCGGGTCGGCGAACCGCGGCGCCGCCGTCAGCGCGACCGAGCCGAGCGCGGAGTCCACGTAGGACACGCCGTCGTGGCGGGCGACGTCGAAGGTGCGCCGCACTCCGGCGACGTCCAGGACGACCCGGCCGGGTTCGGCGGTGACCAGCTCGGCCTCGAAACCGTCGGCCTTCAGACCGTCCCGCGTCAGCGAGTAGACGATCTCGTATTCGTGGTCGGCCACCGTGAAGACCTTGCGCTGCCCGGCCGAGCGGACGTTGCGCCAGCCGCTGGGCAGCCGGCCCTGCGTGGTCGCCGACGCCCGGTTACCCGCCGCGTCCGCGAGGGCCGCGGCCAGCGCCGAGAGCCGTTCGGTGTCCACAGTGGCCAGCGGAGCGGCCAGGGTGTCGAGGCCGTGGCTGTCGAAGAACGCCGTATCGGTCTCGCCCGCCAGGAAGGCTTCGTGCCGGAGGATGGTCACCAGGAGGTCGCGGTTGGTGACGACGCCGTGGATCTTCGCCGCAGCCAAGGCCTTGGCGAGCCGGCGGGCGGCCTCGGCGCGGGTCGGGGCCCAGGTGATCACCTTGGCCAGCATCGGGTCGTAGTGGACGCCCACCACGGACCCGCTCTCGAACCCGGAGTCCAGCCTGAGCCCGGGACCGTGCCCGAAGCGCCGGTCCACGTCGGGCACGTCCAGGGTGTGCAGGGTGCCGCTCTGCGGCTGCCAGTTCGCGGCCGGGTCTTCGGCGTAGAGCCGGACCTCGATGGAGTGCCCGACGGTCGGCGGCGGGTCGGCGGGCAGCCGTTCCCCTTCCGCGACGCGCAGCTGCAACGCGACCAGATCCAGCCCCGTGACGTTCTCGGTGACCGGGTGCTCGACCTGCAGCCGGGTGTTCATCTCGAGGAAGTAGAACCGCCCGTCCGGCCCGGCGAGGAACTCGACCGTGCCCGCGCCGACGTAGTCGATCGCCTGGGCGGCCTTGCGCGCGGCGTCGAAGAGCTCCGCGCGCATCGCGTCGTCGACGAACGGCGAAGGTGCCTCTTCGACGACCTTCTGGTGGCGGCGCTGGATCGAGCACTCCCGCTCGCCCACCGCCCACACCGTGCCGAACCGGTCGGCCATGACCTGGACCTCGATGTGCCGCCCGGTCTCCAGGTACCGCTCGCAGAAGACGGTCGGGTCGCCGAACGCGGACCCCGCCTCGGCGCTCGCGCCTTCCACCGCTTCGGCCAGCTCACCGAGTTCGCGGACCACGCGCATCCCGCGCCCGCCACCCCCGGCGGACGCCTTGACCAGCAACGGCAAGTCGGCTTCGGTCACCGACGCCGGGTCCAGTTCGGACAGCACGGGCACGCCGGCGGCGGCCATCAGCCGCTTGGACTCCACTTTGGAGCCCATGGTCTCGATGGCTTCGGGCGGCGGCCCGACCCAGGTGAGACCCGCGTCGAGCACAGCCCGCGCGAAGGCCGCGTTCTCGGACAGGAAGCCGTAGCCCGGGTGGACGGCGTCGGCGCCGGTGTCGGCCGCGGCCTTCACCAGCAGCTCGGCCCGCAGGTACGTCTCGCTCGGCGCGTTGCCGGGCAGCCGGACGGCCGCGTCGGCTTCGAGGGCGTGCGGGGCGGCGGCATCGGCGTCGGAGAACACGGCGACCGTGCCGATCCCGGCGTCGCGGCAGCTACGGAAGACGCGGCGGGCGATCTCGCCGCGGTTGGCGACCAGCAGGTTCTGGATCATCGCTCACTCACATCCGGAAGACGCCGAAGCCCTCGGCGCCCTTCACTGGTCCATTGTGGATCGCGGACAGGCTCAGCCCCAGCACGGTGCGGGTGTCGCGCGGGTCGATGATGCCGTCGTCGTAGAGCATGCCGGAGAGGAACATCGGCATCGACTCGGCCTCGATCTGGCCTTCCACCATGGCGCGCATGGCCTTGTCGTGCTCCTCGTTGTACTCCTGGCCGCGGCTTTCGGCGGCCGCGCGGGCCACGATGGACAGCACGCCGGCCAGCTGGGCCGGGCCCATCACCGCGGACTTCGCGCTCGGCCACGCGAACAGGAAGCGGGGATCGTAGGCCCGGCCGCACATCCCGTAGTGCCCGGCGCCGTAGGACGCTCCCATGAGGACGGACAGGTGCGGCACCTTCGAGTTCGACACGGCGTTGATCATCATCGCGCCGTGCTTGATGATGCCGCTCTGCTCGTACTCCTTGCCGACCATGTACCCGGTCGTGTTGTGCAGGAACACCAGCGGCGTGTGGATCTGGTTGGCCAGCTGGATGAACTGCGCGGCCTTCTGCGACTCCTCGCCGAACAGCACGCCCTGGGCGTTGGCGAGGACGCCGACCGGGTAGCCGTGGATGCTCGCCCAGCCCGTGACCAGCGAAGAGCCGTACAGCGGCTTGAACTCGTCGAAGTCGGAGCCGTCGACGACCCGGGCGATGACCTCGCGCGGGTCGAAGGGCACCTTGAGGTCGGTCGGCACGATGCCGAGCAGGTCCTCGGTGTCGTACAGCGGCTCGGCGTAGTCCGGCTTCGGCGTCGGCCCCTGCTTGGTCCAGTTGAGCCGCTTGACGATGTTCCGCCCGAGCCGGATCGCGTCCTGCTCGTCGACGGCGAGGTAGTCGGCCAGGCCGGACGTCCGCGCGTGCATCTCGGCGCCGCCGAGCGACTCGTCGTCGGACTCTTCACCGGTCGCCATCTTGACCAGCGGCGGCCCGCCGAGGAACACCTTCGCGCGTTCCTTGACCATCACGACGTAGTCCGACATGCCCGGCAGGTACGCCCCGCCGGCGGTGGAGTTGCCGAAGACGAGCGCGACCGTCGGGCAGCCCGCGGCCGAAGCCCTGGTGATGTCGCGGAAGATCCGGCCGCCCGGGATGAAGATTTCCTTCTGCGTGGGCAGGTCCGCGCCGCCGGACTCGACGAGGTTGATCGACGGCAGCCGGTTCTGCGCGGCGATGTCCGCCGCCCGGAAGGACTTCTTCGTCGTCCAGGGGTTGCTCGCGCCGCCCTTGACCGTCGGGTCGCTGGCCGAGATCAGGCACTCGACGCCTTCGACGACCCCGATGCCGGTGACCAGGCTCGCGCCGACGCGGTAGTCGGTGCCCCACGCGGCCAGCGGCGAGAGCTCCAGGAACGGCGAGTCCTGGTCGAGCAGCAGCTCGATCCGCTCACGGGCCAGGAGCTTGCCGCGCTTGCGGTGGCGCTCGATGTACTTCTCGCCGCCACCGGCCACGGCCTTGGCCTGTTCGGTGTCGATCTCGGCGAGCTTCTCCAGCATCGCCTCGCGGTTGGCGCCGAACTCGGCGGCCCGCGTGTCCACTGTGGACCTCAAGGTAGTCACGAGGTGTATCCCAATCGCTTCGCGGCCAGGCCGGTGAGGATCTCGTTGGTACCGCCGCCGATGCCGAGGATCCGGACGTCGCGGTAGTGCCGTTCCACCTCGGCCTCGCGCATGTAGCCGAGCCCGCCGTGCAGCTGGACGGCTTCGTTGACCACCCACTCGGCGGCCTCGACGGCGGTGTTCTTGGCGAAACAAGCCTCGGCGATGACCTCTTCGCCCGAGACGTGCCGGATCGCGGCCTGCCGGGTGTAGGTCCGGGCGACGTCGACCTTGCGCGCCATCTCGGTGAGCTTGTGCTGCACGACCTGCCGGGAGATGAGCGGGCGGCCGAACGTCTCGCGCAGCCGGCACCAGTCCAGCGTCAGGTCGAGGGCCCGCTGGGCGTGCGCATATGCCTGCACGGCCAGCGAAAGCCGCTCGGTGACGAACTGGGTGGCCACCTGCGCGAAGCCGCTGTTCTCGGTGCCCACCAGGTTCTCCACCGGCACCCGGACGTCCGCGTAGGACAGTTCGGCGGTGTCGGAGCAGAGCCAGCCCATCTTTTCGAGCTTGCGGGACACGGTGAACCCGGGCGTCCCGCGCTCGACGACGATCAGCGACAGCCCGTGCGCGCCGTCGCCGCCGGTGCGCACGACCGTCGTGACGAAGTCCGCGCGGCAGCCGGAGGTGATGTAGGTCTTGGCGCCGTTGACGACGTATTCGTCGCCCTCGCGCACGGCGGTGGTCCGGATCCCGGCGACGTCCGACCCGCCGTCCGGCTCGGTGACGGCCAGCGAGCCGATCTTGTCGCCGGCCAGGGTCGGGCGGACCCAGCGTTCGAGCTGCACGGGATCGGCGGCCTCGGCGATGTGCGGGACGGCGATGCCGCAGGTGAACAGCGACGCGAAGAGCCCGCCGGAGCCGCCCGCGTAGTGCATCTCCTCGGCGACGACCAGCGCGTCGAGGTAGTTGCCGTCGCCGCCGCCGATCTCCTCGGGGAAGGCGACACCGAGCAGGCCCAGCGCACCGGCCTTGCGGTGCAGGTCGCGGGGCAGTTCGCCGGCGCGCTCCCAGTCGTCGAGGTGCGGCAGGACCTCCTGCTCGACGAACTTGCGGACGGTCTTGCGCAGCTCGGACCGCTCGGAGGTCCGGAACGGGTCGGTCACAGGAGCACCTCGGGAACGTCGATCTCGCGGGAGCGCAGCCATTCGCCGAACGCCTTGGCCTGCGGGTCGAACCGCGCCTGCGACGCGACCCCCTGCCCGAGGATGCCCTCGACGACGAAGTTCATCGCCCACAGGTTCGGCAGGAGGTAGCGGGTCACGGGCAGGTCGGCGGTCTCGGGCAGCAGCAGCTTGAACTCCGTGACGGTCAACCGGTGCACGAGCCAGCGCCACGCCGCTTCGGAGCGCACCCAGACCCCGAGGTTGGCGTTGCCGCCCTTGTCCCCGCTGCGGGCCCCGGCGATCGTGCCCAGCGGGACGCGCCGCACCGGTCCGTGGGCCAAGGGCTCGGGCAGCGCGGGCTCGTCCACTTCGGACAGTTCCTGAGTGGACAGCGCGGGCGCGATGTCGACCCGCATCCCGTCCGGCAGCACGGCGACGTGGGGCACCTGGTCCGCGGGCACGTAAGCCGCGGTGTAGACCCCGAAGGGCGAAGCGTCCGAAGGCGGTGCGGTGACGTGGAAGCCCGGGTAGCTGGCCAGCGCCAGCTCGACCGCGGCGCCGGTGAACGCGCGGCCGGCCACCTTCGGGTCGGCGTCCTTCACGGCCACGTGCAGCAGCGCGCTCGCGGTCTGCTCGGTGTCGGCGTCGGCGTGGTCGGTGCGCGCGAGGGTCCAGCGGACGTCGGCGGGCGGCCGGTCCTTCAAGGACGCTTCGAGCTGTTCTCGCACCAGCGCGGCTTTCGCCTCGATGTCGAGTCCGGTGAGGACGAACGTCGTCTCGTTGCGGAACCCGCCGAGCGTGTTCAGCGCGACCTTGAGCGTCGGCGGCGGAGCTTCCCCGCGGACGCCGGAGATGCGCACGCGGTCGGGGCCGTCTTCGGTCAGCGAGAGCTTGTCGAAGCGGGTCGTGACGTCCGGGCCGGCGTACCGCGCGCCGGTGATTTCGTACAGCAGCTGCGCTTTGACCGTCCCGGTGTTCACCACGCCCCCGGTGCCGGGGTGCTTGGTGATGACACTGGTGCCGTCGGCCTCGATCTCGGCGATCGGGAAGCCCGGCACGCCCAGGATGTGCTCGGTGAAGAAGGCGTAGTTGCCGCCGGTGGCCTGGGCGCCGCATTCGATGACGTGCCCGGCCGCGACCGCGCCGGCCAGCGCGTCGAAGTCGTCGCGGGCCCAGCCGTAGTGCGCGGCGGCCGGGCCGACGATGACGGAGGCGTCGGTGACGCGCCCCGTGACGACGACGTCGGCGCCCGCGTTCAGGCACTCGACGATGCCCCACGCGCCGAGGTAGGCGTTGGCGGTCAGCGGTTTCCCGAGGTCCAGCTCGTCCGCGCGGGCCACCAGGTCGTCACCTTCGACGTGGGCGATCCGGACGTCGAGCCCGAGCTTCGCGGCCAGCTCACGCAGGGCGTCCGCGAGCCCGGCGGGGTTGAGCCCGCCGGCGTTGGCGACGATCTTGACGCCCTTTTCCCGCGCCAGGCCGAGGTTTTCCTCCATCTGGCGCAGGAACGTCTTGGCGTAGCCGCGATGGGCGTCCTTCATCCGGTCGCGGCCGAGGATGAGCATGGTCAGCTCGGCCAGGTAGTCGCCGGTGAGGACGTCGAGGGGCCCGCCGGTGAGCATTTCGCGGACCGCGGAGAACCGGTCGCCGTAGAACCCCGACGCGTTGCCGATGCGGTAGGTCATGCGAACTGCCCCGGCTTCCGCCCTTCGCCAGGGGGCCCGGCGAAGGCCTGCGCGATGGTCAGCCACTCTTCGACGCCGGCGCCGTGGGCCACTAGATCGGTGTCGGCCGGGTGGCGCCGCTGCGTGACGACCAGGCAGAAGTCCAGCGCGCTGCCGGTCAGCTTCTGCTCGGCGTCCTCCGGGCCGAACGTCCAGGTCGTGCCGTCGGGCGCGCCCAGTTCGACGCGGAACTCCTCGGCCGGCGGCGCGAGCGAGTGGACCTTGTAGGCGAAGTCGCGGGTGCGGGTGCCGAAGCGGGCGATGTGCCACAGCCGCGCGGTCGGCTCGCGGACCAGCCCGAGCGCGTCGAAGACGTCCTGCCCGTGCGCCCAGGTCTCCATCAGCCGCGCGGTCGCCATCGAGGCGGCGCTCATCGGCGGCCCGTACCAGGGCACCTTCTGCCCTGCCGGCACCGCGGCGAGCGCCTCGGCCAGCGCCGAGCGCCCGGCCCGCCAGTCTTCGAGGACCTCCCGGGGCGGCCGTTCGGCCCCCGCGGCGGCGCCGTCGTCGACGTAGGTCTCCCCCGCCTTGAGCAGCTCCTCGACCTCGGCCGGCCAGTTCTCCGGGTGCGCGGCCGCGATGAGGGCCTTGCGATCGGTCCAGGCCAGGTGCGCGATCTGGTGCGCGACGGTCCACCCCGCCGCCGGGGTCGCCCGCGCCCAGTCCGCCGCCGGCAGGTCCGCCACCACGTCGTCGATCGTCCGTGTCTCCGCGTCGAGATCCCCGAGGATCACGCCGAGATCCGCCATCAGCCGCCTCCTTGCGTCCTGGCGCCCAGCGTCGCACCGGCCAGCAGAAAAATCAAGCACGCCTGATTGTTTCGCCCGGCACGCTGCGGACACACTATTGACATCTTGCCAGTAGCGTCGGCCTGCAATACTTTTGTCGCCATGGCCGACTACGCCGAGATCACCTACGCCGTCGCGGACCGGATCGCGACCGTGACGCTGAACCGCCCCGAAGCGCGCAACGGCTACACGATCCGGATGGCCGACGAGCTCGGTGCGGCGATGGATCGCGCCGACCGCGACGAGGACGTCCGCGTGGTCGTGCTCACCGGCGCCGGCAAGGACTTCTGCGTGGGCGCCGACCTCTCCCAGGGCGGCTTCGACTTCGACCCGTCGACCGGCCCCGACGCGGCGTGGCAGGAGCCCGCCGGCCGGTGCTCGAAGCGGATCTTCACGATGAACAAGCCGGTGATCGCCGCCCTGCACGGCGCCGCGGTCGGCGGCGGCGTCACGATCACGCTGTCGTGCGACTACCGGCTCGCCGCCGAGGACTCGCGCTTCGGCTTCGTGTTCACGCGCCGCGGGATCTACCCCGAAGGCGCGTCCGCGTGGTTCCTCCCCCGGCTCGTCGGCATGGGCACCGCACTCGACTGGATGGTCAGCGGCCGGGTGTTCACCGCCGCCGAAGCCCTCGAAAAAGGCCTGGTGCACAAGGTCTTCCCGGCCGGCACCGTGCTCGACGAGGCGTACGCGCTGGCCCGCGAGATCGTCTCGACGACGGCGCCGGTGTCGGTCGCGGTGACCCGTCAGCTGCTCTACCGGATGGCGGGCGCCGAGTCGCCGTTCCCCGTGCACGCACTCGACTCGAAGCTGATCGGCGGGCTCGGCGCGAGCCCCGACGCCGTCGAAGGCGTCATGTCGTTCCTGCAGAAGCGCCCGCCGGAGTTCGGCATGCGCGTCGAGAAGGACCTGCCCCCGTACCTCCCCTGGTTGGACGCATGAGCCTCTACCCGCCACAGCCCTGGCACCTGACCGCCGACGCGCGCGTCTCGATCTGGCGCGTGCCGCCCGCCGCACTCCCGGCCTTGCCCGCGGGTGCCGAACCGCTGCTGGTCGCCGGGCGGGCGTCGGTGTTCACGGCGTGGATCGACTACACCCCGCCCGGGCAGCTGGCGTACCACGAACTGCTGGCCGCGGTGTCGGTCAAGGCACGCCGGGTCTCCTGCTCGATCACCGGGATCTGGGTCGACAGCGAAGCCTCGATGGCCGGCGGCCGCGAGCTGTGGGCCATCCCGAAGGGCCTGGCCACCCTGGACTTCACGAGCGGCCCCACCTTCACCGCCACCGCGGCGACGGCCGAGCACTGGATCGCGACGGCGGCCTTCAAGCGCCGCCCCGCGTTGCCGGTCAGGCTGCCGACGTCGTTCGAGGTCGTCCAGGAGCGCGACGGCCTGCTGCGGACCCCGGTGGGCGCGAAGGTCCGCCCGCGCCCGGCGTCGGCGGACTGGAGCTTCAACCCGGACGGCCCGCTCGGCTACCTCGACGGCCGCCGCCCGGTGGCGAGCCTCGAACTTCCTTCTTCGACGTTGCGCTTCGGCGCCTGAACGGCTGCGAAACCTACCCGCGAGACCCCGCGATCGCGCGGTGAAGTGCTTCTCTGGGTGATCACGCAATCCCGTCAGAGTGAACTCGCGACACGCCATCTGGGGGCCCGTGCGGGCAAGCACCCCTACATGTAGTCTCTGAGAACCGGCAGGCCCCAGCGACGGGGAGACCGCTGCGCAAGACCTGCCAAGCAGCCTGGAGAAAGACCTGCGCACGGCCTCGTGAGGCCGTGTGGCGATCCAACGCGCCCAAATTTGGAGACACGCATGTCAGTCGAAACCGGTCAGCGGCCTGCCGCCGCCGACACGCCCACCGCGATCCGGGTCATCCGGCGGGACGGCAGCGTGTCGCCGTTCGACGCCGGGAAGATCTCGGTCGCGCTGACGAAGGCGTTCCTCGCGGTCGAGGGTGGCGACGCCGCCGCGTCCTCCCGCGTGCACCACGTCGTCGCGGAGCTGACCCAGCAGGTGGAGGCCACCCTGCTGCGCCACGCCGGCCCCGAGACCGCCCTGCACATCGAGCAGATCCAGGACATCGTCGAGCTCGCCCTCATGCGCGGCGAGCACCACAAGGTCGCCCGCGCCTACGTCCTCTACCGCGACGAGCGCAGCAAGGCCCGCGAGGCCGCCAAGCCCGCCACCACCGAAGCCACGCTGAACGTCAAGGGCGCCGACGGCGTCCTGCGCCCGCTCGACTGGGCGCGCGTGTCCCACGTCGTGGGCGAAGCCGTCGCCGGCCTCGAAGACGTCTCCGCCGAGCCGGTGCTGGCCGAGGCCAAGCGCAACCTCTACGACGGCATCAGCGCCGACGAGCTGGCCCTGGCCCAGGTCCTGGCCGCCCGCGTGCTGGTCGAGCAGGAGCCGAACTATTCCTTCGTCTCCGCCCGCCTGCTGCTGGACAAGCTGCGCGGCGAGGCGCTGAGCTACCTGGCGAAGAAGCCGCGCCAGGCCAGCCAGGACGAGATGACCACCGAGTACGCGCCGTACTTCCGCGCCTACCTGCGCCGCGCGGTCGAGCTGGAGCTGGTCGACGCCGAGCTGCTGCGCTTCGACCTGGACAAGATCACCGCCGCGATCCGGCCCGAGCGCGACCTCGACTTCGGCTTCCTCGGCCTGCAGACGCTGTACGACCGGTACTTCCAGCACCACGAGGGCACCCGCTTCGAGCTGCCGCAGGCGTTCTTCATGCGCGTCGCGATGGGCCTGGCCATCCGCGAGGCCGACAAGGAAGCCCGCGCGATCGAGTTTTACGAGCTGCTCTCGAGCTTCCACTTCATGGCGTCCACGCCGACGCTGTTCAACTCGGGCACCACGCGCCCGCAGCTGTCGTCCTGCTTCCTGACCACGGTGGACGACGACCTGGACTCGATCTTCCAGGCGTACAAGAACAACGCGCTGCTGGCGAAGTACTCGGGCGGCCTCGGCAACGACTGGACCCCGGTCCGCGGCCTCGGCGCGCACATCAAGGGCACCAACGGCCAGTCCCAGGGTGTCGTGCCGTTCCTCAAGATCGCCAACGACACCGCCGTCGCGGTCAACCAGGGCGGCAAGCGCAAGGGCGCGGCGTGCGCGTACCTCGAGACGTGGCACGTGGACATCGAGGAGTTCCTCGACCTGCGCAAGAACACCGGTGACGACCGCCGCCGCACCCACGACATGAACACCGCGAACTGGGTGCCCGACGAGTTCCTCCGCCGCGTCGAGGCCAACGCCGAGTGGACGCTGTTCTCGCCGAACGAGACGCCGGACCTGCACGACCTCTACGGCAACGAGTTCGCCGCCCGCTACCGCGAGTACGAGGCGAAGGCCGAGCGCGGCGAGATCAAGGTCTTCCGCAAGATCCGCGCGGTGGAGCTGTGGCGCCGCATGCTGACCATGCTGTTCGAGACCGGCCACCCGTGGATCACGTTCAAGGACCCGTGCAACCTGCGCTCGCCGCAGCAGCACGTCGGCGTCGTGCACTCGTCCAACCTGTGCACCGAGATCACGCTGAACACCAACAGCGAAGAGGTCGCGGTCTGCAACCTCGGCTCGGTGAACCTGCTCAAGCACGTCACCCCGTCCGGTCTGGACACCGAGCGCCTCGAGAAGACCGTGCGCACGGCCGTCCGCATGCTGGACAACGTGATCGACATCAACTTCTACACGATCCCGGAGGCGCGCCGCTCCAACCTGCGTCACCGCCCGGTCGGCCTGGGCATCATGGGCTTCCAGGACGCGCTGTTCGAGATCGGCGTCCCGTTCGCCTCGGACGAGGCCGTGAAGTTCGCCGACGTCTCGATGGAGCACCTGTCCTACTACGCGATCTCGGCGTCGACCGACCTCGCCGAGGAGCGCGGCCAGTACCAGTCGTTCGAGGGATCGCTGTGGAGCAAGGGCATCCTGCCCATCGACTCGCTGCAGCTGCTCATCGACGCGCGCCAGGGTGACGCCCTCGACGTCGACACCTCGTCCACTTTGGACTGGGCGCCGCTGCGCGAGCGCGTCAAGACCGTCGGCATGCGCAACTCCAACGTGATGGCGATCGCGCCGACCGCGACGATCTCCAACATCTCCGGGGTCGGGCAGTCGATCGAGCCGCTGTTCCAGAACCTGTTCGTCAAGTCGAACATGTCCGGCGACTTCACCGTGGTCAACCCGCACCTGGTCCGCTCGCTCAAGCAGCGCGGGCTGTGGGACGAGGTCATGGTGTCGGACCTGAAGTACTTCGACGGCAGCCTCGGCCAGATCGACCGCGTGCCGGACGACCTGAAGGCGTTGTACGCCACGGCGTTCGAGATCGAGTCGAAGTGGATCGTCGACGCCGGTTCGGTGCGCCAGAAGTGGATCGACCAGGCGCAGTCGCTGAACCTCTACATCGCGGCGCCGAGCGGCCGCAAGCTCGACCAGCTGTACCGCTACGCGTGGCACAAGGGCCTCAAGACCACGTACTACCTGCGCGCGCAGTCGGCGACGCACGTGGAGAAGAGCACCCTGCGCGGCACCGACGGCAAGCTGAACGCCGTCTCGGCCACCCCGGCCCCCGCAGCTCCTGCGGCGGCTACGGCTCCCGCGGCCTCGGTTCCGGCGATTCCGGTGACCCCGCCGGCCGCGAAGCCGGAGTCCAAGGAACTGCCGAAGACCGACGTCGACTTCGTCGCCACCGAAGGCGCCGCCTGCCGCATCGACGACCCCGACTGCGAATCCTGCCAGTAAGGAACCCTGGAACATGACCAACGTGGAGACGACGGGCGCCACCGGCCTCGGGGAGATCGAGGTCGGCGCCGCCCGGATCAACGTCGACGACAAGCGCATGATCAACGCGCGCGCCGACGTCAACCAGCTGCTGCCGATGAAGTACACGTGGGCCTGGGAGAAGTACCTGGCCGGCTGCAACAACCACTGGATGCCGACCGAGGTCGCCATGCAGGCCGACATCGCGCTGTGGAAGTCGAAGGACGGCCTCACCGAGGACGAGCGGCAGATGCTCAAGCGCAACCTGGGCTTCTTCGCGACCGCGGAGTCCCTGGTGGCCAACAACATCGTGCTCGCGGTGTACCGCCAGATCACCAACCCCGAGTGCCGCCAGTACCTGCTGCGCCAGGCGTTCGAGGAGGCCGTGCACACGCACACCTTCCAGTACATCTGCGAAAGCCTCGGCCTGGTCGAGGGCGAGCTGTTCAACATGTACCGCGAGGTTCCGTCCATTTCGGACAAGGACGCGTGGGCGCTGAAGTACACGCAGCACCTCGAGGACCCGGACTTCGAGACCGGCACACCGGAAGCCGACACGGCGTTCCTGCGTGACCTCGTGGCGTTCTACGTGATCTTCGAGGGCATGTGGTTCTACACCGGTTTCGCGCAGATCCTGTCGCTGGGCCGCCGCAACAAGATGGTCGGCATCGCCGAGCAGTACCAGTACATCCTGCGCGACGAGTCGATCCACCTGAACTTCGGCATCGACTGCATCAACCAGATCAAGATCGAGAACCCGCACCTGTGGACCCCCGAGTTCCAGGAAGAGATCCGCGGCATGCTGAAGGAGGCGTGCGAGCTCGAGGTCAAGTACGCCCGCGACACGATGCCGCGCGGCATGCTCGGCCTGTCGGCGCAGCTGTGCGAGCAGTACATGCACTTCATCACCGACCGCCGCGCGCAGCAGATCGGGCTCGCCCCGATCTTCGGTGAGACCGAGAACCCGTTCCCGTGGATGTCCGAGGCGATGGACCTGAAGAAGGAGAAGAACTTCTTCGAGACCCGCGTCATCGAGTACCAGTCGGGCGGCGCTCTCGACTGGGACTGAGTTTTCCCGCTAGGCTCGGCCACGCCACTGGTTCGCCCGTGGCGTGGCCGGGCTTTTTTGTGCGCCGGGTCACGTCCCGGTCGAGGCAACAGGGAACCCGGTGCGAATCCGGGACTGCCCCGCAGCGGTGAGTGGGAACGAAAGCCGTCATGAAGCACTGAGCGCGAGCTTGGGAAGCGACGGCCGGTAGGACTGCGCAGTGCGCCCACGAGTCCGAAGACCTGCCCGTGGTGCGGACGCCGACGGCGTGCGCGAGTCCGGGCCACGCGGGATGGGCACGACCGAAACGCTCGCCTTCGCGCGCGTCCGGGCTCTTCGGACTAGCTCGCGAGGAGAGAGCTGTGACCATCGGCACCACTGTGCTCGGCTACCCCCGGATCGGCCCGGACCGGGAGCTCAAACGCGCCCTCGAGCGCTACTGGGCGGGCAAGATCGACGCGGCCGCGTTGCTCGCCACCGGCCGGGACCTGCGCGAACGCACCTGGCGCGAACTGCGCGACGCCGGGCTGGACTCGATCCCGTCCAACACGTTCTCGCACTACGACCACGTGCTCGACACCGCCGAACTGTTCGGCGCGCTGCCCGCCCGGCCGGGGCTTTCGCCGCTCGACACCTACTTCGCCGCGGCGCGGGGTGTGCAGGACGCGCCGGCGCTGGAAATGACGAAGTGGTTCGACACGAACTACCACTACCTCGTCCCCGAACTGGGCCCGGACACCGAGTTCACGCTCGCCGGCACCAAACCCCTCGACGAGTACCGGGAGGCCCGCGCCCTCGGGATCGAGACGCGGCCGGTGCTCGTCGGCCCGGTCACGTTCCTGCTGCTGAGCAAGGGAACCGGCGGGTTCGCCCCGCTGGAACTGCTCGACGCGCTGCTCCCCCGCTACGCCGACCTGCTCGCGAAGCTGCACGACGAGGGCGCGGAGTGGGTCCAGCTCGACGAACCCGCGTTCGCCGCCGACCGCACCGAGGCCGAGCTGAACGCGCTGATCCGCGCGTACCACTGGCTCGGGAAGGCGACGGCCCGGCCGAAGCTGCTGGTGGCCGGCTACTTCGGCGGGCTGGGCCGCGGGCTCGGCGTGCTGGCCCGCGCGCCCATCGACGCGCTGGCCGTCGACCTCGTCAGCGATGAGTCCTTTGTGGATGCTGTCGCGGCCGAGCCCGCCTTGCGGGACAAGGAGGTCGTGGCCGGGGTCGTCGACGGGCGCAACGTCTGGCGGACCGACCCGCACCGGGCGCTGAGCAAGGCCGCGACGCTGCTCGGCGTCGCGAAGTCCGTGAGCGTCTCGACGTCGTGCTCGCTGCTGCACGTGCCCTACGACGTCTCGCGCGAAGACCTGCACCCGCGGCTGAAGAGCTGGCTCGCGTTCGCGCGGCAGAAAGTCGACGAGGTCGTGCTGCTCGGGCGGGCGCTGCGGGGCGGCTCGCCGGACCTGGCCGCGGCGCGGGCGGCGGTCGCGGACCGGGCTTCGGCGGCCGAGCTGGCCGATCCGGGCGTCCGCGCCCGGCTGGCCGCGCTCGAGGAGGACGTCCGGGCGCCCTACGAGCAGCGCGCCGCCGCCCAGCAGGCCGCGCTCGGGCTGCCGCCGCTGCCGACCACGACGATCGGCTCGTTCCCGCAGACCGCCGAGGTGCGCCGGGCGCGGGCGGCGCACCGGGCCGGGACGCTCGACGACGCCGGTTACGACGCCGCGATGCGCCGCGAAGTCGAGCGGGTCGTCCGGCTGCAGGAGGAGCTCGGGCTGGACGTGCTGGTGCACGGCGAGCCGGAGCGCAACGACATGGTGCAGTACTTCGCCGAGCAGCTGGGCGGATTCGCCGCGACGGCGCACGGCTGGGTGCAGTCGTACGGCTCGCGCTGCGTCCGCCCGCCGATCCTCTACGGCGACGTCTCGCGCCCGGCGCCGATGACCGTGGCGTGGGCCCGGTACGCGCAGGGCCTGACGCGCAAGCCGGTCAAGGGGATGCTGACCGGCCCGGTGACGATCCTGGCGTGGTCGTTCGTCCGCGACGACCAGCCACTGGCCGAGACCGCAAGGCAAGTGGCGCTGGCGATCCGCGACGAGGTCCGCGACCTGGAGGCGGCGGGCATCCGGATCGTCCAGGTCGACGAGCCGGCGCTGCGGGAACTGCTGCCGCTGCGGCGTTCCGCGCACGCGGAGTACTTCGCGTGGGCCGTTTCGGCGTTCCGGCTGGCGACGTCGGGGATCGCCGACACGACCCAGATCCACACCCACATGTGCTATTCGGAGTTCGGCGAGGTCCTGCCGGCGATCGACGCGCTGGACGCGGACGTCACGTCGATCGAGGCGGCCCGCTCGAAGATGGAGGTGCTGGCCGACCTCGACACGGCCGGCTTCGCCCGCGGCGTGGGCCCGGGGGTGTACGACATCCACTCGCCGCGGGTGCCACCGGTGTCCGAGGTGGCGGAGTCGCTGCGGACGGCGGTGGGCGCGGTGCCGGCTTCGCGGGTGTGGGTGAACCCGGACTGCGGCCTGAAGACACGCGGCTACGCGGAGGTGGAACCGGCCCTGCGAAACCTGGTCGCCGCGGCGGCGGAGGTGCGGGCGGAGCTGGCGTGACGGGCTGCGCCCCCCGGTCTCCAGTTTAGCCGCGGGGTCCGACAGTTCCCGGCGCCGGAAGCCGTGGATGCCACCTTGGGGAACTTCAGGTTCCTCAAGGCGGCATCCACCGCCTTCGGCCCACGGAACCCAGGCCGCGGCGGTCGGCGCCTGCTCGGCGGCGGTCCGAGCCCGGCTGGAGGACCGCGGCCGAGCCATCCGATCCGGCCCTCGGCCGCGACCACACCAGACTCGGCCACCGCACGCGGCTGAGCCAGCCACCCGAGACGGCCGCGCCCGACCAAGCCTTGCGCGGGCGTCGCCGAACCAGTGCCCAACGGTCCGGAGCCGCCAGGAAGACCGCGGCCGACTTCGCGTTCCTCAAGGTGGCTTACGGGCAGGTCGTGAGCCGGACCCCGCGGTGGACGGGCCAGCCGCAGGTCAGGGGCTCGGGCGGTCGCCTGGCCGCGGAGCCGGTCGGGGAACATTTCCCACGCGGCCCGGCGGAGAAAGCTCCTGCGACCCGCGACGCGACGGGGAGCGGTCTCCGCCGACCGGGCCGGAACTGCTCCGCGTGGGAAGAAACGTGGGAACAGCTCCCGAAATCCGCGATTTCGGCCCTTCCGGGTTCAGTACTCGTAGCGGCGCACCTGCTCCGGGTGCAGCACCAGCCGGAGCTGCTCCGCGGCCAGGATCTCCTTCAGGTCCGCCGCCCGGGCAGGGTCGGACAGGTCCCAGTAGCGGGCCGCCAGGCGCTCCGCGAGGTCGTGGGCGCCGTCGGTCTCGAACGAAACCCCGCCCGAGACCGAAATCCACCGTTCGCGCTCGCCCACGGGGGCCGCCACCACGATCGACGCCCGGGGGTCTCGGCGGAGGCGGCGGACCTTGGGTGCGTCCGGCTCCGAGAACAGCTGGAGCGTGCCGTCCGGAGTGGCCTCGAACCAGACCGGGCGCGGCTGTCCTCCCGCCACCGTCAGAAAACCGTGCAGCGGGCGCCGGAGGAACTCGAGGTCCGAAGGGGTCAAGGTGTCCATGTCCCTGATTCAACCCGCCCGGCTCGGACGATCCCATGGGTGAAAAACCGGACTACCTGTGCGATCGTCCAGGCATGGACGTTCTGGGTGACCTCTTCCGCGACGTGCGGGCGCACGGCTCGCTCTTCGGCAGCTCCGCGCTCTCCCCGCCCTGGTCGCTGCACTTCGTCGACGGGGCGCCGCTCACCCTCTGCACCGTCCTCGACGGCGCGGGCTGGATCGTGCCCGAAGACGGCCCGCCGGTGCCGCTGCGCGCCTACGAGACCGTCGTCGTGCGCGGGCCCGGGACCTTCCGGTTCGTCGATGACCCCGGTACCCGCGCCGAAACCGTTGCCTGCGGGGAATTCTGCGCCGAGCCGGACCAGGGCGGGACCCGGCACCGGCGGGGGTGGTACGACCCCGGGACCGGCGCCACGACCC
The DNA here is from genome assembly GCF_023008405.1 of Amycolatopsis sp. FBCC-B4732. Taxonomy (NCBI): domain Bacteria; kingdom Bacillati; phylum Actinomycetota; class Actinomycetes; order Pseudonocardiales; family Pseudonocardiaceae; genus Amycolatopsis; species Amycolatopsis sp. FBCC-B4732. Next base: position 5,120,531 of record NZ_CP095376.1, read on the forward strand.
TGATCGTCGGGGCCTACCCCGTCGGCGGGGAGCTCAGCCGCCCGCTGCTGGACGCCCTGCCCGTCGTGCTGCGCGTGGCCGGCGGGGGCACCGGGGACGCCGTGCTCGACCACCTCGCCGCCGAAGTCGCCGCCGACACGCCGGGGCAGCAGGTCGTCCTGGACCGGCTGCTCGACTGGATGCTCGTCTGCACGCTGCGCGAGTGGTTCGACCGGCCCGGCGGCGAGCCCCCGGCCTGGTGGACCGCCCAGCGCGACCCCGTCGTCGGCCACGCGCTGCGGCTGCTGCACGACGAGCCCGCGGCGCCGTGGACGGTGGGCGCGCTGGCCGGCCGGGCCGGCGTGTCGCGGTCGACGCTCGCCAAGCGCTTCGCCGACCTCGTGGGCGAACCGCCGCTGACCTACCTCACCCGCCGCCGGATGACGCTCGCCGCCGACCGCCTCCTCGACGGCGCCAGCGTGGCGACGGTCGCGCGCGAAGCCGGGTACGCCGACCCCTTCGCGTTCAGCGCCGCCTTCAAGCGCGTGCGCGGGGTCAACCCGAGCGGGTTCCGGAAGCACCGACCACCCGAAAAGACGGCGACCCAGGTGTTGTCAGACCGTCAACAAGGGTGCATCGTGGAGGGGTAGCCGATCTCAGCGGGGAGATGGTCACTTTGCCGGGCACCGTGAGCCGAGCCACCGAAGCACTGCGTGAACGCGTGCCGCCCTTGACGGCGCTCCCCCTCCCCCGCGGGGTCGACGAACGCTGGCTGCGGTCGCGCTGGCCGGTCAAGGAACTCGCGGCACCGCCCGCGGGCAGCGGCCTCAAGCCCGTGCTCGGCGACGAAGGCCCGCCGGTGGTCGGGCACATGCTCGAGATGATGCGCTTCGGCCCCGCGTTCGGCCTCCGCCGCCACGAGCTCTACGGCCCGGTGTCGTGGACCGCCGGCTTCGGGCGGCGGATCGTCGCGCTGTCCGGGCCGGAAGCCACGCAGATCGCGCTCGTCAACAAGGACAAGGCGTTCTCGCAGGAGGGCTGGAAGTTCTTCATCGAGAAGTTCTTCGAACGCGGCCTGATGCTGATGGACTTCGGCGAGCACCACCTGCACCGCCGGATCATGCAGGAGGCGTTCACCCGGCAGCGGCTGACCGGCTACGTCAACGAGATGGGTCCCGCGCTGCGCGAAGGCGTCGCGAGCTGGGAGTCGAGCGGGCGGCCGCGGCTGTACTGGTCGCTCAAGCAGCTGACCCTCGACGTCGCGACGCGCGTGTTCATGGGCATGCGCAGCGGCGCCGACGCGCACCGGATCAACCGCGCGTTCGTCAACTCCGTGCGCGCCGGCACCGCGTTCGTGCGCTTCCCGGTGCCGGGCGGGCGCTGGGCGGCCGGCCTGCACGGGCGGCGCGTCCTCGAGCGCTACTTCGGCGAGAACCTCCCGGCCAAGCGGGCTTCCGACGGCGACGACCTGTTCTCCGCGCTCTGCCACGCCACCACCGAGGACGGCGACCGGTTCAGCGACACCGACATCGTCAACCACATGATCTTCCTGATGATGGCCGCGCACGACACGACGACCATCACCAGCAGCGCCATGGCGTACTACCTGGCCAAGCACCCGGAGTGGCAGGAGCGCGCCCGCGCGGAGTCGCTCGCGCTGGGCGAGGACGTCCTCGACATCGACGCCGTCGACAAGCTCGAGACGCTCGACCTGGTCATGAAGGAGGCGCTGCGGCTGGTCGCGCCGGTGCCGTCGCTGACCCGCCAGACCGTCAAGGACACCGAGGTGCTCGGGCACTACATCCCGGCGGGCACGCTGGTCGGCGTCTCGCCCACGATCAACCACTTCACGCCGGAGTGCTGGACGAACCCCTTCGAGTTCGACCCCGAGCGGTTCGCCGAGCCGCGCCGCGAGGACAAGTCGCACCGGATGGCGTGGATGCCCTTCGGCGGCGGCGCGCACAAGTGCATCGGGCTCCACTTCGGCGGCCTCGAGGTGAAGTTGCTGATGCACGAAATGCTGCGCGCCTACCGCTGGTCGGTTCCGGAGAGTTACACCGCGAAGTGGGATTACGTCTCGTTGCCGGTCCCGGCCGACGGCCTGCCGGTCCGGCTGACGCCTCGCTGACGCGGCCGCCGTCTACCACGGCATACAGGCCGTGACAAGATGTCACCTCATGTGGACACTCGTTCACTCGTTCAGCCGGTAGACACCCCGTGACCCGCATGATGGCGTGGCATCGGTCGCGGGCGAGGGGTACCCAGTGTTTCCCCATGCCCGCCGACACCCCGTCTGAACTGGCCTGACCTGTGCGTGAAGAGGTGGAGTGTGCCTGAACCCGGAGCCGCGCCAGGACTGCTGGACGTGGCCCGCCGGTGGGCGGCGACGTTGGCCGACACCAAAGGAGTAACACTTCCCCCGGAGGAGCTCGAACCCCTCCTGCTCGAGGTCGCGACCGAGGCCGCCGACCACGCCGGCTCGCGCCACGACGGCGCGCTGCAGCGGTTCTCCGCGCTCTACGCCGCGTCCCCGATGGGGATCGCGCTGGCCGACCCGGACGGCGACATCGTGGAGGCCAACCTCGCGCTCGGTCAGCTGCTCGGCTGCTCGCCGGAGAAGCTGCGCGGCAAGCACCTCACCGACCTCGGCTCGACCGACCACGATGTCTCGCGGCTCAAGGCCGGGCTCGAGCAGGTGCGCACCGCGCGCGAGCGGTACCAGGAGCGGATGCTGCTCGACCACGCCGAGGACGGGCAGCTCTGGACCGACGTCACGGTCGCCCGGCTGCCCGGCGACCGGCCGGGGTCGGTGTACCCGGTGCTGATGGTCTCCGACGCGAACGAGCTGCACCTGCTGCAGGAACGGCTGCTGCACCAGAACGTGCACGACCCGCTGACCGGGCTGCCGAACGCGTCGTCGTTCACCACCACGCTGGAAGCGGCGCTCGGCGCCGGTGCGCACGACGACATCGCGCTGATCTACCTCGACGTCGACGGCTTCAAGGTGATCAACGACGGCCTCGGCGCCGGCGTCGGCGACCAGGTGCTGCGCGGGGTGGCGGGCAAGCTGTCGGCGGTCTTCACCGGCCACCACGGCGGGTTCGTCGCGCGGCTGTCCGGCGACGGCTTCGCGGTGCTGCTGCGCGGCGAGCTCTCGGCCACCGAGGTCGTCGAGCTGGTCGAGCGCGCGCTGGAGGACCTCAACGAGCCGATCTACCTGGGCGGGCACGGCATCGGCGTCAGCGCGAGCGCGGGCATCGTGGTGCGCGCGGCCGTCGAGGGCGGCGCGGCGGAGCTGCTGCGGGCGGCGGAAATCGCGCTGCACCGCGCCAAGGAGGCCGGCAAGGCGCAGTGGATGCTGTTCGACCCGGAGCTGGACGCCCGCGACCGCGGCCGCTACCAGCTCGGCGCGGTGATCGCGGGCGCGCTGGAGAACGGCGAGTTCTCGCTCGTCTACCAGCCGACGGTCCGGCTCGCCCGCCCGGCCGAGCTCGCCGCCGTCAACGCCGGGCTGCGGTGGAACCACCCGGAGAAGGGCGAGCTGAGCTCCGACGAGTTCTACCCGCTCGCCCAGACGACGGGCATGACGGTGCCGCTCGGCCGCTGGCTCCTGGCCGAGTCCCTGGCGGCGACGGCCCGCTGGCGCACCCGCTTCGGCGAGGCGGCGCCCGACGTCTGCGTCCGCCTCCCGGCGCGCCTGGCCATCGACCCGGACCTGGTCCTGCTGGTGAAGGAGCAGCTGGACAAGCACGAGCTGCCGGCGAAGGCCCTGCGCCTGTGCACCGACCGCGACTCGGTCCTCGACCCGGGCGGCGAGGTCCTGGAGTCGTTCGCGGTGCTGTCCGACCTCGGCGCCCAGCTGGTCCTGACGATTTCGGGCTCGGCGGACCTGGAGCTGATCCCCCAGCACGACCTCCCGATCCGCCACGTGATCCTGTCCGGCCCGGTGATCGACGCGCTCGACGCCCCGGAGCCGGCGGAGGCGGACGTCCGCCACCTGACCCAGCTGATCACCCGCGCCCGCGAGCTGGAGCTGCGCGTCGGCGCGGAGGGCGTCCGCACGCACGAGCAGGCGACCCGGCTGCGGCAGCTGGGCGTCCTGGCGGCGAGGGGCCCGTTCGTGACGGATTCGGCGACGGGCGACGAGGTCGACGAGCTGATCGCGCGGCACCCGGGCTGAGCCGGCCGGCGACCAAGCCGATGGCGGGCCGGCTCCGAAGGACCGGCAGGATGGTTCTGCCGCCGACGAAAGGACGTCCATGGACGCCGGAGACCTCGCCCCCGACTTCACGCTGCCCGACGACCGGGGGGCCGACCGCACGCTGTCGGACTTCCTGGCCACCGGGCCGGTCGTGCTGTTCTTCTACCCCGCCGCCATGACCGGGGGCTGCACCGCCGAGAGCTGCCACTTCCGCGACCTCGCCGCGGAGTTCGCCGAGGTGGGCGCGCACCGGATCGGGATCAGCCCGGACGGTGTCACCAAGCAGCGGCAGTTCTCCGAAGCCAACGGCTTCGACTACCCGCTGCTGTCCGATGTGGACGGCGAGGTCGCGAAGCAGTTCGGCGTCTGGCGGAAACTCCTGCCGCTGCACGCCAAGCGCGCCACGTTCGTGATCGGCGAGGACCGGAAGGTGCTCGAGAAGATCAAGAGTGAGCTGAACTTCACGGTCCACGCCGACCAGGCGCTCAAGGTGCTGCGGGAGCGCAACAAGGTGTCCTGAGCGGTCAGCGGCGCCACCCGCGCGGCGGCCACCCCGGCGGCCGGCGGACACCGGCCGCCGGCCACCCCCGCGGCCGGTCGCGCCGGCGCCGCCGGAGCGCGTACTCGTGGGCGTCGGCCCGGTTCCCGCGCCGCTCGGCCCGGCTCGCGACCTCGCGGCGCTCGCACAGCCACCGATCGCTCACATATCCCCAGTTCACGGCCTCTCCCTCCGCCAGACGTGGTTGGTGCCCGCGCACGACGGAGCGAGCGGCTTCTCCACGGGTTCCTCGCGCACCTTGGTGAACCCGAGGCGCTCGGGCACCGCTCCACTTCGGACGTTCAGCTCGTCGTGCTTGATCTCGACGTAGCCCGCGCCGAGCCGGAACGCTTCCGCCGTCAGGAACCCGGCGGCCCGGGTGATCAGGCCGCGCCCGGTGTAGCCGTCCGCGAGCCAGTAGCCGATCTCGACGCCGCCGTCCCGGGCCATCGTGCCGATGGCGCCCGCGATCGCGCCGCCGACGCGGATCGCGAAGTCGTGGGTTTCGCCGGTCTCCCAGTTCGCCCTGGTGCGGCGCAGGAACTCGGCGGAGTCGTCGGCGGAGTACCCGCCGGTCGCCCAGATCATCCACGCGCCGATGTGGTCGAGGGACCCGCCGACGGTCGCGGTGAGTTCGGGCCCGTCGGCGAACTGCCAGCGGGCCAAGGTGAATTCGTCCACGCGATACGACTCGGCCGGGGTCTCCATGGCTCCCATGGTGCCCCGGCCGGGAAAAGATCGCGCGCGATTTTCCGGCTCGGCCGCTGCCGGCGGAGCGCGTGGCCCCCTCACACCACCGGACGGCGGCCGGAAATCGACTGGCGCGTCGAGCACGTCGTTTCACGGGTAGTACTCGAGAACTTCGCCGCACCCGGCAGGCGAAGCGCCGGATGGCACTGACTCCCTTCGGCCTCTCACGGGGCCGCGAACTCAAGGATCCGGGTGTCCGCGGGTGCGGAAAGATCCCCGATTTCGTCCTGTTCGCGTCCGCGTCCGCAGAAAAGATGGCATAGCGCTCCACTTGGTCCGCAGCCCCCGCTACCTCGAGGTCCACCAACGAAGCGCCGAAGAAAGCGCACAGGTCGTCTAGCAGGAAACACCGTATCGGCACGAACACTTGCTGCGTGGGGAGTTCCGAGCAAGGCACGGCATCGACACCCGATCCCCCGAAGCTCTGCGAACGCTTCTCAAGCAATCGTTCGACGACTGGTCGGAGCTTCAGAAGACCGGAAAGCCGGCCCGCGCCTCGATCGCGCACGCCAAGCGATTCGTCTGGTACCGCCCCGACAGCGACCTCGGCACTTTCGTGGAAGCCGCGCGGTCGGAGCTTCGCCTCCCACTGCCACGATGACGAACGCTCGAAGCCGGCCAAGCGGCGGCGGGGCCTGCACCCGCGCAACGGCCGGTGCAGGCCCCGCCAAGCCCGAAGCCGGACGGCTCAGTTGACGATGACGCTGTCCGGCACCGCCGAGTCGTTCTTCAGCGCGTCGAACAGCTGCTTCGACTTGTTCTTGTCCCAGTTCTCCGCCGACCCGCTCGTCACCGGCACCGTCGTCGTCACCACGCCGCCCGAAGAAATGCCGCGCATCGCGATCGCCAGGCCCGCCAGGTTGTGGACGTGGTCGCTCGAATCCATCGTCAGCGCGTCCGGGGCCGAGGACAGCAGGGGGAAGAAGTCGAACGGGTTGAGCAGCGTGCCCGGGCTCGCGATCTGGCTGACCAGCGCGCCGATGAACTTGCGCTGGTTGGCGACGCGGTCGAGGTCCGAGCGCGGGGTCGCGTCGCTGTGGCGCATGCGGACGAAGCCCAGCGCGGAGCGGCCGTCGAGGGACTGGCAGCCGGCCTTGATGCTGATGCCGGTCATCGTGTCGTTCATGTCTTTGTCGATGCACATGTCGACGCCGCCGATCGCGTCGACGATCTTGGCGAAGCCGCCGAAGCCGATCTCCGCGTAGTGGTCGAGGTGCAGGCCGGTGGCGCCTTCGACGGTCTGCGCGAGCAGCTTCGGGCCGCCGAGGGAGAAGGCCGCGTTGATCTTGTTCGTGCCGTGGCCCGGGATCTTCACCTGGGAGTCGCGCGGCAGCGACAGCAGCGTCGGCTTCGTGTCGTTGTCCGGGATGTGCGCGACCATGATCGTGTCGGTGCGCTGCCCGCCGCCCGCCGCGGCGACGTCGCCGGTGGCCAGCCGCTCCTCGTCCTCGGCCGTGAGGCCTTCGCGGCTGTCCGAGCCGACGATCAGCCAGTTGGTGCCGGACTCGGCGACCGGGCGGCCGGAGTAGTCGGCGAGCGCGTCGACGCGCTTGATCGAGAACTCCAGGTAGACCCAGATGCCGGCGAGGAAGACGACGAAGACCAGCACCAGCGTGCCCAGGACCTTGCCGAAGCTCCACCGGCGCCGCCGCGGCGGGCGGGACGGCGGGTAGTCGTCGGCCGGGCGCGGGGGCTCGCGGCGCGGGGGCGGGGGCGGCGCGTACTGGGGCTCGGGCTCCCCCATCGGGCGGGTGCGCTCGTCGTACGGGCTCCGGCCGCGCCCGGGCAGCGGCATCATCTGCGCGCGCTGGTGCTCCCGGGAGCGCCCGGCGGGCGGCCGGGGCGGCGGCATCCGGCGCCCGCCGTCGTCGCCTCGGTACGTCATCGCCATCACCCAATCCCGATCCGGACAAACCTGTCTTCGTCAGTACACCGCACATGTCCGCTAGGAGGACGTCCGGCACCGGGGTGGGGTTGCGACGCGGGGCTACTCGCCGGTCGCCTCGTAGCCGAACTGGTGGACCTTGAGGTACCCGGAGCGGAACCCGGCCTCCGAATAGGCCAGGTAGAACTCCCACATCCGGCGGAAGACGTCGTCGAACCCGAACCCGGCGATGTCGGTCCAGCGGTGCAGGAACCGTTCGCGCCACAACCGTAACGTGCGCGCGTAGTCCTGGCCGAACTCGCGCATCCCGGCCAGCTTGAGCCGGGTGTTCGCCTTGACGCCCTCCTCGATCGAGCGCACCGACGGGATGATGCCGCCCGGGAAGATGTACTTGTGGATCCAGGTGTAGGCGCGCGACGACGCCAGCATCCGGTCGTGGTCCATGGTGATGGCCTGCAGGCCGAAGCGCCCGCCGGGGCGCAGCCGCTCGCCGATCGTCTCGTAGAACGCCGGCCAGTAGGACGCGCCGACGGCCTCGATCATCTCGACGCTGACCACGGCGTCGTACTGGCCGCTCGACTCCCGGTAGTCGCACAGCTTCACGTCGACGCGGTCGGAGAAGCCGGCCGCCGCGATCCGCTCGGTCGCCAGCGCGCGCTGTTCTTCCGAGATGGTCAGTGACGTCACGCGCGCGCCGCGGGCGGCGGCGCGGATGGCGAGTTCACCCCATCCGGTACCGATTTCGAGGACTTCGCTGCCGTCGCGGACGCCCGCGTAGTCGAGGACGCTGTCGATCTTGCGGTGCTGGGCCGCGGTGAGGTCGTCGCCGGGGCCGAACAGCGCCGAGGAGTACATCATCGACCCGTCGAGGAAGGCCCCGAACAGGTCGTTCGACAGGTCGTAGTGCCGGTGGATGTTGGCCCGCGCGCCTTCGAGGCTGTTCTCCTCCGACGGCGGCTGGGTGCGCTCGGCGATCCGCCGGAACTTCTGCAGCGCCGGCGGGACCAGGGTGCCCATCCGCTCGGCGAACGGCGTCAGCACCTCGGCCAGGTCGGACGCGGTCCAGTCACCGGCCATGTAGGACTCGCCGAAGCCGATCTTGGCGTCGGCGCCGAGGCGGTGGAAGAAGGATTCGGGGCGCAGAATCCGCATTTCGGGTGAACCCGGGCCGCCGGCGCCGAGCACCGTGCCGTCCGGGAACGTCACCCGCACGTCGAGCGGGCGGACCGCGCGGCGGAACAGCGCGGCGGCGATGCGCGCGCGCACCGGTGAGTGCGGCGGGCTGGCCAGGCCCGGCCAGCGGGACTCCTCAGGCACGTCCTCCGCCGATACCCGGTCAACGCTCGAAGTCGTCACGGTCGCTCCCTCCGGCCGGCATCGCCGGTGATCGATCTTAATCGCGCACCCCGCAGGGCGCTTCGCCGAATGCCCTGTTCGGGGCGGTCTCACACGGGTATTCGGAGCCGCTCGGGCCCCGGTGCGGCCCACGCGCCGCGCAACTCGTCACCGACGTCCCCGGCGAGCACTTCCAGTGTGAAAGCAATCGTCAGCCGGGTCCACACGGACGAGCGGCGCAGCATCGCGTGGCCCTCGTTGGCGATCTCGAACCGCGCGACGCGGGCGGCGACGCCTTCGGCGCGTTCGGCGAAGGCGTGCGACTCCGCCGGGCTGGTCATCCGGTCGCGGGTGCCGTGCACGATGAGCACGGACCGCCCGGCGACGGCCCCGACCGGCTCGCCGCGCGGCGTCCACGGCGCCAGCGCGCAGATCCCGCGCACGGCGGGGTCGTCGGCGACGCGCAGCGCCACCCGGCCGCCCATGGAGTGCCCGACGAGCACGACCGGGACGCCGGGGTGGTCGGCGCGGATCCGCTCGAGGGCCCAGCGGGCGTCGTCGAGGGGGTGCATGGCGGGCGCGTTCCAGCCGTAGCGGCGGTTGCGCAGCAGCCGCACCTCGACGCCGCGGCGCCGGCCGGCCCGGTGCAGGGCGCGCGCGATCGGGACCATCCTCAGGTAGGCGAGCTTCCAGGGCGGCACCGCGCCCAGGCCGCGTTCCGCGCCGCCGTGCAGCACGAGCACGACCGCCTCGGTCCGCCCGCGCGCCGGCCGCACGGACACCGCCGGTTCCGCCTCGCTCACCCGCGTCCTCCTCGTCGCCCGCATTCGGGTCAACTCGATCGTCCACCCGGCTGTTCCCCCGCGCACCACCATCTTCGCGGTAGATTCGGCGCCCGATCCCCGACGGAAGGGTGGGTGTGGTGAGCGCCACGGACATCTCCGGCAGTGTCGCCAAGCAACTGGCGGACGTCGAGCAGGCCAACGCCGAGGCAGTGCGCGAAGCGGCGGAACTGGTCCTGGGGGTGATCCGGGCCGACGCACTGGTCTACACCGCGGGCGCCGGGCACTCGCTGGCCGCCGTCGCCGAGACGTTCTACCGGGCCGGCGGGCTGGCGTGCGTCTACCCGCTCTACCACCCGGACCTGCTGCCGCTGCACGGCGCGGTGAGCAGCACGCAGACCGAGCGGCGCACCGGGCTGGCCGCGGAGGTGCTGGCCGAGCGCGCCCCGGGCCCGGCCGACGTGCTGGTGGTCTTCTCGACGTCCGGCTCGAACCCGTACCCGGTCGAGCTGTGCATCGAAGCGCGCGAGCGCGGCGCGGCGGTCATCGCGGTGACGTCTCGGGCGTGCGTGGCGGCGGCGCCGAAGCGGTCGTCGAGCAACCTGGTCGAGCAGGGCACGGTGGTGCTGGACTCGCTGGTCATCCCCGGCGACGCGAGCTACCCGCCGGACGCCCCGCGCACCGCGCCGCTGTCCACTGTGGTCAACGCGTTCCTGTGGAACCTGGTGCTCGCGCAGGTGTACGACCGCGGCGCGGCCGAGGGTCTCGACGTCCCGCTGTGGCGCAGCTCCAATGTGGAGGGCGGCGACGAGGCGAACGCGGCCCTGCTGGAGAAGTACAGCGCGATCGTCCCCCGGCTGCGCTAGCCCGGACGTCCGCCCCAGTCCGTGAAAAAGCACCGGCCGGGCACGTCTTGACGGGCGTGCCCGGCCGCTTTAGCTTCGACATACCGACTGGTCGGTGTGGACCGGTCGCGCCCCGAGGAGGTCCGATGGACAGCGCCATGGCGACCGTGCACGGCGAGTGCGCGCCCGGTTTCGAACCGGTGCGCGAGGCCTTCGAAGAGAACTTCCGATCCCGCGGTGAGCTGGGCGCGGCGTTCACCGCCACCCGGCACGGCGAGGTCGTGGCCGACCTGTGGGGCGGCTGGACCGGGCCGGAGCGCGACGCACCCTGGCAGCCGGACACGCTCGCCAACGTGTGGTCGACGACCAAGGGCATGACCGCGCTCTGCGCGCACCGGCTCGCCGACGCCGGCGAGCTGGACATCGACGCCCCGGTCGCGAAGTACTGGCCGGAGTTCGCCGCGGCGGGCAAGGCCGAGGTGCCGGTGCGGTGGCTGCTCTCGCACCGCTCCGGCGTGCCCGGCATCGGCCTCGGCCGGCCCGTCCGGGTCGACGAGCTGTACGACTGGGACCTGATGACGTCGCTGCTGGCGGCCCAGGAACCGCTCTGCGAGCCCGGTTCCGCGGGCGGCTACCACGCGCTGGCGTACGGGTGGCTCGTCGGCGAGGTCGTGCGGCGGGTCGCCGGGCAGGGCATCCGGGAGTTCTTCGCCGAGCAGGTCGCCACCCCGCTCGGCGCCGACTTCTCGATCGGCCTGGCCGACGACGCCGACCTGGCCCGGTGCGCGACCCTCGTGGATCCGGTGCTGACCGAGGAGGTGGCGAACGCGCTGGCCGCCGCGTTCGCGAGCGCCGGACCGGTCGCGCGGGCCGCGCTGGCCAACCCGCGCCTGTCCGGCCACGACGCGAACGAGCCGGCCTTCCGCCGCGCGGTCATGCCGGCGCTGAACGGCCACGGCACGGCCCGCGCGATCGCGACGATCTACGGCACACTGGCCACCGGCGGGCTGCTGTCCGCACCGGCGCTGGCGAAGGCCCGCGAGAGCCAGGGCAAGGAGATCGACGCGGTCCTGGGCCTGCCGAACGAGTGGGGCCTGGGCTTCTACCTGGGCAGCGACGCCCACGGCTTCGGCCCGAACCCGACGGCCTTCGGCCACGACGGCCTCGGCGGTTCGACCGGCGGCGCCGACCCGGAGAACGGCATCTCGTTCGGCTACACGCTCAACCAGCTGGGGCCGCTGATCCGCGACGATCCCCGGAAGATGGCCCTGGTCCAGGCGGTGTACGCGAGCCTGGACGACCAGAACGCCTGACGGACGGGGCCGGCGAGGGTTCGGGGCGATACCCGCACCCGCCGCCAGGTGTGCTGGGCCCAGCACGCGGGCCGGGCCGCGACAACCGCAGCCCGCAGCGTGATCGCGAAGAGCGGCCCAGCTCGGACAGGCCCCTCGGCCAGGCGCAGCTGCCCCGGCGCGCGAGGCCGGGCCCCCGCAGCACGCACCGGGGCCCAGCGCGGGAAGGCCATGCCACCGGCGGCGGCCAGAGCGCACGGGTCGGCGCCCGCAGGTCGGCCGCAGCACCCACCGGACCCGGCACGCGGGCGGCCCCGCGCGCCGGGGCTCGGCTCACACCGCCGCCGGCTCCTCGTCCGCGAACTGCGTCGCGTGCAACGTCGCGTACCGGCCGCCGCGGGCCAGCAGCTCGTCGTGCGTGCCGCGTTCGACGATCTCGCCGTGCTCCAGCACCAGGATCTGGTCCGCCGCCCGGACCGTCGACAGCCGGTGCGCGATCACCAGCGCCGTCCGGCCGGCCAGTGCGTGGGTCAACGCTTCGCCGACCGCCGCCTCGGACTCCGAGTCCAGGTGGGCCGTCGCCTCGTCGAGGATCACCACCTTGGGCTGGGCCAGCAGCAGCCGCGCGATCGTCAGCCGCTGGCGTTCGCCGCCCGAAAGGCGGTAACCGCGCTCGCCCACCGTCGTCTCGAGGCCATCCGGCAGCGAATGGACCAGCTCGCCCAGCCGGGCCCGGTCCAGCGCTTCCCAGATCTCGTCGTCGGTAACACCCGGCCGCGCGTAAGCCAGGTTCGCGCGGATCGTGTCGTGGAAGAGGTGCCCGTCCTGGGTCACCACGCCCACGGTTTGCCGCAGGGAAGCGAAACTCAGGTCGCGAACGTCCACATCGGACAGCCGCACCGCACCCGAGTCGACGTCGTACAGGCGCGGCAGCAGGGACGCGATCGTCGACTTCCCCGCCCCGGACGACCCGACCAGCGCGACCATCTGGCCCGGCTCGGCGCGGAACGAGATGCCGTGCAGCACCTCCTCGCCACCGCGGTGGTCGAGCGTCGCGACGTCTTCCAGCGACGCCAGCGAATACCGGTCCGCCGCCGGGTAGCCGAAGCGGACGTCGGCGAACTCGACCGCGACCCCGTCGGACGGCGGCAACGCGCGCGCCGACGGCTTCTCCTTGATCATCGGCTCGAGGTCGAGGACCTCGAAGACGCGCTCGAACGACACCAGCGCGGTCATGACGTCGACGCGCACGTTGGCCAGCGCGGTCAGCGGCGCGTACAACCTGGTCAGCAGCAGCGCCAGCGCGACCACCGTGCCCGGCGCGAGCTTGCCGGTCAGCGCGAGGTAGCCGCCGAGGCCGTAGACCAGCGCCTGCGCCAGCGCCGACACCAGGGTCAGGCTCGTCATGAACCAGCGGGTCAGCATCGCGGTGCGCACGCCGATGTCGCGCACGCGCCCGGCCCGCACCCCGAAGTCGTCCGCCTCCTGCACCGGGCGGCCGAAGAGCTTCACCAGCGTCGCGCCCGGTGCGGAGAAGCGCTCGGTCATCTGCGTGGTCATGCCGGCGTTGAGGTTCGCGGCCTCCCGCTGCAGCCCGGCCATCCGGCGGCCGAGCCGGCGCGCGGGGATGACGAAGATCGGCAGCAGCACCAGCGCGATCACCGTGACCTGCCAGGACAGCGTGAGCATCACCGCCAGCGACAGCGCCAGCTGGATGGTGTTGGTGACCAGCCCGGACAGCGTCGCGGTGAACGTCCGCTGCGCGCCGATGACGTCGTTGTTGAGCCGCGAAACGAGCGCGCCCGTGCGGGTGCGGGTGAAGAACGCGACCGGCATCCGCTGCACGTGCTCGAACACCGCGCGGCGCAGGTCGAAGATGATGCCCTCGCCGATGCGTGCGGACTGCCACCGCTCGATCAGGCCGAACCCGGCGTCCGCGATCGCCAGCGCGGCGATGACGACGGCGAGCCAGACGACCACCGGCAGGTCGTGGCCGCCGACGATCGCGTCGACCACCTTGCCCGCCAGCACCGGCGTCGTCACGGCCAGGACGGCCGAGACGACCGTCAGGACCAGGAACGCCAGCAGGCGCCGCCAATGCGGCCGGGCGAACCGCGCGATGCGCTTGAGCGTGCCGCGGCTGAGCCCCTTCGGCACGTCGTCGGCGCGCATCGCCGAACTCCACAGTCCCCACATGTTGTCCATGGGAAAACCCCCAGTCTCTAAACCTCTACCTTAGCTGAGGTTTTCTCCGGATATGACCTGGACAACGCCACCATCGCCCGTTTCCTTCCCGCAGCCGCTCACCCCGCGCGAACAACCCGCTCCAGCGCGCTCCGCAGCCCTTCGGCGTCCTCGGCGGCCAACGGTGCCAGCAACAGTGCCTCAGCCCGCCGCGTGGCCGCTTCTCCCGCTTCGCGGACCCGCTCCCCGTCACCCGTCAGCGTCACCAGGCGCTTGCGGCGGTCACCCGGCGCGACCTCGCGCCGGACCAGGCCCTTGGCCTCGAGCTCGTCGACGAGCGCGACCATCGTCGTCCGGTCGACGCCGAGCCGCGCCGCACCGTCCTGTTGCGACCGACCCGGCCCGTCGCCGAAGAGGGCCAGCAGCGCGAGCTGCCGCCCGGTGACGCCGAGCGGCTCGTACAGCGGCTCGGCCAGCTCGGCGAGCCGCGCCTGGGCGTGCTTGAGCAGGTAACCGAGCCGCCGGGTGACGGCCGGGGGTGCTTCGAGGTCGCTGGACACGAGAGGACTCTACCTCTACGCTGATCGTCAGTTTTACTGACGATTTGTAATACTGATAATCAGGAGACCACCGTGACCACGATCGGGCTGAAGCCACCCCAGCAGCACCTCGGCATCCGAGAGCTCCGCGAGACCTGGGCGATCGCCGACGACGCCGGCTTCGACGGCTGCTGGGTGTTCGACCACCTCGCCCCGATGGGCCCGGACCGCACCGGCGACGTCTTCGACGGCTGGAGCCTCCTGGCCGCGATGGCCGAAGCGACGGAACGCGTGCGCATCGGATGTCTGGTGGCCGGGAACACCAACCGGCACCCGGGCACGTTCGCGAAGATCGCGGCCACCGTCGACCACCTCTCCGGCGGCCGCCTCGACGTCGGGCTCGGCGCGGGCGGCGACACCCGCACCGACGCGATGATGGGCACACCGACCCCGCCGGCTGTCGAACGCGTCGAAAGACTCGCCGAGGCCTGCGAAATCCTCCGTCTGCTGTGGACTTTGCCGTCGACGGACTTCCCCGGCCGCCACTACACGCTGACCGGCGCGGTGAGCGATCCGAAGCCGTGCCAAGCGAAACCGCCGCTGTGGCTGGGCAGCAGCGGCGAGAAGCGCGGGCTGCGGGTGGTCGCCGAGCACGCCGACGTCTGGCTCAACGCGGCCCTGCCCGGCACCGCGATCGCCGAGCTGCACCGGCTTTCCCGGGTCCTCGACGAGCACTGCGCCGCCGTCGGCCGCGACCCCGCGACGATCCGCCGTGCCGTGCAGTTCCGGCTGCCCGCCGACGCGGACGCGGCGCTGCGGCTGGCGCGGGACTACGTCGAGGCGGGCTTCACCGAGCTGGTCCTGATGCCCGGCGGACCGGACAGCGTCGTCGCGGCCTGCGAAACGGCGGCGAAGCTCCTCCCCCGCCTGCGAGACGTCGGCTGAACCGGGCGGCGGGCCCCTCGGTAGCCTGACCGGGTGGGAACGGAGGTGGGCCGGGCGCCCGCATGGCGGCGCGCGGCACGGCTCTTCACCGCACCGGCGCGCACGCTCGACGTCGCCGCGGTGCGCTGGGACCTGGGGTTCTACCTCGTCTGCCTGGCTTTCGCACTGCCGACCGCGCTCAAGTCCGAGTTCTACGGCTACCGCGTCTGGGGCAACTTCGCGACGGTCGCTTACGGCTTCGGCGTGCTGCACAGCGGGTGGCTGCTGTGGTCCGCGCACCGGGGCCGCGCACCGCGCGGCGTGCTCGGTTCACGCTGGTGCGGCATCGCCGCCGTCGGCTTGTTGGCCATGATCCTTCCGTTGGCGCTTCTGGTGATTCGCCGCCTGACCGGAGTGGACTGGCTGATCACGCCGTTCTCATGGGCCGCGCAGCCCGAGGTCTGGGTGATCGAGCGGTCCGCGGATCTGCTGCTGCACCACGGAACCCCGTACGTCGACGTCACCGCGCTCGGCCGGCCCCCCGAGGTAAACGATTACACGCCCTACGGTCCGGTGATGGCGCTGTTCGGCCTGCCGCGGGCGGTGTTCGGCGGCTCACCGGTGGCGGACGCGCTCACCGACGCCCGCTGGGTGTTCGCCCTGGCCGCCTGCGGCTGTGTGCTGGGCACGCTCAAGCTGCTGAAGTGGCCGAAGGTGCCGGTCGGGGCCGCGCAGCTCGCGCTCGCCTGCCCGCTCACCGCGCTCACCTGGGCCGTCGCCGGCCCGGACCTCGCGATCGTCGGCCTGCTGGTGCTGGCCTGCGCGCTCGCCGCCACCGGGCGGGTCGCGTGGTCGGGACTCGTGCTGGCGCTGGTGATCAGCGCGAAGCTCATCGTCGCGCCCGCGGCCGCGGTGCTGGCGGTGTTCGTGCTGGTACGCCGGGGAAAGCCCGCGCTGGCCCGGTTCCTCGCCGCGCTGGTCGCGACGACGGCCGCGCTGCACCTGCCCGTGTACCTCGTGGACCCGGCCGCGTTCGTCGAACACGTCTTCCGGTTCCCCCTCGGGATGGGCGCCGTGCGGTCGCCCGCGGCGAGCCCGTTGCCGGGCCACCTGATCGCCGGTCTCGGCGTGGTGGGCCAGGTGACGGCGTTCGTGCTGGTGGGCGCCGCCGCCGTGGCCGTGCTGGTCTGGCTGGTGCGCCGGCCCCCCGCGAACGGCTCCGACGCGCTCCTGCGCGTCGCCGTCGGACTCGGCGCGTTGATCCTGCTGACCCCGGCCACCCGCTACGGCTACCTGGTGTACCCGCTGGTCCTGCTCGGGGCCCACCTGGTGTTCCGCGTGGCCGAAGATCCCGCTGCGCCCCCCGCGCAGCAGTCCGCGACTACTTCTTCTTGACCCTGGTGGCCCCGCCGCGCCCCCGCAGCTGGACTCCGGACTCCGACAGCACCCGGTGCACGAACCCGTAGGACCGGCCCGTCGACTCCGCGAGGGCCCGGATGCTCGAGCCCTTCTCGTATTTCTTCTTCAGGTCAGCGGCCAGCTTGTCGCGCGTGTTGCCGGTGATCCGCGCGCCTTTCTTGAGATCAGCCACGTCGATCGCCTTCCCGCCGAGAGTGTTCTGGGCCACATATCGGCCCCTGCCGGGGCAATGATCGAACACTGAGCGCCGGATTGCCAGACGACAGCCGTAAAACGACCGAAATTGCGATCACATTGGGCCATTCCAGTGCCTCACCGGGAGTGATCTTGCACCCGAATGGACGCACCCTCAGGCGAGCTGGACAAGTTCCAGGTAGTCGGCCGACCAGTGGTCCTCGGTCCCGTCGGGCAGCAGGATGACCCGCTCCGGCTCCAGCGCCTCGACCGCGCCCGGGTCGTGGGTCACCAGGACGACGGCGCCGGAGAAGCTGCGCAAGGCGTCCAGGACCTGCGCGCGGCTGGCCGGGTCGAGGTTGTTCGTCGGCTCGTCGAGCAGCAAGACGTTGGCAGCGCTGGAGACCAGGCCGGCCAGCGCGAGCCGGGTCTTCTCGCCGCCGGAAAGCGTGCCGGCGGGCTGGTCGAGTTGTTCGCCGGTGAAGAGGAACGAACCCAGCAGGTTCCGCAACTCCTGCGCTCCGGTGTCCGGAGAGAGATGTCGGATGTTTTCCCACACCGACGCATCATGATCAAGAGTTTCGTGTTCCTGTGCGTAATAGCCCAAACGCATTCCGTGACCCGGCAGGATCTCGCCGGTGTCCGGGGTTTCCATTCCGCCGAGCAGCCGGAGCAAAGTGGTCTTTCCCGCACCGTTCAGGCCGAGCACGACCACCTTCGAACCGCGGTCGATCGCGAGGTCGACACCGGTGAAGATTTCCAGTGAGCCGTACGACTTCGACAGGCCCTCGGCGGTCAGCGGCGTGCGGCCGCAGGGCGCCGGGTCCGGGAACTTGATCCGGGCGACCTTGTCGGCCACCCGGGTCTCGTCGAGCGAGGACAGCATCTGCTCGGCGCGGCGCGCCATGTTCTTGGCCGCCACGGCCTTCGTCGCTTTCGCGCCGAGCTTCGCGGCCTGCTGCTGCAGCGCCGACGCCTTCTTCTCGGCGTTGGCGCGCTCGCGGCGGCGGCGCTTCTCGTCGGTGGCGCGCGCGTCGAGGTAGCGCTGCCAGCCCATGTTGTACAGGTCGAGCTCGGCGCGGGTGGCGTCGAGGAACCAGACCTTGTTGACGACGTCGCCGAGCAGCTCGACGTCGTGGCTGATCACGACCAGGCCGCCGTCGTGCTGCTTGAGGAAGCCGCGCAGCCAGTTGATGGAGTCGGCGTCGAGGTGGTTGGTCGGCTCGTCGAGCAGCAGGATCGTCTCGGACTTGCCACCCGCGCCCGCTTCGGCCGCGGCGAACAGGATCCGGGCCAGCTCGACGCGGCGGCGCTGACCACCGGAGAGCGTCTGCAGGGTCTGCGCGAGGATCCGGTCGGCGAGCCCGAGGTTCGAGCAGATCCGCGCGGCTTCGCTCTCCGCCGCGTACCCGCCGAGGGACGCGAAGCGCTCTTCGAGCCGGGCGTAGCGGTTGATGGCCTTGTCGCGCGCGGCTTCGTCGACGAGCTCGGCCATGGAGGCCTGTGCCTTCTCCATGTCGCGCATCAGCTTGTCGAGGCCGCGCGCGGAGAGCACGCGGTCCTTCGCGGTGACCGAAAGATCACCTTCGCGCGGGTCCTGCGGCAGGTAGCCGAGCTCGCCGCTGCGGCGGACCTCGCCCGCGTGCGGCTCGCCCTCGCCGGCGAGGACCTTCAGCGAGGTGGTCTTGCCCGCGCCGTTGCGGCCGACGAGGCCGATGCGGTCGCCGGACTGGATGCGGACGGTGACGCCGTTGAGCAGGATGCGCGAACCCGCGCGCAGCTCAAGGCCGGTGGCCGTGATCAAGGGAACTCCCGTGGACGGGGGTGAACGGAGGACAGCGACAGGCGGCCACTCGGGCCGCGGCGTCACTCCAGCTGGATATCCACGGAGACCAGTGTACGGGGCGGGGCCCGCGGGTTTTTCCGGACGTGTGCGGTCTCACCCGTCGCGGAGCGTGACCTGCACCGACGTCGCGCGCACGGCCGCCTCTTGGAGAACGGCGAAGCTCGGCTCGCCGACCTCCAGCACGCGGGGCTCCGCGCGGGCGAACAGCGGCGCCAGCCGGCGGTCCGCGCGGAGTTGGTCGAGGGCGCGGCGGTCGCCGCCGAGCACCACGGCGTCCACTTCGGACAACCGCGGCACGAGCACCTCGAAGGCGTCCTTCGCCGCGTCCTGGAGCGCGTGGCGCGCCTGTCCCGCGCGACGCCGGGCGAAGCGCTGCTGGGACCAGCCGCCCGCGGCCGAGCGGCCCTGCACGAGGTGCCGGTCGGTGCGCGAGACCTCGATCCGCCCGGCCCGCGCGATCCCGGCGCTGTGGCTGCCGAGCCGCACGAGCAGCAGCGCGATCCGCCGCGGCAGGAGCACGTGCGCGAGCAGCGCGTCGAGGGAGGGTTCGTCGAGCGGTCCGAAAGGGACGGTCGCGGTGGCGGTGGACCCGTCGGCCGCGGTCACCCGGACCTCGTCCGGCCCGGCCGCGGTGGCGGCGATCCCGCCGTGCCGTTCCGCGAACCGCGCGAAGAAGCCCTCGAGCCGCCCGGCCGGTACCTCGACCGCGCGGCCGCCGCCCGCGACTTCCTGGGGTTTCACGGGGAAAACGGTACGGGGCCGCCGCGAACTTCGCGACGGCCCCGCATCGGGAAACTGCTTACAGCGGGTGCACCGGGCCGTTGTTCGTCACGCCCCGCACGTTCGACGGCGCGCCGGCCGCCGGGGGCTGCACGAACCCGTTGATGTGCAGCGCGACCGAGCGGATGAAGCCGGCGTCGCCGCCCGCCGCGTCCACCACGCCGAACGTCCACGTGCCGTCCGCGGCCGCGCCGGTCAGGCCGCCGGTCAGGGACTGCGTCGGCCGCCAGGTGCCGGTGAACGGCGCGTTCGCCGAGGTCACCGTGCTGAACGCGGCCGCCGCGTTGTCGGCGAAGACGACCTTGCACAGGTTCTTGCCCGAGCTGCCGTTGCGCTGGAACACCGTCGCCTTCGCACCCGAGGGCGCGGTCAGCGTGCCGACCAGGTCACCGACGTAGGAGTGGTTCAGCCCCACCGTCGTCGAGGCCGGGTCGGTGCTGCACGTGGTGCCGTCCACGGAGAACGTCACCTTGGACGCGCGGCCGACCCCGGTGACCGGGATGGTCACCGACGCGCCGACCGGGCTGTTGTCCGGGATCGCCACCGGCGCGCCGGTGTAGGCGAAGTCCTGCGCGACCGGCGACGGGGTGCCGACCGGGAGCGAGAACGTCTGCGTCGTCGGCGAGTGCGCGCCGGCGAAGGTGACGCGGGCGTTCAGCACCACCGGCACGCCGAGCTGCTGGCTCGCCGGGACGGTGATGGTGAAGTCGTTGACGCCGGTCTGTCCCGGGCTGATGGTGCCGTAGGACTTGGACCGCGGCGCGATCGTGACACCCGGGGTCGGGCTGGTGAGCACGACGCTGGTGGACACCGCGGTGCCGTCACCGTCGTTGGTCACCGGCAGCGTCACCTTGGCGGTGTCGCCCGGGTCGAGCGCCGAGCCGCCGTCGGCCGGGGTGACCGTCGGCTGCTTGGCCACCGCGAGCGGCTGCGGGCTGGCGCCGGTGTAGGCCAGCACCTTGTCCGCGAGGATGACGCCGGACCCGGTGAAGTTGTCGCGGCCCGGGGTTTCGATGTCGATCGCGGTGTTGATCAGCGCTTCGCGGACCTCGGACGGGGGCAGCCCGGGGTTGCCGGACAGCACGAGCGAGGCGATGGCGGCCGCGTGCGGTGCGGCGGCCGAAGTGCCGAAGAACGGGTTGAAGCCGGTCACGCTGGTGGTGACGCCGTCGGCCGCGGTGATCTCCGGCTTGTTCCGGACCTCGCCGCCGGTCGAAGACACGTTGCCCGGGGTGATGGGCGTGCCGTCGGCTTCGTAGAACACGCGGCGCGGGCCGTCGGAGGTGAACCGCTCGGCCTTGGTGGCGCCGCTGAACGCGCCCGGGTACGGGCCGGCCGGGTTGGCCGGGTCACCGGGCTCCAGGAGCCGGCCGAACGCCTTGGCCGCCGGGGCCGCCGCGACGCTGAAGGCGTCCCGAGCGGCCGAGTGGCCGACCGTCACGCCCGGGGTGTTGAAGGCCTTGAGGCCGTCCGCCGAGTCGGAGAACCGGCCGCGCAGCGCGGACAGCGACAGGTAGCGGTTCGCCCCGGAGAACTTCACGACGGCCAGGCGCAGCCCGGTGCCGCCGAAGGCCGGCGTCTGCAGGATCTCGAACGGGTCCTGGGTGCCGTCCTGGACGTTCTGGCTGAAGCTGACCACGGCACCCGCGGAGTTGAGCAGGTAGAGGTCGTAGTCGTTGGCCGAGTGCCCGATCGGGTCGGACCAGTGCAGCGTCACCGGGACGCCCGCCGAAGAGGCGTCCGAGATCGGCTCGAAGATCTGGTTGCCCGCCGCGCCGGCGAAGTTGTGCGCGGTGCCGGCGAACTTGCCGACCGACTTGCCCGAGTCGACGAAGTCGCCTTCCCAGTGCCCGGCGGTGCCGCTGGCGACGTTGCCCTCGTTGCCGGCCGAGGAGAAGTACAGCGCGCCGTCGGCGGTCACGTCGTTCACGGCCTGGGCGATGATCCAGTCCTGGAACGGCGATTCCTTGAAGTAGATGACGTCGTCGACGATGACGTCGCAGTGCGACTCGAAGCGCAGCTTGCGGATGTTGTCCGCGAAGCTGGCGTCGGAGTTGAACGCGGAGGCGAAGCCCAGCTTCGCGTTGGGCGCGAGGTCGTGGATGATCTCGAGCATCGCGGTGCCCTCGTCGCCGTCGCCCTCCTGGCCGGCGATGACGTCGACGTCGGGC
Organism: Amycolatopsis sp. FBCC-B4732; assembly: GCF_023008405.1. Classification (NCBI taxonomy): domain Bacteria; kingdom Bacillati; phylum Actinomycetota; class Actinomycetes; order Pseudonocardiales; family Pseudonocardiaceae; genus Amycolatopsis; species Amycolatopsis sp. FBCC-B4732. The sequence goes on from NZ_CP095376.1 coordinate 5,142,175, forward strand.
GGCAGTTCGCCCTTGGCCACCGAAGCGGCCAGGGAGTCGACGCCGTCGGACAGGGCGCACGCCTTGACGCCGACGCCGGTGACGCCGAACTGCTGGCGCGCGATGTCGGCGTTGTGCGCGCGGTCGCCCTCGCTGGTGAGGGTCGCGGCCGCGGCGGCGCTGCGCTGGGACTTGGCGCTGACGGCCTTCTGCAGCTCGCCGGCGATGCGGTCGGCCTTCTGCTGCTTGGTTTCCGCCTTGCCGGGGGTGGTCGCGGGGGTGGCCAGCTCGCGGGCGGTCATCGCCCCGTCGGCCTGCTCGACGCGCTGGACGTCGCCGCGGGCGGCGATCTCGCTGACCTTCGCCACCGGGACTTCGGCCCGGACGCTGCCGTAGCGGTCGGACACCGCGCGGATGCCCGCGCCGGCCTTGGTGAGCCCGGCGATCAGGTCCGGCGAGACCTTGCTCGCGCGGACGTCGACCAAGACGGTCCCGGCCGCGGAGACGCCGGACTGGAGCGCGTTCAGCTGCTTGGTGACGCCCTTTTCGGCGACGAGCAGCTTGCTGTCCACTTTGGACTCGACGGCGGTGCGGCCCGCCTTGACCGCCTGCAGCGCGGCGATCTGCTGCTGGGCGGTCTCGGTGAAGGCGTCCGGTGTGGACGCGGCGGCGGCCCCCGCCGCGGGTGGGGAAACCAAGCCGAGCGCGGCGAGCAGGGCCGCGGCTCCGGCGGTGAGCACAGTGGATCTCGATCTGTTGGAACGGGTACGACGCACGGGCGCCCTCCGAATCTCCAGGCGCGTGCCCCGACTCACGCTGACCGACCGCCGGTGATCACCGGCAGGATCAAGCTAAGTACGGTGTGTACTACGTAAGAACCCGCCGTTCGAGTGACAAAGGACGGGTAATTTCCGGAACCGGCCGGATGTCGTAGGCCGTTCAGCGCAACGGTGAACTTCCCACCGGACAAGGGCGGGACATCGACCCCACCGCAAGGGGCGACCACCGGCTGGGACGTCCACAATCACCACCGCCGGCGCGTGCACCCGCGCGGCCGGCGGGGGAAAGCCGTTACCGCGCTCAGCGCACGAACGAGTCCTGCCGCCACGGCACGCCGGTGCGCCGCCGGCCACCGCTCACCCTTACCTCGCGAGCGAACAGCCGTCCGGCACCGCGGCGACCCGCCCGGCACGCACCGCGGGCGCGGGCAGCAGGCGGCCCGCTGCAGACAGCCCGTCTCCGCGCGCTCAGAGCACGAACGAGTCCTGCCGCCACGGCACGCCGGTGCGCCACCGGCCACCGCTCACCCTTACCTCGCGAGCGAACAGCCGTCCGGCACCGCGGCGACCCGCCCGGCACGCACCGCGGGCGCGGGCAGCAGGCGGCCCGCTGCAGACAGCCCGTCTCCGCGCGCTCAGAGCACGAACGAATCCGACCACGGTTGCGAAGCCCGCCCCGACAGCGCGTCCAAAAGGGTCACCGCCTGCTTGTCCGTCAGCGAAGCCACGAAGTCCACCACCGCACGGCCCCGCGCCAGCCCCCGCACCGCGTCCGCGCCGGTCACCGGCTCGCCCGTCGCGCCGACCAGCAGCTCCGGCGCCGTCCGCGCCAGGCCGTCGTACTCGGCTCGAGCCAGCTCGACCAGGTCGTGCAGGCGGCGCGGGAGGCGCGACACCTCGTCGCGGTCGAGCAGCCACGCGTCGAGCGCGTCGACCAGGCTCGTCACCAGCCCGGCCTGGCCGCGCTGGTGCAGCGCCAGGTCGGGGCGCAGCAGCACGAACCGGCGGTGCACGAACTTGAGCACCTGGACCTCGTGCCACTGGGCGGGCCGCAGCGAGACGTGCCCGGTGCGGGTGGACGGCGACGCGAGCACGACCACGCCGTCGACCAGCCGGGCCGTCCAGTTCGCCGAGAACGCCGCCGTCGCCTGCTCGGCCTCGATCGAGCCGTCGAACTCCCCGGCCAAGAGCCCGTCGACCAGCTCCGCGCGCACCCGCGCGACGGCCGCGGCGAACGCGTCGTCGTCGACGATCCACGCGTCCTTGGCCTGCATGCGGCGGCGCAGCCGTTCCAGCGAGCGGCCCGGGCGGCGCAGGTCCGCGTGCAGCGCCTCGTCGTCCAGCGCCGCCAGTTCGGCCGCGTGCTCGAGCCACTCCCCCAGCTCCGCGGCGACCGGCGCGTGCTGCAGCACCCCGATGCGGTGGAAGTCCTGGAGGTCGTGGATGGCGTAGGCGATGTCGTCGGCGGTGTCCATCACGGACGCCTCGACGGTCTGCTGCCAGCCTTCGACGCGGCCCGCGAACGCCGCGCGCGCGTGCTCGAAGTCGTCGAGTTCGGTGGCGTAGGCGGAGAACTTGGCCGCGCCGGTGCCCGGCAGGTCGCCGGGCTCGCCGGCCCCGCGCGGCGGCACGGCCATCGCGGACGGGTGCGGCGCGGGGTGGTGCAGCCGCAGCCACGGGTACTTGAGGACGGCGGCGCGCACCGCCGTGGTCAGGTCGAGCCCGACCGCCGACGGCCCGCGCACGTCGGTCGTGGTGATGATCCGGAACGTCTGCGCGTTGCCTTCGAAGCCGTCGGCGAGGCCGAAGCGGTGCCGGGCGATCCGGTCGAGCGTCTGCTCGCCGAGGTGCCCGAACGGCGGGTGCCCGAGGTCGTGGGCGAGCGCGGCGGCCTCGGCGACGTCGGGGTCGCAGCCCCCCAGCTTGTCGGCGAGGCCGGCGTCGGGCCCGGCGGTGATGCGCTCGGCGATGGCGCGGGCGACCTGCGCGACCTTCAGGCTGTGCGTGAGCCGGTTGTGCAGCAGCCCGGCCCCGCCGGCGCTGACCACCTGCGTCACCCCGCCGAGGCGCGCGAAGAACGGCGACGCGGCGATCCGGTCGCGGTCGATCCGGAACGGGCTGGTCGCCAGGTCGGTGAACCCGCCGGCGCCGGCCGCGGGGTCGCGCCGGGCCGTCCGCGGGTCGGTCTCCTGATCCATGCGCCCGACCCTATCCGGCGATTCACCTGAACGGCGGGCAGGCGCGTGGGTACCCCGGTGGCATGTCCCGACGGATGGTCACGGCACTCGCGGTCCTCGCCTTCACCCCGGCCGCCTGCGGCGTCACACCCGGCGCACCCGGCCCGCCGACGGTCGTCAAGACCGCGACCTCGGCGCCCGCGCCGCTGGTCAAGGTCCCGGACGTCTCCGGGATGAACCACCAGGACGCCCAGGACGCGATGCAGCGCGCCGGGCTCTACAACCTGCGCGAGGTCGACGGCTCCGGGCAGGGCCGGATGCTGGTGATCGACCGCAACTGGGTGCAGACCGGCCAGGACCCCGCGCCCGGCACCGAGGTCCGGGCGGACGCGGTGATCACCCTGACCGCGGTGAAGTACACCGACCGCTAGGCCTCCGGCGGGGTCGTGTACGCCTTCAGCGTGCGGTCGGCGGCCGCGCGTGCCTTCGCCGGGTCCGCGCCCGCCGCGACGTCCGCCTCGTACCAGGCCTCGTTCGACGCCGTCATGAAGCGGATGCCCTCGGGCGACATCATCCAGGCCATCGCCGCTTCCGGGTCGACCGCCGAACCGCGGTTGGCCAGGTGCAGGACCAGGCCGACCAGCGCGCCGTCCCAGCCGATGCCGACGGCGCCCGGGCCGAACTCGTCCCAGCGCTCGTCGACGTGGGCGACGTGCTCCAGCTCGAACCGCGTGCCCTCGCCCTCCGCGGTCAGCCGTACCTCGATCCAGCTCACCTGGCCACCGAACTCCCAGGTGGCCGCGAAGCTCTTCGGCGGGTCGCAGCGCTGGACCGTGCCGCCCGCGTTGCCCTCCAGCTGGTAGCTGCCGCCGACCTTCAGCTCGCCCTTCACCGGCAGGAACCAGCGCGGGATGCGCTCGGGGTTCGTGCAGGCGTCCCACAGGTCGTCGACGTCGGTGTCGTAGACCTGGCTGATCGTGAGCACCCGGGCCTGCTTCCCCTCGAGCACCCGGTCGCCGAGGGTCCGGCGCACGGCGCTGATCTGGTGGCTGACTTCGATCACGGGGAGTCTCCTTGTTCGGTGAGGCGCCGGGCGCGCTTGCCGCGGGCGATTTCGGTGGCCAGTGCGTCCAGGGGCGGTGTCCAGTACCGGCGGAACCGGTCGAGCCAGACGTCGACGTCGCGCAGCGGCGCGTGCCCGACCGCGTAGAGCCGCTTCGTCCCGTCCTGGCGGACGACCGCGAAGCCGCTCTCCCGCAGGACCTTCAGGTGCTGCGACACGGCGGGTTGCGAGATGCCGAACTCGGCCCGGATCACCTCGGTGACCGCGCCGGCCGCCCGCTCGCCGTCGGCCAGCAGCTCGAGGATCCGGCGGCGGACCGGGTCGCCGAGGACGTCGAACGCGTGCACCCGGCCAAGCTACAAGCTCGTACTTATATAAGTCAAGGCTGAACTAGTGGCGGTTGTCACGCGCAGTTGCTCCGATGTGGGTAACGCCGGTGAACATCAGACGACATCCGTTTCGCTCGCGCGGCCCAGCCGCGAGGATCGGATCGTGAAGTCGCCACGCGCGGTCCGCTTCGCCTTCCAGCCGCTGTACAGCCTCCAGACCGGGGGTGTCGTGGCGCACGAAGCGCTGGCCAGGCCCGGCCACGGAACGGTCCCCGACCTCCTCGCGCAGGCCCGTCGCGAAGGCCGGCTCGCCGAAGCCGACCTCGGGCTCGCCATCGCCGCCGTCCGCCAGGATGCCGAAGAGCCGACCTCGCTCCCCCTGCACCTGAACCTCTCCGCCCGCACGCTGGCCGCGCCCGCGGCGATGTTCGACGACCTGCTGGCCGAGCTCGGCGACGCCGGCCGCCGCACCCGGGACGTCGTGCTCGAGATCGGGCCGCCGTTCGCGGCGGTGCCCGGCGAGCGCGCGCTGTCCGGGATGCGGGCGCTGACCGAGCTGGGCTTCCGGCTCGCCCTCGACGGGCTCGGCCGCGGTGACCTGCCGCTGGGCCTGCTCGTCGACGCGCCGGTCGACGTCGTCAAGCTCGACCGCACGGTGCTGCGCGGCCTGCCGGACGACCCGGCCGCGGTCGCCGTCGTCGAGGCGCTGCTGCACTTCACGAACCGCACCGGCACGCGGCTGGTCGCGACCGGGCTGGAGACCGACGCCCAGCTCGAGGCCGTCCGCGGGCTCGGCGTCCGGATCGCGCAGGGCAACCTGCTGGCCCCGCCCACGGCGGAAGGCCCGGCCCCGGCCCTGCTGACGCGGCCGCGCGCGGCCGTCGCACCGGGTCCGGCGAAGTGCGTCGGCGACTTCCTGCGCCCGGCGACGACGTTGCCGGAGTCCGCGACGTGCGACCAGGTCCGCGAGGTGCTTGCGGCGGCCGACGCGCCTTCGGGCGTGGTCGGGGTGGACGAGCTGAACCGGCCGCGCTGGTCGGTCGACCGGACGCGGTTCCTGGTCGCCGTGACCGGCCCGTACGGGCACGCGCTGCACGCGAAGCGCCCGGCGGCCCGGCTCGCCGACACCCCGCACACGATCGAGGCCCGCGCCGGCGCGATGGAGTTCCTCGAGCTGGTCACCGACGCCGACTGGGGCCGCACCGGCGACGACGTCGTCGTGGTCGACGAGGTCGGCCGCTGCCTCGGCGTCGTGCTGGTGACCGAGGTGGTGCGCGGGGTGGCCGAGGCGAAGGTCGAGGCCGCGGCGGCGTTGAACCCGCTGACCCGGCTGCCGGGCAGCGACACGGTCGCCCGCGACGTCACCCGCCGCATCACCATCGGCGAGCCGTTCGTGGCGGCGTGGCTCGACATCGACAGCTTCAAGGCGGTCAACGACACAGCGGGGTTCGCCGCGGGCGACAACCTGATCCGCGAGCTGGGCCGCGCCCTCACCGACCTGAGCGGCGGCCTGCGCCGCATGCGGGTGAGCCACGTCGGCGGCGACGACTTCCTGGTGGTCTGCGACGTCGACGAGATCGCCACGGTGGCCGGCGCCCTGCTGGACCGCCACTGGTCGGCCGACGGCCTCCCGGTGACGGTGTCGCTGGCGACGCTGGTCTGCGCGAGCGACGCGATCCGTTCGTACCAGGAGGTTTCGCGGCTGCTGGCGCCGTTGAAGAAGCGCGCGAAGGCGGTCCCCGGGTCGAGCTGGGTCCTCGGCCGCCCGGGCGCGGAGCGCGTCGAAGTTTTGCGCGGCATCGGCACCCGCGGCTTGCAGGCCGCCGCGGGTTGACACCCACCGGCGAACCTTCGCGGGTCAACGGCCCGTCGCGCCGTCGATCAGCTCGCGCAGGATGTCCATGTGGCCGGCGTGGCGGCCGGTCTCCTCGATCAGGTGGGTCAGCGTCCACCGCAGGCCCGCCACGTCGCCGGCCGGCACCGCCGCGTCCACCCTCGCCGCCGTCTCTCGGTACGCGCCGACGATGTCCTCCACGCTTTCGCCCGGCTTGGCGTGGAAGGTCGCCGCCCAGCGAGTGGTCCGCTCGCCCAGGACCCAATGGCGCTCGACGTGCGTCAGGTGCTTCACCAGCCCGAGCAGGTTCGTCCCGGACGGCACCCCCGGCGTCCGCACCGCGGGCTCCGCGACGCCGTCGACCTTCGCGATCACCGCGGCACGCAGGTAACCGAGGAAGCCCAGCAGCACCTCCCGCTCCCCCGGGCCGGTCCGCGGCGGGCCGGCGTCCCGGCGCGCCATCAGGCGGCCCGCCGGACGACCAGCACGTGGTCGGTCACCGTCGCCGTCTGCCCGCCCGGGCCGGTCGCCACCCGCCGCGGCGCGTCCGCGCGCTCGGCCCGCCAGCCGGCGTCCAGCTCCAGCTCGGCGAACACCGCGTCCGGCGTGGGGAAATCGCCCTCGGTGTTCCACGACCAGGGTGCGGCCGACCCGTGGTCGACGACCACCAGCCGGCCGCCGGGACGCAGTGCGTGCGCCGCGGTGCGCAGGACCCGGGCCCGCGGCAGCTCGAACGGCGTGTGGAAGTACTGCGCGGACACCAGGTCGAACTCCCCCGCCGGGAACTCCTCCGCCAGGTCCACGCGGACCGCGGACACCCGCAGGCCACGCGCGTTCTCCGCCAGGCGGGCCACGGCGTTGGCCGAGATGTCGGCCGCGGTGACCCGCCAGCCGCGCGCGGCCAGCCAAAGCGCGTCACCGCCGGCGCCGCAGCCCAGGTCCAGCGCCGTGCCCGGCGGCAGTTCGGCGGCGATCTCGGCGAGCAGGGGGTTCACCCGGGTGGTGCGGGGCTCGCGGTAGTGGTCGTCCCAGAAGCGGACGGCGTCCATGACTCTCCTTCGTGCGGGGTAACGGCGTTCACCGTGCCCCGTGGGCCCTCGGCGGCGCACGAAAACTTGCCGGACCGGCAAGACTGGGGGCATGAGCGACGAGATCGACACCGTCCTGGACGCGGTCGGGCCGCGGTTGCGCGCGCTGCGGCGGCAGCGCGGCGGCACCCTGGCCGGGGTCTCGGCCGAGACCGGGATCTCGGAAAGCACCCTGTCGCGGCTGGAAAGCGGGCTGCGGCGGCCGAATCTGGAACTGCTGCTGCCGCTGTCACGCGCCTACGACGTCCCGCTCGACGACCTCGTCGGCGCCCCGCGCACCGGCGACCCGCGCGTCCACCTGCACCCGGTGCACCGGTACGGCATGACGTTCGTGCCGCTCACCCGCCGCCCCGGCGGCGTGCACGCGTACAAGATGCTGATCCCCGCGACTGGCGAGCCCGCCGAGCCGACGCCGCAGACGCACAGTGGCTACGAGTGGCTCTACGTCCTCAACGGGACGCTGCGGCTGGTCGTCGGCGACCGCGACCTCGACCTGCCGCCGGGCGAGGCCGCGGAGTTCGACACGACCGCGCCGCACTGGCTGGGCTCCGCCGACGGCCGTGCGGTCGAGCTGCTGATCCTGTTCGGCCTGCAGGGCGAGCGCGTGCACGTCCGGCCGCGCGACGATCAGCCGTGAGCCGCCCGGTAGCCCGCGAACCGTTCGTCGACTTCCTCGGGCGTCAAGCCGAAGTCCGCGAGGCTGTACCGGTGCACGGGCTTCCGTTCCCCCGTCCGGCTTTGCCCGTGCACCGCGGTCATGGCCGCCCGCGCCTCGCCGGTGAGATCGAGTCCGAAGTGGTCGTACACAGTGGACACCGTGCCGATCGGGTCGGCGACGAAGTCTTCGTAGGCCACGTCGCAGAACTGCGCCGGGTCGTAGCGCCCTCGGGCCAGCAGGAAGTCGTCGGCGCCGCGGGCCCACAGGTCGAGCTGGCCGCGGCCGATCACCTCGCCGCGGAACTTCGCCGACCAGCCGTCCGCGGCCTTTTCGGCGAGGCTGCACATCGAGCCCATGATCGTCCGCGGCGCCCGGTGCGTCTGGATCACCAGCGCGTCCGGGTAGTTCGCCATCAGCGCGTCCAGCGCGAACAGGTGGCTCGGGTTCTTGAGTACCCAGCGCTTGCCCGCGTCCGGCAGCCCGATCAGCTGCAGGTTGCGCCGGTGCCGGGCGTAGGCGTCCGTCCAGTCCTCTTTGGCCAGCCAGCGCGAGTAGCGCGGGAGGTGCGCGAGGCACTCGAACGAAACCGAGCGCATCGACTGGCGCAGCAGCTGCCAGCACTCCTCCACCTGGTCGGCGGACATGTGGTGCACGCCCATGAACTCCGGGTGCTCGACGTGGTGGCGTTCGTACCCGGCCTGGATCCCTTGGAAGATCGGGTTTTCCGCCCACGTCTCCCGCGGCGGCCGCGGCTGCGGGACCTCCGCGAGCCACACCTCGAGACCCTGGTGCGCGGGGTCCTCGACGAGCAGCCGGTGCAGCGCGGTGGTGCCGGTGCGGGGCAGGCCGGTGACGAAGATCGGCCGTTCGACGCGGACGTCCGCGTAATCCGGGTTCTGCTTCCAGGACGCCTCGCTCAGCAGCCGCGCCACGAGCGCGCCGCGCAGCATCGCCCGGTGCACCTTGTTGCCGAACGGCGTGAGGTCCTCGTCGGCCTCGTACGACTCCAGCAGCACGCGCAGGCCCTCGAGGTATTCGCCGGTGCCGAAGTCGTCGAGCCCGGTGAGCTTCGAGGCCGATGCGTGCAGGTCTTCGACGGTGCCGACGTCTTCGCGGCCGGGGAGCATCGAACCTCCTAGTGGTGGTACTCGCCGCCGTTGACGTCGAGGCACTGCCCGGTGATCGCGCGCGCCATCGGCGAGGCGAGGAACACGACGGCGTCGGCGATCTCGTCGGGCTCGGGCAGCTTGCGCAGGTCTATCGTGGACGCGGTTTCGGCGTAGACCTCTTCGGGCGTGATCCCGCGTTCCTTGGCCAGGTAAGTGAAGTACCACTTGAGGTTCGGCGCCCAGATATAGCCGGGCGCGACGGTGTTGACGCGGACGCCGTCCGGGCCGACCTCGCTGGCGAGGCTCTGTGACAGCGACAGCAGCGCGGACTTCGCCATCTTGTACGCGCCGAACGTGCGCCGGGAATGCCGCAGCACGGCCGAATTGATCATCACCAGCGAGCCCTTGCTCTCCTTGAGCGCGGGCAGGAACAGCCGGGTCAGCCGGAGCACCGAGATCGCCGCGGTTTCGAAGCCCTTCCGGACGGCGTCGAGGTCCACAGTGGCCAGATCGGTCAGCGGCGGGACAGCGAAGGCGTTGTGCACCACCGCGTCGACGCGGCCGAACGCCTCCAGTGCCTCGTTGGCGAGGTTCTCGGCGGAGCCGGCGTCGTCGATGTCGGTCCGGATCGCGACGGCGCGGCGCCCGAGGTCGGTGACCTCCTTGGCGACCTCGGTGAGCCGCGACTCGGTGCGCGCGGCGAGCACGACGTCCGCGCCCGCCGCCGCGCTCCGCACGGCGATCGACCGGCCGAGTCCCGGGCCGATGCCCGAGACCACGACGACCTTGCCCTGCAACAGATCCGCCACGCTCACCCCAGCATCCGGGCGGCGACGGCGTCCTGCCGCGCCGCGATCCGCGCCGTCCACTCGGCCGGCGTCACGCGTGCTTCCTCGTGGTAGGGCAGCCGGTCCGGCAGCTCGTCCACCTTGACCACCTCGACCACCGGGCCGTCGGCCGCGCCGAGGTCCCGGTCGAGCCGCTGCCAGCGGATCTGGACGTACCCGCGGTCGTGCCCGGTGCGCTCCAGCCAGTTCGCCAGCCCCGGGTCGCGCTCGCTGATCACGAACCGGATCTTGCCGTCGGGGTCGACGCGCGCCTGGTCGGCGGTGAGGCTCGTCTGGTGGTTGATGTAGTCGAGCGAGACGTACCAGAGGCTGCCGAGCTGGATGCCCTGGTAGGGCGCGTCCGCGCAGCGCGGCACGGTGACGATCAGCGCCTCTTCGTCGCCGAGCTCGTAGTGGCCGGCGGAGGAGAACTGCGTGGTCAGGCCGCCGGGGGTCGACCGCGGCTCGGTCATCGTGTTGACCGGCAGGTCGTCGTAGAACCACTTCGGGAAGGCGAGGAACGTCTTGAGCCGGCTCAGCAGCATCTTGCCGGTGACGCCGTAGCGCTTGGCCAACGCCGTCCGGTCGGGCACCGGTGGCGCCTGCCCGGCGGTGTCGACGCACCGGATCCGGATCTCGCCGCGCCGCTCGGTCGCCCAGTCGCTGTGGACCTCGCGGACCACGAGCATCGAGGAGCCCTTGCCGAGGGTGAAGTAGTTCGGGCCCGGGTTCTCGCGGGCCGGGCCGAAGCGCAGTTCGAACCGGCCGTCTTCGCCGATTTCGATGGCGCGGTCGTCGAACGCGGTCAGGCTGTCGGGCACCACGACGGGCGAGTAATCGCCGTTGAGGACCTGGAAGCTCAGGTCGGCGGTCGTCCCGCGGACGCCGGTGACCAGGTACTCGCGGTCGTCGCGGATGTTCGCGTTGAAGTAGAGGGTGTCCGGGTTGTCCAGGCCCATCTTCGTGTACGGCCCGGTGGACGCGGTGAAGTACGGGAAGTCGCGCTGGTAGGCCCAGGCCATCTGCACCGACGCTCGGATGCTGCCGGCGAGGTAGTCGTAACCCTCGAGGAGGTCCTGCTCGGTCTTCACGTGCGGCGCTCCGGCGATCAGCTTCTCGGCCTCGGCGATGGCGTCGGCGAACGGCCGGGTCAACGAGAACTCGTTCTCGATCATGCCGGCACGGCCCAGCGGTTCGCGAGCAGCCGGAAGCCCGGGGTGTCCGCCCAGGAGAGCATCGACTCGTACGTCCGGACGTAGCCGATGTGCGTCATGCGCCAGGCGCCGTCGGCTTCGCGGCGGTAGGTGTCCTCGTAGAACGCGGCACCTTCGATGATCACCTTGTGCTCGGGCACGATGACCTTGTCGGTGAACGACCACCGCCCGGTCGCGGTGTCGCCGTCGACTTCGATCTCGGGCTGACCTGCGTGGTGCACGGTGATGATGCCGTTGCCGAGGCTCTCGGTGAGGAACGCGACGATGGCGTCGCGCCCTTCGAAGTGCTTCCCGTCCTCGCCGGTCGCGCGGGTCCCGTAGTCGGCCGTGGCGTCGGCGGTGAAGGTGTCGGCCACCTCGTCCCACTGCTTCAGGTCGACCGCGCGGAGGTAGCGGTACTTCAGCCGGCGGATCTCTTCGAGTACGACCAGGTCCATCGTCCCAGGGTCCCGCACCGCTTGACCGATGACAAGAACATGTTCTACTTTTTTCCGGTGTCCGTGACCTCGTACGAGCTCTCGCACCTGGCCGCGCTCGAAGCGGAGGCAGTGCACGTCTTCCGCGAGGTCGCGGCGACCTTCGAGCGCCCGGTCCTGCTGTTCTCCGGCGGCAAGGACTCCGTGGTGATGCTCCACGCCGCCGCCAAGGCGTTCTGGCCGGCGCCACTCCCCTTCCCGGTGCTGCACGTCGACACCGGCCACAACTTCGACGAGGTGCTGCGCTTCCGCGACGAGACCGTCGCCGCGCTGAACCTGCGCCTCGAGGTCGCGAGCGTGCAGGACGACATCGACGCCGGCCGCGTCGTCGAGGAGACCGGCCCGGGCACCAGCCGCAACCGGCTGCAGACCGTGACGCTCCTGCGCGCGATCCGCGAGGGCGGGTTCGACGCCGTGTTCGGCGGGGCCCGCCGCGACGAGGAGAAGGCCCGCGCGAAGGAACGCGTGTTCAGCTTCCGCGACGAGCACGGCCAGTGGGACCCGCGGGCGCAGCGCCCGGAGCTGTGGAACCTCTACAACGGGCGGCACCGCCGCGGTGAGCACATCCGCGTCTTCCCGCTGTCGAACTGGACCGAGCTCGACATCTGGCAGTACGTCCGGGACGAACGGATCGCGCTGCCGCCGCTGTACTACGCGCACCAGCGTTCCGTGGTGCAGCGCGACGGCATGCTGCTGGCGGCCACCCGGTTCCTGTCCCTGGTGGACGGCGAGACGCCGTACGAGGCGACCGTGCGCTTCCGGACCGTCGGCGACGCCACCTGCACGGGCTGCGTCGAATCGTCGGCGTCGACACCGTCCGAAGTGGTCGCCGAGGTGGCCGCCACCCGCGTCACCGAGCGCGGCGCGACGCGGGCGGACGACCGGATTTCCGAGGCAGGCATGGAAGACCGCAAGCGGGAGGGCTACTTCTGATGCAGCTGCTGAGGATCGCCACGGCGGGCAGCGTGGACGACGGGAAGTCCACGCTGATCGGCAGGCTGCTGTTCGACTCGAAGGCGATCTTCACCGATCAGCTCGCCGCCGTCGAACGCGCCAGCCGTGAACGCGGCGAGGACTACCCGGACCTCGCGCTGCTCACCGACGGCCTGCGCGCCGAGCGCGAGCAGGGCATCACGATCGACGTCGCGCACCGCTACTTCGCCACGCCCAAGCGGAAGTTCATCATCGCCGACACCCCGGGGCACCTGCAGTACACGCGGAACATGGTGACCGGCGCGTCGACGGCGGACCTGGCGCTGGTCCTGGTGGACGCGCGCAAGGGCGTGCTGGAGCAGTCGCGGCGGCACGCGTTCCTCGCCTCGCTGCTCGGGATCGGGCACCTCGTGGTGTGCGTGAACAAGATGGACCTCGTCGGGTGGTCGGCGGCGCGCTTCGAGGAGATCCGCGAGGAGTTCCGGCGGTTCGCGATGAAGCTCGACGTCGCCGACCTGACGTTCGTGCCGGTTTCGGCGCTGCACGGCGACAACGTCGTCCACCGCAGCGCGAGCATGCCCTGGTACGAGGGGACTTCGCTGCTGCACCAGCTCGAAGAGGTGCACGTCGCCTCCGACCGCAACCTGATCGACGCCCGGTTCCCGGTGCAGTACGTCATCCGCCGGCCGGACTTCCGCGGCTACGCGGGCACCATCGCGGGCGGGGTGTTCAAGCCGGGCGACGAGGTGGTGGCGCTGCCGTCGGGGTTCACCTCCCGCGTCCGCGCGGTGTGGGGCCCCGGCGGGACCCCGCTCGCGGAAGCCTTCACCGGCCAGGCGGTGACGGTCGAGCTGGCCGACGACCTGGACCTAGGGCGCGGCGCGATGCTCTGCCGCCCGGGCAACCGCGCGGAGACCGCGCGCGAGGTCGACGCGCTGGTGTGCTGGTTCTCCTCGCGGTCGTCGCTGACGCCGGGCGCCACGTTCGCGGTGCGGCACACGACGTCCGAGACGCGGGGCACGGTGGAGAAGCTGGAGTACCGCCTCGACGTGACGACGCTGCACCGCGACTCCGCGGAATCGTTGTCCTTGAACGACATCGGCCGCATCCGGCTGCGCACGCGGGCGCCGCTGCTGTTCGACCCGTACCGCCGCAACCGCGCCACGGGCGGGTTCCTGCTGGTCGACGAGCACACCGGCGACACGGTCGCGGGGGGCATGATCACCGGCGCCCCGGCGTCCCCGGTCGTCTGGCACACCGCGGCGGTCCGCCGCGAGGACCGCCCGACCCGCGGCGCGACGGTGTGGCTCACCGGCCTTTCGGCATCGGGCAAGTCGTCGGTGGCGGTGGAGCTCGAACGCCGGCTGGTCGCGGCCGGCCGCCCGGCGTACCTCCTCGACGGCGACAACCTGCGCCACGGACTGAACGCGGGCCTCGGTTTCAGCCCGGAGGACCGCGCGGAGAACGTCCGGCGGGTGGCCGAGGTGGCCCGCCTGTTCGCGGACGCGGGCGTGGTGGCGATCGCGTCCCTGATCAGCCCTTATGCGTCGGACCGGGCTCGCGCGCGGGAGGTGCACGCGGACCTGCCGTTCGTGGAGGTCTTCGTGGACACGCCCCTGGAGGTGTGCGAGGCACGCGACCCGAAGGGGATGTACGCGAAGGCGCGTGCCGGGGAGATCAAGGGGTTCACCGGCGTCGACGCGCCGTACGAGCGGCCGTCCTCGCCGGACCTGATCCTCCACCCGGCCGACGGCGACCCGGCGACCATGGCCGCCGCCGTCCAGGCCCTCCTCGACGACCTCGGCTAACCGGCTTCGAGCACGAAGAACAGGAAGCTCGGGAAGGTGTCGAGGATCGGGAAGTCGTCCGGGAACAGCTCGCGGGCCGCCGCCGTGGGCCGGGGTTCGTGGACGACGGCGATCCGGAACCCCGCCGCGGTGAACGCGTCGGTCATCGCGTGCAGCGGCTTGTTCCAGAAGGTCATCCGGGCGACCTGTCCGTGCATCGGGAATTCGTCGGTCCAGGTGTAGTGCGCGAAGTAGTCGGGCCGGGGGCCTTCCTGGCGGTGCGTGAGGTTGACCATGAGCGGGTGGTTGACCGAGGCGATCAGCCGGCCACCGGGTTTGAGCACCCGGCGCAGCTCCCCGAGCGGTGGCGCCCAATCGCGCAGGTAGTGCAGCACGAGCGAGGCGGTGACGAGGTCGAACTCCCCGTCGGGGAAGGGCAGCGGCTCGGCGAGATCGGCGACGCGCAGATCGGCGTCTTCACCGAGCCGCTTCCGCGCCAGGTCGACCATGCCACCGCTCTGGTCGAACCCGGACACCTTGGCACCCCGGTCCCGCAACGCGGCGAAGAGCGGACCGGACCCGCACCCGGCGTCGAGCACGCGCTGTCCGGCCACGTCCCCGGCGAGCGCGATGGCCGCGGGCCGTTCGTAGTGGGCGTTCATCAGGCTGGACTCGTTCTCGGCCGCGTAGGCCTCGGCGAAGCTGTCGTAATCGGCAGTCATCCGTTCATCCTGCCGGAAGCACGAACCCCGAGTCGTAGGCCCGGATCACGGCCTGGGTCCGGTCGCGGGCGCCCAGCTTCGCCAGTACGTTGCCCACGTGGGTCTTCACCGTCTGAACACCCAGGTACAGCTCGCCCGCGATCTCCACATTGGACAGTCCGAGGGCCATCAGGCGCAGGACTTCGCGTTCCCGATCGGTCAGGTTGACGCTCGCCAGCCCGTCGCCGGCCGGGGCGTGGCCGGCCGCCAGGCGGCGGATCGCCGCCGGGAACAGCAGGGACTCCCCCGCCGCCACGGTCCGGATCGCCGTCACGATCTCCTCCGGCCGGGCCCGCTTGAGCAGGAACCCGCTGGCGCCGGCGCGCAAGGCGTCGTAGACGTAGTCGTCGTTCTCGAAGGTGGTCACCACGACCACCTTCGGCGGGTCCACAGTGGACATCAGGTGCGTGGTGGCGGCGATCCCGTCGACGGCGGGCATCCGCACGTCCATCAGCACGACGTCCGGCCGCAACCGCGCCACGAGCCCGGGCACCTCGGCCCCGTCGGTGGCCTCGCCGACCACGGAGAGGCCGTCCTCGCTGTCGACGATCGCCCGCAACCCGGCCCGGATCAGCGGCTCGTCGTCGACCAGCAGCACCCCGACGCTCACCGCCCGCTCCCCCACGGCACCCGCACCACGACCTCCCACCGCTCGTCCACCCGTCCCGCCGACAGCTCGCCGCCCAGCACCGCCGCCCGCTCGGCCATCCCCCGCAGTCCCCGGCCCCCGCCGGCGCGGCCGACGGAAACCGACAGCGGGTTCGCCACCCGCGCCACCAGCTCGTGCGCCGCGATCTCGACGGCCACCGCCACCGGGACCCTACCGGCGTGCCGCACCGCGTTCGTCAGGCATTCCTGCAGGATCCGGTACACCTCCCGCGACACGACCGCCGGCACCGCGGCCGGCTCGCCGGTGATCTCGGCCGTGACCGGGGTGCCCGCCAGCCGGGTCGTCTCCAGCAACGCCGGCAGCTCGGTCAATGTCGGCTGCGGCGCCCGCCCCGCCGCCTCCTCGCGCAGCAGGCCGAGCACGTGGTCGAGGTCCTCGAGCGCCGTCCGGGCGGAGTCCTCGATCGCGCCCAGCGCCCGCTCGGTGAAGTCCGGGTCGGTGCGCAGCGTCCGCCGGGCCGCGCCCGCCTGCAGCGTGACGACGCTCAGCGCGTGCCCCACCGAATCGTGCAGCTCCCTGGCCAGGCGATTGCGCTCGGCGAGCTGCTCGGTCCGCCGTTCCAGCCGGGCGATGCGGTCGGCGGCGCTCATCCCGAGCAGCGCCGTCGCGGCCCGGCGCAGCAGGCCGCCGATCGCCCAGACCGCGTACACCAGCAGCACCCCGCCGAGCACGAACACGGCGGGCAGCCACGCCGACGCCCAGCCCACCGGCACCGTCAGCTCGCCGTCGCTGGTTTCGACGAGCTGACCGGTGAACACCGCGCTGACCGAAAGCCCGATCGCGACCGGCGCGAGCAGGCTGAAGAGGCTGACGACGAACCCGGCGACGACGTGCAGCACGAACATCCCCGCGGCCTGCCGCTTGCCGCGCCGGGTGTGCGGTTTCGCGGGGGCGTCCGGCACCGGGTCGTCCAGCAGCTCGCGGACCGCGGTGGATTCGAGCACGTGCACCGCGGGCAGGAACGCCGTGCCGGCCAGGACGAGCAGCGTGAGCCCGCCGCCGAGCACGGTGGCCCGCTCGATCGTGGTGACGAACGGCAGCACCGACGGCACGGCGATCGCGGAGAACAGCAGGTAGGGCACGCTGATCGCGCCACCGAGCACGAGGTACACCCAGCGGCGGTAGGTCGCCTTGCCCGTCAGGGGGCGGAGTACGCGCACCGGCCGATCTTCGCAGCCGGCCGCGGCGCGCGCCTCCCCCTCGCGATGGAGCAGTTCGTCGTTGTCGGCGGCCGCGATGTGCAGCAAGTCGTTCTCGACCTGACGGTGGCACTGCACGCGGCGAACGCCGCCGGCGTCCTCTGTCGGTGACCTGGGGTCACCGCGTCGACGGCCTGGCCGGGGCCGACATCGAGGACGCCGACGGCGTCGCCCACCCGGGAATCATCGCGACGCCGCTGCCGATCCTGACGGCACCGCGCGCGCAGGTCGCCGCCCTCGTGCGGGCCGCGCTCCCTTCCCCTGGTGCGCTGACCTCAGCGCACCGTCACGCGGGTCCCCGTGCGGGCGGCCGCGAAGCCGTTCACCCACAGGGACTGGACCTTCGCCGTCTCGGTCGCGTCCGGCTTGGCGTTCTTGCACGCCGTGCCCGGGCCGTGGCCGGACATCAGCTCGGTGCACGGGCCGCTGTAGTGGTCGGGCAGGCCGAGGTTGTGGCCGAGCTCGTGCGCGGCGATCCGGGTCGGGTCGTAGCCCTCGGCGACCTGGCTCGTGTCGAGGTAGATGTCGCCGCGGCCGTGGCCGTTCGTGTTGGTGTACGAGCCGCCGCTGTGGATCTCGTGGAACTTGATCGTCGCGCTCGTGGTGCGCTTGACCAGCTTCACGTCGGTGACGGCGGCGTTCCAGTTCGCCGCGCCCTGGTCGATCTGGGCGAGGTAGTCCGGCGCGCCCGACGAGCTGTAGTAGAGCGTCGTGACTGCGGCCGCCGAAGCGGGCGCGGCCGCGAGCCCCAAGGCCAGCGGGGCCGCCAGGGCCAGCGCCGCGATCCGGCCGATCACGCGTGCTTCCATCGTGTCTCCTTCGTCCGATTCAGAGAACACTTGACCGTCGTTCGAGCGATCAGGTTAGAAGTCCACCGACCGGGCGGGCCACGGCCGAAAGTAGTTCCCTCGCGGGAGGGAGCCGGGTCCCGCCGCCGCGTGAGCCGTCCGGGCCCGCCGCCGTGGTCTGCTCTCCGGCGTGGACATCCTGGTGGGCCTGCTGACCCTTCCCCTGTACGCGCTGGTGCTGTGGCCGCTCGTCGTGGCGTCGCGGCGGGTGCTCGGCGTCCGGATCGGCGCCGTGCGGGCGTTGTGCGGTGCCGCGTTCGGCTGGCTCGTCGCGGGCGGGATCGCGCAGGCGTTCCCGGTTTCCCTGCTGCGCAACGGCGGCGCGGCGCTCGGGCTGGTGATCCCGTTGGCGGGCAGCGCTTTCCTCGCGACGCTGATCTTCCTCCTCGTCGCCGAGGTGGCCCTGCCGGACGGGCTCCGGGTGCGCGCGCTGGGCGCCAAGCTCACGCGCGCCCGCCGGTACTCGCAGATCAGCCGGATCGCCGTCAAGCACGGCCTCGGCCGCTACCTCGCGGGCCGGCGCGACCCCGATCTCGCGCCGGGACGGCACGCCAAGCTCGCCCGGTCCCTGCGCCGGGCACTGGAAGAGGGCGGCGTGACGTTCGTGAAGCTCGGCCAGCTGCTCTCGACCCGCGCGGACCTGCTGCCACCGGCGTTCGTCGACGAGCTCGCGAAGCTGCAGGACCGGGTCGCACCCGCTCGCGCCGAAGCGGTGTGGGCCCTGCTGGCCGCCGAACTCGGGGGCTCGCCCGACGACGTCTTCGCCGAGTTCGACCCCGAACCCCTGGCGGCGGCGTCGGTCGCGCAGGTCTACCGGGCGAAGCTGCGCGGCGGCGCGGACGTCGTCGTGAAGGTCCAGCGCCCCGGGGTGCGGGAGCAGGCCGAACGCGACATCGACATCGTCCGGCGCGTCGCCGCGGCCCTCGAGGAACGCGCGGACTGGGCACGCTCGCTCGGCGTCGCCGAACTGGCCGAGGGGTTCGCCGCGGCGCTGGCCGAGGAACTCGACTTCACCATCGAAGCCCGCAACATCGCCGCCGTGGCCGCCACTTCCGGCTCGGACGTCGTGCTGCCGACCGTCCACAAAGCACTGTCCACCGAGCGCGTCCTCGTCATGTCCCGGCTGACCGGCCGTCCGGTGGAGACGGCACCGCCGGCGGACCGCAAGCGGCTCGCGCGGTCGTTGCTGCGCTGCCTGCTGGACCAGGTGATGATCGGCGGCGTCTTCCACGCCGACCCGCACCCGGGCAACCTCATGCTCCTGCCCGACGGCCGCCTCGGCCTGCTCGACTTCGGCTCGGTCGGCCGCCTCGACGCGAGCCTGCGCGGCGGCCTCCAGAACCTGGTGCTCGCCCTCGACCGTGGCGACCCCGCGGCCCTGCGCGACGGGCTGCTGGAGATCGTCGACCGCACCGACGACATCGACGAACAGCGCCTCGAACGCGCGCTCGGCGCCCTGGTCGCCCGCCACTTCGGCCCCGGCCGCTCCCCGGGCCTCGACCTCTTCACCGGCCTGTTCCGGGTGGTCGCGGACTTCCGGCTGAGCGTGCCCCCGCCGGTGGCCGCGGTGTTCCGCGCACTGGCGACGGTGGAGGGCACGCTCGCCGCCCTCGACCCCGCGTTCGACGTGGTGGCGGAGTCCCGCGCGTTCGCCGTCGAGCAGGTCGGCGCCGGCTTGCGCCCGGAGTCCCTGCGCCGCACGGCGGTCAACGAAGTCATGGCCCTGCTCCCGGTGCTGCGCCGCCTCCCCCGCCGCATCGACCGCATCGGCGCGGCCCTGGAGGAGGGCAGGCTGTCGGTCAACATCCGCCTGTTTTCGGACGAGCGCGACCGCGACGTGGTGACGGGCCTGGTCCACGAGGTTCTGCTGGCCTTCGTGGGCGCGGCAACGGGCTTGATGGCGGTGTTCCTGCTGGCCGGCAACGGCGGGCCGAGGATCCTGCCGGACCTGACGCTGCACCAGGTGTTCGGCTACAACCTGCTGGTGATCAGCGCGTTGGTGGGGTTGAGGTTGCTGTTCGTGGTCTTCCGGCGCTCCGGACGGCGGTCATGATGCCTTCCAACGCCACCGTCAGAGACTCCGGAAAGACCGCGCGCACGCAGGCGAAACACCTGTTCAGCTCTGGGAAGTAACGATCGAATCGGCCTCGGTTTCCGTACCTGCGACTGTAGCGATGAGGTCTCCAAGAACTCACGCTTGGCGCGAGCTTGCACCAGCAGCCGGTCTTTACGAACCCCTAGAGACGGCTTGGCAAAGTATTCGATCAGCAAGGCGACGAGCGCCGACGTCACAGCACTGATCAATGCGGTGTACACAGAGATTTCTATCACGGCCGCCGATCATCATCGAGTCGGCGTAAGTTGTCACGCCGTCCGCGGCGCGTACATGATCACCGCGACCCCCGCCAGGCACAGCAGTGCGCCGATGACGTCGTAGCGGTCCGGCCGGTAGCCGTCCGCCAGTACTCCCCACGTCAGTGAGCCCGCCACGAACACGCCGCCGTACGCGGCGAGGATGCGGCCGAAGTGGGCGTCCGGCTGGAGCGTCGCCACGAAGCCGTACACGCCCAACGCCACGATTCCGCCGCCGATCCACAGCCAGCCGCGGTTTTCGCGGACGCCCTGCCAGATCAGCCACGCGCCGCCGATTTCGCAGATCGCCGCGGCGAGGAACAGGAGGATCGAGCGCAGGAGCACCCCGGGATACTAGCCGCGTGCCGTTCACGTTGAGTCATCCCGCCGCTGTGCTGCCGCTGGCGAGACGGCCGCTGGTGGCCTCCGCGCTCGTGGCCGGGTCGGTCGCGCCCGACGTCTTCTGGTTCGTGCCGCGGCTGCCCGGGATCGGGCTGACGAAGACCCACGAGTTCGCCTCGGTCCTCTGGCTCGACCCGCTCCTCGCCCTGGTGGTCCTGGCCGTCTTCCACGGCTTCCTGAAGCGGCCTCTGCTCGCGCTGGCTCCACGATCGCTGGCCGAACGGGTGCCCCGGCACTTCAGCTGGAAGCGGCCGGGGTGGATCGCCCTCTCCCTGGTGCTCGGCGCCGCCACGCACGTCGGGTGGGACGCCTTCACCCACGAAAGCGGCGGTTTCCCGTTCCTCCGGATCCCGCTGGTCACCGGGGTCGACGTCGGCCGGCTGATCCAGCTGGTCAGCACGATCGCGGGTGCCGGGGTGCTCGCCTGGTGGCTGCGGAACTGGTACCGCACCGCGCCCACCACACCGGCACCGAACGCCTCCCGCCACCGCAAGCCCGTGCTCGCGTTCCTGGCCGCCGGCGCGCTGGCCGGCGTCGCCGCCGAAGTCCTGCCGTTCCTCGCCCACCACGACCCGATGACCGGTGCGGGCGTCGCCGGCAACGCGACCTACCTCGCGGTCACCGGCGCCGGCAGCGGGTTCCTGATCGCGCTCGGACTCCACGCCGCCTGGTATAGGGCGTTATACACAAAGCGGGCCACCCCGGAGGGTGACCCGCTCGGTGAACCGGAACTCAGACGGTGAAGCCGAGGGCGCGCAGCTGCTCGCGGCCGTCCTCGGTGATCTTCTCCGGGCCCCACGGCGGCATCCAGACCCAGTTGATGCGGAAGTCCTTGACCAGCCCACCGGACGTCAGCGCGGCCGACGTCTGGTCCTCGATCACGTCGGTCAGCGGGCAGGCCGCGGACGTCAGCGTCATGTCGATCGTCGCCGTGTTGTCCGGCTCGACGCGGATGTCGTACACCAGGCCGAGGTCGACGACGTTGATGCCGAGCTCCGGGTCGACGACGTCGCGCATGGCTTCCTCGACGTCCTCGAGCTTGGCGAGGTCGAGGTCCTGCGTCGCGGTGGTCTCGGCGTCGAGGTCGGCGGCGGTGCGCCCCTCACGAGTGGCGGTCTCTTCGGTCATGCTTTATCAACTCCACTGGTGGTCCGGGCGACGGCGTCCTTGAAAGCCATCCAGCCGAGGAGGGCGCACTTGACGCGGGCCGGGTACTTCGCGACACCCGCGAAGGCGACCCCGTCCTCCAGCACGTCCTCGTCCGGCTCGATCTTTCCCTTGCCCTGCATCAGTTCGACGAAGGCGTCCATGGTGGTGAACGCCTCCTCAAGCGTGTGGCCGACGACGAGATCCGTCAAGACCGACGTCGAGGCCTGGCTGATCGAGCAGCCCTGGCCGTCGTAGGAGACGTCGGCGACCTTCCCGTCGTCGAGCTTCACCCGCAGCGTCACCTCGTCGCCGCAGGTCGGGTTGACCTGGAACGACTCGGCGTCGAACGGGTCGCGCAGACCGCGCCCGTGCGGGTTCTTGTAGTGGTCCAGGATGATCTCCTGGTACATGCTCTCCAGGTTCACTGCGCCACCCCGAAGAACTTCTGCGCCTCGCGGACCCCCGCGACCAAGGCGTCGACCTCGGAGAGCGTGTTGTAGAGATAGAACGACGCGCGCACGGTCGCCTGGGCGCCGCACGCCCGGTGCAGCGGCCACGCGCAGTGGTGGCCGACGCGCACGGCGATGCCGAGGCTGTCCAGCACCTGGCCGGCGTCGTGCGGGTGCACGCCGTCGATCACGAACGACACCGTGGCGCCGCGGTCCTTGGAGTCGGTCGGCCCGATGATCCGGACCCCCGGGATCGCGCCGATGCCTTCCAGGGCCGCCGCGGCGAGCTCGTGCTCGTGGGCCGCGATGCGGTCCATGCCGATGGCCGAGAGGTAGTCGACGGCCGCGCCGAGGCCGATGGCCTGCGACGTCATCGGGACGCCCGCCTCGAACCGCTGCGGCGGCGGCGCGAAGGTGGAGCCCTCCATGCGGACCATCTCGATCATCGACCCGCCGGTCAGGAACGGCGGCATGGCCGACAGCAGCTCGGTGCGCCCGTAGAGGACACCGATGCCGGACGGGCCGAGCATCTTGTGGCCCGAGAACACGGCGAAGTCGACACCCAGCGCGTGGAAGTCGACCGGGAAGTGCGGCACCGACTGGCAGGCGTCCAGCACGGTGAACGCGCCGACGGCCTTGGCCTTCTCGACCAGCAGCGAGACCGGGTTGACCGTGCCGAGCACATTGGACTGGTGCGCGAACGCGACCACCTTGGTGCGCTCGGTGATCAGTTCGTCCACATCGGACAGGTCGAGGCGGCCGTCCGCGGTCACCTTGAACCACTTCAGCGTCGCCCCGGTGCGCTGGCACAACTGCTGCCACGGCACGAGGTTCGCGTGGTGCTCCATCTCGGTGATGACGATCTCGTCGCCCGGCCCGACCACGAAACGCGAAGCTTCGGGACCGGCCGTGGCGGCGTTGCTCATCGAGTACGCGACGAGGTTGATGCCCTCGGTCGCGTTCTTGGTGAACACCAGTTCTTCGGGGTCGGCACCGACGAACTCGGCGATCTTCGCCCGCGCGGACTCGTAGGCGTCCGTCGCTTCTTCGGACAGCTGGTGGGCGCCGCGGTGGACGGCGGCGTTCGACGTGAAGACGTAGTCGCGCTCCGCGTCGAACACCTGCGTCGGGCGTTGCGACGTCGCTCCGGAGTCCAGGTACACCAAGGGTTTCCCGTCGCGAACCGTGCGCGACAGGATGGGGAAGTCGGCCCTCAGGGCCGCCACGTCGAGTGGCACAGAGCTGGCCGAGGTGGTGGTCATCGGGCCGACTCCTCTCATTCTCGGTGTGTACTGGCGAAAGTCAGAGCGCGGCGGGCTCGGGCTTGCCGACGTACTTGACGTAGCCGTGCTCCTCCAGCTCGTCCGCCAGCTCCTTGCCGCCCGACTCGACGATCTTGCCGCCGGCGAAGACGTGCACGAAGTCCGGCGTGATGTGCCGCAGGATCCGGGTGTAGTGCGTGATCAGCATGACGCCGACCTCGCTCGACGCCTTGTAGTTGTTCACGCCCTCGGACACGACGCGCAGGGCGTCGACGTCGAGGCCGGAGTCGGTCTCGTCGAGGATGGCGAACTTCGGCTTGAGCAGCGCCAGCTGCAGGATCTCGTGGCGCTTCTTCTCGCCGCCGGAGAAGCCCTCGTTGACCGAGCGCTCGGCGAACTCCTGCGAGATCTCGAGCTTGCCCATCTCCTCCTTGACCTCCTTGACCCAGTGGCGCAGCTTGGGGGCCTCGCCACGGACCGCGGTGGCCGCGGTGCGGAGGAAGTTGGACATCGAGACGCCGGGCACCTCGACCGGGTACTGCATCGCGAGGAACAGGCCCGCGCGGGCGCGCTCGTCGACGCTCATCTCGAGGACGTTCTCGCCGTCGAGCAGCACCTCGCCGGAGGTCACCTGGTACTTCGGGTGGCCGGCGATCGCGTAGGACAGGGTGGACTTGCCGGAGCCGTTGGGGCCCATGATCGCGTGCGTCTCGCCCGACTTGATGGTCAGGTTGACGCCCTTGAGGATCTCCTTGGCGCCCTCGTCGGTCGTGACCGAGGCGTGGAGGTCCTTGATTTCCAGGGTAGCCATGTCTTTTCTTTCCTGAAGTCTGTGGTGGACGGCGTCAGGCGCCAACGGCTTCGAGCTCGGCCTCGATCGCGGCTTCGAGGCGCTCGCGCACCTCGGGGACGTCGATCTTCACCAGGATCTCGTGGAAGAACCCGCGCACGACCAGCCGCCGCGCGGCCTCTTCGCCGATCCCGCGCGACTGGAGGTAGAACAACTGCTCGTCGTCGAACCTTCCCGTCGCGCTCGCGTGGCCGGCGCCTTCGATCTCGCCGGTCTCGATCTCGAGGTTCGGCACCGAGTCCGCGCGCGCGCCGGGCGTGAGCACCAGGTTGCGGTTGAGCTCGTAGGTGTCGGTGGCCTCGGCCGCGGCGCGGATCAGGACGTCGCCGATCCAGACCGTGTGCGCGTCGTCGCCCTGCAGCGCGCCCTTGTACATCACGCGCGACTTGCAGTTCGGGACCGCGTGGTCGACGAACAGCCGGTGCTCCTGGTGCTGGCCCTTGTCCGCGAAGTAGACGCCGAGCATCTCGACGTCGCCGCCCTTGTCCGCGAAGGTCGCGGTCGGCGAGATCCGGACGAGGTCGCCGCCCAGCGTGATCACGGTGTGCCGCAGCGCGGCGTCGCGGCCCAGCTTCAGGTGCTGCTCGGAGACGTGCACCGCGTCGTCGGCCCAGTCCTGGACGCTGACCACGGTGACCTTGGCGCCGTCGCCGATGACGAACTCGACGTTGTCGGCGTAGGTGCCGGAGCCGACGTGGTCGAGCACGATCACGGCTTCGGCGAACGCCTCGGCGCGGACCTGCAGGTGCCCGTAGGCGACCTGGCCTTCGCCCGGGCCGTGGATCCGCAGCACCGACGGCTTCGACGCCTTCGTCTCCTTGGGCACCGTGACGACGGTGGCCTTGGTGAACGTCGAGTACGCCTGCGCGGCGATCCGGTCGCTCGGGACGCCGGCCTCGCCGAGGCGCGAGTCGTCGCGGCCGACCGACTCGATCTTCAGCTCGTCCGCCGCGTCGGCGTCCAGGGTGATCTCGCCCGTGGGCTGCGCGCTGCCGTCGTGCAGGCCGCGGAGGCGCTTCATCGGCGTGAAGCGCCAGTTCTCCTCACGGCCGCGCGGGACCTCGAAGGCCTCGACGTCGTAGGAGGTGAAGCGCTCCGCGCGGGAGGCGGCCGGAATGACCGCCCCCTCGCGAAGAGCCTCGGAAACGTTGTTCTCGGTAACCGACATGACTAGCCGACGGACCCTTCCATCTGGAGCTCGATCAGGCGGTTCAGCTCGAGCGCGTACTCCATCGGCAGCTCACGGGCGATCGGCTCCACGAAGCCGCGCACGATCATCGCCATCGCCTCGGCCTCGTCGAGACCGCGCGACATCAGGTAGAACAGCTGGTCCTCGCTGACCTTGGACACCGTGGCCTCGTGGCCCATCGACACCTCGTCGTTGCGGATGTCCACGTACGGGTACGTGTCCGACCGCGAGATGGTGTCGACGAGCAGCGCGTCGCAGACCACGCTGGAGCGCGAGTGGTGCGCCCGCTTCGCCACGCGGACCAGGCCGCGGTACGACGTCCGGCCGCCGCCGCGCGCCACCGACTTCGACACGATCGTCGAGGAGGTGTGCGGCGCGAGGTGCTCCATCTTGGCGCCCGCGTCCTGGTGCTGACCCTCGCCCGCGAACGCGACCGAGAGGACCTCACCCTTGGCGTGCTCGCCCATGAGGAAGACCGACGGGTACTTCATCGTCACCTTGGAACCGATGTTGCCGTCGATCCATTCCATGGTCGCGCCCGCTTCGCACTTGGCGCGCTTGGTGACCAGGTTGTAGACGTTGTTCGACCAGTTCTGGATGGTCGTGTAGCGGCAGCGGGCGCCCTTCTTGACGATGATCTCCACGACCGCCGAGTGCAGCGAGTCGGACTGGTAGATCGGCGCCGTGCACCCCTCGACGTAGTGCACGTAGGCGTCTTCGTCGACGATGATCAGGGTGCGCTCGAACTGGCCCATGTTCTCGGTGTTGATCCGGAAGTAGGCCTGCAGCGGGATGTCCACGTGCACGCCCTTCGGCACGTAGATGAACGAGCCGCCGGACCAGACCGCCGTGTTCAGCGCGGAGAACTTGTTGTCGCCGGCCGGGATGACCGAGCCGAAGTACTCCTCGAACAGCTCCGGCTGCTCCCGGAGCGCCGTGTCGGTGTCCAGGAAGAGGACGCCCTGGGCCTCGAGGTCCTCGCGGATCGAGTGGTAGACGACCTCGGACTCGTACTGCGCCGCGACACCGGCGACGAGGCGCTGCTTCTCCGCCTCGGGGATGCCGAGCTTGTCGTAGGTGTTCTTGATGTCCTCGGGAAGGTCTTCCCAGCTCGCAGCCTGCTTCTCGCTGGAGCGGACGAAGTACTTGATGTTGTCGAAGTCGATCCCGGAGAGGTCGGCCCCCCAGTTGGGCATGGGCTTCTTTTCGAAGAGCTTGAGCGCCTTCAGTCGCGCTTCGCGCATCCACTCCGGCTCGGACTTCTTCCCGGAGATGTCGGTGACGACATCTTCGTTAAGCCCGCGACGGGCGCTGGCGCCCGCCTCGTCGGAGTCGGCCCAGCCGAACGCGTACTTGCCAAGGGACTCGATGGTCTCTTCCTGGCTCAGTGGCGCGGTGGTGGGAGTGCGCTGCTCGGCAGCGGCAGTCATGCGGGTTTCCCTCCATTCGGGATCCGTGCTTCGCGCCCAGTGGGCACCGTGCTTCCCGGCTCGGGATGGGCCGGGTTACCCGTCGTGACGGGCACGTGTGTGGTGCACGCGGAGTCACCGCGTGCGATGGTCGCCAGCCGCTGGACGTGGGTGCCCAGCAGCCGCGCGAACGCCTCGGTCTCGGCCTCGCACAGCTGCGGGAACTCCGCGGCGACGTGGGCGACCGGACAGTGGTGCTGGCAAAGCTGCGCTCCGACGTTGTGGCTGGTGCCGGAGACGTTCTGACCGGGTGCCGGAGCACCCACCTGACGGGTCGACGCAGCGTAGCCCTCCCTGCTCAACGCGGTGGCCAAGGCCTCCGCGCGCGCCGCCGGATCACTCGAACCGGTGATCGCCGGGCGGTGCGGGCCGACCAGCTTCTCGACGCGCTGTTCGGCGAAGGCGCGTACGGCGTCTTCGCCGGCGTGCTCGGCGAGGAAGCGGATGGCGGAGACGGCGAGGTCGTCGTAGGCGTGGCCGAACCGGGCGCGGCCGGGCTCGGTGAGCAGGAACAGCTTCGCCGGACGGCCCCGGCCCCGGGGTCCGCGGCGCGGCGCGTCCCGGGTCTCGGCTTCGCCGTCGGCGAGCAGCGCGTCCAGGTGGCGGCGGACCGCCGCCGGGCTGATCCCGAGCTGCTCGGCGACCACGACCGCGGTCATGGGACCCTGTTCCAGCAGCAGCCGGGCGACCTCTTGCCGGGTCTTGCCCTCGGCGCTGACCTGCGACGGGACGTGCGGGAGCGTGGCGCGGGGCATGTCGCCGCCCGCCTGGTCACCCGCCTCCGTCTTTTTCACAACACAAGTGTGTCTTATTTCCCCGCGGTCGGCAAAGGCGGGGTGTCCGGCAGTGACCCGACTCACTCCGGGGCGGACCGATACCCTGCACCCGTGGCAGTGGGTGAGCAGGACCAGCAGGCGGCGGTGATCGCGACCGAAAGCACGCACCCGGTGACGCTTTCGCCCGTCCGCCCCCTCGAACCGCTGCCCCTCGAGGCCGACGAGCGGCGCGGGCTGAACGTCGTGCGCCGGTTCGGCACGGTCGGGTCGCTCTTCCTCGCGCTCGGCTCGCTCGGCGCCGGTGCCGCCCCGGTGATCAACCCGGTGCAGGAGATCCCGGTGCTGCGGCTGTTCACCCGGATCCCGACGGTGTCGCTGGCCATCGCCATCTCCGGGATGGGCATCCTGGTGCTCAGCTGGCTGATGCTCGGCCGCTTCGCCCGGCCCGACCGCGCGCGGCTCGCGTCGCAGGGCCAGCTCTCCCGCACCATCGCGCTGTGGGTGCTGCCGCTGCTGGTGATCCCGCCGCTGTTCTCCCGCGACGTCTACAGCTACCTCGCGCAGAGCGAGATCGTGCACCGCGGCATGGACCCGTACGTGCTGGGTCCGGCGCAGGCCCTCGGCGTCGCCGACCCGTACACCGCGGGCGTGTCGAACATGTGGCGCGAGACGCCGGCGCCGTACGGGCCGCTGGTGCTGCGCCTCGGCGGCTGGCTGGCGCCCTTGGCGGGCAACAGCATCGCGGTCGGCGTGCTGCTGCAGCGCGTGCTCGCGCTGGCCGGTGTGGTCCTCATCGTCTGGGCGCTGCCGCGGCTGGCGCGCCGCTTCGGCGTGCAGCCCGCGACCGCGCTGTGGCTCGGCGCGCTGAACCCGCTGCTGATCTTCCACTTCGTCGCCGGCGCCCACAACGACGCGCTCGCCGTCGGCCTGATGCTCGCCGGGCTGGAGGTGGGCATCCGGAAGCTGCCGATCCGGGTGAAGGGCGACACACCCCCGCCACTGGCGCGAGGCGAACTGCTCTACATCGGGCTCGGCGTGGCCATCATCACGCTCGGGGTGGCGGTGAAGCTGCCCGCGGTGTTCGCGTTGCCGTTCTTCGCCGTGATGGTGGCGCGGCGCTGGCACGGCCGGCTCAAGGACCTGTTCCTGGCGGGCGCGCCGATGGCGGCGTGGTTCGGCGTCGTGCTGGTCGCCGTCTGCTTCGGCACCGGGCTCGGCTTCGGCTGGTTCGGGGCGACGTTCAACACCCCCGGCCTGGTCCGCTCCTGGATCTCCCCCACCGCGGAGCTGGCCAACCTGTCCGGCGTCCTGGGCATCGCGCTCGGGCTCGGCAACCACACCGACGGCCTGGTGCCGATCCTCGGCGCCCTGGGCTACCTCGTCGCCGTGGCCATCACCTTCAAGTTCCTGTGGGACAGCTTCAAGTGGCGCTACCGGCCGATCATCGGGCTGGGCGTGTCGCTGGGCGCGGTGATGATCCTGCAGATCAACCTGCAGCCCTGGTACGTGCTGTGGGCGGTGATCCCGCTGGCCGCCGCGGCCGGGACGTCCCGCTTCCGGGTGGCCGCGACGGTGCTGTCGGCGGCCCTGCCGTTCCTGCTCCCGCCGACCGGCAGCACGTTCGACGGCCGCCCGTACGTGCTGCCGTTCGCCTACGTCGCGGCGATCGTCGTCTGCGGCGGCGGGATGCTGATCGTCCGGCGGCTGGCGCCCGTGCTGCTGTCCAGGCCGTCCCCGCGGCTGCCCGCGCGGGCCGACGCCGTATCGTGACCCGACGTGAGTGCCCCCGCCGTCGAGATCACCGGGCTGGTCAAAAGCTACGGCTCCACCCGCGCGGTCGACGGTCTCGACCTGCGGATGGAGCGCGGCAGCCTGCTCGCCCTGCTCGGCCCGAACGGGGCCGGCAAGACCACCACCGTCGAGCTCTGCGAAGGCTTCCTCAAGCCTGACGCGGGCACTGTCCGGGTGCTGGGGCTCGACCCGGTCCGCGAATCGGCGGCCCTGCGCCCCCGCGTCGGGATCATGCCCCAGGGCGGCGGCGCGTACCCCGGCGTCCGCGCCGACGAGATGCTGCGGCTGGTGGCGTCCTGCGCGGCCTCGCCGCTGGACCCGGCCTGGCTCCTGGAGACCCTCGGGCTGACGTCGGTGCGCCGGACGCCGTTCAAGCGCCTCTCCGGCGGCCAGCAGCAGCGGCTGTCACTGGCGTGCGCGCTGATCGGCCGCCCCGAGCTGGTGTTCCTCGACGAGCCGACGGCGGGCATGGACCCCCAGGCCCGCCGCCTGGTGTGGGACCTGCTGGCGGCCCTGCGCCGCGACGGCGTCTCGGTGCTGCTGACCACGCACCTGATGGAGGAGGCGGAGGCGCTGGCCGACACGGTGGTGATCGTCGACCACGGCAAGGTCGTCGTCTCGGGAGCGCCCCAGTCGTTGACGATGGACGAGACGGGCGCGGCGGGCCTGCGCTTCAAGGCCCGCACCCGCCTCGACACGGAGCTGCTGGCGGCGGCGCTGCCGGAGGGTTACGCGGTCCGCGAGTCGGCTCCGGGCACGTACGTGGTGGCCGGTTCGATCGACCCGCAGGTGGTCTCGACGGTCACGGCGTGGTGCGCTCAGCAGGGCGTGCTGCCCGACGACCTGCAGGTGGGCAGGCGGACGCTCGAAGAGGTCTTCCTGGAGCTGACCGGACGGGAGCTGCGGGCATGACTTTCGCCCCGGGAACCTTCACCCCCGCGCCGGGCCGCGGGTCGCTGGGCCGGATGCTGCGCACGCACGCGCGGGTCGAAGCCAGTCTGACCCTGCGCCACGGCGAGCAGGTGCTGCTGACGCTGCTCATCCCGCTGGCGCTGCTGATCGGGTTGTCGCTGCTGGACATCCTGCCCGCGTCGTCGCTGGGTTCGACGTCCAAAGTGGACTGGATCACGCCCAGGATCCTGGCGCTGGCGGTGATGTCGTCGGCGTTCACGGGCCAGGCGATCGCTCTCGGCTTCGACCGGCGCTACGGAGTGCTGAAGCGGCTTTCGGCGACGGCGTTGCCCCGGTGGCTGCTGGTGGCCGGGCGCCTCGCGGCCGCTCTTCTGGTGGTGGCGCTGCAGTCGGTGATCATCGGCGTGGTGGCGGCTTTCCTGGGGTGGGCGCCGTCGTTGTCGGGCCTGTTCTCGGCGGTGCTGCTGCTGGTGCTGGGGACGTTGGCGTTCGGGGCCCTCGGGGTTCTGCTGGGCGGCGCTTTGCGGGCGGAAGCCGTGCTGGCGCTGGCGAACGTGGTGTGGTTCGTGCTCCTGCTGGCGGGCGGCATCCTGCTGGCGCCTTCTTCGCTGCCTTCGGGGCTGGCTTTCGTCGTCCAGCTGCTGCCGTCGGGGGCGCTGGCGGAGGGCATGCGGGCCGCGCTGGTCGACGGGGCGTTCGCACCCGGCCCGATGGCGGTGCTGGCCGTGTGGGCGGTGCTTGCGGGCGGGCTGGCTTCGCGGACGACGAAACTCACCTGAGTCCCGGGGCGCGGGTAGAACTGACGTCACGAATCTGCCGCCGCCGCGCCAAGGTCATCCGGATACATCCGGTACCGAGGGGGCACTTCACATGGTTTCGAAAACCCGCGTCTTCCTGATCCTGCTCCTCCTGCTCGTGGTGGCGATCGGCGTGCTCGTCCTCCTTCTCAAGCTGGACGCGGGCGCCTTCTGGATCAAGACCGCGCCGATCGCCGTCCTCGGGTTCGGCGCCGTCTTCGCGCAATCGATGGGCTTCTTCCAGAAGAAGGCCAAGAAGACCGAGTGACCTTGGTCCCTTGTGGCCACGCCGCCGTTCTGGGCGCCGGGACCTGCCGAAAGCCGCGTTTTCGCGCGCTCTACCATCGATGGGTGCCGTTCACCAGCCTCGTCGCCCGCTTGCCGTTTCCGTCCGCCGCCGTGCAGCGGGCCGTCGGGATCGCCGCGGTCCTCGCGCAGGCGCTGATCGGCGTCACCGGCTCCATCGTGCGCGTCACCGGGTCCGGGCTCGGCTGCCCGACCTGGCCGCAGTGCGTCGCCGGCAGCCTCGTGCCGAAGCACGACTCCGGCATCGACGCGCTCAACCAGTGGATCGAGTTCGGCAACCGGCTGCTCACCGGCGTCGTCATCGCCGTGGCCGCGGTCGCCGTCATCACCGCGTGGCGCGTGCAGATCGACCACCCGGGCCGCAAGCGCCTGGTGAAGCTGGCCTGGACGATGCCCGGCGGCGTCGTGCTGCAGGCCGTCGTCGGCGGCCTCACCGTGCTCGCGAAGCTGGAGTGGTGGACGGTCGCGATCCACTTCCTCGCCACGACCCCGCTCGTCTGGCTCGCCGTCCTGCTGCTGCGCGCGTTCCGCGAAGGCGACGAACCCGCGCGGTCGCTGGTCCCCGCGTCCGGCCGGGGCATCCTGGTCGCGCTGGCCGTCGTGATGTGGCTGGTCCTCGCGGCGGGCACCACGGTCACCGGCGCCGGCCCGCACAGCGGCGACATCAACACCCACCGCCTCGACGCCCCGGTGGAGGCGCTCGCTCAGGTCCACGGCGGGCTCCTGGTGCTCTACCTGCTGCTGCTCGCGGTGTTCGGCCTCCAGCTGATGCGCGTCGGCGCGCCGAAGAGCCTGTGGCAGCGCTACACGGCGGTCTGGGTGGTCGCGCTGGCGCAGGGCGGCCTCGGCTCGCTG
Organism: Amycolatopsis sp. FBCC-B4732; assembly: GCF_023008405.1. NCBI lineage: Bacteria > Bacillati > Actinomycetota > Actinomycetes > Pseudonocardiales > Pseudonocardiaceae > Amycolatopsis > Amycolatopsis sp. FBCC-B4732. The sequence goes on from NZ_CP095376.1 coordinate 5,174,465, forward strand.
CAGTACGCGCTGGGCGTGCCGGAGGCGATGGTGTCGTTCCACGTCCTCGGCGCGATGGCGGTCATCATCGCGACGGCGACCCTGTGGACCGGCAGCCGCGACCGCGGCCCGGCGGTCTCGCTGGCACCGGCCCCGCGCGAACTCGCGGCCGCCTGACGGCAACGCGGGCTTAACTCGGCATCGGCGTGCCCGTTCACGGCCGTGGGTTACTGTTCGCGCCATGACCTCGCGCGCCGCCCCCAAGCCGCTGATCTCCCATCGCCGCGGCACGGGCGAGATGATCGTGCTCAAGTCGTTCCTGCTGGTGCCCTTCGCGGCGCTGCTCATCGCGGTCCCGCTGGTCTGGGGCTGGGGCATGACCTGGGTCGACCTGATCCTCGCGGCGGTGTTCTACGTCTTCGCGACGCTGGGCGTGACGGTCGGCTACCACCGCTACTTCACGCACGGCGCGTTCAAGGCCTCGCGGCCCCTGCGGGTGGCGCTGGCCATCGCGGGCAGCATGGCGGTCCAGGGTTCGGTGATCTTCTGGGTGGCCAGCCACCGCCGCCACCACGCGTTCGCCGACCGCGAGGGCGACCCGCACTCCCCCTGGCTGTTCGGCACATCGCCGTCGGCGCTGCTGCGCGGCTTCTGGCACGCGCACATGGGCTGGATGTTCGGCCGCGAGGTGACCAACGCGGACCGCTTCGCCCCGGACCTGGTGGCGGACAACGATCTTCGCTGGGTGAACCGCTACTTCTGGCTGTGGATCACGCTGAGCCTGGCGTTGCCGGCGGTGCTCGGCGGGCTGATCACGTGGTCGTGGTGGGGTTTCGTGACGGCGTTCTTCTGGGCGGGTTTGGTGCGCATCGCGTTCCTGCACCACGTTTCGTGGTCGGTCAACTCGGTGTGCCACCTGATCGGCGAGCGCCCGTTCGCGAGCCGCGACAAGGCGGCGAACTTCTGGCCGCTGGCGGTGCTGTCGATGGGCGAGTCCTGGCACAACTCGCACCACGCGGACCCGACCTGCGCGCGGCACGGGGTGCTGCGGGGGCAGGTGGATATCTCGGCGCGGGTGATCCGGACGTTCGAGCAACTGGGCTGGGCGACGGATGTGCGCTGGCCGCGAGCGGATCGGCTGGCCGCCAAGCGAGCCTGAGTTCACCCACGGTAACCTTCTCTCGCGGACAGTGATCCGCGCATCGAACAAGTACACAGAGGAGAGCGCGTGGTGCACGACCACGCCGGTGGCGGCGGCGAAGGCGGCGGCAACACCGGCAACTGATCTGGCCCGGTGCCAGCTCTCCTCGGCAGGGAAAGCCTTTTCGAAGATCGAGCGAAGCCACACATTGGCGCGAGTTGTGGCTTCGTTCCGATCACCCTTGCGGCCACCTGAAGGCGATCCCGTACTCCTCCCGCGGCTGACATCCCCCGGCGAACGTGTGCTGCACGAACCCGTCGCCGACGTCGAGCAAGCGGGGATCACCCGCTGCCGGCCGCCGCAGTCTCTCCACCTCGAGCTGCTCCGCGAACCACCAGCACGCTTGCGGCAAGCAGGTTTCGTCGAAGTTCACCCGGATCGTCAGCCCGCCCGGCGCCACCCCGTGGTGATCGACCTTGACGCTGATCCAGCTGCGTTCCTCGTCGAGTTTCCCGTCCACCGCCTCGGAAACGAACCCGTAGGGCTCGTCGAGCCGCAGCTTCCGCCGGAAGCGCAGCCGGGCCAGCACGGGGTCGCCCGGGTCCTCGCCGGGCACCGCGATCAGGCGGCAGTTCCACAGGGCTTTCACGGGCAGCTCGGCGAGGTTCCCGGTCCACCCCGTCTCCGCGTGGACGTCGTAGCCGTCGACACCGTCCTTCCGCGCGACGACGACCCGCTCGGTGATGCGGCGCAGCGCGGTCCGCCGGTGCATCAGGACGGTGACGAGCATCCGGTCCACGAACACCGGCTGCGCGCCCTCCGACGGAGCGCGGAACCCCTCCGGGCTCCGGTCGCCGGGCACTGTCCCCGCCGCGGCCGATCGCCCGATCTCCACGTACGGCAGCCAGTCCGCGCCTTCGAGGTGTCCGAGCCGGCCCGCGACGGCGACGGCGAGCATCTCGAGCGCACCGGCCCAGGCTTTGTTCATCGGGGTGTTCGACAGCGGTTTCCGGGCCCCGAAAAGGCCACGCACTTCGGCCAGCTGGCCGAACCGTTCACCGAGTGTCGACGCCCAGCCGCCGTCCGGAACCGGCGGGAGCCGAAATGCCGCCAGCAGGACGAAATGCTCCCGCGGTTCCACCACCGAGCCCAGCTTGCCGATTTCGTCGACGACGAGGCCCCAGAGCGCGCACGCGCGCGATTCCGGCGTGGCCGACGGCAGTGAAGCGGTCGGGCCGACGAGACAGCCGAGTGCGGTCGCGGAACCGCTCGACGACGATTCGGCCGCCCGTTGGAGCGCCCCGAGCAGGTCTTCGTCCCGGCGCCGGGCCAGCGATCCCAGCGCGGCCTTTTCGGGAAGGTCCGGCAAAGATCGACAATCCGCAGAAAATTCCGGCAAGCAGAAACACCTCCGCACCACCAAAGATCATTTCCGATCGCAGCCCCCGAGCGGCACCCTGAAATCGAGGCGTACTAGTACACCATAGAGAGGGGTAGTACAGTGGGCAATGGTGAGCACGGCAAGCCTGCAGCCGGCCAAGACGATTCCCACGGCCTGCCGAAATTGATCAAAGCCGGGCTGACCGGAATCGGCGGGCTCTACGTCGTCACCGGCTCGATTGCCGTGACGACGATCGGGGCGGTCGTCGCCCTGGTGCTCGCCGCCGTGCAGCGAGCCGCCAGGTGACTACGCCAGCTGCTGCCGCACCGCCGATGCGAAGCGCATCGGCGCGGCCGGGTCGGTCTGGCGGAAGCCCAATGACGGCTCCGTCAGCTCCAGCTCCAGCAGCAGCGGCATCCCGTCCGCCCCGTTCACCAGGTCCACCCGGGCGTACAGCAGCTCCGCGCGCAGGATCCCCAGCAACGCCGAAGCCGCGTCGAGGACGTCCTCGGCCAGGGCCACCGCTTCCGCCGGCGGTGAAGCCGGAGCCAGCTCCTCCGAGAGGTACAACCCCGAAGCGTCCAATGTGGACCCCAGCATCGCACCCTTCGAGAAGGCGTGCGAGTAGATGCCGCCCAGGTACACCAAGGCCAGTTCGCCCGAAGTGTCCACACTGGACTGATAAGGCTGGATCAGCGCCGTGTGCCCCTCGGAGTGCAGCGAAGCCACGTGTGACGAGGCGTCGGCACCGCCGGCGAACCGGGCCGCGCCGCGTGAACCCGCTCCCACCGAAGGCTTCACCACGAAGTCCGACGCGGGGAACCGGGCCGGGTCACCGGGCTGGACCAGCGCGGTGGGCACCACCGCCAAGCCCGCGTCGAGCAGCTCCGCCAGGTACGACTTGTCCGTGTTCCAGCGGACCACGTCCGCGGAATTGAGCAGGGCCGGGACCGACTCGCACCAGGCGAGGAACTCCGGGCGCCGGGACGCGTAGTCCCAGGGCGCGCGCAGGATCACCGCGTCCGCCGAGGAAAAGTCGAACGACGAGTCCCACGGGGCCCAGGCCACCGAAAAGCCCAGCGCCGACAAAGCGGGCACCACGGCGTCGTCGTCGCCGTCACCCGTGGGGAGCTCCGAGCAGCTGACCAGGACCGCGGTGGGGCTCACCGGCCCGCCATCTTGCGGCGGTGGGCCGGGCCGATCTTCGTCTGGTTGACCGTCTCCGCGTCCCACGTCGCCGGCGAGAGGTCCTCGACGGCCTCGACCAGCGCCTCACCCGTCGCCACCGAGGGGACCACGACGTCGCCGAGGGCACCGTCGGCGCCGACCAGCACGACACGGGCGCCCGCCCGGCCGATGTTCTCCACCACCGCGCGGGACGGCTTGCCGTGCGCCTTCACGAACTTGCGCGCCGCGGCCAGCTGCGCGCTGGTCGGCGAAACGACTGTCTCAGATGATTCGGACACGTCCCGAACCATAACCAACCCGGCGCCGGAACGCGGAACAGCGTGGCGTCGGCCATAGTTGCACCGGGAGAACCCGACCCGAGGAGGACCCATGCCCACCGCAGTGCAGGTGACGAAGACCGGCGGCCCGGAAGTGCTCGAAGCGGCCGAAGTGGACGTCCGGGCCCCGCAGGCCGGCGAGCTGCTGGTCGACGTCGCCGCGGCCGGGGTGAACTACATCGACACCTACCAGCGCCAGGGCATCTACCCGATGGAGCTGCCGTTCGTCCTCGGGCTCGAGGGCGCCGGCACGGTCGTGGAGGCGGGCGCCGACACCGGCTTCGCGGCCGGTGACCGCGTCGCGTGGCAGGGCTCGATCGGCAGCTACGCGGCCCGCAAGATCGTGCCGGCTTCGGTGGCCGTGCGGGTGCCCGAGGGCGTCTCCCTCGAGACCGCCGCCGCGACGATGCTGCAGGGCATCACCGCGCACTACCTGGTCGCCTCGACCTTCGAGGTCAAGGCGGGCCACGACGTGCTGGTGCACGCGGCCGCCGGCGGCGTCGGGCTGCTCCTGGTCCAGCTGGCGAAGGCGCGCGGCGCCCGCGTCATCGGCACGGTGTCGACCGAGGAGAAGGGGAAGCTCGCCCGGGAGGCCGGCGCCGACGAGGTGATCCGCTACGACCGCGACGACTTCGCCAAGCTCACCCGCGAGCTGACCGGCGGCGACGGTGTCGACGTCGTCTACGACGGCGTGGGCAAGGACACCGTCGACGGCAGCCTCGCCAGCCTCAAGGTCCGCGGCCTGCTCGCGCTGTTCGGCGCCTCGAGCGGCCCGGTCCCGCCGCTCGACCCGCAGCGCCTCAACTCCGGCGGCTCGCTGTACCTGACCCGCCCGACGTCGGTGCACTACACGCGCACGCGCGAGGAGCTCGACTGGCGCTCGAAGGAGCTGTTCGACGCCATCCAGGCGGGCGACCTGACCATCCGCATCGGCGGGAAGTACCCCCTGGCCGACGCGCGCAAGGCCCACGAAGACCTCCAGGGCCGCCGCACCACCGGCAAGCTCCTGCTCATCCCCTGACCGTACCTTTCACGTGAAAGTGCCGCCCCGAGGTGGGCACTTTCACGTGAAAGTGCAGCCGGTCAGCCCTGGGTGCCGGGCACCGTGACGGCGTCGGTGACGAACACCAGCGTCTCGTTCGGCTTGATGCCCCGGCCGCCCTCGCCGTACGCGAGGTCCGGCGGGATGATCAGGAGGCGGCGGCCGCCCTGCTTGATGCCCGCCAGGCCCTGATCCCAGCCCGGGATGACCTCGCCCGCGCCCAGGTTCAGGTCGAACGTCTCGCCGCGGTCGTAGGAGTTGTCCAGCACCTTCTTGTCCGACCACGTCACCAGCAGGTAGTTCATCTTCAGCTGCTGGCCCGTCTTGGCCGGGTTGCCGGTGCCCTCGGACAGGTCCTTCGTGATCAGCTTCTTCGGCGGGTCACAGTCGGCCGGGATGGTGATTTCGGGCTTCTCGCCGAACTTCCCCGTCGTCTTGATGTCGTCCGCCGTGCACTCGCGGCCCTTGCTCTGGGTCGCCGGGGCGGCGGCGTCCGACGTCGGCGCCGCGGTGGGGGGCGCCGAGGCCGGCTCGGTCTTGGCGTCCTGGCCGCATGCGGCCAGCGACAGCGCCGCCGCGGCGACGACCACGATCTTCCCGATCTTCTGCATGCGAGGCACCCTAGCCAAGCACGGAGAGTGCCGGTACCTCGTCACCGGTCCGGACCACGCCGAGCCGCCGGGTCGCACGCGTCAGGGCCACGTACAGGTCGTTGAGCCCGCGCGGCGAGCCCGCGACGACCTCGTCCGGCGCCACCAGCACCACCGAGTCGAACTCCAGGCCCTTGGACCGCTCGACCGTCAGCACGCTCAGCCGTTCGTCCGACGCCCCGAGCAGCGCCGAAACCGCGTCGAGCCGGGCCGCGGGCACCAGCACCGCCACCGTCCCGCCGTCCACTTCGGACAGTTCGCGGGCCACCAGCTCCGGCAACGCCGACTCCAGCGACGCCGGGCGCTCCGACCACGGCGCGACCCCGGTCTCCCGCACCGAAGACGGCGCCGACAACGACGGGTCGACCTCGCGCAGCACCCGCGCGGCCACCGCCATGATCTCCGCGGGCGTGCGGTAGTTCACGGTCAGCTCCTCCAGCCGCCACCGGTCCGCGACGTACGGCGAGAGCACCTCGCCCCACGACCGCGCCCCGCCCGCCGCGCCGGTCTGGGCGACGTCGCCGACCAGCGTCATCGAGCGGTTGGGCGAGCGGCGCATGAGCAGCCGCCAGTCCATCGCCGAGAGCTCCTGGGCCTCGTCGACGATCACGTGCCCGAACGTCCAGGTCCGGTCCTGCGCCGCCCGCTGGGCCGCGGTCAGCTCGCTGCGCGCGACCTGGCGCTCGGCGAACAGCTCGGCGTCGAGGACGTCGGAGACGCGCAGCAGCTCCTCGTCGATGATCTCCTCGTCCTGTTCGAGGATGTCGAGCACGCCCTCGGCGTACGCGCGGTCCTCGCGCTCACGGCGTTTGCGCTCGACGCGGGCCTCGGTGTCGTCGACGCCGATCAGCTCGGCCAGCTCGTCGAGCAGGGGCACGTCGGCCGGGGTCCAGCGCGCGTCGCGCCCGCTCTCCAGCAGGGCGCGCTCCTCGGGCGACAGCAGCTTCCGGACCGCGCTCGAGAGCCGTTCGCGGTCGGCGAACAGGTCGTCGAGCACCCCTTCCGGGGTCAGCACCGGCCACAGCGAGTCCAACGCCGCCGCGACGTTCTCGTCCGCCGCCAGCTCGGCCCGGATGTCGGCCACGTCCTGCCCGTCGAGGAGGTCGTCCCCCAGCTTCCGCGCGGCCTGGCGGGTCAGCGCGTCGAGGACGTCGGAGACGAACAGGCGCCGCGCCGGGTTGTGCGGGCGCCGCGAGCGGCGGGCGCGGGTCCGGGCGTCGGTGCACGTCTTGCGGTCCAGCCGCAGCACGTCGTGCTCGTACTCGATCTCCAGCACCGGCTCGGGCACGCGCTGGCGGTCCCGGACGGCGTTGGCGAGCACGTCGGCCAGCACCAGCCGGCCCTTGACCTCGGCGGCTTCGCGGGATTCGACGCCGTCGGCGTCCAGGCCCGGGTAGAGCTGCCCGATGGTGGCCAGCAGCACGCCGGTCTCGCCGAGCGAGGGCAGCACCTGGCCGATGTAGCGCAGGAACGTGCTGTTCGGCCCGACGACCAGCACGCCGCGGGTCGTGAGCTGCTGGCGGTGCGTGTAGAGGAGGTAGGCCGCGCGGTGCAGGGCGACGGCGGTCTTGCCGGTGCCCGGCCCGCCCTGCACGACCATGACGCCGCCCAGCGGGGCGCGGATGATCCGGTCCTGCTCGGCCTGGATGGTCGCGACGATGTCGCTCATCTCACCCGTGCGCCGCTGCTCCAGCGCCGCCAGCAGCGCCGCCTCGCCGGCCAGCCCGAGGTCCTGGCCCTGGTCGGCGGCGGTGAGGTCGAGGACCTCGTCGTCGAAGCCGGTGACCTTGCGGGTCAGCGACCGCAGGTGCCGCCGCCGGCGCACCCCTTCGGGTGACGCCGCGGTGGCGAGGTAGAACGGCCGCGCGACCGGCGCCCGCCAGTCGACGAGCAGCGGCTTGTAGTCGTCGTCTTCGTCGAACAGCCCGAGCCGGCCGATGTAGGTGGTTTCCTCGGCGCTGTCGGGGACGAAGTCGAGCCGGCCGAAGGCCAGCCCCTGTTCGACGGAGCCGAGCTGGGCCAGCCGGTCGGTGTACAGCGTCGTGGCGACGTCGCGCTCGGTGCGGGCCTGCGGGGTCCCGCCGGTCTGGCGCAGCGTCTCGTCGAGGCGGCGCTGGGCTTCGACGCGTTCGGCGTCGAGCTTCGCGTAAAGGGTGGTGACGTACGCCTGCTCGCGGGCGAGCTCGGCGGAGAAGTCGTCCGAAGACAAAGATCCTGCTTTCGCCTCAAGGAAAAGAGCCGGTCAAGTCTAACGACCCCGGCTCCGCGATCATTCCGGCCCGAGGCCGCAGCGGGGGAAGACCTCGCTGCCGGGCGCGAGCACGGCCGGCAGCACCTTCTCCCCCGGCGCGCACGACACGCTCGCGGCGGGCAGCTCCCCGCTCTCCACGATCCGGCCGGTCCCGGTGCGGCGCAGCACGACGGCGCCGCGGCTGGTCAGCGCACGGCAGTTCGACGACGTGTACCGGACCCCGCCCGGGACCGGGGTGGCGGTGACCGGGGTGTAGCCGCCGAGCGACTCCGGGGCCAGCCAGACGACCGGGCCGAACGTCACCGGCCCGGCGCCCGCGACAGCGGTGCGCTGCCCGGGCGCGAGCAGCGGGACCTCGGCGCGCGTCGAGCCGGCCGCCACCGGGATCCGGTACGCGAACTGGGTACTGGTGTTTTCGACCACGGTGCCGGCGCCCTGCTCGGCCACGCGGAGGCCGCCGCCACCGGGAGCGGCGCCGGGCGCTCCCGGGATCGCGGTGATCCGGGACGGGATGGCGCAGGCGGTGCCGAGCAGCTGGTTCGTGTCGAGCGGCACCTTGCCCCGGCCGAGCAGGACCAGCAGGCCCAGGACGACGACCGCGGCCACCGCGATCCCGGCCCGTCTCAGAACGGCAGGCCGAGGGTGGGCAGGCCGATCGCCGAGTCGACGGCCAGCGCGACGAACACGATCATCAGGTACGTGTTCGAGCGGTGGAACAGCGCCATCGGCTTGGTCTCTTCACCACGCCGCACCGCCGCCTGCAGGCTGTGCGCGTAGAAGAGGAACCAGCCGCCGGCGAGGATCGCGAAGGTGCCGTACAGCCACGAAGTCACCGGGAGCAGCAGCAGCGTCCACGCCACCATCACCCACGAGTAGATGACGATCTGGCGGGCGACGTGCTGGGCGGTGGCGACCACCGGCAGCATCGGGACGCCGGCGCGCTCGTAGTCGTCGCGGTACTTCATGCCCAGCGCCCAGGTGTGCGGCGGCGTCCAGAAGAAGATGACGCCGAACATCACGAACGCCGGCCACTGCACGGTGCCGGTGACCGCGGCCCAGCCGATGACGACCGGCATGCAGCCCGCCGCACCGCCCCAGACCACGTTCTGCGACGTGCGCCGCTTCAGGCCGAGCGTGTAGACGAAGATGTAGAAGAGGATCGTCGCGACCGCGAGGATCGCCGACAGCAGGTTGACCGTGAGGTAGAGCACCACGGCCGACGCGACGCCCATGACCAGGCCGAAGACCAGCGCGCCCCGGCGGGGCACCGAGTCCTTGACCAGCGGACGGCGCTTCGTGCGGTTCATCACCTTGTCGATGTCCGCGTCGATCACGCAGTTGAGCGCGTTCGCGCTGCCCGCGGCCATCGTCCCGCCGACCAGCGTGGCCAGCACCAGCCACGGCGAGGGGATCTGACGGCCGGCGAGGAACATCGCCGGGATGGTGGTCACCAGAAGGAGCTCGATGACCCGCGGCTTCGCCAGCGCGGCGTAGGCGCCGACGACCCGGCGGATGCTTCGCCGGTCACCGTGCGGTCGCTCACCGGTCGGGTGCACGGCGCTGGTGTCTTCACTGCGTCCGTGCGCAGCGTTCACCAACGACATTTCACTCCCTGCGTCAGGTTCGGGCGGGTCCGTGCCGAAGGCCGTGGTGGAACGCCGGTCTGAACCCTCGACCGATGTTAGACGTGGTGAATCCCGTGGGTGATCGCGGGTCCTCGACGGGCCTAAGCACTAGGCTGACCGCGACGGGCCGCGATTGCCCCTGCGCAGGGTCGCGAGCAGGAATATCGTCCCTTCGGGATCGATTGAGATAGATGACCCCGCGCACGGGTAACCGGAACGAGGAAGACCAGCCGCAACCATCATGACCGGGAGTTGGAGTTCAGTGTCCGAAACTGCCCCTACCAGCGAGAACAACCCACTCCTCCGGCGTAACGTCCCCGCCGACTGGACCGACACCGACACCCGCGCCGTGGACACCGTCCGGGTGCTCGCCGCGGACGCGGTCGAGAACTGTGGCAGTGGCCACCCCGGCACCGCGATGAGCCTGGCGCCGCTGGCCTACACGCTCTTCCAGCGCACGCTGCGTCACGACCCGAACGACCAGAACTGGCCGGGCCGCGACCGGTTCGTGCTTTCGGCGGGCCACTCGAGCCTGACCCTCTACATCCAGCTGTTCCTCGCCGGCTACGGCCTCGAGCTCGAGGACCTCAAGCAGCTGCGCAAGTGGGGCTCCAAGACCCCGGGGCACCCGGAGTACCGGCACACCGACGGCGTCGAGACCACCACCGGGCCGCTCGGCCAGGGCCTGGCCAACGCCGTGGGCATGGCGATGGCCGCCCGCCGCGAGCGCGGCCTGCTGGACCCGGACGCCGCGCCCGGCGAGAGCATCTTCGACCACTACATCTACGCCATCGCGTCCGACGGTGACATCGAAGAGGGCGTCACCTCCGAGGCCTCGTCCATCGCGGGCCGCCAGGAGCTGGGCAACCTCATCGTCTTCTGGGACGACAACAAGATCTCGATCGAGGACGACACCAACATCGCGCTGTCCGAGGACACCGTCGCGCGCTACGAGGCCTACGGGTGGCACACCCAGGTCGTCGAGGGCGGCGAGGACGTCGTGGCGATCGAGGAGGCCATCAAGGCCGCCAAGGCCGAGACCGGCCGCCCGTCGTTCATCGCGCTGCGGACCGTCATCGGCTACCCGGCCCCGAAGAAGATGGGCACCGGCAAGGCGCACGGCGCCGCGCTGGGCGCCGAAGAGGTCGCCGCGGTCAAGGAGATCCTCGGCTTCGACCCGGAGCAGTCCTTCCAGGTCGACGACGACGTGCTCAAGCACACCCGCCAGGCGCTCGAGCGCGGCAAGACCGCGCACGCCGAGTGGACGCAGAAGTTCGAGGCGTGGGGCCAGGCCAACCCGGAGCGCAAGAAGCTGGCGGACCGCATGTCCACCCGCACGCTGCCCGAGGGCTTCGCCGACAACCTGCCGAAGTGGGAGCCGGACGCCAAGGGCATCGCGACCCGCAAGGCCTCCGGTGAGGTGCTCAACGCCCTCGCCGACCCGCTGCCGGAGCTGTGGGGCGGCTCGGCCGACCTGGCCGAGAGCAACAACACCACGATGAAGGGCGCCGACTCGTTCGGTCCCGAGAAGGCCGCCACCGACATGTGGCAGGCCAACCCGTACGGCCGGACGCTGCACTTCGGCATCCGCGAGCACGCCATGGGCTCGATCCTCAACGGGATCGCGCTGCACGGCGGCACCCGCCCGTACGGCGCGACGTTCCTCATCTTCTCCGACTACATGCGCCCGCCGGTCCGGCTGGCCGCGCTGATGAAGGCGCCGGTCACCTACGTCTGGACGCACGACTCGATCGGCCTCGGCGAAGACGGGCCGACGCACCAGCCGATCGAGCAGCTCTCCGCGCTGCGCGCGATCCCGGGCCTCAACGTCGTCCGCCCGGCGGACGCCAACGAGACCGCGTACGCGTGGAAGGCCGTGCTGGAGGACGTCCACCACCCGTCCGGCCTGGCGCTCACCCGCCAGAACGTGCCGGTGCTCGAAGGCACCAGCGCCGAGGGCGTCGCCAAGGGCGGGTACGTCCTGGCCGACTCCGACGGCACCCCGGACGTGGTGCTCATCGCCACCGGCTCCGAGGTCCAGCTCGCCGTCGAGGCGAAGAAGACCCTCGAGGCCGACGGCGTCAAGGCGCGCGTCGTCTCGATGCCGTGCGTCGAGTGGTTCGACGCGCAGGACGCGGCCTACCGCGAATCCGTCATCCCGGCCGGTGTGAAGGCCCGCGTGTCCGTCGAGGCGGGCATCGCCCAGTCGTGGCACCGCTTCACCGGTGACGCCGGGGTGAACGTTTCGATCGAGCACTTCGGCGCCTCCGCCGATGCCGCCACACTGTTCCGTGAGTTCGGTTTCACCACGGAGGCAGTCGTCGACGCGGCCCGCCGCTCGATCGCCAACACCAAGAATTCCTGAAGGGGATGACAGTAATGAGCAACGACAAGCTCGCGCAGCTGTCCGAGGCCGGTGTATCGATCTGGCTCGACGACCTCTCGCGTGAACGCCTCAACACCGGCAACCTCGCGGACCTGATCCGCGACAAGCACGTCGTCGGCGTCACGACCAACCCGACGATCTTCGCCAACGCGATGTCGAAGGGTGACGCCTACGACGAGCGCACGAAGGAGCTCGCCGCCCAGGGCGCCGACGTCGAGGCGACCATCCGGGACCTGACGACGACCGACGTGCGCAACGCCGCCGACCTGTTCCGCGACGTCTACACCGCCACGAACGGCGTCGACGGCCGCGTTTCGATCGAGGTCGACCCGCGCCTGGCCAAGGACACCGACAAGACGGTGGCCGAGGCGAAGGACCTGTGGAAGACCGTCGACCGGCCGAACGTGCTGATCAAGATCCCGGCCACCGAAGAGGGCCTGCCGGCGATCACCGCGACGCTGGCCGAGGGCATCAGCGTCAACGTCACGCTGATCTTCTCCGTCGAGCGCTACAAGAAGGTCATCGAGGCCTACTTCGCCGGTCTCGAGCAGGCGAAGGCCAACGGCCACGACCTGCGCGGCATCCACTCGGTCGCGTCGTTCTTCGTCTCCCGCGTGGACACCGAGATCGACAAGCGCCTGGACGCCATCGGCACCGACGAGGCCAAGGCCCTGCGCGGCAAGGCGGCCGTCGCCAACGCGCGGCTTGCCTACGCGGCCTTCGAGGAGCTCTTCGCGACCGACCGCTGGAAGGCCCTCGCGGCCGACGGCGCCCACGCGCAGCGCCCGCTGTGGGCCTCGACCGGCGTGAAGAACCCGGACTACTCGCCGACGCTCTACGTCGACGACCTGGTCGTCAAGGACACCGTCAACACCATGCCGGAGAAGACCCTTGACGCGGTCGCGGAGCATGCTGACCTCAAGGGCGACCGGGTCACCGGGCACGGCAAGGACGCGCAGCAGGTCTTCGACCAGCTCGAGGCCGTCGGCATCGACATCACCGACGTCTTCCTGGTGCTGGAGAACGAGGGCGTCGAGAAGTTCGAGAAGTCGTGGACCGAGCTTCTGGACACCGTGAACGGGCAGCTCGAGAAGGCGAAGGGCTGAAGCACGACATGACGACAGGTGAGAAGACCGGCGTCGAGATCGTGGACGCCGCACTGGCGGAGCGCGCCGCCCCGCTGGCCGACCGGCTGGTCGCCGACCAGGCCGCGTCGAAGCTGGCGGCGAAGGACGCGACGCTCTGGGGGCCGGAGGCCGAACCCGAGGCGTCGATCCGGCTGTCGTGGACGACGCTGCACAAGTCGTCGCGGCCGCTGATCGGCGAGATCGAGGCGCTGCGGACCGAGCTGCGCAGTGAGGGCGTCGACCGCGTCGTGCTGGCCGGCATGGGCGGCTCGTCGCTCGCGCCCGAAGTGATCACCGCGACCGACGGCGTCCCGCTGACCGTCCTCGACACGACCGACCCGGGCCAGGTCGCCGACGCGCTCGCCGGCGACCTCGACCGCACGGTCATCGTGGTGTCGTCGAAGTCGGGCGGCACCGTCGAGACCGACAGCCACCGGCGGATCTTCGCGAAGGCGTTCGCCGACGCGGGGATCGACGCGGCGCGGCGGATCGTGGTCGTCACCGACCCGGGCTCGCCGTTCCAGGAACTGTCCGAAAAGGAGGGCTACCGCAAGGTCTTCCTCGCCGACCCGCACGTCGGCGGCCGCTACTCGGCGCTGACCGCGTTCGGGCTCGTCCCGGCCGGCCTGGCCGGCGCGGACGTCGCCCGGCTGCTCGACCAGGCCGCTTCGGTGGCCGAAGAGCTCGCCGCGGACTCGGCCGACAACCCGGCGGTCAAGCTGGCCGCCGCCTGGGCCGCCGCGCACGAGGCCGGCGCCGAGAAGGTCGTGCTGGCCGACTCCGGCTCCGGCATCAAGGGCTTCCCGGACTGGGCCGAGCAGCTGATCGCGGAGTCCACCGGCAAGCAGGGCACCGGGCTGCTGCCCGTCGCGGTCGAAAGCCCGGCGGCGCCCGGCTTCGACGACGCGAAGGCCGACGCCACGGCGGTCGCGGTCGGGAGCCCGCAGGGGGCGGCGAAGATCGCCGTCACCGGCTCGCTCGGCGCGCAGTTCCTGCTGTGGGAGTTCGCCACGGCGCTGGCCGGCCGGCTGCTCGGGATCAACCCGTTCGACCAGCCCGACGTCGAAACCGCGAAGAAGGCGGCCCGTGCGCTGCTGGACGACCCGGAGAAGCTGAAGGGCGGCGAAACGGCGTCCACTGTGGACGGACCGGTCGAGATCTTCGGCAGCGACGGGGTTTCCACCGAAGGCAGCCTCACCGACGTGCTGCGCGCGTTCTTCGCTTCGGCGCCGGACGCGGGCTACCTCGCCGTGCAGGCCTACCTCGACCGCCTCGACGACGCCTCGACCGAGCTGCTGCGCGGCGAGATCGCCAAGGCCACCGGGAAGCAGACGACGTTCGGCTGGGGACCGCGGTTCCTGCACTCCACCGGGCAGTACCACAAGGGCGGGCACCAGAACGGCGTGTTCCTGCAGCTCACCGGCGTCGTCGAGCAGGACCTCGACGTGCCGGACCGGCCCTACACGCTGGGTCAGCTGCAGCACGCGCAGGCACTGGGCGACGGGCAGGTGCTCGCCGAGCACGGCCGCCCGGTGCTGCGCCTGCACCTGACCGACCGGGCCGCCGGGCTCGCGGCGGTCGTCCGCGCGGTACAGGAGGTCGGCGCATGACCTGGAGCAATCCCCTTCGCGATGAGCGGGACAAGCGGCTCCCGCGCATCGCCGGGCCGTCCAGCCTGGTGATCTTCGGGGTCACCGGCGACCTGGCCCGCAAGAAGCTGATGCCCGCCATCTACGACCTGGCCAACCGCGGGCTGCTGCCCGCCGGCTTCTCGCTCGTCGGGTTCGCCCGGCGCGACTGGGAGCACCAGGACTTCGGCGAGCTCGTGCACGACTCGGTCAAGGAGCACGCGCGGACGCCGTTCAAGGAGTCGGTGTGGAACCGGCTCGCCGAAGGCATCCGGTTCGTGCAGGGCACCTTCGACGACGACGACGCCTTCGACCGGCTCGCGCAGACGGTCAAGGACCTCGACAAGGAACGCGGCACGGGCGGCAACACCGCGTTCTACCTGTCGATCCCGCCCGGCGCCTTCCCGGTGGTGACCAAGCAGCTGGCCCGCTCCGGGCTGGCGAACGCCGACGAGAAGACGTGGCGGCGCGTGGTCATCGAGAAGCCCTTCGGGCACGACCTGAAGAGCGCCGAAGAGCTGAACGCGATCGTCAACGACGTCTTCCCCGAGGAGTCGGTGTTCCGCATCGACCACTACCTCGGCAAGGAGACGGTGCAGAACATCCTGGCGCTGCGCTTCGCCAACCAGCTGTTCGAGCCGATCTGGAACGCCAACTACGTCGACCACGTGCAGATCACCATGGCCGAGGACATCGGCCTCGGCGGCCGCGCGGGGTACTACGACGGCATCGGCGCCGCCCGGGACGTCATCCAGAACCACCTGCTGCAGCTGCTGGCCTTCACCGCGATGGAGGAGCCGCTGTCGTTCGACCCGCGGGCCCTGCGCGCGGAGAAGATCAAGGTGCTCTCGGGCACCAAGCCGCTGGGGCCGCTGAACAAGACCACCGCGCGCGGCCAGTACGCGGGCGGCTGGCAGGGTGGCACGAAGGTGCCCGGCCTGCTGCAGGAAGAGGGCTTCGCGAAGGACTCGAAGACCGAGACCTACGCCGCGGTGACCCTCGAGGTGCAGAGCCGCCGCTGGGCCGGGGTGCCGTTCTACCTGCGCACCGGCAAGCGGCTCGGCCGCCGCGTCACCGAGATCGCCGTGGTGTTCAAGCGGGCGCCGCACCTGCCGTTCGACTCGACGTCGACCGAGGAGCTGGGGCAGAACGCCCTGGTCATCCGGGTCCAGCCGGACGAGGGCATCACGCTGCGGTTCGGCTCGAAGGTGCCGGGGACCACGATGGAGGTCCGCGACGTCACGATGGACTTCGGTTACGGGCACGCGTTCACCGAGTCCTCCCCCGAGGCCTACGAGCGCCTGATCCTCGACGTCCTGCTGGGCGAGCCGTCGCTGTTCCCGGTGAACGAAGAGGTCGAGCTGTCCTGGAAGATCCTGGACCCGATCCTCGAGCACTGGGCCAAGGAAGGGTCGCCGGAGCAGTACCCGCCGGGTACCTGGGGCCCGCCGTCCGCCGACGAAATGCTGGAGCGCACCGGCCGGAAATGGAGGCGCCCGTGATCATCGACCTGCCGTCCACCACGACTTCGGCGTTGAACAAGAAGCTGGTGGAGATCCGCGAACAGGGCGGGCAAGTCGCGCTCGGGCGGGTGCTGACGCTGGTCATCGTGGCCGACGACGACGCCAGGCTCGAAGAGGCCATCGAGGCGGCCAACGGCGCGAGCCGCGAACACCCGTCGCGGGTGATCGTGGTGGCCAAGGGCGCCCGC
Organism: Amycolatopsis sp. FBCC-B4732; assembly: GCF_023008405.1. Classification (NCBI taxonomy): domain Bacteria; kingdom Bacillati; phylum Actinomycetota; class Actinomycetes; order Pseudonocardiales; family Pseudonocardiaceae; genus Amycolatopsis; species Amycolatopsis sp. FBCC-B4732. Next base: position 5,190,891 of record NZ_CP095376.1, read on the forward strand.
ACGGCGGCTCCGCGCATCGACGGCCAGATCCGCGTCGGCGGCGACGCCGGCGCGAGCGAGGTCATCGTGCTGCGGCTCTACGGGCCGCTGGCCGCGCAGGGCCAGAGCGCGGTGGTGCCGCTGCTGCTGCCGGACGCGCCGATCGTCTGCTGGTGGCCGGGTGCCGGCCCGAAGGACCCGGCGAACGACCCGCTGGGCCAGCTGGCGCAGCGCCGGATCACCGACTCCGCCGCGGAGAAGAGCCCGGTCCGGGCCCTGCTGACGCGCGCCAAGGCGTACACCGCGGGCGACACCGATCTGGCGTGGACCAGGCTGACCCGCTGGCGGGCGCAGCTGGTGTCGGCGCTGGACCTGCCGCCGTTCGAGAAGATCACCGGCGCGACGGTGACCGGCGAGGCCGACTCGCCGTCCACCGAGCTGCTCGCCGGCTGGCTGGCGGAGTACCTGAAGGCGCCGGTGAAGCGGGTGAAGAGCGCGGGTGCCGCCGGGATCATCTCGGTGACGCTGGACCGCCGGTCCGGCCCGGTGGAGCTGCACCGCCCGGACGGCCGCGTCGGCACGCTGACCCAGCCCGGCCAGCCGACCCGCCGCATCGCGCTGCAGCGCCGCAACAACCAGGACTGCCTGATCGAGGAGCTCCGCCGGCTCGACCCGGACGAGATCTACGAGGCCGCCCTGCACGGCCTCGGCAAGATCGCGCCGGGCACGAACGGCAAGACGGGGGCCCCGCCGAAGGCCGACGTCACCTCGCCCGCCGCCGCGGCGGCCGGTGCCAAGAAATGAGCAAGACGGAAGTAGTCGTCTACGCGAACCAGGACATCCTGGCGGCCGCCGCGGCCGCCAGGCTGGTCACGCGGCTGGTCGACGTCCAGGCGGCCAAGGGCACGGCGTCGCTCGTGCTGACCGGCGGCGGCACGGGCATCGCGGTGCTCTCGGAGCTGCAGGCTTCCTCGGCCCGCGACGCGATCGACTGGTCCCGCCTGGACATCTACTGGGGCGACGAGCGGTTCGTCCCGGCGGATTCGGACGAGCGGAACGAGAAGCAGGCCCGCGAGGCCCTGCTGGACCACGTCCCGCTGGACCCGAAGCGCGTCCACGCGATCGCCCCGTCGGACGGCGAGTTCGGCGACGACCCGGACGCGGCGGCGGCGTCCTACGCGTCGGTGCTGGCGGACAACGCGGGCCCGGAGGACCACGGCGACGTCCCGACGTTCGACATCATGCTCCTGGGCCTCGGCGGCGAGGGCCACACGGCATCGGTGTTCCCGGAGTCGCCGGCGGTGTACGAGACCGAGCGTTCGGTGGTGGCGGTGCGTAACTGCCCGAAGCCGCCGCCCACGCGGGTTTCGCTGACCCTGCCGGCCATCCGCCGGGCCCGCGACGTGTGGCTGCTGACGGCGGGCGAGGCGAAGGCGGACGCGGTGGCGTTGGCGCTGTCGGGGGCCGGCGAGGTCCAGCTGCCGGTGGCGGGGGCCCGAGGGCACCGGCGCACACTGTGGCTGCTGGACCGCGCCGCGGCGGGCAAGCTGACGAAGGTCTACCAACCGCCCACGGCTTAGCTTCCGGTGGTTCGTGAAGGCCGCCTTGGGGAACTTCGAGTTCCTCAAGGCGGCCTTCACCGTTTTCGGCGCACGGAACCCAGGCCGCGGCGGTCGGCGCCTGCTCGGCGGCGGTCCGAGCCGTCCGATCCGGCCCTCGGCCGCGACCACACAAGACTCGGCCACCGCACGCGGCTGAGCCAGCCACCCGAGACGGCCGCGCCCGACCAAGCCTTGCGCGGGCGTCGCCGAACCAGTGCCCAACGGTCCGGAGCCGCCAGGAAGACCGCGGCCGACTTCGCGTTCCTCAAGGTGGCCTTCACCGTTTTCCGGGCTCTTCCGTGGGCCAGCCGCGCGCCAGGCAGCCGAAGATCTCCTCCGCCGCCGCGCGCGGGTCCTCGTGGGCCGTGATCAAGTCGCGGGACGCCAGTGCGAACCTCGCCAGCGCCGCCGCCCGTACGTCGCCCGGTGGGGCGCCCGACTCCTGCGCGATCGCCCGTGCCAGTGCCGTCTCGTGGCGCATCCACATGCGCCTGCCGTACTCGCGCAGGGCCGGGGTGCTCTCGATCAGGCGCAGGAACTCCTCGTCCGGGCCGCCGTCGGAGACGTCGCGGAGGATGTGCGCGTGCAGGGCTTCCACGATCGGGCTGCCCGGCGGGCGGTCGTGGACCGCGGCGACCAGGGCCGCCTCGATGTCGTCGTCCTGGTCGAACAGCAGGGCTTCCTTGCTGGGGAAGTACTTGAACAACGTCGTCACCGAGACGTCGGCGGCGTCCGCCACCTCCTTCACCCCGACCTCGTCGTAGCCGCGTTCGAGGAACAGCTTCAGCGCGGCGTCGGCCAGGGCCTGCCGCGTCTGCGCCTTCTTGCGCTCGCGGCGCCCGATCACTTCGGTCATGCACCCCAGCCTACGTGATGGTGAACTCACTTCAAAAGTTGAGTCGTTGCACTTTTTGAGTCACTGTGCTTTTCTGGGTTCAGGCCACCGGATCAGCCGGGGCCCCGAACTCCCAGGGGGAAGTCATGAACTCCATCGCGATCGTCGGCGCCGGCCTCGGCGGCCTGGCCTGTGCCCGCGTCCTGCAGCAGCACGGCGTCGACGTCACCGTCTTCGAACAAGAAGCCTCCGCCGAGGCCCGCCCCCAGGGCGGCACGCTCGACATGCACGGCGACACCGGCCAGGTCGCCCTCCGCACCGCCGGCCTGTACGACCGGTTCCGCGAACTGGCCCGGCCCGAGGGCCAGCAGATGCGCGCCCTCGACCCGTACACCGCCGAAGTCGTCATCGACGAAACCCCCGACGACGACTTCCGCCCCGAAATCGACCGCGGCCAGCTCCGCGGCATCCTCCTGGACTCGCTCGCGCCGGGCACCGTCCGGTGGGGGCGGGCGATCACCGGCGTCGCCGGCGCCCGGCTGACCTTCGCCGACGGCGAGACCCGCGACTTCGACCTCGTCGTCGGCGCGGACGGTGCCTGGTCCCGCGTCCGCCGGACCCTCACCGGCGTCCGGCCGGTGTACAGCGGGGTCACGTTCGTCGAGTTCGACCACGGCGGCGCCTCGGACCTCGCGGCCATGGCCGGCCAGGGCACCATGATGACCAAGGCCGGCGGGCGCGCCCTCTTCGCGCAGCGCACGAGCAACGGCGACGTCCGCTGCTACGCCGTGTTCTACGCCCCCGAGGACTGGCACACCGGCCTCGACTTCGCCGACACCGCCGCGGTGCGCACGCACCTGCTCGAGCGCTACGCCGGCTGGCACCCCGGCGTGCTGCGGTTCCTCTCCGACGCCGACGGCGGGTTCACCCACCGGCCGCTGCACGTCCTGCCGGTCCCCCACGCGTGGACCCACACGCCGGGCCTCACCCTGCTCGGCGACGCGGCCCACCTGATGCCGCCACTGGGGGTCGGCGCGAACCTCGCGCTCCTCGACGGCACCGAGCTCGCCACCGCGCTGGCGACGGCGCCGAGCGTCGACGAGGCGGTCATGGCGTACGAGGCCGGGATGCTGCCGCGGTCGATCGAAACCGCGAAGGCGTGCGCGAGCGGCCTCGACGACCTGCTCAGCGACGACCTCCACTCGATGGCCGCCTGAAGAACTACCGCCGGACGCCCACACGTGGGTAACATGATTCCCACGATGTGGTCGTCCGGATGCACACAGGGAAGCAGAGCTCCCACTCTGAGTAGCACCCTACCGCGACTATCCCCCATTTGGATCAAGCCGTTGCGAAATCCGGACGCCGGAGCACCGACGGCGGGTGAAACTTACCGTCTTCGTACGTGACCTCGTTAGCATCCGCACATTTGTCCGTTGCTGCGCGTCCCGATCGGGCCCTGAGCACCTCTCACCATCAAGTCCACAAGACGAATGGGGTCGCCAGCGATGAGTACAGAGGGACTCTCGATTCCAGGCATCTCGATCGCGAGCTCGGGGCCGTCGGCCGCCGAGCGGGTGCGGAAGCGGGGGCTGAGCGTGTTCGGCTCGGTCCCCCGGCCCGCCGTGGTCACGTTCGCCATCGAGGCGGCCGCGGTCATCCTGGCGGTGCTCGACGTCTGGCTGGTGATCCCCGAGAAGGCCCAGCCCTATTCGATCTGGCTCTCCGGCGCGGCCTGCCTCGCGGTGGTGTTCCGGCGGAAGTTCCCGTTCCTCGCCGTGCTCGTCGCCGTCCCCGGCTTCCTGGCCGGGTGGGCGCAGCTGGCATCGATGATCACGCTCGGCATGCTCGCCACCCGCCGCCAGCTGCACTGGCAGGTCTGGGTCGGCGCCGCGCTGGTGTGGATCTGCCGGTTCGTGCAGTGGCCGCTGGAGGACTTCGCCGAGCTCAGCTGGCGCGAGCACATCCTCGACGGCATCTACGGCGTGCTCGTCGCGGGCATGCCGATCGCGATCGGCCTCCTCATCGGGGCGCGGGCCGAGGTCGCGAACAAGCTCGCCGAGCTGGCCACGAGCCGCGACCGTGAGCGCCGCTTCCACGCCGACGCCGTCCGCGCCGAAGAGCGCGCCCGGCTGGCCCGGGAGATGCACGACGTCGTGTCCCACCAGATCACGCTGATCGCGATGCAGGCCGGCGCGCTGCAGGCCCAGACCACCGACGACCGGGCGCAGGAGACCGCGCAGGTCATCCGGACGCTGTCGAAGCGGACGCTGGAGGAGCTGCGGTCCCTGCTGAGCGTGCTGCGCGCGGGCGCCGACGACGACGGCCCGCGTCCGGGGATCAACGACCTCGACCGGCTGATCCGGACGTCGGAGGTCCCGGTGCACCTGTCCGTGGAGCACCTGCCGGAAGCCCTGCCGAACCAGGTCTCGGCGGCGGCCTACCGGACCGTCCAGGAGTGCTTGACGAACGTCCACAAGCACGCCCCGGGCGCGACGGCGACCATCCGCATCCAAGGTGAGCACGGCGCGCTCAAGATCGAGGTCCGCAACGAGCGGGCGAGCCGCCCCGGCGAATCACTCCCCTCGGGCGGCCACGGCCTGACCGGGCTCGCCGAGCGGGCCCGCCTGCTGGGCGGGAGCTTCGAGACGTCGAAGTCGAAGGACGGCGGCTTCCGGGTGCGGGCCCGGTACCCGCTGGACCGCTGACACCGCGCTGAGCAGCCCCCGATTTCCAGGCTATCCCTGGGGGGCCGGCAGTTCCGGTCGCGTACGAATCGGCGCCCGGAACTGTCGGATCTCCCCGGTAGCGTGGAAATCGGGGGCTGCTCAGGTGCGGGCGCGCGAAAAACCACCCCGAGGAGTCCCGGGGTGGTCTTGAGCCCGAACCGCTTAGAGGATTTCCCGGCGCTTGCGCAGACGCTCGAGCGCCTCCGCCAGGATGGCCTCGCCGTCGGAGTCGCTGCGGCGCTCCTTGACGTAGGCCAGGTGCGTCTTGTAGGGCTCGGTCCGTGGGGCGGCCGGTGGGTTCTTTTCGTCCTGCCCGCCCGGAAGCCCGCAGCGCGGGCAGTCCCACTCGTCCGGGATCTCCGCGTCGAGCGCGAACGACGGCCGGGCCTCGTGGCCGTTGGCGCACCAATAACCTACCCGGCGCCGTGGCGCCGATTCACCCCGTTCCGATTCGCCCGTAGGACCGGCACCCACCCTGGTGCCCCGAATCGCGTTACCGCCAACCATGAATCCTCACACCTAGGAATCGGCGGCGCGCCCCCCTATAGGCACGCCGAATCGCGCGTTCCGCCGTCGGATCCGGTCGCGATCGCGGCGGCGAGACGCCGGACGCGTCACACCTTGAGCAGCAGACCCAAGCCCACGATGCTGATCAGCCAGACCGCGCCCAGCAGCAGGGTGATCCGGTCGAGGTTCTTCTCGGCCACGCTCGACCCGGCCAGGCTCGACTGCATCCCGCCGCCGAACAGCGACGACAGGCCACCGCCCCGGCCGCGGTGCAGCAGCACGGCGACCACCAGCAGGACGCTGGAGACGATCAACAGGATTTGCAGGAACAGCTTCATGTCATCCTCTGGGCTCTAGGAGAATGCAGGGGTACGGCATGGTCGTTTCCGACCTCCACCGTACCCCTGGACTCGTCCACTGCTGTGTGACGGACCGGATACACAGGTTACCCGGTCGTGGCCTCGATCAGGGCAGCGGCCCGCCCGCGGCGAGTGCGCAGAGTTTCGTGAACTCCTCACCGTCGAGGCTCGCTCCGCCGACCAGGGCACCGTCGATGTTCTCGCAGCCCACCAGCTCGCTGATGTTGCCCGACTTCACCGATCCCCCGTAGAGCACCCGGACGGACGAAGCGACGTCGTCGCCGTACTTCTCCTGGAGGGTCCCCCGGATGGCTTTGCAGACCTCTTCGGCGTCGGCCGACGACGCGACCTTGCCGGTGCCGATCGCCCAGACCGGCTCGTACGCGACGACCACGCCGGAGACCTGCTCGGCCTTGAGGCCCTTCAGGCCCTCGATCAGCTGCGTCGTGGTGTGGTGGATGTGCTCGCCGGCCTCGCGGACCTCGAGCTTCTCCCCGATGCAGAGGATCGGCGTGATGCCGTGCTTGAGCGCGGCCTTGACCTTCTTGTTGACCAGCTCGTCGGTCTCGGCGTGGTATTCGCGCCGCTCCGAGTGCCCGACCGCGACGAACTTGCAGCCCAGCTTCGCCAGCATCAGGCCCGAGATGTCACCGGTGTAGGCGCCCGCGTCCTGCGGCGCGATGTCCTGCGCGCCGTAGGTCAGCGAGAGCTTGTCGCCGTCGACCAGGGTCTGCACGCTGCGGATGTCGGTGAACGGCGGCAGCACCGCCACGTCGACCTTCGCGTAGTACTTCTCCGGCAGCGCGAAGGCGATCTTCTGGACGAGCGCGATCGCCTCGAGGTGGTTCTGGTTCATCTTCCAGTTGCCGGCGATGAACGGCTTGCGTGCCACTAGTTCTTCTCCTCCAGGGCCACGACGCCCGGCAGTTCCTTGCCCTCGAGGTACTCCAGCGAGGCACCGCCGCCGGTGGAGATGTGCGAGAAGCCGTCTTCGGGCAGGCCCAGCTGCCGCACCGCGGCGGCCGAGTCGCCGCCGCCGACCACGGTGAACGCGTCGCTCTTCACGAGGGCTTCCGCGACGGCGCGGGTGCCGCCCGAGAACGCCTCGAACTCGAACACGCCCATCGGGCCGTTCCAGAACACGGTCTTGGCGTCGGCCAGCTTGCCGGCGAACAGCTCCCGGCTCGCCGGGCCGATGTCCAGGCCCTGGCGGTCGGCCGGGATGGCGGTGGCCGCGACGACCTCGTGCTCGGCGTCGGCCGAGAACTCCGTCGCGGCGAGCACGTCGACCGGCAGGACCAGTTCGACGCCGCGCTTCTCGGCCTCGGCGAGGAAGCCCTTCACCTGGTCGAGCTGGTCGGCCTGCAGCAGCGACTGGCCGACCTCGTGGCCCTGGGCCTTGAGGAAGGTGTACGCCATGCCGCCGCCGATGAGCAGCCGGTCGACCTTGGTCAGCAGGTTCGCGATGACGCCGAGCTTGTCGGACACCTTCGCGCCGCCGAGCACGACCACGTAGGGCCGCTGCACGTCGTCGGTCAGCTTCTTCAGCACGTCCAGCTCGGCCAGCACGAGGCCGCCCGCGTACGCCGGGAGCACCGAGGCGACCTCGTAGACCGAGGCCTGCTTGCGGTGCACGACGCCGAAGCCGTCGGAGACGAACGCGCCGCCGGGCACCAGCGCGCCCAGCTCGGCGGCCAGCTCGGAGCGGTCCACGGCGTCCTTGCTGGTCTCGCGCGCGTCGAAGCGCACGTTCTCCAGCAGGACGACGCCGCCGTCGGCCAAGCCGCCGGTCAGCGCCTTCGCGGACTCGCCGACCAGGTCACCGGCCAGTGCGACCTCGGCGCCGAGCAGCTCGGAAAGCCGCTGGGCGACGGGCGCGAGGGTGTACTTCGCGTCCGGCTCGCCCTTGGGGCGGCCGAGGTGCGCGGTGACGACGACCTTCGCGCCCGCGTCGGCGAGCTTCTTGATCGTCGGCAGCGCGGCGCGGACCCGGCCGTCGTCGGTGATACGGGACCCGTCGAGCGGGACGTTCAGGTCGGACCGCACGAGTACGTACCGGCCCTGAACGCCCTCACCCAGCAGGTCGTCGAGGTTCTTGACGGTCATCCGGCTCAGAGCTTCGAGCCGACGAGCTTGATCAGGTCCGCGAGGCGGTTGGAGTAGCCCCACTCGTTGTCGTACCAGCCGACGACCTTGACCTGGTTGCCGATGACCTTGGTCAGCGGCGAGTCGTAGATGCAGGACGCCGGGTCGGTGACGATGTCCGAGGACACGATCGGGTCGACCGAGTAGCGCAGGATGCCGGCGAGGGGGCCCTCGGCGGCGGCCTTGTAGGCGGCGTTGATCTCCTCGACGGTGGCGGCCTTCTTCAGGGTCACCGTGAGGTCGGTCGCCGAGCCTGTCGGCACCGGGACGCGCAGCGCGTAGCCGTCCAGCTTGCCGAGCAGCTCCGGCAGCACGAGGCCGATCGCCTTGGCGGCACCGGTCGAGGCCGGGACGACGTTCAGGGCGGCGGCGCGGGCGCGGCGGAGGTCCTTGTGCGGGCCGTCCTGCAGGTTCTGGTCCTGCGTGTACGCGTGGATCGTGGTCATCAGGCCCTGCTCGATGCCGAAGGCGTCGTTGAGGACCTTGGCCAGCGGGCCGAGGCAGTTGGTGGTGCACGAGGCGTTGGAGATGATGTTCTGCGAGCCGTCGTACTTCTCGTCGTTGACGCCGAGGACGACGGTCAGGTCCTCGCCCTTGGCGGGCGCGGAGATGATGACCTTCTTGGCACCACCGGCGATGTGCGCCTTGGCGGCGTCGGCGTTGGTGAAGAAGCCGGTCGACTCGACGACGACGTCCACGCCCAGGTCGCCCCAGGGCAGGTTGGCCGGGTCGCGCTCGGCGAGGGCCTTGATGGTCTTGCCGTCCACGACGATGCCCTCGTCGCTGACGCTGACCTCACCCGGGAACCGGCCCAGGATGGAGTCGTACTTCAGCAGGTGGGCCATGGTGGCGACGTCGCCGAGGTCGTTGAAGGCGACGACCTCGATGTCGTGGCCGCTGGCCTGCACGGCGCGGAAGAAGTTGCGGCCGATGCGGCCGAAGCCGTTGACACCTACGCGAACGGTCACTGCTGCCACTCCTCTGAGGATCGGCCGGGAGTCCCGGCCGTGACTTGCGGGCTCGCGGCAACCCTAGCGTGCGGGCATGCGCGTCCCTGACTGCCCTGACGAGACTTCCACCACTTGGCGAACGGGTCAAGAATCGATTAAGAAGGCTGGTGATTTTGCTGGACTCCGGCGGGGCGGACCACGGCGGACCGGTGAGGGTGGGCGGTCCGGGGCGCGGGACCGGTTCCGGCTGGGAGTGCGGGGTACAGCTCCGGTCGGGCGGGGGTTGCCGATGGGGTGATTTTGGGGGCTGTAACGATTCAGCTCGTGGTGGGTCGCGAGGGGTGTTTCGAGCCGGGTGAGGCGGGCTCGACGGGGTGTGTGAGGTCGGCGGCTCGACCGATCCAGCGACGGCTACCGGGCCGGGTGCACCCGGCTGGGCGGCTTTCGCCGCGAGGGGTGACACCCGCTTGTCTCCGTGAGGGGTGGCATTCGCGGCGGTTGGCCAAGCGCCCGCGGTGCTGAGGGCGGGGCCCCGGCAGATTGCGCGGCAGCCCACCAGAGCTCATGGGCGGGTAGCCGATGGCGAGGCACCCCGGGGCAGCACCGCGGAGGGCGGGCTCGGCCGACTGCGAGGCAACTCACGGCTGGGCACCACGGATGGCGGGGTCGGCGAGCGCCGGCACCAGCCCCAACGGCCGCTCGGCGTGGTGGCTAGCAGGAGCCGACCAGGCCGCGAGCGCGGGCACCGACCCCAGCGCGCGCACGGGGTGGCGGGCCCCGGGTGGCGAGCGCGGACACCAGCCCCAACGGGCGCACGGCATGGTGGCCAGCAGAGGCCAACCAAGCCGGAAGCGCAGACACCAACCCCAGCGGGCGCACGAAGTGATGGCGGGCCCCGGGTGGCGAGCGCGGACACCAGCCCCAACGACCGCTCGGCATGGTGGCCAGCAGAAGCCAACCAAGCCGGAAGCGCAGACACCAACCCCAACAGCCGCTCGGCGTGGTGGCCAGCAGGAGCCGACCAATCCGGAAGCGCAGACACCAGCCCAAACGGCCGCACGAGGTGGCGGCAACCGGAGCCGATCAAGTCGCGAGCGCGGGCACCAACCCCAACGGCCGCTCCGCGTGGTTGTCAGCAGGAGCCGACCGCAAGCGCAGGCACCAGCCCAACAGCCGCAAAAGGCGCCGAAGCAGAAGCCGACCAGACCGCAAGCGCAGACACCAGCCCCAGCGGGCGCAACGGGGTGGTGGCGGGCCCCAGGTGGCGAGAGCGGGCGCGAGCCCGCCGCGCTATGCCGATAGCTCCCGTTCCAGCGGTGTCCGGAACCGGGGCACCGTCCGGACCTCGCCGAACCATCCCTCACAGCGCGCCGCCTCCGCCTTGACCGCCGCCGTCACTTCCGTTCCCACGTCCTCCAGCAACCGGTACGCGATCTCCCCCGACGGGCGCTGGGCCCATCCGCCCACGACCCGGCCCGAGGACCAGATCGTCGGGCCGATGTTGCCGCTGCGGTCGAACAGTGCCGCTCGGTGCGGGCCCAGGAACCAGTCCCGGTCCTGCCAGCCCATCGGCGTCGGGTCCAGGGCCGGCAAGAACGCCACCCACGGTGGCGGCGAAGGCACCGGCTCCAGGTCGTCCGGCAGCGCGATCCCCGTGACTCCCTCGAGGTCCACCTCCACCGGCGACAACCCGGCCAGTGCCTTCTTCGTCTGCCCCGCCGTCCAGCCCGTCCACCACCTCAGGTCGGTGATCGGGGCCGGGCCGTACGCCTGCAGCCAGCGGCGGGCCAGCTCGGTGCGCGCCTCCTCCGCGTCCCACGCGCGCAGCCCGGGCGCCCAGGAATCCATCGGGTGCCAGACGTACTGCGTGCTGATCCAGCTCCCCCGCGGCCGCCCGCGCACGATGCGGCCGGCCGCTGCCAGGAGGAACAACACGCGGCTCGTCACGTTGCCGATCGCTTCGTACGGCTTGCCCGCCGCCATCAGCAGCTGCTGGCGCAGCCGGGGCTCGTCCTCGCTCAGCTGCTGCGCCGTCGCCGAGCCACGCGCGCGCAGTGCCTCCTCCACCGAAGCCTCGACCGAAGCCAGCCACTTCCCCGGCTCCGGCACGTTTTCCGGGTGGCCCTGCTGCCCGAGGTGCTGCTCCAACAATTTCCGCTGCTTGACCTCGATGTCCGCGGTGCACGCGGCCTGCACGAGCGCCGCCGCCTCGAGATCCGTCACGAACACCGTGCGGCGCATGCCGAGCAGCCGCAGCAGCGTCCGGTCGGTGTACAACGCTTGCTCCACCAGGGAAATCGCCGGGGACGCGAGCCGCGCGCACGCCGACAGGTGGACGGTCGCCGGGTCGGTCGCGTGCAGGGCGACGATCCCCGTCACCGCCTCCGCCACCGTGGGGGCGGGCGTGGCGAGGTGGTGGCGGGTCCCCAGGCGGGCCCGGCGCTGTTCGGTGCTGATCTTCGGAGGCACCCGCTCTTCCTACCAGCGCGCACCGACAAAAACGTCTGGTCACCCCCACGACCAGGGGGATAGCCTCGCGCCATGGTCTCCGGTCCGCACTTGGCGGCGTTCGCCGCGCTGACGTTCCTCATGGTCGTGGTCCCCGGGCCGAGCGTGCTGTTCACCATCAGCCGCGCGCTCACCGTCGGGCGCCGCGACGCGCTGCTGACCGTCCTGGGCAATTCCGTGGGCGTGTACACGCAGGTCGTGGCCGTCGCCTTCGGGCTCGGCGCGCTCGTGACGACGTCGGCGGCGGTCTTCACCGGGATCAAGATCGCCGGTGCGGTCTACCTCGTCTACCTGGGGATCCAGGCCGTCCGGCACCGCCGGAAGCTGTCCGACGCGATGGCCGCGAAGGTGCGCGCCACCCCCGGGCGCGTCCTCACCGTCCTGCGCGACGGCTTCGTCGTCGGCTTCGCAAACCCGAAGTCGATCGTGTTCCTGGCGGCGCTGCTCCCCCAGTTCGTCGACCCCGCGGCCGGGTCCGTGCCCGCGCAGATGCTGGTCCTCGGGCTCTGCCTGCCGGCGATCGCGCTGGCCACCGACAGCGCGTGGGCGCTGGTCGCCGGCACCGCGCGCGCCTGGTTCGCCCGCTCGCCGCGGCGGCTGGAGGCCGTCGGCGGCACCGGCGGCCTCGTCATGATCGGCCTCGGCACCGGGCTGGCGTTCACCGGCCGGGGTGACTGAGCACCAGGTCCAGCAACCCCGGGAAAGCCGCGTCGAATTCGGGACGCCGCAAGCGGTTCAGCCGCCGCGGCCCGTCGTCGCGCTGCTCGATCAGGCCCGCCGCGCGCAGCACCGCGAAGTGGTGGCTGCGGGTCGCCTTCGCCACCGGCAGGTCGAACGTGCCGCACGCCTTCGTCCAGTCCGGCACGGCCGCCAGCTCGCGCAGGATGCTGCGGCGCACCGGATCGGCGACCGCGGCCAGCGCCTCCTGCAGCGAAACCTCCGCCGGGGGCGCGTGCGAGAGCCCCCGGGCCCGGGCCGTGCTCACCGGATCGCCTCCGCCAGGCCCGGCCACCACTCCCGCGGCAGGCCGTCGAGCGGGACGACGACCTGGTCCGCCCCCGCGGCCCGGAACTCCCGCAGCCGCGCCACCACGGCGTCGAAGTCGCCCCACACGGTGACGCCGTCGACCAGCCGGTCCGACAGCTCCGAGATATCGGTGTCGGAGAACCCCATCCGCCGGAGGTTGGCCGCGTAGCCCGGCATCCCGGCCAGGAACTTCAGCGACCCGCCCCGGACGGTCTCGCGGACGGCGGCGACGTCGGTCTCCGCCACCACGTTCAGCAGCACCGACAGCTGCGGGCCCGCGCCGAGGATCTCCCGCGCCGAAGCGACGTAGTCCGTCGTCACCAGGTACGGGTACGCGCCCGAAGCGCGGTCTCGCGCCAGGCCGAGCATCCGCGGCCCGAGCGCCGAAAGGATCCGCGCGGACGGCGGCACGACGTCCTCGATCTCGTCGAGGTAGTCGTTCAGCGCCGCCAGCGGACGCGCCCCGTGCGCCCCGCCGAGGCCGACGACGAACCGGCCGGCGGGCAGGTCCGCGTACGCCGAGGCCACCGCGGCGGCCGGGACGCGGTCGACCGACAGGATCCCGCTCGCCACCTGGACCCGCGAAGTCCCGCGGACGACCTCGGCGATGCGCGGCAGGTTGTTGCCCTGCCCGCCGGCCAGCCACAGCGTGGCGTAGCCCAGTTCCTCCAGCTCGGCCGCGGTCGCCACGGCGGCGTCGGTGTCCAGTGCGGTGTGGGTGGCCCCCAGCGGCCCCAGCTTCGTCATGCGCGGGGGAACCACGGGGCGCCGCGGGATGTTCCCGTCACGCGCTCTGTTCGTCGTCGGCGGAATCCTCGGCGGCCTCGGCCGGCCGCGTGAACATCCGCGTCGCCGAGAGCCGCGCGACGCCGTCCGGGTCGCCCAGGTCGTCCAGGGAAGTCCGGACCGTCGAGTCCACCGACAGGTACTTCCGGCCCGCGCGCAGGTCGGCGTCGTTGCGCAGCCGCACGATCAGCGGGAACTCCGACAGCGCGCCCGCGTCGAACAGGCCCGTCGTGTAGATCAGCTGGACGCCCAGCGCTTCGGCCACCGCCCGCTGCAGCTCCAGGAGGTACCCGGCGGACGCGCGGCCGATCGGGTTGTCCAGGAACAGCACGCCCGAGTGGCGGTTGCGGGCCTTGCCGCGGTTGTTCGCGCGCAACGCCGCCAGGGTGCAGTACAGAATGATCGCCGCGGTCAGCTGCTGGCCGCCGGAGAAGACGTCTCGGATCTCCGAGACGCGCTGGCGTTCGGTCCGCAGCACCGAGTCCGGCTTGAGCATGTCGACGCGGAAGCCCTTGGGCGCCGCGGCCCGGACCCCGCGCAGCACCAGCGAAAGCCCGTCGCGCTTGACGTCGCGGCCGTCCGCGGTCTTGCCGACGGCGGCCTCGTCGACGACCTCGCCGAGCTTCTCGGTGAGCGCGTTGTCCTCCAGTTCGGTGAACCGGATGCGCAGGAACTCCTGCCCGGACCAGTCGCCGAGGCCGTCGGGCAGCCGCGAGACGCGCTGGGCCGAGCGCAACGTCCGGAGCGCGCCGTCGACCATGCCCTGCATGCGCGTGATGATGCCGCCGCGGTGCCGGTCGATCTGCGCGAGGTCGTCGGTGAGCGACCGCAGCCGCGGCCGCAGCGCCTCGGCCCACTCGGCCGCGTGCGCCGGGAGCTGGTCGCGCTTGACCGAGATGACCTGCTGGCGCACCGGCGTGCTCAGCTTCTCGAACCGCTTCTCGGTCGCGTACTGCGCGAGCTGGTCGGCGGCCGCGCGCACCCGCCGGTCGCCCGCGTCGGCGGCTTCCTGCGCGTCGGTGAACGTGGCGTTCAGCCGGGTGTGCTGGGCGCGCGCGGTCTCGACGTCGCCGTCGTAGGCGGCCGCGTCGGTGTCGGTGACCAGGTGCGCCATCGACTCCGCGAGCAGCGAGAAGCCGGACGCCGAGTTCTTCGCCGATTCCAGCGTCGCTTCCGCCGCGGCCCGGCGTTCCTGCAGCTCCTCCCACTTGCGGGCCGCCGCGGACGCCTCCAGCCCGGCCGCGTCGATCAGCTCCAGGCCGTGCTCGATGTCGCGGGGCTTCTCCCCCGTGGCGCCGGTCTGCGCCGGCAGCGAGTCCAGCTCCGCGCGCCGCGTCGAGACGAGCCCGATCGCTTCGGTGCGCTCGTCCTCGCACCCGTCGACGACGCGGCGGGCGCGTGCCAAGGCGGCCGCGCGGGCCGAGGCGTCGGAGCCGTCGGGCGTCTCCAGCAGTTCCGCCGCGCGTGCCCGGACGGCCGCGTCGAGCGACTCGACCGCCGAGCCCGCGGCCGCTTCCGCGGATTCGGCCTGCTCCAGCTCGGCCCGCAGGTCGCTGCCGACCTCGACCTTCGCGTACGACTCGGACGCCGACAGGTAGGTCCGGCGCAGCGCGTCGACCGGCTCGGACGGCACCGGGCCGTCCGCCGCTTCGGCCGCGCCCGGTACTTCGGCCAGCTCCGCCCGCGCGGTGGTCGCGGTGCGGCGGTGCCCGTCGGCGGTGCGCTGCTCCTCCCCCGCCTGCTCGCGCAGCCGCGCGGCCTTGCCCGCCGCGTCGGAGGCCTGGAGGTCGGCGCGCTCGGCGATCTCGGTCGCGCGCTCGACGTCTTCGGTCCACTCCGCGATGCGTGCGCTGCGGGCGCCCAGCTCGCCCAGCCGCCGGGCCCGTTCCTCCGCCTCGGCCGCGGCCGCCCGCCGCTCGGGGACGCGTTCCCGCAGCGACGCCGCTTTTTCGCTCAGCCGCGCGAATTCCGCGTCGGCCTGCTCCAGCGCGGTGCGCGCGGTCTCCCGAGCGGACCGGGCCGCCTGCGCCTGCTCGGCCAGCGTCGCGACGGCGCCGGGCGGGTAGTCCTCGCGCCAGGTGGTGAGCTTCCAGGTCAGCGCGCCGTCCGCGGACAGCTTGGCGGACAGCGCTTCCAGCCGCCGCTGCCGTTCGGTGTGCCGGCGCGCCACGGCTTCGCGCTCGGCATCGGCGGCTTCTTCGTCGTACATCGCGGGGTTCGGCGGCACGAGGAACTCGACGCCGGGCGCGACGGGCGCGTCGGCTTGCAACGCGTCCGTGGTGCCGACGGCGATCGTCGCGGACGGCAGCAGCCGCCGCTTCGTGAGCACCTCGCGAGCGCGGTCCACGTGCGCGGCGTCGTTGAGCAGGACACCCGAAACCAGCTGCGGCAGGGTCTCCAGCACCTCGGCGCGGCGCCCGGCGTCCAGTTTGGACAGGTAGCGCCAGCCGGACCACGCCGTGATCCCCGCTTCTTCCAAGGCGTCGAGGGCGGCCTGGACGTCTTCCGGCGGCGGCAGCAGCCCGCCCGACCCCAGCGCGGACAGCGCGCGCTCGTCGGCGGACTCCTCCATCCGCAGCGCGGTCTGCTCCTTCTCGACGGCCGCGCTCGCCTCGCGCAGCCGCTCCAGCAGCACCGGCAGGTCGCTTTCGAGGGCGACGTCGTCCGCGCCGAGCAGCTCGACCAGGCGGCCCTCGGCAGCCAGAGCGTCCGTGCGGCGGTGCGCCCGGTCGAGGTCCTCGGTGGCCCGCTCGAAGCGGTCCTGGGTGGTGCCCGCGAGCTGGTGGGCCTCGTTGACGGCCCGTTGCGCCGCCTGGAGGTCGGCCGCGACGCGGTCGAGTTCCTGTTCGCGCCGGGTCAGCTCCGCAGTGGCCTGCTCGGCCGCCGAACGAGCGGTCCGGGAAGCCTCGGCGACGTCGGCGCCCGAGGGCAGCAGCCCGGCGCGGACGGCGTTCTGGACCTCTTCGCGCAGCTCCGTGATCCGCGTGGTCAGCCCGCGTGCCTCGGCCCGGCGGGCGGCCGCGAGGTTGGCGGCTTCGTCGCGTTCGGTCTGGGCCTTCTCGGCTTCGGCGCGCAACGCGCCCGCGTGCGCCTCGGCCTTGTCCGCCTGGCGCTGGGCGTCCTGCGCCAGCGCGTGCAAGCCGCGCGCGAGCGCCGAAGCGGCGTCGTTGCGCGCCCGCAGCGCCGGGCGCGCCTTCTCTTCCCGGTTGCCGACGAGCTCGCGCAGGTCCTTCGCCTTGCGGGCCGCGTTCAGCTGGTTGAGCACGGTCGCGGTCTCGCGCCAGGCCTCCGCCTCGGTCTTCGCCGCGGCCAGCTCGGCGTCGGCGCGCTTGCGGACCTCCTGGGCCTCGTCCAGGCGCAGCACGGCGACCAGGCGGCGCAGTTCCGTGACAGCCGCGGCGAGCCGCCGGTGGTCGCCCTCGGCGAGCTTCTCCGCGGACTTGACCTCGGTGACGTGGTCCTCGAGCCCGGACAGCCGCGCGTTCTCGAGTTCGTTGCGCGCGACGACGCGCCCGGCCAGCTCGGCCATGGCCGCCTTCGCCGAAGCGGCGATCTTCCGCGACTCCGCGGCGACGCCCTCTTCGGCGGCCAGCGGGCCCAGCAGCTCCAGCGCGCCCGCGACGAAATCGCGCTCGGACAGCAGATCCCCGCGTTGCGCCAGGTTGTGCGAGTAGGTGGCGACGACCTCGGCGAGGTCCTTCGGCTCGTCCTCGGAAACGACCGCGCGCAACAGGAACTCGACGAACGCGTCGTCGGTGCCGAAGGCGAACGCGTCCGCCGCTTCGCCTTCGCCGGCGTTCATCGCGCGCTGGTAGCGGAACAGCTCGGTGTCGAGGCCGAGGCCGTCCAGGCGGCCGGTCCACTCGTGGTGGCGGCGGGTCCAGGACAGTTCCAGCTCGGGCTCGGCCAGCTGCGCGGCGGTGAGCTTGTCGTGGAAGCCGGACATGGTGAGCAGCCGGCCCTCCTGCGTCATCGGCAGGGAATCGAGCCCCAGCGCCGGCGTCGGGCGGAAGCAGTACCAGGAGTCGACGAGGTTCTCGGAGTCGGCGGACACGACGTGCCCGCGCCATTCGGAGACCTTGCCGGTGATGATCCGGTGCCCGCTCTCGACGTGCAGCCACTCCAGCACGACGTGCGAAACGTCCTTGGCGGCGACGAACTTCTCGAGCACCTTCGTGCTCGTGGTGCCGACGACCTGGCGGCGCCCGGGCAGCATCACCGAGAAGATCAGCTTGATGAGGACGGACTTGCCGCCGCCGTTCTCCAGGAACAGCACGCTCGCCGGCGACGGGCGGCGCAGCTCGGCCGGCCCGGTCGCGTGGATGCCCGCGCTGAACAGCGCGTCCTGCTGCGGCGCGGTGATCTTGGCGCCGACGCCGCTGAAGTCGAGCACGACGTCCTGGTAGCGGGCACCCGCCGGGCCCACCGAATGCAGGCGGACCCGCGAAAGCTCGTACATCGATTCCCCTCTACAGCGTGTCCGAAGACGCCGCGCGCAGCGTGCCCCCGGAGTTCGCGACCGCGACGACGTCGAGCGCGAGCAAGTCGTCGAAGGCGGCGTCCGCGGCGAGCTCGCGGACCTGGATCTGGTAGCGCGGCGTGGTCCGGTAGGTGCCGCCCTGCTCGTCGCTCACCGGGACCAGGAAGCCCTGGTCGGCGAGGAAGCGCAGGGCGCGGCTGACCATGCCGCGGGTGGTGTCGGCGGCCAGGCGCCCGTCCTTGGTGGCGGCCGCGGCCGGGCGGCGGGCGTAGGCGCGCCACGCCTGTTCCAGCTCGGGCGCGTCGGCCAGCGGGTCGTTGTTGGCCTCGGCCGCCGCGGCGCGTTCGTCGAGCATGCGGGCGGCTTCGCGGACCATCGCGTCGACCTGCTCGACGCTCACGCGGCCGATGTAGGTGTCGTTGGCGAGGTCGTCGGGACGCGGGTAGCCCAGCGCCGCGGTGGCGAGGTGGATCAGGCCGTGCAGCACCTTCTCGGTCTCGCGGCGCTCGCGGATCTTGGCCTGGCGGGCGTAGGAGTCCATCTTGATCTCGAAGACGGACTCGTCGGTGGCCGCGAGGACCGCGCCCGCCTGCTGGTTGACCTCCAGCACCATCAGGCCGAGCCCGGCGGCGACGGCGTGGGTGAGCGCCTTGAACGCGTTGTCCTCGCCGTAGCGCCGCACGAGGTCGCCGTAGACGACGTCACGCGCGGGCAGCTGCTTCGGCCGCATGCCGAAGGCGACCAGCCGGGCCGCGGCTTCGGCGTCCACGCTGCTGTGGGACAGCGCCATTACGCGACTTCCTCTTCTTCGTCGGCCCGCTCTACGGCGGCGGTGGACAGGAGCAGGTCGGCGCCGCCGAAGTCCGGGTCGTCGAGCAGGGTGCCGTCGTCGATGGCGAGCAGCACCGTGCGGTCCCCCTGGCGGCGGGCCGCGCCGACCCCGGGACTGTATGCGTGCACGGCGCGCAGCGCGACCAGGGCGGCGAGCCCGGGCTGGCGGCGACGGCGGGCCTCTTCGAGCAGCCCGGACAGCCGGCGCGGCACTTCGGGCAGGTCGAGGAGCTCGTCGGCGGCGCGCCAGACGTCGTCGCCGAACTTGTCGGTGAGGTCGGCGGGCATGAGCTCGGGCTCGGGGACCTCGCCGATCAGCTGATCGCGCTCGGGCGCGGGCCGCAGCAGCAGCGAGACCAGCGACGACAGCGACGGCACGACCGGCGGGGTGATCCCGGCGACAGCGTGGAAGAAGTGCTCGGCGGGCGCGACGGCGTCGGCCAGCGGCAGGCCGAGGGTGGGCACCAGGAGCTGGCCGAAGAGGTCGAGGGTGGCGCGCTGCGGCGGGCCGGAGAACTGCTGGCGGTCCTGTTCGGCGCGGAACACCGCGCCCGCGTCGGCGAGGCGGGACTGCAGGCGCGTGTGCCGGCGGATGCAGTCGCCGACGATGTCGACGAGCTCGGCGGCGCGGCGCTTGCGGTCGAGGTCCTCGGTCTCGTCGCGGGCGGTGGTGATGTTCTTGAGGATGGCGTTCTCGGCGCGGAACCGGGCTTCGATGTGGCTCAGCGCGCTGTCGAGCAGCTCCGGGACCTCGCGCTCCCAGTCGACCGACCGGACGTCGCGGCGGGTCGCGTCGAGCTTCGAGCGCAGGGTCTCGCCGTACTGGACGGTCCGGTAGCGGGCCTGCTCGGCGGCCAGCTTCGCGTCGGCCAGCCGGCCGCGGTTGATGAGGTTCTCGAGCTTGACCTCGGCGGCGATCTGCGCGGACTCGACGTCGGTGTCGAGGGCGCCGACGAGGACGTTGATGGCCTCGTCGGTGGCGCGCAGGTAGACCTCGCCGTCGCGGGCGGCCAGCTCGACGAGCAGCTTGAAGTCGAACTGGCGGCGCTGGTAGCCGCCCGGGCCCATCGAGCCGTAGACGCGCCGGAAGCCGCGCTCGGTGGTGCCGACGTTGATCAGGTTGTCGAGCACCCACTTGGCCACCCGGACGTGCTCCTCGGGCATCCGCGACGGCGCCTGCTGCGCGATGAAGGGCAGCAGCCGGTCGATGACCTCGTCGTGGCCGGCGCCGGTGTCGAAGTCCATCGCGATGGTGACCTGGTCGATCGTGTGCAGCGCGATCTCCGCCATCTGGTAGATCGTGGCGTCGGCCCAGTCGAGCTTCGCCTTGCGCGCGTCCAGGTCGTGCAGCGGCGCGGTGCAGGCCAGCGCTTTGAGCCGACGGGTCAGCCCCTCGTCGGCCAGTCCCATCGCCGCCCGGTCGTCGTCTCGCACAGCAGGCCAGGCTAGTCGGCCACCCTCTGCGCACGCGCGGGTGACAGGTTAACGTCCCCCCATGCGTGAGATGAGCCGTTCAGAGTGGTGGCAGTTCGCTTCCGAGGGGACCCGCACCGGCATGCTCGGCCTGGTCCGTGCCAGTGGCGCCCCGATCGTGACGCCGATCTGGTTCTTGCTGAACGAGGGCCCCGACGGCGACGAGCTGATCTTCACCACCGGCACCGAGACGCTGAAAGGCAAGGCCATCGCCCGCGACGGGCGGATTTCCCTCGCCGTCGACGACCAGAAGCCGCCGTATTCGTACGTCCAGATCACCGCCGAGGCGCGGCTCACCCACGACTTCGACGACATGCTGACGTGGGCGACGAAGCTGGGTGCCCGGTACATGGGCGCCGAGCGCGCGCAGGAGTACGGCAAGCGCAACGCCGTGCCCGAAGAATCCCTCGTCCGGGCGAAGATCACCAAGGTGATCGCGCGGGCCGAGATCGCCGGTTGAACGCCGTTCGCTGGTAATCTGCTCCCGGGGGTGGGGGCATGCCTTCAGGGGACAGACGCGACGCCGTCAGGGCGATGGTGCGGGCCGGGCAGCGGGAGCTGGTCGCCGAGCTCGAACGCCTGGACGGCGGTGCGCGCTTCGGCCGGTCGGACGGGGCGCGGCTGCTGGAGAACGGCGCGGTGTTCGAGCGGGCCTGCGTCGTCGCGGCCGACCGCGGCGAGACCCTCGGGCTGACCGTCGTGCTCCACCCGCGCAACCCGTACGTCCCGGCGTTCCACGCGCGGTTCCGGTACTGCGAGTACGCGGGCTCGTGGTGGTTCGGCGGCGCGGTCGACCTCATGCCCTGCTACGGCTTCGCCGAGGACGCGGCGCACTTCCACCGGACGCTCAAGAACTACTGCGACACGCTCGACCCGGCGTTCCACGCGCAGGCGAAACGCACCTGCGACGACCTCTTCCGGCTGCCCCACCACGACGAGCCCCGCGGGATCGGCGGCATCGCGTTCGACCACCTGCGGCCCCCAGGCCCGGACGGCTGGCGCCGCGCGGCCGCGTTCACCGCGGCGGGCATCGCCACCCTCGTCCCGGCCTACCTCCCGATCGTGCGGCGCCGCAAGGACCGCCCGCACGGCGACCGCGAACGCCAGTGGCAGCTGCACCGCCGCGGCCGCTACGTGGAGTTCGCCCTGATCCACGACGCGACGGCGGCGGACGCCGAGGCCGTCCTGATGGCGCTGCCCCCGCTGGCGCGGTGGGAGACGGGCTGCACGCCGGAACCGGGCAGCGCGGAGGCGGAGCTGGCGGCGTTCCTGGTGCCGCGGGACTGGGCGGCCGAGACCACGGTCGCCGCGAGCTGACCCGGCCCGGACGTCATGAACGACTCTTTCATGACGCCGGCCGCGGTGAACGACTCTTTCATGACGTCCGGTCCCGATGCGGGGGAAAGCGCCCCGGTGAGCGGGAAACCCTTGTTCACCAAGGGTGAGCGCCCGCGTCGAGTATTGACACGGCCCGCTCGGAGGGTGTGAGATCTGTCCCCATAGATAGGAAACTTTCCTAACTATTTACCGCCGGTGGTCCGCCGAACCACTCCGCCCCGGTCACCCCCTGTCCCCCGACCCACGCAGGAGGCTCCCAGTGGCACCCCGTCCCCCGTGGCGCGTGGTACTGGCCGGTACCGCAGCCGCGGCGCTCGGCCTCACCGCGCTCAGCCCGGTAAGCGCTTTCGCCGCGGACACCGGCTACGAGTCCGAATCCGCCGTGATCTCCCAGGGCGCCGTCGAGTCGAACCACGCCGGGTACTCCGGCACCGGGTTCGTCAACTTCGACAACGTCGTCGGCAGCTACGTCGAATACTCCGTGAACGCCGCCCAGGCGGGCACGCACACCCTGACCTTCCGCTACGCCAACGGAACCGCCGACAACCGGCCGGTGAAGCTCACCGTCGACGGCGGCGACAAGGGCACCGTCGACTTCCCCGGCACCGGCGCGTGGACGACGTGGCAGACCGTCACCGCGAACGTGCAGCTGACCGCCGGCGTCAACAAGATCCGCACCACCGCGACCACCGCCAACGGCGGCCCGAACGCGGACAAGCTCACCGACACCTTCGTCGCGCCGGCCGACGGCGAACCGCCGGCGCCGCCGTCGAACCTCAAGGCGAGCGACATCCTCCCCACCGCCGCGACGTTCTCCTGGACCGCCGCGACCGACAACGTCGGCGTCGTGCGCTACGAGATCAACCGCGGTGGCAACATCCTCAAGACCGTCGACGGGAACACGACGTCGGCGACGGTGACCAACCTGACCCCGAACACCGCCTACGACATCTCGGTCGGCGCGTTCGACGCGGCGGGCAACCCATCGCAGCAGAGCAACGTGGTCACCTTCACCACGCCGCCGAGCGACGACACCACCCCGCCGACCGTGCCGGGCAACCTGCGCTCCACCGGCGTCACCGCGAACAGCGTTTCCCTGGCGTGGAACGCTTCCACCGACAACGGCGGCACGGTCGCCGGGTACGACGTCTTCCAGGGCGCCACGAAGGTCGCGACCACGACGTCGCTCGGCACGACCGTGACGAACCTGAACCCGAGCACCTCCTACACCTTCACGGTCAAGGCGCGCGACCCCGACGGCAACAGCTCCGCGGCGAGCAACGCGGTCACCGCCAAGACGTCCGCTCCGGGCGGCGCAGGGGGCATCCCGGAGTACGACAAGGACATCGCGAAGGTCGACCTCGGCTGGTCGGTGGGCTTCCTGCCGAACGGCAACGCGCTGGTGACCGAGCGGGACCGCTTCGAGCTCCTGCTGGTGACGCCGTCCGGCCAGAAGACCACGCTGGGCAAGGTGCCGGGCGCGGTCGGCACCAACGGCGAAGGCGGCCTGCTCGGCCTGGCGGTCTCGCCGAACTGGGCGAGCGACCACGCGATCTACCTGTACCACACGGCATCCGGGGACAACCGGATCGTCAAGATGACCTACGACGGCACCACGCTGTCCTCGACGTCGACGCCGGTGCTGACCGGGATCGCGAAGAACCGCTACCACAACGGCGGCCGGATCAAGTTCGGCCCGGACGGCAAGCTGTACGCCACCGTCGGCGACGCGAAGAACAGCGACAACGCGCAGAACAAGAGCTCGCTCAACGGGAAGATCCTCCGGCTGAACCCGGACGGCTCGGCACCGAGCGACAACCCGTTCTACGCCACCGGCGGCAACGCCCGGTACGTCTGGAGCTACGGCCACCGCAACCCGCAGGGCCTGGCCTGGGACTCCCGCGGCCAGCTGTGGGCGGCGGAGTTCGGTGAAAGCAGCCAGGACGAGCTCAACCTGATCCAGAAGGGCGGCAACTTCGGCTGGCCGAGCTGCGAAGGCACGCAGGGCAGTTGCGGCGGCTTCATCGCCCCGAAGAAGACGTGGCCGACTTCGCAGGCCGGGCCGAGCGGGCTGGAGATCGTCAACGACTGGATCTACATCGCCGGCGTCACCGGTGAGCAGATGTTCGCGACGCAGATCAACGCGGCGGGCACGGGCATCGGCACGGTGTCCACGCTGTTCTCCGGCCGCTGGGGCCGCCTCCGCTCGGTCACGAAGACCCCGGACGGCGGGCTGTGGCTGACCTCGACGAACAACGACAAGAACGGCGGCACGCCGTCGGTGCTGGACAACGTCATCGTGCGGCTGAAGTTCCCGGGCGGCACCACTCCGGGCGCCTTCAAGCTGACGAGCTCCGCGTTCGCCGACAACGCCACCATCCCGGACAAGTACACCTGCGCCGGGGACGGCACGGCGGGCCAGGACCCGTCGCCGCCGCTGACGTGGGGTGCCGCCGAGGGCGCCAAGGGCTACGCGGTCGTCTTCGCCGACACCGCGAACAGCGGGAACAAGCTGCACTGGGCGATCTGGGACGTGCCGGCGTCGGCCCGGTCGCTGCCGGAGGGGCTCGGGGCGGGCTACACCGTCCCGGACCAGGGTGGCGCGAAGCAGAAGGCGATGGGCAGCGGCGCGAACGCGCAGAAGTACTTCGGCCCCTGCCCGGGCGGCTCCAGCCACCCGTACGCGTTCACGCTCTACGCCCTGAACACCGCGACGGTCCCGGGACTGACGTCGTCCTCGACGATGGCCCAGATCGAGACGGCGATCAAGGGCGCGTCGACGGCGAACGTGGCGCTGCGCGGCAAGTCCAGCGCGGCCGCCTAGAGGCCGCGGCAGGGGTGACCGGAGCGGCGCCGGTCACCCCTGCCGCGCTCACCCCTGTTCGGCGAGGCTGCGCAGGTGGGCGTCGACGTCGAAGCCGTGTTCCTCGAGCCGCCGCCGGGCGAGCAGGAGCTCGTCCGAGGTGAAGAGCTCCGAATATTCGGCGCGGAGCATGGTCGCCTCGGAGCTGCGGCCGAGCTGGTTCTTCTCCCAGAGCACGGTGAACCCGCCGGCGGTGCCGGCGCCGCGCAGCAGCAGGCGGGCCGCTTCGACGCCGCCGTGCTCGATCACCATCCGCTCGAACTGGGCGGGCCGGTAGCCGTAGTCCTTGGCCAGGACCCGGCAGCCGTCGAGCAGGTCCTCGGTGAACCGCGCGGCGAGGCGGGGATCGGCCGGGACGGGAGTGGCGGGTTCGGGCATCGGGCACCTCTCGACGGGACGGCTTCCCTGATTAATCGCGAACAGCACCCGTTTCGCTACGCCGTTCGGGAAGGCAATCTGGAAACACCACTCTCCGTGGCGAGAATAACGGACAAAAGGCGTAAACGGGAACTGTCGGTGTCCCCCGCCATGATGACCGGCACGCGAACCGTGGTCCACGGCGAGGTTTCCGTCCACTATGGACAGATCTACGTCCACAGCGCCTGTGCGGTGCCGCCGTGGCGGGAACGTTGTTCCTGCTCACCGGGCTGCACACCGCGAGGCCGGGTTCACCGCCGAGGTGCACGAGAGCGAGCCGCCGGTCCCGCTCCGAACCGGGTCACCAGCCGAACAAACCGCCCATGATGCGGGCGCAGCGCACCGTCATCGCCGCCGCGTCCTCGTCCGGGCGATCGATCCACCAGCTGATCAGGGAGTCGACCACGCCGGTCCAGACCTGGGCGATCGCTTCGATGTCCGCCGGGTCGGCCAGGCCGCGTGAGGTCATCAGCTCGGTCGCGCCCACGAGCGCGAAGGCGTCCAGGCGGCGCCGGTAGTCCGCCGCCGCGGTGGCGATGTCGCCCGTCGCCGGGACCGTCGCGTCGCGCAGCAGGCGCCACGCGTAGCGGTCGTGGTCGAACGTCGTGAAGATCGCGGCCAGCACCTTCAGCGGCATCTTCTCGGGCTCGCCGCCGCCCGCCATGGTCGTCGCGACGCCCTCGGTGAGCCGGTCGCCGGCGCGATGCAGGCAGGCGAGGTAGAGGCCGTCCTTCGAGCCGAAGTACTGGTACAGCAACGGCTTCGTGACCCCGACGCGGCGCGCGATCTCGACCATCGACGCGCCCGCGTACCCGGCCCGGCCGAACTCCTCCGTGCCGGCCACGACGAGCTGGGCCTCGCGCTCTTCGCGCGGCATGCCCTTGGTCCCGACCGCCCTTGACTCCGTCACGCCCGAGAGCCTACCGTGCGTAAAGTGACCCTTGGGTAAGTTACCGCATGGTCAGCTACTAGGAGGCGACGTGGCCGAGTTCCTGGCGCACCTGCGCGACCCCGTGCTGTTCGCGACCCCGGTGTTCCTGCTGTTCGTGGCGATCGAGGTCGTCGCGGTGCACGTGCTCGGGCACGACGACAACGTGGTCGGCTACAGCGTCGCCGACACCCGCACGAGCATGCTGATGGGCACCGTCGCGGTCGGCGTCAACGCGCTGTTCCGGCTCGTGATGCTCTTCGTCTTCGCGGCGCTCTTCGAGCTGGCGCCGGTGCGGCTGGACCCGCGCGACTGGTGGACGTGGGTGCTCATGCTGCTCGGCCAGGAACTGGTCTTCTACGCCTACCACCGCGCCAGCCACCGCGTGCGGCTGCTGTGGGCCGGGCACCAGGTGCACCACTCCAGCGAGCACTACAACTTCTCGACGGCGCTGCGCCAGAAGTGGACCCCGTACTTCCAGCTGCCGTTCTGGTCGGTGCTGGCGCTGTGCGGGATCCCGCCGTGGATGATCCTGACCGGCCTCTCGATCGACCTCGTCTACCAGTTCTTCGTGCACACCGAGAAGGTCGGCAAGCTGCCGCGCTGGTTCGAGTACGTCTTCAACACGCCGTCGCACCACCGCGTCCACCACGGCAGCGACGCCGAATACCTCGACGCCAACTACGGCGGCATCCTGATCATCTGGGATCGGCTCTTCGGCAGCTTCGTGCCCGAAGGGAAGCGGCCGACGTACGGGCTGACGACGAACATCGGCACGTACCACCTGTTCAAGGTCGGCTTCCACGAGTACGGCTCGATCCTGCGCGACCTGCGCGCCGCCCGGACCTGGCGCGAGCGCGCGGGGTACGTGTTCGGGCCGCCCGGGTGGCAGCCCGCCCACGTACCCGGCTGAGGCCTACGCCGTGTGCCGCAGCGCGAGGCTGTTCAGCGGCGGCCGCTGCGGCGAGGTCACGTCGGTCAGGACGAGTTCGCGCTCGACCCCGCTGTCCGACGAGCCCCGCTGGAACTGGGCGAGGATCGCCGCGGGCGGGACCGCGGTGACCAGGCGGTCGTAGCGCTGCAAGCGGTCGAACAGCGTCTGCATGATCTGCCCGGACATCCGGCCCAGCGCCTGCGTGCTCTGGTGCCGGTGGACGCGGTGGCCGAGGTCGACCTGGGCGAGCGCGTCGAGGCCACGCAGCTCCAGCAGGTCGATGAGGTGCCCGATCTCGACGCCGTAGTTCACGACGAACGGGATGCTCTCCAGCACCTCGCGGCGGCCGGCGTACTCGCCCGCGAGGGGCTGCACGAAGCCGGCCAGCTCCGGCCAGAACATGTTGAGCAGCGGCCGCGCGACGAGCTCGGTGACGCGGCCGCCGCCGTCGGCTTCGGCACCGAGCGGGCGGTGGTAGAAGCCCTTGACGTAGGCGACCGACGGGTCGGTGAGCAGCGGGCCGAGCAAACCGGTGACGTAGTCGGTCGTGAAGTCGTGCAGGTCGCCGTCGACGAAGACGACGAGGTCGCCGGTGGTCGCCGCGACCCCCTTCCAGAGCGCCTCGCCCTTGCCCGGCAGGCCGCCGAGCCCGGGGAAGACGGCGTCCTGCGCGACGACGTCGGCCCCCGCGGCGGCGGCGACTTCGGCGGTGGCGTCGGTCGAATGGCTGTCGACGACGAGGATCTCGTCGACCAGCGTGCCCGCGAGCTCGGCGCGGATGGCGCCGACGATCGCGCCGACGGTGGCTTCTTCGTTCCGCGCCGGGATGACGACGGAGACGGTGGTGCCGCGTTTCGCCGCGACCAGCTCCGCGAACGTCCGGTCCCCGGCCTTGCTGCTGCGGCGGTCGAGCCAGGTGCCGACCTCAGGCGACACCTGCAGGCGTGCGTTGCGCATGCTTTCCCCTTCCCTCGGTCGCTTCCGAGGTTCGGGGCGCCGCGTTTCGGGCACCGCTCCCCGGCGCTACCGCGGTGTTACGAGATCGCGGTTCTCGTTAACCGCGTACGCTGCCGCCGTTCGCAAAGGGGAGGACCATGACCGAAGAATCCATCGGGCACGACCCGGAACGGCGCTACCGGCTCGACGCGCTCATGGGGATCGTCCAGGCGGAACTGGCCGCGGCCGGGTTGCCGGTCGGTCCCGGCGAGCGCCCGGTCGGCGTGGCCGGCGCCCTGGTGTCGGTCGACGTGCCGGACCTGCGCGGCGTGCTGGTCGGCTGGCGGCCGCACACCGTGCTCGTGGACCTGGGCCGGCAGTCCTGGGGCGACGACCCGAACCGCGAAGGCACCGAAGTCGCCGCGTTCTCGCGGCTGTTCCACGAGATCGACACGGCGATGAGCGAGGCGATGCGGAAGATCCTGACCGCGGCCGGCCTCGAGGTCGGCAGCAGCGACAACGACTACGCGCCCGGCGAACTGCTGGTGACCCGCCGCCTGACCCCGTCGGTCTGGCAGGCCCGCCGCGACGCGCAGAACAGCGCCCGCCACGAGTCGATGCGGCAGGCCTGGAACGCACGGCACGAGGCCGACCGCCACCCCACCGACGACAGCTGACCCGCGTCCCGATGTGGCGTTGGTTGCGTCCAGCGCACCCAACGCCACATCGGGGCGCTCGAAGCCCGGGTCAGGCGTCTTCTTCTTCGAGCATCTCCGGGGTGACCGCGGACTCGGTGTCCGGGATGCTCAGGTCCTTCGCCCGCTTGTCCGCCATCGCCAGCAGGCGGCGGATGCGGCCGGCGACCGCGTCCTTCGTCATCTGCGGCTCCGACAGCTGGCCCAGCTCCTCCAGCGACGCCTGCCGGTTCGACAGGCGCAGCCGGCCCGCCGCCAGCAGGTGGTCCGGGGCCGTCTCGCCGAGGATCTCCAGCGCGCGCTCCACGCGGGCCGCCGCCGCCACGGCCGCGCGGGCCGAACGGCGCAGGTTCGCGTCGTCGAAGTTGGCCAGGCGGTTCGCCGTCGCGCGGACCTCGCGGCGCATCCGCCGCTCTTCCCACTGCAGGACGCTCGTGTGCGCGCCCAGGCGGGTCAGCAGCGCGCCGATCGCGTCGCCGTCGCGGACGACCACCCGGTCCGCGCCTCGGACCTCGCGCGACTTCGCCTGGATGCCCATCCGGCGCGCCGCGCCCACCAGGGCCAGCGCCGCCTCCGGACCCGGGCACGTCACCTCGAGCGAGGACGAGCGGCCCGGTTCGGTCAGCGAACCGTGCGCGAGGAACGCGCCCCGCCACGCCGCTTCCGCGTCCGCCACTCCCCCGGACACCACGGCCGCGGGCAGCCCGCGCACCGGGCGGCCCCGCTGGTCGATCAGCCCGGTCTGGCGAGCCAGTCCCTCGCCGTCCTTCACCACGCGCACGACGTACCGCGTGCCCTTGCGCAGCCCCCCGCTGGCGGTGATCACGTGGACGTCCGAATGGTGCCCGTACAGCTCGTGGATCTCCTTGCGCAGCCGTCGCGCCACCGAACCGGTGTCCAGCTCCGCCTCCACGACCACCCGGCCGGCCACGATGTGCAGCCCGCCGGCGAAGCGAAGCAGCGACGCGACCTCCGCCCGGCGCGGCCCGATCTTCGTGATCTCCAGCCGGCTCAGTTCGTCCTTCACCGCGGCGGTCATCGCCATTACTGCCCCTCCCTGCCTTTCGCTCCTCCCCCGTGCTCCCCGCCCCTGCCGAGACCGAGAGCCTCCCGCATGCACCGCGCGAGCGCATCAGGATCATGCCGTCCCGCCACTTCCGGGTCGGCCACCGCCCCCAGGTGGGCCCGCGCGCCCAGCCGGGTCGCCGCGCGCCGGAGATTCGCCGGGTCGGGCACGGAATCGCGGTCCGCGATCACCGCGTCGACCCGCAGCAGGGGCGCGTGCTCGGAGAGTACGTCCAGGTGCCGCTCGGGAGAGAATCCCGCGGTTTCCCCCGGCTGGGGGACAAGGTTGAGGACGATCGCCTTCGTGGCGGTCGTGCGCACCAGCGCGTCGTGCAGTCCCGGCACGAGCAGGTGCGGTAGAACGCTCGTGAACCACGAGCCCGGCCCGAGGAAGACGACGTCGGCGGCGAGCACCGCTTCGACCGCTTCCTCGCACGCCACCGGCGGCCGCGCGGAGGTGCCCGGGGTGCGCAGGCTGACCCGCCGCACCTGCCCCGGGGTCGAAGCCACCGCGACCTGGCCGCGGATCCGGCGCAGCGCCGACGGGTCTTCGCTGTCGAGGCCGCTGACCTCGCCCTCGATCTCCAGCGGCTCGGGCGACATCGGCAGCACCCGGCCCGAGACGCCCATCAGGCGCCGGGCTTCGTCGAGCGCGGCGACCGGGTCGCCGAGCACCTCGAACAGCCCGGCGAGCAGCAGGTTCCCCACCGCGTGCCCGGCCAGTGCGCCGTCGCCGCCGAAGCGGTGCTGGAAGACCTCCGCCCACAGCGTGCCGCCGTCCTCCGCGGCGAAGGCCGCGAAGGCCTGCCGGAGGTCGCCCGGCGGCAGCAGCCCGAGTTCGCGCCGCAGCCGGCCGGACGATCCGCCGTCGTCGGCCACGGTCACGATCGCGGTGACGTCGGGGGTCACCCGGCGCACCGCGGACAGCGTGGCGTGCAGCCCGTGGCCGCCCCCGAGGGCGACCGCGCGCACGTTATTCACGACCAAGGTCGCGGTGCACCACCTTCACGGCCATTCCGTCCTCTTTGGACAGACGCTGGGCGAGCTCCACGGACAGCGCCACGCTGCGGTGCTTGCCGCCGGTGCAGCCGACGGCGAGCGTCAGGTACCGCTTGCCCTCGCGCTTGTAGCCGGCGCCGATCAGCCGCAGCAGCTGGTGGTAGCGGTCGAGGAACTCCTCGGCGCCCTCCTGCGAGAGGACGTAGTTGCGGACCTCGCCGTCGAGGCCCGTGTGCTCGCGCAGCTCCGGGATCCAGAACGGGTTCGGCAGGAACCGGACGTCCATCACCAGATCGGCGTCCATCGGCAGGCCGTACTTGTAGCCGAAGGACAGCACGGTGACCCGAGTCTGGGTGCTCGCTTCCGAGCCGAACGCGTCCTCGATCTTGGCGCGCAGGTCGTGCACCGACAGCGACGACGTGTCGAGCACCAGGTCGGCTTCCTCGCGCAGCGGCTCCAGCAGCGTCCGCTCCGCCGTGATGCCGTCGGCGAGCCGGCCGTCACCCTGCATCGGGTGGCCGCGGCGGACGGCCTCGAACCGCCGCACCAGCACGGCGTCGGTCGCCTCCAGGAACAGCACGCGCGGCTTGTAGCCCCGGGCGTCCAGGTCCTTGATGACCGAGGCGAGGTCGTCGGTGAACGCGCGCGAGCGCACGTCCATGACGACGGCCACCTTCGTGATCGCGCCGCGCGCCTGCGCGCCCAGCTCGACCATGGTGGCGATCAGTTCCGGGGGCAGGTTGTCGACGACGAACCAGCCCAGGTCCTCCAGGCACTTGGCCGCGGTGCTGCGGCCCGCCCCGGACAACCCGGACACGACCGCGACCTCCATGCCGGACCCGCGGATCTCCTCTTGCGCACTCACTGTGTTTCCCTACTCCCCTGCTTTCGTGCCGTTGCTCGCGCCGGACTCCCCGGCCAGCGCGGCGACCACGGCCTCCGCGGTGCGCCTGCCGAAGCCGGGCACCGCCTCGATCTCTTCGATCCTGGCCTGCTTGAGCTTCTTCACCGAGCCGAAGTGCTTGATCAGCG
The DNA here is from genome assembly GCF_023008405.1 of Amycolatopsis sp. FBCC-B4732. NCBI lineage: Bacteria > Bacillati > Actinomycetota > Actinomycetes > Pseudonocardiales > Pseudonocardiaceae > Amycolatopsis > Amycolatopsis sp. FBCC-B4732. The sequence goes on from NZ_CP095376.1 coordinate 5,222,307, forward strand.
CGGTCCGGCGAGCCTGCCCCAACCCCGGCACACTGTCCAATTCGGACGTCTGCAGGCGCTTGGAGCGCTTCTCGCGGTGGTAGGCGATGGCGAACCGGTGGGCCTCGTCGCGCAGCCGCTGCAGCAGGTACAGCCCCTCCGACGTGCGCGGCAGGATCACCGGGTCCGGGTCCGCCGGCAGCCACACCTCTTCGAGCCGCTTCGCCAGCCCCACCACGGCGATGTCGGTGATCCCCAGCTCGGCCAGCACGTCGGCGGCCGCGGTCGCCTGCGGGCCCGCGCCGTCGACGACCAGCAGGTTCGGCGGGTAGGCGAACTTCTTCGGCCGCCCGGTCTCCGGGTCGAGGCCGGGCTTGCTCGTCTCCTCCGCCGTTTCCTTGAGGTAGCGGGAGAAGCGGCGGCGCACGACCTCGGCGATCGAAGCGACGTCACCCTCTTCGGCCGCCTCGCGCAGCGCGAAGCGGCGGTACTCGGACTTGCGCGCCAGCCCGTCCTCGAACACGACCAGCGACGCCACGACGTCGCTGCCCTGGATGTGGCTGATGTCGATGCATTCGATGCGCAACGGCGCGGTGTCCAGCGCCAGGAACTCCTGCAGCTCGGTCAACGCCGCCGAGCGGGCCGTCAGGTCGCCCGCGCGGCGCAGCTTGTGCTGGGTGAACGCCTCCCCCGCGTTGCGCTGCACGGTCTCCGCCAGCGCCTTCTTGTCGCCGCGCTGAGGCACCCGCAGCTGGACCCGCGAGCCGCGCAGCCCGCTCAGCCACTCCGCGACCGCCTCGGCGTCCGCGGGCAGCTCCGGGACCAGCACCTCGCGCGGGACCACCGGGCCGGCGTCGACGTCGTCGCGGGCGTCCAGCTCGGCTTCGTCGCCGTAGAACTGGGTGAGGAAGTGATCGACCAGCGCCGGGACGTCCATCTCCTCGGCCTTGTCGATCACCCAGCCGCGCTGGCCGCGGACCCGGCCGCCGCGCACGTGGAAGACCTGGACCGCGGCTTCGAGGTCGTCGTGGGCGAACGCGACGACGTCGGCGTCCGTGCCGTCGCCGAGCACCACGGCCTGCTTCTCCATGGCCCGGCGCAGCGCGCCCAGGTCGTCGCGCAGGCGCGCGGCGCGCTCGAACTCGAGCTCCTCCGACGCGGCGGCCATCTCGGTTTCGAGCCGCTTGATCATGACGTCGGTCTTGCCTGCCAGGAAGTCGCAGAAGTCCTCGACGATGTCGCGGTGCTCGACGGCCGAGACGCGCCCGACGCACGGCGCCGAGCACTTGTCGATGTAGCCGAGCAGGCACGGGCGGCCGATCTGGCCGTGGCGCCGGAACACCCCGGCCGAGCAGGTGCGGGCCGGGAACACGCGCAGCAGCAAGTCGAGCGTCTCGCGGATGGCCCACGCGTGCGCGTACGGGCCGAAGTACCGGACGCCCTTCTTGCGCGCACCGCGGTAGACGTGCAGGCGGGGGAACTCCTCGCTCAGCGTCACCGCGAGCATCGGGTAGCTCTTGTCGTCGCGGTAGCGGACGTTGAACCGGGGGTCGAACTCCTTGATCCAGTTGTACTCGAGCTGGAGCGCCTCGACCTCGGTGGTGACCACGGTCCACTCGACGCTCGCGGCCGTGGTGACCATCTGGCGCGTGCGCGGGTGCAGGCCGGAGAGGTCGGCGAAGTAGGAGTTCAGCCTGCTGCGGAGGCTTTTCGCCTTGCCGACGTAGATGACCCGCCTGGTCGCGTCGCGGAATTTGTACACGCCAGGGGCATCCGGGATGCTCCCCGGCGAGGGACGGTAGGTGGTCGGGTCAGCCACGGGTCAAGACTATGGGGCGGCACCGACAGTTTCCGCACGCCCCCGGTCGTCGTGAGTGTTCGGGGCGGTCAGAACCGCCCTGAACACCCAGGAGGACCCGCACCGCCGGAAGTAGGGTGATCGCCGGCTTCCGACTTTGGGAGGTGTCCCCCCGGGTGACGCGGTGGTTACTTTCCGACCAGCCTGTTCCGGGCTCTTCCGAAAGGATCACCACCGTGAGCTCTCTCCGTGTTCTGGGCGCCGCTTCGGCGGCCGCCGTCGCGCTGACCCTCGCGGGTGGCGCCGTCGCCACCGCCGGCGTCCAGCCGAACATCGTCGGCGGCACGACCGCCCCCACCGTCTCGTGGGGCGCCCAGGTCTACGTCAACACCCCGGGCCGCGACTTCGAGGGCTTCAACTGCTCCGGCACGGTCATCGCCGCGCGCTGGGTGATGACCGCCGTGCACTGCCTCGACCAGGACGGCTCGGGCATGCACGTCAAGGTCGGCAGCAACACGCTGTTCTCGGGCACGCAGATCGCCGTCGACGGGAAGTACGAGTCCCCGAACGGCGACATCGCGCTGCTGCACCTGGCGTCGGCGACGAGCGCGGCGCCGATCAAGCTGGGCGGCGCGGACCCGTCCACGGGCAGCACCAACCAGCTCTACGGCTGGGGCCGCACCACCCCGACCGGCCCGCCGGCCTCGGCCCTCAAGACGGCGAACGTCCAGGTGACCGGCCGTTCGACGGACGCCTACGGCGGCCGCGCGATCCAGAGCGTCGGCATCAACGGCTCGGCGTGGAAGGGCGACTCGGGCGGCCCCGAGGTGTCGGGCGGCGTGCAGGTCGGCGTCGCGTCGACGGTCCAGAACCAGAGCGGCACCAACACGCGCGGCACGAACAACTACGCCAGCGTGGCTTCGAGCCGCTCCTGGATCCGGACGACCGCGGGCGTGTGAGTTCGGCGGGGCGGCGCGGTCTCGCGCCGCCCCGGTTTCGTCGGTGGCGTGTGGGATGCTCGCGGGCATGCGGATCGCCACGTGGAACGTGAACTCCATCGTCCCCCGCCTGCCGCGCGTGCTGGAGTTCCTGGAGCGGACGGCACCGGACGTGCTGTGCCTGCAAGAACTGAAGAACACGACGGAGAAGTTCCCCGCCGCCGAGGTCGAGGCGCTGGGGTACGAGGTCGCCGCGTACGGGCTGGGGCGCTGGAACGGCGTCGGGATCGTGTCGCGCGTGGGGTTGTCGGACGTCGTGCGCGGGCTGCCCGGTGAGCCTTCGTTCGACGGGGCCACGGAGGCGCGGGCCGTGGGCGCCACGTGCGGTGGGGTGCGGGTGTGGTCGGTGTACGTGCCCAACGGACGGGAGCCGGACAACCCGCACTACGCGTACAAGCTGGAGTGGCTGGAGGCGTTGCGGTCTCTCGTTTCTTCGGAGCTTTCTTCCGAGCCCTTCGCGGTTCTGGGTGATTTCAATGTCGCGCCGACGGATGCGGACGTGTGGGACATCGCGGTGTTCGCCGAGTCGACGCACGTGACACCGCCGGAGCGCGAGGCCCTGGCGCGGCTGCGGAAGCTGGGGTTGTCGGATGTGTTCCCGCGGCCGTTGAAGTACGACCACCCGTTCACGTACTGGGACTACCGGGCGGGGAACTTCCCGAACAACAAGGGCATGCGGATCGACCTGGTGTACGGGAACGCGGCGTTCACCGACGCGGTGACGGATTCCTACGTGGACCGGGACATGCGGAAGGGGAAGGGGCCGTCCGACCACGCGCCGATCGTGGTGGACCTGGACCTCTGAGCCGGGCGTAACAGGCGAGGCCGCGCCGCCGACTTGGGGCTCATGCGCTTCGCGGTTTTCCTTTCGGCCTTCGCTCTGCTGACCTCGGCCGGGTGCGGCGCCGTTATCGCCGGCCAGGCCGTGCCCGCCCCGGCGGCGCCGTCATCGGCCGCGCCGGTCAGCGGTCCGAAGCCGGCGGGGTTCCGCAAGGTCGTGGCCTACGCTTCGCGGATCGGCGGCACAGGAACCGCCGCGCCGCTCTCGCAGGCGGACCGGCAAAGCTGGGACGCGGCCCAGCAGACCGCCGCCGTGCAGGCGATCGACTGCACGCCCGGCAGGCCCGACCCGCTGGCGGGCCACGACGATCGTTCCCTGCCGCTGGTCACCTGCGGGCAGACCGACGACACGGCCTACGTCCTCGAGCCCGAGTTCCTCCCCGGGAGCGAAGTGGCCGACGCGACGGCCGGCTACGACCAGCAGCGCGGGCAATGGGTCGTGACCCTCACGTTCAAGGCGGCGGGCACGAAGACCTGGGCCGACTTCACGAGCAAGAACCTCAACCAGCAGGTCGCGTTCGTCTTGGACAGCCAGGTGCTGTCGGCGCCGAACATCCAGGTCGCGATCCTCGACGGCACCACCCAGATCACCGGCAATTTCACCGAGCAGCGCGCTCGCGAACTGGCCCGTCAGATCAGGGGCGGCTAGCCGCCCGTCGCCGCGCGGTGCAGCTTCCGCAACGCTCGGACCGCTTCCACCGCACGGTCACGATCGACCGCCTGCACCGCCATCACCGCGTGGTACTCGTCGTCCGGCAGCTCCAACCGCGCCCACGACGCACCATCCGGGAAGCTCACCGACAGCACCTCGCTCCACGCGAACCGCCGGGTCATCACCACGTTGCGGACCTCGATGCCCTCCTCGTCCGCGCGGACCCTCGCGATCGCGAACAGCATCACCCCGCACGCCAGCAGGATGCCGATGCCGATCATCGCCGCCTGGTCGGAGCGCTGGAAGTGGACGCCCGTGTCGCCGTTGCGCAGCAGCACCGCCACCACCACGAACACCGCCAGCAGGGCCGCCGCCAGCACGCTGCACATGATCAGCGCGCGCCGCGGGCGGATCACCAGGAGAGTCTTCACGGTCACACGAAACCCCGCTCGGTCCACGGCTGGCGCAGGCTCTTCAGCACGTGCGCCGTGTCCAAGGCGGCCACCGTCGCCTCGTAGCCCTTGTCCTCCTTGGCGCCCGGCCGGCCCGAGCGGTCCACCGCCTGCTCGTGCGTGTCGCACGTCAGGACGCCGTTGCCGACCGCCGTGCTCTCGTCCAGGGCCACGCGGGTCAGGCCCGCCGTCACCGCGTCGCACACGTACTCGAAGTGGGGGGTGCCGCCGCGGATGACCACGCCCAGTGCGACCACCGCGTCGTGGTTGCGGGCCAGTGCCTGCGCCACCACCGGGAGCTCGACCGCGCCCGCGACGTGGACCACCGTCGGATCCTCCTCCAGCTCCGCCTCGCGCGCCGCGAACAGGGCGCGCTCCAGCAGGACGTCGGTGATGTCCGCGTTCCAGCGGGTCGCCACGATGCCGAGCCTGAGGGACTTGCAGCCGGTCAGGTCCGGCGAAACGTCGGGACGGCCGTCGCCGCTCACTGTGGTCCTCCATCCGCGTGCTCGGTGCCCGCGCCGACCTGGTCGTAGTGCTCCAGCTGGGCCAGGTCGTGCCCCATCCGGTCGCGCTTGGTCCGCAGGTAGCGCAGGTTCTCCGGGTTCGGCGAGATCGGCAGCGGCACGCGCCCGGTGACGCGCAGGCCGTACCCCTCGAGGCCGATCCGCTTGGCCGGGTTGTTCGACAGCAGCCGCATCGTGCGGACGCCGAGGTCGCACAGGATCTGCGCGCCGGTGCCGTAGTCGCGGGCGTCGGCCGGGACGCCGAGGGCGAGGTTCGCGTCCACCGTGTCCGCGCCGTCGTCCTGCAGCTGGTAGGCCTGCAGCTTGTGCAGCAGCCCGATGCCGCGGCCCTCGTGGCCGCGGATGTAGAGCACGACGCCGCGGCCTTCGGCGGCCACCGCTTCCAGTGCCGCTTCCAGCTGCGGGCCGCAGTCGCAGCGCAGCGAGCCGAAGACGTCGCCGGTGAGGCACTCGGAGTGCACGCGCACCAGGATGTCCTGGCCGTCGCCGATCTCGCCGTAGACGAACGCGACGTGCTCGATGCCGTCCAGGAGCGAGTCGTAGCCGACCGCGCGGAACGTGCCCGCGGACAGCGGGATGCGCGCCTCGGCGACGCGCTCGACCTGCTTCTCGGTGCGACGGCGGTAAGCGATCAGGTCGGCGATCGTGATGATCGCCAGGTCGTGGTCGGCCGCGAACACCTCGAGCTCGTCGCGGCGCGCCATGTCGCCTTCGTCCTTCTGCGACACGATCTCGCAGAGGACGCCCGCCGGCGCGAGCCCGGCCAGCCGGGCCAGGTCGACCGACGCCTCGGTGTGCCCGGGGCGGCGAAGCACGCCGCCTTCCTTGGCGCGCAGCGGGACGACGTGGCCGGGGCGGCGGAAGTCCTTCGCCGTCGACGCCGGGTCGGCCAGCAGGCGGATCGTGTGCGCGCGGTCGGCGGCCGAGATGCCGGTGGTGATGCCGTCGGCGGCGTCGACCGTGACGCTGTACGCGGTGCCCCGCGCGTCCTGGTTGGTGTGGTACATCGGCGGCAGGTCCAGCCGGTCCGCTTCGGACTCGGTCAGCGCCACGCAGACGTACCCCGAGGTGTAGCGGACCATGAAGGCCAGCAGCTCCGGCGTCGCCTTTTCGGCGGCGAAGATGAGGTCGCCCTCGTTTTCGCGGTCTTCGTCGTCGACCACGACGACCGCGCGGCCCGCCGCGATGTCCGAGATGGCCCGCTCGATGGCGTCGGCGTCGAACACCGCGCCGGTGCCGCACGGGGTCCAGCCCGCCTCGGGCTCTGCCGCACTCGTCTCACTCATGACCGCTGCTCCTCCGTGCCGCCGTCCCGATTGTGCACCTGGTCGCGGATGTGCGCCTCGGCCAGCTTCTCCACGTACTTCGCGACCACGTCGACTTCGAGGTTGACCAGGTCGCCCGCTTCGCGCCCGCCGAGCGTGGTCGCCTCGAGGGTGGTCGGGATCAGGGCCACCGCGAACTGGTCGGCGCTGATCGCCGCGACCGTCAGCGAGATGCCGTCGACCGCGATCGAACCCTTCTCGACCACGTACCGGGACAGGTGCCCCGGCAGCGCGAACGTCGTGACGCCGTTGCCGTCGCGGCCCAGGAAGACCCCGGTCCCGTCGACGTGGCCCTGCATGATGTGCCCGCCGAGCCGCCCGCCCGCCGGGGTAGCGCGCTCCAGGTTGACCCGGTCACCGACCGCGACCTTGGCCAGGCTCGAGCGCTGCAGCGTCTCGTTGACGACGTCGACGGTGAACTCGCCGTCCCCCACCTCGACGACGGTCAGGCAGACGCCGCTGACCGCGATGGAGTCGCCGTGCGCGGCGTCGCTGGTCACCAGCGGGCCGCGGACCCGCAGCCGCGCCGCGTTGGTCAGCTGCTCGACCGAGGTGACCTCGCCGATCTCCTCGACAATGCCGGTGAACACGTCCTGCCTCCTTGTGCGCCGCTGCTCCCCATCCAACACCCGCCGCGGCCCGGTGGCTTCTCCGGTGCCGCCCGGGTGGGTCAGCCCGCCCGGCCCCGGGCCGCCTGCTCGCGCAGCGCGGCGACCGCTTTGCCCGGGTCGCCGGCGCCGTAGACGGCGGACCCGGCGACGAAGCAGTCGACGCCCGCCTCCGCGGCCTGCTCGATCGTGTCCGCGTTGATGCCGCCGTCGATCTCGACGACCAGCTTCAGGTGCCCGGTGTCGACCAGCCGCCGCGCGGTGCGGACCTTCTCCAGGACGTCGGCGATGAACGACTGCCCGCCGAAGCCCGGCTCGACCGACATCACGAGCAGCGTGTCGTAGTGCTTGAGCGCGTCGAGCCACGGTTCGAGCGCGGTGCCCGGCTTGAGCGACAGGCCGGCCTTCGCCCCGGCGGCGCGCAGGTTCTTCGCGAGCGCGATCGGGTCCTTCGCGGCTTCGGCGTGCACGGTGACGTTGTAGGCGCCGGCCTCGGCGTAGCCGATCGCCCAGCGGTCCGGGTCCTCGATCATCAGGTGGCAGTCGATCGGCACGTCGGTGCTCTTCAGCAGCGCCTTGACGACGGGGAGGCCGAGGGTCAGGTTGGGCACGAAGTGCGCGTCCATCACGTCGACGTGGACCCAGTCGGCACGGGTCTCCCCGCCGCTCGCGACGGCGGCGATCTCCTCGCCGAGCCGGGCGAAGTCCGCGGACAGGATGCTGGGTGCGATCAGGGGTCGGTCTGCCACGTCCCGAGTGTAGGAGGCCGCTGCTAACGGTCGCTAACCGGTTGTGACCAGGATCTGGCTCCGCGGAGGGAGGTGTGCGCCACTCCGGCCGCCCTGGGCTCGCCGCCATGTCCGATTTCTCGAGGTCCCTGCTGCGTCCCGGCGGCTACCGCAGCCTCCCGTACGCCGTGCTGGGCGCGGCGCTGACCGTCCCGGTGGCGCCCTTCGCCGTGCCGTGGGCCCTGCTGAGCCCGGCGGGACGGCCGCGCGTCCTGCTCGCGCTCGTCTCGCTCGCGGTCCTGCTGGGTCTGCTGGGGCTGCTGAGACCGGTGCGGCGCTTCGGCATCGCCGCGGCGAACGGGCTGCTGGGCACGTCGCTGCCGTCGCCGGGCCGGGCGCGGCCCGCCTGGCCGGACCGCCTGCGGTCCGGGGCGTGGCTGGTCCTGCACGCCGGGTTCGGCGGCCTCCTCGTGGTCGTCGACTGCCTCCTCCTCTTCGGTGTCTTCTCCGTCGCGATGTGGTTGCGCGGCGACCAGGACGAGTTCTCGTTCTTCGGCGCGAAGGCCGTCGCCGGGGCCTGGACACTACCCGCCTCGCTGGTCATGCCGGCGGCCGCGCTGCTGGTCACCGCGGCGGCCACGCGTGCTTTCCGGGCCGGTGCCACGGCGCTGCTGGGCCCCTCCGCGGCCGAACGCGCGGCGCTGGCCGAACGCCGCGCGGCCGTGCTCGCCCAGCGCAACCGGCTGGCCCGCGAGCTGCACGACTCGATCGGGCACACGCTCACGACGTCGACGATCCAGGCGGCCGCCGCGGCCGGGCTGGCCGAGACCGGCCCGGCGCAGGCGCGGGGCGCACTCGGCACGATCGAAGAAGCCTCCCGCAGCGCGCTGGAGGACCTCGACCACGTGCTGGGCCTGCTCCGCGACGAGCCCGCGGCGAAGGAGCCGCAGCGCACGCTGGCCGAGGTCGACGTCCTCGCCGTGCGCGCCCGCGAAGCCGGGCTCGACGTCCGGCCGGCGGTCGCCGGGCGGTCACCGCGCTGCCGGCCGCGGTGTCGCGGGAGGGCTACCGGATCGTCCAGGAGGGCCTGACGAACGCCCTGCGCCACGCCGGTCCGGGCGCGGTCGACGTCCGGGTCGAGGCCGGGCCGGAGCAGCTCGCCATCGCCGTGGTGAACGCGCTGGCCGTCGATCGGCCGCGGACCGGGCGGCACGGGCTGACCGGTCCGGCCGAGTGCGTCGAAGCCCTGCGCGGCGAGCTGGCCGCGGGCCCGGACGGCGAGCGGTGGCGGCTGCGCGCGACCATCCCGCTGCGGGCCGGCGCATGACGCCGACGGTGCTGCTCGCCGACAGCGCTGCTGGAGCAGCGGGCCTGCCCGTCGTCGGCGAAGCGGCCGACGGCGCCGAAGTGCTGCCCGCGGTGCGCCGGAGCCGCCCGGACGTCGTGCTGATGGACGTCCGGATGCCCGGCACCGACGGCATCGAAGCCACCCGGCAGGTGCTCGCCGCGCTCGACGACCCGCTGCTGGCCGGGGCCAGCGGGTTCCTGCTGAAGCGGGCGCGCAGGGAGGAGATCGCGCACGCCGTCGGTGACCGTCGCCGCCGGGCGGGAAGCACGCGCGGGCGGCGAAAACGCTCACCCGGCGCGAAGCCGAGGTGCTCCGGCTGATCGCCGGCGGACTGTCCAACCAGGACATCGCGGCGGCGCTGGTGATCAGCCTGGAGACGGTGAAGACCCACGTGGGCAACATCTTCGGCAAGCTCGGCGCCGGCAACCGCAGCCAAGCGGTGGTCATAGCGTACGAATCGGGCGTCGTGCGGCCGGGACACCTCGCCGGTCAATAACCGACGTGCTCCCGGTCACCCGCGGGAAGTCAGGAGTTCGGCCAGCGGACACCCGGGCGTCACTCCCAGTCCCTGCGCACCACACATGCAGAAGGACTAATAGCACGTGTCCGGAATCCGGGCGCTTACCTCCCGAAGTCCCCCAATGAGGAGAAACATGGCTTCGCTGTTCGCCGGCCGCCGCCGGTGGCTGGTCGCGGGCGCACTCGGCGCCGCGCTGGTCGCCGCCGCCCCCGTCGCCCTGGCCACCAACGGCTCCGACAACGCCGACGCGCGCTCATCCGCCGGCACCGGTGACCGCACGAACGACGTCCGTTCGGCGATCCAGGGCGGGCACGCCCGCAACGTGATCCTGTTCATCGGCGACGGCATGGGTCAGTCGGAGATCACCGCCGCCCGCAACTACGAGCGCGGCGCCGCCGGCCGGCTCGCGATGGACGAGCTGCCGCTCACCGGCGACTACACGACGTACGCCGTGGAGCAGAACAACCCGGCCAAGCCGAACTACGTGACCGACTCGGCCGCGTCCGGCACCGGCTGGGCCACCGGCACCAAGACCTACAACGGCGCGATCTCCGTCGACGCGTACGGCAACGACGTCCCGACGATCCTCGAGATCGCCAAGCGCAACGGCCTGCGCACCGGCGACGTCACCACCGCCGAGGTCCAGGACGCGACCCCGGCCGTGCTCGGCTCGCACGTCGTCAACCGCGACTGCAAGGGCCCGGTCGAGACGACCGCGAAGTGCGCGAAGAACGCCAAGGAGAACGGCGGCCTCGGCTCGATCTCCGAGCAGCTGGTGCAGACCCGCCCCGACGTCCTGCTGGGCGGCGGCGCGAAGTACTTCAACCAGCCGGTGACGGCGGGCAAGTTCAAGGGCAAGACCGTGCTGGAGCAGGCCAAGGCGGCCGGCTACAACGTCGTGAACACCGCGGCCGACCTGGCGAAGGCGCCGAAGGGCAAGCCGGTCCTCGGCCTGTTCGCCGAGGGCAACATGCCGGTCAACTGGACCGGCCCGGCGGCCGTCCACGGCGGCACCGCGCCGACCCGCTGCGCCACGAACGCGAACCTGCCCAAGACCCAGCCGAAGCTGGCCGACCAGACCCGCAAGGCGCTCGAGCTGCTCGACGACCGCCGTGCGGACAAGGGCTTCTTCCTCCAGGTCGAGGGCGCGAGCATCGACAAGCAGGACCACGCGGCCGACCCGTGCGGCCAGATCGGCGAGACGGTCGACTTCGACGCGGCGATCGCGGCGGGTACGGCGTTCGCCCGCAGCCACCCCGACACCCTGGTGCTGGTGACCGCCGACCACGGCCACAGCAGCCAGATCGTCGAGCCGACGGCCACCCCGGGCCTGACCGCGACGCTCGTCACCAACGAGGGCGCGAACATGACGCTGGCCTACGGCACCGCGGAGACCGGCGGCTCGCAGTCGCACACCGGTACCCAGGTGCGCATCGCGGGTCTCGGCCCGCAGGCGGCCAACATCGTCGGGCTGACCAACCAGACCGACCTCTTCGGGACCCTGAAGCGGGCCCTGAAGCTGCGCTGAGCGTGGTGGGGCAGGCCCCCGGTCCGTTCCGGCGGCCTGCCCCATGCCCCCTGGCGTCCCGGCTCCCTAGCGTGGGGAACACCGAGACACCAGGGGGTTTTCTCATGCGGAAGTCTTTGCGGATCATCACGGCCGGCACGCTCGCCGCCCTGCTCGCGGCCACGACGGCGGCACCGGCGCTGGCGGCCGGGTCACCGGTGGCCGGGTCACCGGTGACCGGCTCGCCGGTGCAGGCGAGCCTGGACGTCCTGACCGGCCAGGACGGCGTCCCGGGCGCGGCGGCGGTGGTCCAGGACGGCGCCCGGACGCGGGTCACGCGCAGCGGCGCCGGCGACGTCACCACCGGGAAACTGTTCCCGCGCAACGGTTCCTTCCGCGCGGGCAGCGTCACGAAGACGTTCGTGGCGACGGTCGTGCTGCAGCTCGTGGGCGAGGGCCGGGTGAAGCTGGACGCGCCGGTTTCGCAGTACCTGCCCGGGTTGCTGCCGGACCACCGGATCACCGTGCGGCAGCTGCTGCAGCACACGAGCGGGCTCTACAACTACACCGACGACCTCGACCTGGCGGACCCGGAGGCGTTGCGCCACCGCGGCGCCGAGCCGGCCGAGCTGGTGGCGATGGCCCTGAAGCACCCGGCGCTGTTCCCGCCGGGCACCGGGTGGTCGTACTCGAACACGAACTACATCGTGGCGGGGATGCTCGTCGAGCGCGTCACGGGGCAGCCGCTGGACACCTCGATCGCGCACCGCATCACCCGGCCGCTCGGCTTGCGCGACACGTACCTGCCCCGCCGCGGCGACGAAAAGCTGCCGTCCCCGCACGCGGTCGGGTACGCCCCGATCGGCGGGAAGCTGGTGGACTTCAGCGACTTCGACGCGACGATCGCGGGCGCGGCGGGCGGCTTGGTGAGTACCCCGGCCGACCTGGACCGGTTCTACGGCGCTTTGCTGGGCGGGCGGTTGCTGCGCCCGGCCGAGCTGACGGAGATGCGCCGCACGGTCCCCGCCGAGCTGGGGGTCCCGGGCGCGCGGTACGGGCTGGGGCTGGGGAGCATTCCGGTGTCGTGCGGGCAGTTCTGGGGGCACGAAGGCGGGATCATCGGCTTCACGAACCTGGCGGGCGTCGGTCCGGGCGGACGCCGGGCAACGGTGGTGCTGAACGAGAACCCGACCCCGGCGGAGACGAGCGGCCACCTCCTGGCGGCGATGGACGCGGCGGTGTGCTCGTAGGCCGGAGGGCCGGAGGGCCGGAACTGTCGGTGGTGACCGGTAGCGTGGAAATGGGGGCGCAGCCGCGGCTGCACTCCCGTGTCCAGCACCGGCGCGGCGAGAACCCGGCCTCCGCCCAGCTCGGCGCCGCCTCGCCGGGAGCCGACGCAGCGCTCAGGGCAGCAGGTCGAGCGCCTCGGTCCACGAGCGCCGGGGATCCAACCGGTGCAGCGTTACCCCGGCTTCCGACAGGGTGTCGAGGTGGCGCTGCCACGCCGGGTGGTGGACCCGGGTCTGCTGGATCTGGTACGCCACCACGATCGTGATCCCCGGCGCGCCCAGCACGTCGCCCAGCACCGTCAGGGCCTGGTTGTCCGCGATGCCCAGCGCCAGCTTCGCCACCGAGTTGGCCGACGCCGGGGCGAACAGGAACACCTCCGGGTCCGGGTGCGGCCGCGGCTCGCCCGGGAGGCGGGAGACGCTGCGGACCGGCAGGTCGGAGCACGCCGCGACCTCGTCGAGTGCGCCCGCGGACTCCAGCCAGCTCATCGCGGTCGGCGTCAACGTGATTGCCGTCCGCCAGCCGCGCTCCGCGGCGGGGCGGGCCAGCTCGGCGGCGAACCGGACGTCCAGTCCGCCGCACGAGCCAGCCACCAGGCCGAGGGTTCTCACGGCTTGCGCAGCACGCCGCAGAACATCGCGTCCGTGCCGTGGCGGTGCGGCCACAGCTGGACGTACGGGCCGTCGCCGAGCTCCGGGACGCCCGGGAACAACCCGCGCGCGTCCAGCACCTCGGCCTTCAGCCGGCGCGCGGTCTCCGTCAGCACGCCTTCGGTCTCGGCGAGGTGCGGCGAGCAGACGACGTACGTCAGCGCGCCGCCGGGCCGCAGCAGGGCGTAGGCCGCGTTGATCAGCTCGCCCTGCAGCTTCGTCAGGTCGGCGACGTCGGACGGCTGACGCCGCCAGCGTGCTTCCGGCCGCCGCCGCAGGGCGCCGAGGCCGCTGCACGGCGCGTCGACGAGGATCCGGTCGTAGCCCGGCTCGAGGCCGCTCTCGCGACCGTCGGCGACGTGCACCTTCACCGGCAGCCCGGTCGTGGCCTTCTCGACGAGCTTCGCGCGGTGCGGCGCGATCTCGACGGCGTCCACGGTGGCCCCGCTCAGCGCCGCCAGCGCGCCGAGCAGCGCGGCCTTGCCGCCGGGGCCCGCGCACAGGTCGAGCCAGCGCTCGTCGGTGCCTTCGACCGGCACCTTCGTCGCGGCGATCGCACAGAGCTGGCTGCCCTCGTCCTGGACCGCCGCGAGCCGCTCGCGGACCGGCTCCATGCCGGCCGGGTCGCCGGCGCCCGCGGGCAGGTGGACGCCGTAGGGCGAGTACGGCGCCGGGTCGCCGCCGGTGATCGCGGCCAGCTCGTCGGCGCTGATCTCGCCGGGACGGGCGACGAGGTGCACCTCGGGCCGCGCGTCGTCGGCTTCGAGCGCGGCCTTGAGGCCGGCGCCCTTGTCGCCCAGCGCTTCGGCGAACGAGCGGGCGATCCAGCGCGGGTGCGCGGTCCGCAGCGCGTAGGCCCCGATCGGGTCGGCCGCGTCGTCCGGCGCGAGCTCGTCGAGCCACGCCGCTTCGTCCTTTTCGGACACCTTGCGCATGACGGCGTTCGCGAAACCCGTTGCCCACGAACCCCCTTCCGCGCGCACGAGGTCCACAGTGGACGTCACGGCGGCGTGCTCGGGGATGCGCGTGCGCAACAGCTGGTAGACGCCGAGGCGCAGCGCGTCGAGCACCGCGGGGTCGGTCTGCGAGAGCGGCCGCTCCGCGCACGACTCGATGACGGCGTCGAGCAGCCCCTGGGCGCGCGAAGCGCCGTACGCGAGTTCGGTGGCCAGCGCCGCGTCGCGGCCGGTGATCCGCCGCTCGCGCAGCAGGTCCGGCAGGACGAGGTTGGCGTAGGCGTCCTTGGTCCGCACGGCCGCGAGGACGTCGAACGCGGCCTGCCGGGCCGGGTCCACCGACGGCGGGCGGCGCGGGCCTTCCTTGCGCGGCGCCGGGCGGCCCCGCTGCGGCCGTGACGGACGTCGTTCCCTATTGTCGTTCACCGGAGGCGCTCTCCCTGGTCGATCCTCGTACCGCGCGCCCAGTCGGTGGCCGCCATCCGTTTCTTGCCGGGTGCCTGGACGTCGCCGAGCCGCAGCGGCTTCGTCGCCGTCCCGACCAGCACCCGTTTGCGCTCGACGACGATCTCGCCCGGCGGCGGGCCGGGCTCGTCGAGCACCGTGACCGGGCCGAGCTTGAAGCGCTCGCCGCGGAACTCCGCCCACGCGCCCGGGTCCGGCGTGACCGACCGGATCTGCCGGTCGACCGCCGAGGCCGGGTCGGCGAAGGACACGCGCGCGTCCTCGACCGTCACCTTCGGCGCGTAGCTGAGGCCCTCGGCGGGCTGCTCGCGCGCGACCAGGCTGCCGTCGGCGAGACCGTCCATGGTGGACAGCAGCAGCTTCGCCCCGGACTCCGCGAGCCGCCCGAGCAGGCCGCCCGCCGTGTCGGTGGCGCCGATGGCCTCGGTGACGACGCCGTAGACCGGGCCCGCGTCCAGCTCCTTGACGATCCGGAACGTCGAGGCCCCGGTGATCTCGTCGCCGGCCCGGATCGCGGCCTGGACCGGCGCGGCGCCGCGCCACGCGGGCAGCAGCGAGAAGTGCAGGTTCACCCAGCCGAGCCGCGGGATGTCGAGGGCGGCCTGTGGCAGCAACGCCCCGTAGGCGACGACCGGGCAGGCGTCCGGCGCGAGCTCGGTGAGCCGCGCGAGGAAGGCGGGATCACCGGCGCGGGCGGGCGTGAGGACCTCGATGCCGTGCTCGTCGGCGAGCGCGCCGACGGGCGACCGCACGACCCGGCGGCCGCGGCCGGCCTGCGCATCGGGACGGGTGACGACCGCGACGACCTCGTGCCGCCCGGAGTCGAGCAGCGCGCGCAGCGCGGGGACCGCCGGTTCGGGAGTGCCGGCGAAGACGAGCTTCATCGGCCCACCCCCGGCGGGAGCGGGGTTTCAGGTGGCTGGAACATCGGGGCCGAGTCTAGAAGGCCCCGATGTTCCCGGCGCGCTCGCGCCCTACCAGTGCGCGGGCCACACCACCTGTGCCGCGCCGATGCCGCGCCGGACCGGTTCCGCCGCGGCCAGCCAGCGGCCGTCGCGCAGGTGCTCCACTCCCGTGGCCGCGCCGATCTCCGCCGGGGCCGTCGAGAAGCCCTGGCCGCGAGCCCGCAGCTCCGCCGTCTCGGGCTGGTCCAGGAACGCCTGCTCGACCTGGGCGGCCGCCGAGTTGCGCTGCGATGCCCGCGGGGCCGCGATCGCGTCCTCCAGGGACAACCCCCGGTCCAGGCGGCCGAGGATCACCTGCAGGACCGTCGTGATGATCGACGCGCCACCCGGGGAGCCCGTCGCGAAGAGCGGGCGGCCGTGGTCGAGGACGATCGTCGGGGCCATCGACGAGCGCGGGCGCTTGCCCGGGCCCGGCAGGTTCGGGTCGGGGACGCCCGGCGTCACCGGCGTGAACGAGAAGTCGGTCAGCTCGTTGTTGAGCAGGAACCCCCGGCCCGGCACGACGATGCCGCTGCCGCCCTCCTGCTCGATCGTCAGCGTGTACGCGACGACGTTGCCCCACTTGTCGGCGACCGTCAGGTGGGTGGTGTTCTCGCCCTCGTACGGCGTCGGCGCGGCGGCGGCACCCGCGGCGCACGGTGCCGGGTGGCGCGGGTCGGCCGGGGCGACCGGGCTGGTGGCCGCCTTGTCCTTCGAGATCAGGCAGGCCCGCGTGTCGGCGAAACGCTGGCTGAGCAGTTCGCGCGCCGGGACGTCGACGAACGCCGGGTCGCCGATCCAGCGGTTGCGGTCGGCGAAGGCGAACCGGGTCGACTCCAGGAAGTACTGCAGGTAGTCGGCCTTGCTCGCGTGCTTCAGGTCGAAGTTCTCGAGGATGTTGAGCGCCTCGGCGACGGTCAGCCCGCCGGACGACGGCGCCGGCATACCGTAGACGTCGAGTCCGTGGTAGCCGGTCTGCGTCGGGCGGCGCTCGATCGCTTCGTAGGCGGCCAGGTCGCCGGTGGTGAGCTTGCCGGGCCGGACGTTCAGCGTCGAGGCCGGGTCGACCGGCGGCTTCTGCACGGTCTTCGCGATGTCCGCGCCGATCGGGCCGCGGTACAGCGCGCCGACGCCCTGGCGTTCGAGCTGCGCGTACGTCGCCGCGAGGTCGGGGTTGCGGAAGACCGTCCCGGGGGCCGGCGGGGCGCCGTCCGGCAGGTACAGCGAGCGCGTCGACGGGAACGCCGAGAACCGCGCCGCGTTGTTCGCGATCTGCGTCTGGAACGTCGAGTCGACGACGAAGCCGTTCCGCGCGAGGTTCTCGGCGGGCTTCAGCGACCTCGCCAGCGAGCGCGTCCCCCACTTGCGCAGCGCCTCGGACCAGGTCGCCGGCGTGCCCGGCACCCCGACGCTGAGCCCGCTGGTGACGGCGTCGTTGAACGGCAGCGGCTGACCGTTCTCGACGAACAGGTTCGCGTCCGCGGTCTTCGGCGCCGTCTCGCGGCCGTCCAAAGTGTGCACGCGGTGCGTCTTGGCGTCGTAGTAGACGAAGAAGCCGCCCCCGCCGACGCCGGCGGAGAAGGGGTCGGTGACCCCGAGCGCGGCGGCGACCGCGACGGCCGCGTCGACGGCGTTGCCGCCGTCGCGCAGGACCTGGGTGCCGATCGCGGTGGCGTCGGCGTCGATGCTGGCCACGGCCCCGCCGAAGCCGACGGCGACCGGCGACTTGGGGGTGGGCGTGGCCGCGGTGGCGGGCCCGCTCGCGACGGTGGTGACGAGCGCGGCGGCAGCGGCGATGACGAGGGTTCGGCGGCATCTGAGCGCGGGCATGCGGGCGAGTCTGCCCCCTGGTTCCCCTGCCTACAAGACGCCAACGGGGCCGATACACCCGTTTCGTCAGCTTTTCACACAGTTCAGGGGTTCCGGAAATTAAATCACATGGAGCAGTGACGTTGCCGTCCTCGCTGTAACAGAATCGTGCGGCGCGGCCTGCACACCGCGCACAGCGAGGGCAACCGGAAGGAACAACTCACCATGACTGCACCACGACGGTGGCGCCGCCTGCTCGGCGCCGCACTCGCGGTCTCGACCTCCCTGCTGGTCGCGACCGCCCCCGGCGCCGAGGCTTCGCCGCCGCTCCCCCAGCAAGACGCCACCGGCAACCACGAGATGGGCGCGGCGATCCGGGCCCACGACGGGGTCGCCCCGGCCGGCCTGGCCCCGGCGTCGGTGGACGCGAGCGTCCCCGGCATCGATGTAAGCGCTTACCAGGGGAACGTCAACTGGGCGTCGTACTGGAGCGCGGGCAAGAAGTTCGCCTACGTCAAGGCGACCGAGGGCACCGGCTACACGAACGCGTACTTCAGCCAGCAGTACACGGGTTCCTACAACGTCGGCATGATCCGCGGCGCGTACCACTACGGCCGCCCGGACACCTCGGGCGGCGCAGCGCAGGCCGACTACTTCGTCGCCCACGGCGGCGGCTGGTCGAAGGACGGCAAGACGCTTCCCGGCACGCTCGACATCGAGTGGGGCCCGAACAACGCCTGCTACGGCAAGACCCCCGCGCAGATGGTCGCGTGGATCAAGGCGTTCAGCGACGAGTACCACGCGAAGACGACCCGCTGGCCGGTGATCTACACGGCGACGAGCTGGTGGAGCCAGTGCACCGGCAACACCGGCGACTTCAGCTCGACGAACCCGCTGTGGGTGGCTCGGTACGCCTCTTCGGCGGGCACGCTGCCGTACAACTGGGGCTTTTACACGTTCTG
The DNA here is from genome assembly GCF_023008405.1 of Amycolatopsis sp. FBCC-B4732. Classification (NCBI taxonomy): domain Bacteria; kingdom Bacillati; phylum Actinomycetota; class Actinomycetes; order Pseudonocardiales; family Pseudonocardiaceae; genus Amycolatopsis; species Amycolatopsis sp. FBCC-B4732. The sequence goes on from NZ_CP095376.1 coordinate 5,240,665, forward strand.
GCAGTACAGCTCCTCGCCGATCGACCAGGACAGCTTCAGCGCGGACATCTCGCGCCTGAAGGTGCTGGCGACCGGCTGATCCCGACTTACCGGGGTTACGCGGGTGGCGCGGTCGCGGAAGACTCGGCCGCGTCACCCACGCCGTGGAGGGAACCCCGTGCGCCTGACCGCCCTGCTCCCCCTGCTCGCCGCCGTCCCGCTCTTCGCGTTCCCGGCCGTCGCCACGGCCGCGCCCGGCTGCTTCGACGCCGGTGTTCCGCTGACCGTCGAGGAACAGCGGCTGACCGCTTCCCTGCCCGCGGGTGGTCCCGCCGCCGGACCCGAACTCGTCCGGCTGGCGGGGTTCGACCCGCTCGTCGCCGAGGTGAAGCACGACCTCTGCGCGGCGCGCACCCCGCGCCGGGCCGAGCGCCTGGTCACGCAGGCGGGCGACCGGCTGTGGCGGACGGCCGTCGACCGGGCGCAGGGCCGCCGCCCGGATCTCGGGACGCTCGACCGCTTCGACGACCGGCCGCTGTACTGGGCGCGGCTGCAGCTCAGCAGCGCGATCCGGCAGTGGAAGCCGTTCCCTTCGCAGCGGGATTCGCTGCTTTCGGCGTTCGACCGGGGTTCGCGGGGCCTCGACGATGTCCGCTTCCCGCCCGGGAAGACACGGCGAGTCATGGTGAGCGGCTTCGACCCGTTCCAGCTGGACGGCGCCGGGATCACCATCTCGAACCCGGCCGGCGCGTCGGCGCTGCAGCTCGACGGCCGCGTCCTCGACACCCCTTCGGGCCCGGCCGTGGTCCAGGCCGTGAGCTTCCCGGTGGTGTGGGGCTACTTCGACCAGGGCATCGTGGAAGCGGCGTACGGAACGGCGTTGCGCGACCGCGCGCGGCGCCCGGACGTGGTCCTGACGATCAGCCAGGGCCGCCCGGGCCGCTTCGACGTCGAACGCTGGGCGGGCGCCTGGCGCGGCGGCTTCCCGGACAACAACAACGCTTCGGTGACAGGTGGCGTCCCGCCGGCCGCGGGCTGGCCGCAACCGGACGTCCAGTTCATCGAGACGACGCTGCCGTACTCGCGGATGCTCGCGGTGCCGGGTGCGTACCCGGTGAACTTCAACCAGGCGTTCTGCGTGTGGCCGGACTCTTCCCACCCGGGTGAAGGGACGCCGGTGTGCCGCTCGGACGCCCCGGCCCCCGGCGAAATCGCGGCTTCGGGCGGCGGCGGGAACTACCTGAGCAATGAATCGATGTTCCGGGCGAACCGGGTCCGGCTGGGACTGGGCCTGACGTCGGTGGCGGGCGGGCACCTGCACACGCCGGTACTGGGCCAGCCGACGGGCTTGACGGACCCTGATTTCGAGGCCCGTCGCCAAGCGATCGCGGCGCAGGTGATCGCGTTGACGACAGCGGCGGCGGGCGGTCCGGACGCGAAAATCCGGCCGCAGCCGGCAGTGGAATCCCCGCGAGCGGCGCTGGAATCCTTGCCGGGCACGGTGTTGAGCCGCTGAGCACGATCCCGGAGGCCGGGAACGCGCCGCGTTCCCGGCCTCCCCGGTCAGAGCCCGAAAACCCCCTTCACCCAGCCGGCCACGGTCTCCTCGCGCAGGGCCGCGCGGCGCTCGCTGCGCAGTGATGACCCCGGCCGGGTCAGGGCCGCCTCCATTGCTTCGGCGGTCGCCGTCAGGTCGAACGGGTCGATCCCGACGGCGAAGCGGCCGAGGCCCTCGATCACGCCGGCGTTCTCCGACAGCAGCAGCGTCGCGTCGTCCGGCAGCAGGTACGCGGCTTCCTTGGCGAAGAGATTGAGGCCGTCGTAGGTCGAGTTGACCACTGCCGCGTCGCTCATGCTCAGGCCGGCCAGGACGCAGTGGCGGGAGTCGTCGTCCGCGGCCGGGCGGATCAGCGAAACCGCCTCCCGGCCGCCGGTCGCGAACCGGGTGTTGATCCGGTGCACGATCTCCTCCGTCTCCTCCGCGTGGGCGCGGTGGCGGCCGGCGGCGCGGCTCGGTGTCGTCACGACCGCGGCGAACCAGCACTCCGCCGCCAGCTCCGGACGGCGTTCGAGCAGCAGCTCGTAGGCGCGGAACCCGCGGGGCAGGTTCTTCCACAGGTCCAGCCGGTCGGCGCGCAGCATGATCCGGCGCCCGTGCGACCACCGTGCCAGCCGGGTGCGCCACCGCTTCATCGCGGCTTCGCCGGTCATGCGGTCGATCGTGGCGGTGTCGAGGGGGAACGGCGTCGCGACGAGCTCCGTCCGGTGCCCGCCGAGGTGCACGCTCCGCCCGTCGACGACGGCGCCCGGCACGTACCGGGCGCAGCAGCGCAGGAACGCGTCGGCCCACCGGGTCGCGTGGAAGCCCACGACGTCGCAGCGCAGCAGGCTGGTCAGGAGCCGGACGCGGATGCGGCGCGGGATGAGCGCGAAGTAGTCCGGCTCGCACCAGGGCGTGCCGAGGAAGTAGGTGAGCTTGCCGCGGACGGGCTGCTCCGCGGTGAAGAACTCCGGGACCAGCATCAGGTGCGGGTCGTTCAGCAGGACGAGGGTGTCCTCGCCGCCCGCGGCCAGCTCGGCGAGCCGCTTGGCGTAGGTGCGGTTGACCTCCTCGTAGCCGGCCCAGGCGGCCCACAGGGCGTCGTCGAACACCGGCTGGGCCGAGGTGTCGTGCATGTAGTGCAGCAGGCCGAGCAGGAGCCGGATGGAGATTTCGTCGTAGTGCTTGCGCCGCAGGTCTTCCCCCGGCTCGATCGGGTGCAGGAAGACGTCCTCGCCGATCCGCACGGTGTCCGGCGCGTCCGGCCGGTCGGGCGGCGCGGTGAAGATCCAGTGCCCGCCGTGCTGTTCGAGCAGCGCGACGAGCATCGGTGCGAGACCGCCGGGCGAGCGGGGCGCGAGCACCCCGCCGTCCCAGCGCGGGCAACTGTTGCTGCAGGTCAGAATCCTCATGAAGGTCGCCTCCTGGCGCGCGTGCAGGTGAGGGCCAGACCGGCGGCGGCGAAGACGCCGAGCCCCGCGGCCAGGCCGCGGTAACCGCCGATCGCCGAGACGACGCCGGCCAGGGGTGCGGCCACCACGGCCGCCAGCCCCATCGCCGCCTCGCCGATTCCTTCGAGGTGGGTGCGCAGTCCGGGGGACGCGGTCGCGCCGAGCAGGGCGCTGCCGCCGACCACGCCGCCGTTCCAGCCCAGTCCGACGAGGACGAGGTGGAGCGTCATCACCACGGGGTCGTGCTCGCCGGCCATGGCGCCGAGCACGCCGGCACCGAACAGGAACACGCCGCCGGCCGCGATGAGGTACACCGGGCCGAACCGGTCGGCGAGCGCGCCGGTGACCGCGGACGGGCCGAACATGCACACGACGTGCAGCGCGACCACGAGCCCGACGGCGGTCAGGCCGTCACCGCCCGCGCTCAGGTGGACCGGCGCCACGGTCATGACGCCGACCATGGCGAAGTTCGTCAGCGCGAGCGCGGAGATCGCCGGCCACGCGCGGGACGAGCGCAGGGCCCGCAGGACACCCCCGGTCTCGGCGCCTTCCGGACGTCCGCCGGAGAGACCGGCGCGGGACAGCGCGGCGAACGCGAGGGCCGCGGCCCCGAAGGCCACGATGGCCACCAGGTACGCGCCGGACTCGCGGACGAGGCCGGCGTGCGCGGCCAGCACCGCGCCGGGGCCCAGCAGGACCGGGCTGACGACGGCGCCGACGGCGGTCGCGGACAGCACCCGCCCCAGGGCGCGGCCGCGGCGGTCCGGGGGAACCACCGCGGCCGCTGCGTACCGTGCCAGGAAGACCGCCGCGTTGGCGGCACCCAGCAGGACGCTCCCGAGGAGAACGAGGGGGAAGCTGCCGCTCGCGCCGGCCGGCACGACCAGCGCGGCGCCGGCCGCGCCGACGGCGAACCCGGCCGCCAACCCGGGACCGCGGCGGCCCTGGGAAGCCAGCCGCGAGATCAGGATGGCGGCGCCGGCCTGGCCGGCGAGGTTCATCGCGACCGGAAGCCCGGCCGCCGCGGCCGACCCGGTCATCGCGGTGGCCAGCAACGGACCGGCCGTGCCGCCCGCCGCGAGCCCGGTACTGCCGACCGCGGTGGCGAGCGCCACCAGGGCCGGGACCGCGGCGGTGCCCCGCGGTGGTGGCGGGACCGGCCGGTGCGGCTGCACCGGAACTTCCGACGACAAAGCTTCCCCCTCGTTTCCCCGAACCGCCACGCCAACCCGCGGCGGCGATTTCCGGCTGCCACACGGTGAAGTGCGGCAGCGAGTTCGTGGTAGCGGACCGGGTGGCCCGGCACCAAGCGCGGCTTCAGCCGCCGCGCCGGTCGTAGCGCCGCCACGCCAACCCGCGGCGGCGATTTCCGGCTGCCACACGGTGAAGTGCGGCAGCGAGTTCGTGGTAGCGGACCGGGTGGCCCGGCACCAAGCGCGGCTTCAGCCGCCGCGCCGGTCGTAGCGCCGCCACGCCAACCCGCGGCGGCGATTTCCGGCTGCCACACGGTGAAGTGCGGCAGCGAGTTCGTGGTAGCGGACCGGGTGGCCCGGCACCAAGCGCGGCTTCAGCCGCCGCGCCGGTCGTAGCGCCGCCACGCCAACCCGCGGCGGCGATTTCCGGCTGCCACACGGTGAAGTGCGGCAGCGAGTTCGTGGTGGCGGACCGGGTGGCCCGGCACCAGGTGTGGCAACGACTTGCGGTCCTGCCGGGACTTGCGAACCGCACGCGGGCGGCACCGGCGACCACACCCGAAGCGCGGCAACGACTCGCGACCCCGGCCGGAACTTGCGAACCGACGGGCGTCACCCGCCGCGCCGGAGCGTGGCGGCGATTTCCGCCGGCTGCCTCGGGTTGGTGCAGCACCGGCAGCCGCGGCAGGGCCGGCGCAAGCCGCGCCGGGTCAGACCGCCGCTGCTACCTCCGGCATCGGGCCGGACTCGTACGACAGCAGCCCCGCCAACGCGGCCTGGCGCATCGCCGCCGCCATCAGCAGCGGGGACTCCGCGCGGACCAAAGCCGTGTTCACCAGCGTTGCCGACGCTCCCAGCTCCATCGCCTCGGCGACGTGCCGTGCGCTGCCGATCCCGCCCTCGACGACCACCGGGATGCCGATCTGCTCGATCAGCTCCCGGATCGCCGCCGGGTTCGCGATCCCGCGGCCCGAAGCGACCGGGGACGCCATCACGCGCAGTGCCGCGCAGCCCGCCTCCTCCAGGGCGCGGGCGGTGGCCAGGTCCGGCAGGATGAACGGCAGCAGTTCCATCCCCTCGGCCCGCAGTTCGCGGGCCGCCTCGACGGTGCCCGCGTTGTCCGGCGTGTTGTCGTCGCCGCGCACGTCGAGCTTCAGGATCTCGATGCCCAGCGAATCGCGCAGGATTCTGGCGCTGCGCAACGCACTTTCCTTGGTGCGGGCGAACGACGTCGTGCCGATCCACGTGAAGTCGTCGAGCGGCAGCTCGTCGGCCAGGTCCATCAGCAACAGGCTCGAACGGCGGTTGTCCGGGTCCACGGTGGTGATGAAGACGTCCGCGCCCGCCGCGTTGAGGACGTCTCGGACGAGCGGGACCGAGTCGTACTGCTCGATCCCCACGAGGATCCTCGAGCGGAACTCGCGGGCGCCGATCTTCAGCCACGGTTCGTCGGCGACGACGCCGATGTGCGGAATGGTCACTGTTCGTCCGTCCTTTCCAGCGGTTCACGGGTGGTGCGGGCGCGGTGGAGGGTGATGCGGAGCCATTGCGAACACATCAACGCGAGCACGGCCGAGCCGGTCAGCCACCAGAACACCCCGCGGAACGCGTGCTCTTCGCCTGCCTCGAGACCGTTGGCGATGGTGACCGTGTACAGCGAGCCGCCGAGGGCGCCGCCGATGCGCTGGACGATGTTCACCTGCGTGGTGGCGTCGGGGAGCTGGTCCGGGTGCACCGTCTGGTAGGCCGCGATCCCGGGCGGGACCGCGGTCGCCGCGACCGACGCGCCGAGCAGCACCAGCAGGACCTCGATGAGCACCGGGTCGGCGTTCGCGTCGGCGCCGACGAAGAGGAACGCGATCGTCGTCGCGAGCGCGGCCACGCTGCCCCACGTCGCGACCAGGCCGCCGCCGTAGCGGTCGGTCAGCCGGCCGGTGAGCGGCAGCGCGACCGCCGTGCCGATGCCGAGCGCGAGCATCCGCAGGCCGGTGCCGATCACGCCGTCGTGGTGCAGGATTTCGAAGTACAGCGGGAAAACCAGGGCCGCGCCGAACATCAGGGCGCCGCTGAACACGGCCGCGCCGCTGGCCGCGACGTACACCGGGCGCCGGTAGAGCCCGAGGTCCATCAGCGGGTTCGCCCGGCGCCGGGTGCGCAGGACGAACACCGTCAGGCCCGCGACGCCGAGCACGAGCGGCGCGAGCACCGGCCAGGCGGCCATCGTGCCCGCCGAACTCCACGCCGTCAGCGCGTACACCAGCAGCGGGAGCCCGCCGCCGATCCACACGAAACCCCACCAGTCGAGCGGGGCCGCGCCGCCGCGTTCGCCGCGGGGGACGTAGCGGAGGCCGAGCAGCAGGCCGATCGCGCCGATGGGCAGGTTGATCAGGAACAGCCACTCCCACGACAGCGCGTGCAGCACCAGGCCGCCGACCACCGGGCCGAGCGTCGGGGCCAGCGCCGCGGCGATGCCGAGCGTCGACATCACCCGGCCCAGCCGCGCGGCGCCGACCGCCTGGCCGATGATCGTCTGGCCCGCCGGGACCATCAGGCCCGCGGCCAGGCCCTGGACGACGCGCAGGGCGATGAGCCAGCCGACGTCGGGCGCGGCCGCGCACAGCCCGGAGGCGAGGGTGAAGGCCACCAGGGCCATCAGCCAGAGCCGCCCCGGGCCGAGCCGGCGGCCCAGCCAGCCGCACAGCGGCAGCGAAACGGCGAGCGCGACGATGTAGGCGGTCGCGACCCACTGCACCTCGGCGAGCCCGGCGTGCAGGTCGGCGCCGATGGTGTCCAGGCCGATGTTGGTCAGCGAAGCGTCGAGCCCGGACGCGAACGCCCCGAACACGATGACCAGCGCGAGCCGCCAGACCGGCCAGCCGATGCGGTCACCCGTGGCCGGCGCGGCGGGCGCGTCCGCGCGGGTCACGCCGGCACCTCTCCCGCCGCCGCCCGGCCCGCGCGCAGCGGGGCCAGCGCCGTCGACCAGGCCACGACCTCGTCGATCATCCGGGTGAGCGTCGGCTCCTGGTGGTCGCCGGGCGCGAACTCGCCCGGCTGCGTCATGTCGGTGATCTTGAAGTCGGCGAAGAGCGACAACGCCACGCACGAGCGCACGTCCGCGAGCTTGACCTCGGACACCGCGGCCCGCAGGTGCTCGACGGCGCGGATGCCGCCGTGCAGGCCGTAGCTGACGAACCCGGCCGCCTTGTCGCCCCACTCGGCGAAGAGGTAGTCGATCGCGTTCTTCAGCGCGGCCGGGTACGAGTGGTTGTACTCGGGGGTGACGAAGACGAAACCGTCGAACCCGTCGATGACGCGCGCCCAGCGCCGCGTGTGCTCGTTCGCGTAGTCGCCGATCGCCGCCGGTACCGGCTCGTCGAGCAGCGGCAGGTCGAAGTCGGCCAGGTCGACGATTTCGAAGCTGACGTCGCCCGAGCCGGCGTGCCGTTCGGCGACCTCGAGCACCCAGGCGGCGACCAGGGCCGCGCGGCGGCGCGGCCGGGTGCTGCCGGTGATGACGGCGATCCGGGTCATGGTGACTCCTTCTGCTGCGGATACTCGGGAGGCTTCGCCAAGTACAGTACACGTTGTACTTTACCGATGCAACGGGCGTTGTACATCGGTTAGGATCAGCGCATGAACAGCACCGAAGCGGCGGCGCGCCGCCCCCAGCGCTCCAGCGACAAGCGCCGCGCGATCCTCGACGGCGCCCGGGTCACCTTCGCCCGCGAGGGCTACAGCCGGGCGAGCATCGACGCGATCGCCGCCGCGGCGGACGTCTCCACGCGCACCTTGTACAACCACTTCGGCGACAAGGCGCGGCTGTTCCAGGAGGTCATCCAGACCAGCGCGACCGAGGTCGCCGAGGCCCAGCTCGCCCTGCTCGAGAGCCACTTCGGCGCCGTCACCGACGTCGAGGCGGCGCTCACCGCGTTCGCCGTCGCCTGGGCCCGGCCGAACCCGGAGTTCGCCGACCACTTCGCGCTCGTGCAGCAGATCCGGGCCGAGGCCGGGCACCTCCCGCCCGCGGTGCTGGCGGCCTGGCAGCAGGCCGGCCCGCACCGCGTCCAGGCGGAGCTCGCGGCGCGGCTGCGGCAGCTGGCCGAGCGCGGCCTGCTGCGCGTGGAGGACCCCGAGCGCGCCGCGTTCCACCTGTCGCTGCTCGCGGCGGCGGAGGTGGACAGCCGCAGCTACCACGGCGCGATCCCCGTCCCCGCCGCCGAAATCGCCGAGCTCGCCACCGCGGGCGTCCGGGTGTTCCTGCACGGCTACCTCCCCTGACCCTCAGGCGGCGACGCGCGGGCGCGCGCCGTCCAGGACGGGGCCGGCGGCCAGGTTCAGGCACGCGAGCAGGCACCGGGCGCCGACGTTGACGTAGCTGCCGTGGCCGACGAACCCGGCGAGCTCGGCCGGGGTCATCCAGCAGAAGTCGTCGGGGACGTCGAGGTCGGCGCCCGGCTCGGTTTCGACGACGAGGTACCGGTTCTCCGCGTGGTGGAACCGGCCGCCCTCCTCCGAGTGGACGACGTCGAGCAGCCGCGCGGACGCCGGGGCCGCGAGCACCTCGTCGAGGAACCGCGGGCGGCCCCCGGCCGGGTAGTTGGCCGGGATGCAGTGGACCGTCGGCGCCATCTCGACGACGTCGTGCGTCCCCGCCTCCGTGCGGGCCTGGACCAGCACCTCGAGCCGGCCGGCCACCCGCCGGCCGAGGAACGCGACGACCCCGCGCCCGTGCGGCGCGATCATCGGCTGCGACCAGCTCTTCACCTCGCGGTGCCCGGCCGTGACGTCGACCCCGATCACCGAGAAGTGCCGTCCGTCGCGGTGGCGGATCTCGTGCGGCCCCCGCTCCCAGTCCGGCAGCGCGGCCAGCGGCGTGCGCGTCCGGCTCAGCCGGTACCGCGCCTTGACCTCGGTGAACCAGCTGACGAGTTCGGCCGTGCGGGCCGGGCCCGGCGCCGCCCCGGCGGCGAACGACAGCCCGGACAGCACCGTCCGGGCGTCCATGTTCACCACGTTGTCGGCCAGCAGCAGCTCGCCCAGCTGCGCCAGGGTCAGCCAGCAGAACCCGGGCCGCACGGGCACGTCCTCGGTCACCTCGATGATCATGTTGCGGTTGCGCTTGCTCAGGAACCACGAGCCCTGCTCGGACTGCAGCGAGTCGAAGACCACCCGGCCGCGGCGCGGACTGCGGAAGTGCTCGAGGTAGGGCACCGGGCTGCCCTGGTGCACGCGCGTGTAGTTGCTCTTGGTGGCCTGGACGGTCGGCGAGAGCTGGACGCCGTTGACGTTGCCCGGCTCAACTTTGGCCTGCATGAGGTAGTGCGGCTCCCCGCCGATCTCGCGGGTGAGGATGCCGAGGATGCCGATCTCGGGCTGCACGATGATCGGCTGGGTCCACGCCTCGACGTCGCGGTGGTCGGTGCCGATCGCCAGCCCCTCCACGGTGAAGAACCGCCCGCTGCGGTGGGCGAGGTCGCCGGTGACGGGATCGACCGCCCAGCCGGGCATCCGGTCGAGCCGGGTGCGGGTGACGGTGAAGTCCTGGGCCCGGTCGCGCTCGGCGAGCCAGTCCAGGCACTGCCCGATGTCGTGGAACAACACGATTTCCCTCCCTACGCGAGCGCCGGGGCGCCGGCCGCTTCGGCGATCTGCATGACGTACCGCCCGTAGTCCGAGCCCGACATCGCCGCGCCGAGCCGGTGGCACGCGGCCGCGTCGATGAACCCCATGCGCAGCGCGATCTCCTCGATGCAGGCGATCCGCACGCCCTGGCGGTTTTCGATGATCTGCACGTACTTCGCCGCCTCGGCCATCGCGTCCGGGGTTCCGGTGTCCAGCCAGGCGTACCCGCGGCCCAGGTCGACCAGCGTCGCGCGCCCGCGGTCGAGGTAGGCCCGGTTGACGTCGGTGATCTCCAGCTCGCCCCGCGCCGACGGCCGCTGCCGCGCGGCGATCGAGACGACTTCGCTGTCGTAGAGGTACAACCCGGTGATCGCCCGGTTCGACCGCGGCCGCGCCGGCTTCTCCTCCAGCGACACCAGCCGCCCGGTCTCGTCGGCCTCCCCGACGCCGTAGCGCTCGGGGTCGGCGACCGGGTAGCCGAACAGCGTGCAGCCGTCGAGGTTCTTGATCGCGTCGGCCAGGATCGTCGGGAACCGCGGGCCGTGGAAGATGTTGTCCCCGAGGATGAGCGCCACCGGCTCGTCCCCGATGTGCGCGGCGCCGAGCCGGAACGCGTCCGCGATCCCGCGCGGCCGGTCCTGCTCCGCGTAGGAGATGGTCATCCCCAGCGCGCTCCCGTCGCCGAACAGCCGCTCGTAGGCGGGCCGGTCGGCCGGGGTGGTGATGAGCAGGATGTCGTGGATCCCGGCGAGCTGGAGCACCGAAAACGGGTAGTAGATCATCGGCTTGTCGTAGACCTGCAGCAGCTGCTTGGACGTCGCCTGCGTGACCGGGCCGAGCCGCGAGCCGGTCCCGCCGGCCAGGATGACGCCCTTCACCGCTTCGCCGCCCGTCCGCCGACGAAGTCCTTCACCGACGACGAGACGTAGTCGATCATCTCGTCGGTCAGCCCCGGGTACACCCCGACCCAGAACGTGTTCTCGGTGACGACGTCGCTGTTGGTCAGCTCGCCCGAAACCCGGTAGCGCTGCCCCTGGTAGGCGGGGTGGCGGGTGAGGTTGCCCGCGAACAGCCGCCGGGTCCCGATCTTGCGTTCTTCCAGGAACGACACCAGTTCCGCGCGGGTGAAGGGCGCGTCGGCCGTGACGGTCAGCGCGAACCCGAACCAGCTCGGGTCGCTGCGTGGGGTCGCTTCCGGGAGCAGCAGGTGCGGCAGCCCGTCGACGGCGTCGCGCAGGCGCCGCCAGTTCCGCCGCCGCGCCGCGCAGAACTCGTCGAGCTTCGCCAGCTGCGAAAGCCCCAGCGCGGCTTGCAGGTCCGTCGTCTTCAGGTTGTAGCCGACGTGGGAAAAGATGTACTTGTGGTCGTAGCCGGCCGGCAGGTCGCCCAGCCGGTAGCCGAACCGCTTGAGGCACTTGTTGCTCTCCCCCGGCTCGCACCAGCAGTCCCGGCCCCAGTCGCGCAGGGACTCCACGATCCGGGCCAGGCCCAGGTCCGCGGTGAGCACGCAGCCGCCTTCGCCCATGGTGAGGTGGTGGGCCGGGTAGAAGCTGACGGTGGTGAGGTCGCCGAAGGTCCCGGTGAGCCGCCCGTCGTAGGTCGAGCCGACGGCGTCGCAGTTGTCCTCGACGAGGAACAGGCCCTTCTCTTCGGCCAGCCGGGCGATTTCCGTGGCCTCGAACGGGTTCCCGAGCGCGTGCGCGACCATGATCGCCCGGGTGCGGCCGGACACCGCGGCCGCGACCCGCTCGGCCGTCGTGTTGTAGGTGCCCAGCTCGATGTCGACGAACACCGGCACCAGGCCGTTCTGCAGGATCGGGTTCACCGTCGTCGGGAACCCGGCGGCGACGGTGATCACCTCGTCGCCGGGGCGCAGCCGCCGCTCGCCGAGCTGCGGCGAGGTGAGCGCGGACAGCGCGAGCAGGTTGGCCGACGAGCCGGAGTTGGTCAGGTGCGCCTTGCGGCGGCCGAGTTTGCGGGCGAAGCGCGATTCGAACGTCCTCGACGCCCCGCCGGCGGCGATCTTCAGGTCGAGCGCGGCCGCGGCCAGCGCGACGCGGTCGTCGGCGTCCAGCACCGCGCCGGAAGGCCAGATTTCGGTTTCCCCGGGCACGAATCCGCGTCCGGTATCGGCTTCGGCGTGGTAGGCCCGGACTTCGTCGAGTATCGAGTTCCTGCGGTCGGTCATGCGTCCTCCTCACAGCGCGGCGGCGCGGCTCGCGGAAGCGGCCCACCAGCCGGGGTTTTCGCGGTACCAGGCGACAGTGGCGGCCAGCCCGGCGTCGAACGGGACGCGCGGGGCCCAGCCCAGCTCGGTGCGGATGCGGCTGTCGTCCAGCGCGTAGCGCCGGTCGTGCCCCTTGCGGTCGGGCACGCGGCGCACCAGCCGCTCGCCGGCCCCGCAGAGTTCGAGCAGCCGCCGGGTGAGCTCCAGGTTGCTCAGCCCGGTCCCGCCGCCCACGTGGTACACCGCGCCGGCGCGGCCGCCGGTGAGCACGGCGTGCACGGCACGGCAGTGGTCGTCGACGTGCAGCCATTCGCGCACGTTGCGCCCGTCGCCGTAGAGCGGCACGGGCCGGTCCCGCAGCAGGTTGGTGACGAACAGCGGGATGACCTTCTCGGGGTGCTGGCGGGGCCCGTAGTTGTTGCAGCACCGCGTGATCGAGACGTCGAGACCGTGGGTGCGCCAGTACGCGCGCGCCACCAGGTCCGACGCCGCCTTGGACGCCGCGTACGGCGAGTTCGGCAGCAGCGGCGAGTCCTCGGTCCAGGCGCCGTCGTCGATGGAGCCGTACACCTCGTCGGTGGACACGTGCACCACCCGGGCCACGCGGGCGTCGGCGCACGCCTGCAGCACCGCGCCGGTGCCCTCCACGTTGGTGCGCAGGAAGTCGCCCGCCGCGGCCAGCGATCTGTCCACATGCGACTCCGCGGCGAAGTGCGCCACCAGGTCGTGCCCGGGCACGAGCGCGGCCAGCAGCGCGGTGTCCCGGACGTCGCCCTCGGCGAACTCCAGCCGCGGGTGCGCGGCCGGGAGGTTGTCGCGGCGGCCGGCGTAGCCGAGGTTGTCGAGCACGGTGACCCGCGCGCCGTCCGTGCCCGGGTAGGCACCGGCGAGCAGGCCGCGGACGTAGGCGGAGCCGATGAACCCGGCTCCCCCGGTGACCAGGATCCGCATCACCCCACCGCCCCGCACACCCGCGCGGCCGCCGCGACCTCGTCGAACAACGCGGCCAGCCGCAGCACGTTCCGCCCTTCCAGCTCGCCGGGGACGCCGGTCCGCACCGACCGGGCGAACTCGGCCAGCACGTTGCCGAACTGGTCGTCGGCGGGCAGCGTCCGCCGGTCGATCCGGTCCTGGGTCTCGATCCGCAGCACCGGCCGGTGCCCGGCGGGCGGCGTGTAGGCCCACTCCACGACGATCCGCCCGGTCTCGCCCCAGAGTTCGTAGCTCGCCCGGTAGGCGTGCTCCATGCCCCACGTCAGGTGGGCGGTGCGCCCGGCCGGGTCGGTGAGCAGCGCGGCGCCCGAGAGGTCGACGCCGTGTTCGGCGCTGTGCCGCACGACCGCGCCGGCGACCGAAAGCTCGTCGCCCAGCAGCATCAACGCCGTCCGCAGCGGGTAGCCGCCGATCTCCACGAGCGCGCCGCCGCCGGCCGCGGTGTAGCGCATGTCGTCCGCGGGCTTGGGCGGGAAGGCGAATTCCGCGGTGAGGCCGCGGACTTCCCCGATCGCGCCCGCGGCCACCAGCTCCCGCACCACGGCGTGCTGGGCGTGCCGGGCGAACATGAAGTTCTCGACCAGCGAGAGCCCGCGCTCTTCGGCGAGCCGGACCAGGCGCAGGCTCGCCGGCAGGGTCCCGGTCAGCGGCTTTTCGCACAGCACGTGCAAACCGGCCCGCAGCGCGCGCTCGACCCACTCCGCGTGCAGGGCCGCCGGGAGCGGGACGTAGACGGCGTCGAGGTCGTCGCGGGCGAGCAGCTGTTCGTACCCCTCGACCGCTTCCCCGCCGAACTCCGCGGTGACGCTCTTCGCCTTCGTCTCGTCCCGGCTCGCGACGGCCACCAGCTCGACGTCGCTGCGGCGCGCGACCGCCGGCAGCATCCGGCGCCGGACGATCGACGCGCAGCCGAGCACGCCGAGCCGGACCGGCGTCACCGGGTCACCCCGCGGTGCTCGGCGGTCAGCCGTTCCAGCACGGGAACGACTTCGGTGGGCGCGGGCACGGCCAGCGCGTCCCGGTGCAGTCCGGCCGCACCGGCGGCGAACGACGGCTCGGTCATGATCCGGGTGAGCTGCTTGCGCACGACGTCCGCGGCGAACGGCTCGTCGTCGACGACCAGGCCGGCCCCGCTCGTTTCGACGAGCCGGGCGATGTCGTCGTAGTAGACGCTGCGTTCCTTCCAGACCAGCTGCGGCACCCGGTGCGCGACGGCGGCCGCGAACGTCCCGCCCCCGCCGTGGTGGATGATCGCCGCGCAGGTCGGCAGCAGCAGGTTCAGCGGCAGGTAGTCGACGACGCGGACGTGGTCCGGCACGTGCCCGACGGACGCCAGCTGCGCCTCGTTCAGCGTCGCCACGACCTCGACGTCCAGCCCGCTGGTGACCTCGAAGAGCTCTTCGGCCGCGACTTTGCTGGTACCGCCGGGGAAGAAGCTCCGGATGCCCGCCCCCAGCGACACCGCCACCCGCGGGCGCCCGCCCGGGTCGTCCAGCCAGTCCGGCACGGTCATCGTGCCGGTGTAGGGCACCGGCCGCAGCGGGACGTACCGCAGCTCCGGCGCCGGCGTGCGCAACCGCACGCCGGGATAGGCGTCGAGGGTGAACTGGCCCAGCAGGAGGTCTTCGCCGAACTCGACACCGAAGCGCTCCAGCATCGGGCGCATGTGCGCGAGCATCGGGTCGGCCGGGGCGCCGGGGCGGGCGGTGACGCGGTTGAGCACGGCGCGCAGCCACGCGACGTCGTCCACCGACCACAGCACCCGGGCGTGCGCGGCGCCGGAGACCCGCGCCGCGATCGCGGCGGGGAACGAGATCGAGTCCCAGACGATCAGGTCCGGCCGCCACCGCAGGGCGAACGCGACCAGGTCGTCGGCGAGCAGGTTCCCGCGCGCCCCCGGCGGTTCCGGGTCGTAGTAGCGGCGGAACCCGCGCAGCACCATCTTCGACGGCGGCCGCCCGGGCGCGCGGTCGCGGCCCTCGTCGCCGATCAGCTCCAGCACCCGCTCGTACAGCGCGTCGCTCTCGTGCGCGTTGGCCTTGGGGAAGTCCCACTCCCCCGCCGCGACCGCGGTCAGGCCGAGCGCGCGCACGGCGCCGGTCATCTCCGGGTGGGTCGCCACCCGGACCTCGTGGCCGGCGCCCTGCAGCGCACCCGCCAGCGGCACCAGCGGGTTGAGGTGCGCGAACGCCGAAGGAGCGCAGAAGAGGACCTTCATCGCCGCCCCCGCACCGAAAACAGCAGCGTGGTGACGTCGCGGACCTCGGGCCGGTCGAGCGTCGCCACGAACTCGGCGACGTCTTCGGCGGAGACCAGGCCGTTTTCCACCAGGGGCGCGCCCTGCAGGTTCATCCGCGCCCGCATCAGCTCGTTCTCCTCCTCACCCTGCCCCGGCCCGAGCGGCCGGACGGTCTGCTCCACGGCTTCGAAGCCGGTGCGCGCGAGCAGCGACGGCAGCCGGCGGGCGAGCCGCCAGTCCAGGCCCGCGCCCGCGGCGGCCTTCGCGTAGCCCTCGACGACCCGGCGGCCCAGCGGGGTCGCGCAGTCGTCGCTCGGCATGAAGTAGAAGTCCTCGGCGACGAGGTACCCGCCCGGCGCGAGCCAGCGGTGCACGCGGTCGAGCACCGCCTCCGGGTCCGGCAGGTACGACAGCACCGCCCGGGCCAGCACGAGGTCGAACGAGCCGTCCGGGAAGTCGGCTTCGGCCAGATCGGCCTGCTGCACGGTCAGGTTGTCCGCCGCGGCGCCGGCCAGGGCAGTGGTGTCGCGGTCGAGCGCGAGCACCGAGCCCCGCGGGACCTGCCCGGCCAGCCAGCGCGACATCGACCCGAGGCCGGCCCCGAGGTCGAGGCAGCGCCAGTCCGGGCGGATGCCGAGCCCGGTGATCATCCCGCGGGTCCCCGGGTCGTAGTTGCGTTCCCACAGCCTGCCGATCACCTGCTCGGTGTCGGCGGCCTGCTCGGTCTCCTGGGTCATCGGGCGCTCCCTTCGTCGGTCCCGTGCACCGTGATCGCGCCGGTGGGGCAGCACCGGGCGACGTCCTCCAGCAGTTGCGCGTCCCACGCCCCGGCCGCTGAGGGCCGGAAGACGGCGAACCCGTCGTCACCGACCCGGAACAGCCCGGGCGCCATCACCTCGCACGACCCGGACCCGCAGCACAGGGCCCGGTCGACGCGGACGGCGGGGCCGCTCATCGCGCCGCGTCCACCGGGAGCGCGGTCAGCCGCCGCATCGCCCAGTTCTCGATGTAGCGCACGTCCGCGCGCCCGGTCGCGAGCCGCAGCCCGGGGAACCGGCGGAACAGCGCCGTCACCGACAGCCCGATCTCCAGCCGGGCGAGCGCGGCACCGAGGCAGTTGTGCAGGCCGTGCCCGAAACCGACGTGCCGGGGCCCGGTCCGGGCCAGGTCGAGCCGTCCGGGGTCGGGGAACCGCCGCGGGTCGCGGTTCGCCGCGAGCAGCCCGGCGATCACCGGCGAGCCGGCGGGCAGCCGGGTGCCGGCGAAGTCGACGTCTTCGGTGGTCACCCGGAACAGGGCGGTGGTAAGCGCGCCTTCGTAGCGCAGCAGTTCTTCCACCGCGGCCGTGGTGTCCGCGCCGCCGGTCAGCGCGGCCCGCTGGTCCGGGTGGTCCAGCAGGGCGAGCACGGCGTTGCCGAGGAACGCGCGGACGGTGTCGCTGCCCGCCATGATCATCGCCGCCACCATCGCGACCAGCTCGCGCTCGTCGAGGCGGTCGCCGTCTTCGGACGCCTCGACCAGCGCGGACGTCAGGTCGTCGGCCGGCGTGCGGCGCTTCTCGGCGACGAGTTCCTCGGCGTACTCGCAGATCCGCGCGAACCCGGCGGGCACCCGGTCCATCAGCGCCGGGTCCGACGGGAACGCCTGGGTCAGCGCGTCCACCAGGTCGCGGTGGCGCTCGATCCGCAGGCCGAGGATGGCGCCGAGCATCTCCGAGGAGACGACGCCGGCGAAGTCGTCCATGACGTCGAACGTGCCGAGCGCGGCGCAGCGGTCCAAGGTCCGGTCCACCAGCCCGGTGAGCTCGTCCCGCCATCGCTCGACGCGGCGGGTGGTGAACGCGCTCATCGCGAGCCGGCGCAGCCGCGTGTGCGCGGGCGGGTCCACCACGGTGACCGCGCGTTCGAGGACGCTGCCCGCGCCGCTGACCAGGCCGGCTTCGCGGAACTCGGAATTGCCCCAGGTGCCGCCCTCGGAGGAGAAGCGCGGGTCGGCGAGCAGGGCGCGCACGTCGTCGTAGCGCGTGACCAGCCACATGCGCACGTCCCCGACCGGGAAGCGGAACTCGTGCACGGGGTCGTGCTCGCGCAGCCGGGCGAGCGTCGGGTACGGGTCCTGGTAGTAGCCGGCGGTGAACAGCCCGGCCGGGGGTGCTTCGGCGGGGGTGGTCATTTCAGCTCCTTTCCACGGCGATCACCTCGGCGACGACCGAGCAGCGCACGATGACGGGCTCGGCCGCTTCGAGCCGGGCGATCCCCGGCTGGCCCGCGGCGTTGCGCGGATCCGCCATGTAGGCATCGAACGCGGCGACATCGGTCCACTGTGGATAGTTGACGAACGTGGTGTGGTCGGGGCCGATCGCGGCGTCCGCGGAGATGAACCCCGGGAACTCCCGCTTCCAGTCCCCGCTGCGCTCCAGCAGCTCGGTGAGCGCGAGGGCGCTGCGGCGGCCGCCGACGTGCCGGACGGCCAGCACGACGACCCCGGGCGCGGCACCGGCGTCCGGGCCTTCGATGCGGGCGACGAGCTCGCCGCCGTAGCAGCGCGGGGCGCGCACGCCGGCCCGGCCGGCCACCCCGCGCAGCCGCTGGGCGAAGGGCCCGTCGCGGAAGGCCGTGTGGTCGGCGGCGCCGCGCCAGCCGTGGCGGAGCACCACGGTCCGCCCGTCGACGCCGAGGTGCAGCCGCGCCGACCGGAACCCGGCCGCGTCGCGCAGGCTCAGCATTTCGTCGTCGAGCTGCGCGGAGAGGAGCCGCGCGGCCGCGGCGTCCGCCGCCGACAGCACCCAGAACCCGGCGAACCCCTCGTCGCCGGTCGTCACGCCGCACCGCGCCGGAAGCGGTCCGCGTGCTCTTCGGCCCAGTCGCGGAACGTCCGGGCGGGCCTGCCGAGCACCTCGGCGACGGTGTCCGTGCGCGTCTCCGGCGCCTCGACCAGGGTCGCGAAGTACTCGAGCGCGCCGTCGGCGTAGGCGGGCGGCCAGCCGGCCCCGACCATCGCCTGCCGCGCGGCGTCGTGGGCGACCTCGGCCCACGCGAGCTCGCGCCCGGCCGCCGCCCCGATGATCCGCAGCTGTTCGGCCTGCGAGAGCGGCTCGGGCCCGGTCACGACGTAGCGGCGGTTCTCGTGGCCGTCCTCGGTGAGCGCGCGGACCCCGACGGCGGCCAGGTCGGCTTCGTGGACCGGCGTCCGGACGGCGCCGCCGTAGGGGAACCGCACGACGTCGCCGCCCCCGAGCTGGCCGGCCCAGCCGAGCGCGTTGCAGGCGAACCCGGTGGTCTGCAGGAAGGTCCACGTCAGCCCGGCCTTCTCGATCTGCTGCTCGAGGTAGGCGTGGCAGTTGTTGTCCACCGGCTCCAGTCCGATGTGGACACCGATCGAGGAGACGAAGACGACCCGCGCGGTGTACCGGCTGATCACCTCCAGCACGGCGGGTGCGGTAGCGACGTCGAGGGTGAAGAACGGCCACATGAGGAACACGCCGGTGACGCCGTCGAGGGCGGGCACCAGGCTTTCGGGGTCCGCCAGGTCGCCTTCGAAGACCTCGGTGCCGGCGGGGATCCGGGCCACGGCCGGGTCACCGGGCGGCACCAGCGCGCGGGCCGCCACCCCGGCTTCGAGGAGCTGGGCCAGCGCGTGCGGCCCGACGTTGCCGGTGGGCCCGACGACCAGGACGGTCTGGGGTTTCACGGACACGGCTTTTCCTTTCCCTGAAGGGGTTTCCGGGGGCTTCACCGCGGTACTGCCCGCGCGCGCAGCACCGCGAGCCACCGCACCAGCACCCGCCGGGTCTGGGCGGGCTGGATCACTTCGTCGGCCGCCGGGCGCGGTCCGTCGTGCCGCCAGGCCAGGCAGACGTCGGCGCCGAGCGGGCGGGAGTCCAGCGTCAGGCCGGTGCCGGCTTCCGCCGGTCGCAGCAGCAGCGAGATGCGGGGCGTGGTCGCCGCGCAGTACGCCGCCAGCAGCGCCGGGTGCGGCCGGACCGGCGGCACGTCCGCGACCGTGACGAGGGGGATGCCGAAGGTGTCGCAGAACCCGACGAACCGGGCCGCGTCGCCGGCGCCCGCCGCGCGGTCGCACGCCGCCACCAGGCCGACCGCGTGGCCGCCGATCCGGGCCAGCGCGCACCGGGTGCCCGGCCCGGTCCCGACGGTCACGCAGTCGCCGTCGTCCACGACCTCCGCGATGAGGTCGCCGACGTCGAGGGCGGACCGGTGGCGCACCAGGCGTTCCGGCGGGTCTTCGGACGGCTCGGTGCGGGGCGGTTCGTTCCGGTTGGGCGGCAGCAGGGTCAGCAGCCGCCGGACGTCCTCCAGGCACGTCGGCTCGTCGTCGTGCACGAACTGCGCCGTGGCCGGGGCCGCGGCGCCGCGGACGGCGAAGACGAAGTCGGCCAGTGCCGCGCCGTAGGATGTGCCGCCCGGGCAGGGGCCGAGCAGGACGGTGATCTGCGGGACGGTGCCCGCCAGCGCGGCCGCCCGGCGCAGCGTGCCACCGTAGCCGTCCGGCGCGGCGACGTCCTCCCGCACCCCGGCGCAGTCGTCGAGCGCCACGACGGGGGTGCCTTCGGCCAGCGCGGTGTCCAGCAGCCGCTGGATCCCCGCGGCGGACGCCTCCCCCAGCGCGCCGCCGGCGAAGCGCAGGTCGTGCGCCCACAGGTGCACCGGGCGGCCCTCGACTTCGCCGCGCCCGGTGAGCACGCCGTCGCCGCGGTCGAACTCGGTGAACGAGCCCGGGTCCAGCAGCAGGGAGATCCGTTCCCGGGCCGTGAGCAGGCACCGGTCGTGCCGGCGCGCCGGTGCGCCGGGGTGGTCGAGCGTGTTCAGGCTCATCTGCTTCCTCCTCGAGACTCCGCGGACGCGCGCCGCCACCCGGCTAGCGCGACGGCCGCGCCCGCGCCCCCCACCGCCGTGACGACCGTCCACACCGGACCGTCCAGGCCGGCCACCGCCACGCCCGCGAGCACCACGGCCACCGCGCCGAACTGCACGCAGCTCTGGTAGACGGGGACCGCCCTGGCCCGGGCCGCGGCCGGCAGCGCGGCCACCGCCTGGACGTTGAGCGCGCCGAAGGCGAAGACGAACCCGAGACCGGCGAGCACCAGCGTCGGTGCCAGCCGCGGGTAGCCGTCCCCCGGCAGCGGCAGCAGCTGCCAGGCGTAGCCCGCCGCGGCCGCCACCGCCCCGGCGGCGATCAGCCGGGCGGTGCCGATCGCCGCGACCAGCCGCGCGGTGACCGGCGAGGTCAGCGCGACCGGCAGGCACGCGGGCAGGCAGCCGGCGGCGGCGGCGAGCGGGCTCCAGCCGCGTTCGTGCAGCGCGTAGGTCGTGACCAGCAGGGTCGTCAGGTAGGTGCCGTTGAGCGCCGCCGCGCCGAACGCCGACCGCGCGAACGGGCCGTTGCGCGCCAGTCCCCGCGGGAACGCCGCGACCGGCGCCCGCGGCCCGTCCGGGGGCACCACCGCGGCGGCGAGCCCGGCGAGGACCAGCGCGACCGGCGCCGGGAACAGCAGCACCCACCGCAGTCCGGCGCCGGCGAGCGCACCCGACACCAGCAGGCCCGTGGTGAAGCCCGCCGCGCCGAACGCCGCGTACAGCGCCACCGCCCGCCGCTGCCGGTCGCCCTCGGGGACCGCGGCGGTGAGCACGGCCAGCCCGCCGGGCGCGGTGAGCGCGGCGCACGCGCCCTTGACCAGCCGGGCCGCCACG
Organism: Amycolatopsis sp. FBCC-B4732; assembly: GCF_023008405.1. Taxonomy (NCBI): domain Bacteria; kingdom Bacillati; phylum Actinomycetota; class Actinomycetes; order Pseudonocardiales; family Pseudonocardiaceae; genus Amycolatopsis; species Amycolatopsis sp. FBCC-B4732. Next base: position 5,261,620 of record NZ_CP095376.1, read on the forward strand.
AGCACCGCGAAGTCCCCGGTCACGCCGGCGACCACGGACGCGGCCGCGAAGGCGAGCAACGCCGCCAGGTAGACCCGCCGCGTGCCGAACCGGGCCGCGAGCCACGGGCCCGCGGGCAGCACCGCACCGAACCCGGCGGCGAACGCGGTCAGCAGCCACTGCGCCTGCCCCGGCCCGGCGCCGAACGCCCCGGCCAGCGCCGGGAGCACGGGCACGAGCACCGACACCTCGAGCGCGTCGAGCAGCATCGTCCCGGCGAGCACGAAGACCAGCGGCCGCGGGGCCGCGCGGACCGGACCTGCCGTCTGCGCCACGGTCCTCAGCCGCCCAGCAGGGTACCGCCGCTGGCGTCCACGTAGGACCCGGTGATCCAGCGGGCGCCGGGGCCGGCGAGGAACTCGACGACCGCGGCGACGTCGTCGGTCTCCCCGACCCGGCCGAACGCCGAGAGCGATGCCATCTGCGCGACGACTTCGGCGTTGCGGAAGACCGGCGAGCCGTTGTCGGTGATGCCCGGCCCGACGCTGTTCACGGTGATCCCGCGCGGGCCGAGGTGCTTGGCGAAGTGCAGGGTGAGCTGGTCGACCGCGCCCTTGGTCATCGCGTACGCGACCTCCTGCGGATTCGCGAACCGGGTCAGGCCCGAGGAGATGTTCACGATCCGGCCGCCGTCGGGCAGGTTCGGCAGGGCGCGCTGGACGAGGAAGAACGGCGCCTTGGCGTTGACCGCGTAGAGCCGGTCGAACTGCTCGGGCGTGATGTCCTCCGGGGCCACCCCGCCCATCACGCCGGCGTTGTTGACCAGGATGTCGAGGTCGGTGCTCCCGGTGCGCTCCTTGAGCCCGAGTTCGAGGGCGAGGAACAGCTCGTGGACGCCGCCGGGTGCGGCCAGGTCGGCGCGCACCGCGAACGCCCGTCCGCCGTCGCCCTCGATGGTGGCCACGACCTCGGCGGCCGCGTCCTCGTTTTCCGCGTAGTGCACGGCGACGAGCGCGCCGGCGCGGGCGAGCCGCTCGGCGGTCGCGCGGCCGATGCCGCGGCTCGACCCGGTGACCAGCGCGGTCTTTCCGCTCAGCTGAGCCATTTCCGTCCTCCTGGGGGTGGTGGGGCCGGCGCCGGGGCGCGCGGCCGGGCGTGGGGTGTCGAGCGAGCTGATCGCCGCGGCGAGGTGCCGGCGCACCGGGCCGAGGTCGAGCAGCTCCCCGACCACTTCGCGCAGCGCCTCGACCTCCGGGCCGCCGAGCAGCAGGTTCGCCTGGGCTTCGATGCCGGCGAGCGCGCGCCGCCCGACCGCGTGCCGGACGTCGTGGTAACCCGCCAGCAGCGCCTCGTCGGGCCCGCCGGTGAACTGGGCCGCCAGCCGCGGGGCGAGCTCCGCGGCGTCCTGGAGGCCGAGGTTGATCGCCTGGCCGCCGACCGGGAGCTGCGCGTGGGCCGCGTCGCCGGCCAGCACGATCCGGCCCGCGCGGTACCGCTCCGCCTGCCGCCGGACGTCCCCGAAGGCGTTGACCCACACGGCTTCGCCGTGCGAGACGTCCTCGCCGGTGACGCCGCGCCACACCTCGGCGAACTCGGCGAACCCGGGCTCCCCCGGCGAAGTGCGCGGGGCGCGGCCGTATTCGTGGACCATGAGCCGGGTCGTCCCGTCCGGCCCGCGTGAGGCGATCGCGAGCCCGGCGGGGCGCCGTTCGAAGCGCCGGTCCGGTACGTCGATCCCGCGGACGTCGGCCCGCAGCAGCTCCCGATTCGCGTCGTGGCCCGGGAAGCCGATGCCGGCCAGCCGGCGCACGGTGCTGTCCTCGCCGTCGCAGCCGGCGACGAAGGCGGCCCGCCACCGGGCCGGGCCGGCCGGTCCGGTCGCGGTCACCTCGACGTGGGTCCCGTGCTCGGTCAGCGCGGTGACCCGGTGCCCGCGGCGCAGGTCCGCGCCGCGCGCCACTGCCCGCCGGGCGAGCACGGCTTCGACCTCGGTCTGCGGCGCTTTCCACTGCCCCGCGTAGGGGTGTGCCGGATCGGCCTCGGTCAGGTCGAGCCCGAGCCCGCCGAAGTGACCGGCCCCGCCGCGCGGCGGCGGGCCGAGCTCGTCGAGCAGCCCGCGTTCGGCGAACAGCTCCATCGTGCGGGCGTGCAGCGTCGACGCGCGGGACTCGGTGTGCGGCGCGGTCCGCTGCTCCAGCACGGTCACGGCGACGCCGGCGGCGCTGAGGTCGTGCGCCAGCAGCAAACCGGCCGGGCCGGCGCCGACGACGAGCACGTCGGCGGCCTCGAGGCGGGTCACGGCCGCGCTTCCGCGTGGTCCTTCGCGAAGCCGAGCGTCGCCCGGCTGTTGGTGCTCAGCGCGGTCCGGACGAACTCGCGGGCCTCGGCGACCCCGGCGCCGGCCCCGAGCACCTTCGCGATGTTCGCGGTGTTGAGCACGACGGTGTGCTCCGACGACGCCGTCGTGCCGCCGCCGGGCTCCTCGGCGAAGTCCCAGCGGCCGGTGTGCAGCGTCATCAGCGCGGGCAGCGTGGTCTGCTTGTAGACGATCCGGTGGTGCGGGAAGCACACCCGGACCGACTCGGTGGTGTGCACCGAACCGTCCTTCGCGCGGGTGTCCATCCGCAGCACCTGCAGGCCGGGGCTCGGCTCGCGCAGGTCGACCGAAGAGACGTGCGGCAGCCGCTCGGCCCACAGCGCGGCCTGGTCGACGAAGTCGTACACGTCCTTGGCCGGGGCGTCGATCCGGACGGTGTCGGTGAACGAGAACGTCAGCTCGGGGTTGGTCACCAGTTCGACGTTGTGCTTGAGCGCGGCCAGTTCCGACCGGCTGTTCGTGTCGACCGCCCGGTCGATCCACGCCAGGCCGCCCGGGTCGTCGCCGACCGCGCGGTAGGCGTGCAGGAGCCGCACCTTCGCCGTGGCCGCCGACACCGGTTCGACGATCCACGTGCCGCTCATCTCGGCGACGGGCGGCGTGGAAACCTCCTGGTGGAAGGAAATCCGCCGGGCCGCCGGGTCGAGTTCGCGGCGCGAGGTCCAGTTCTTGGGCTCGCCGTTGGCGGTCGCCCAGATCCGGATCCGCTCGGTGCCTTCGCCCCGCTCGACGTGGTCGACGAAGACCGTCGGCGGGAAGATCCGCGGCCAGTTCGCCACTTCCGCGACGAGCCGGTAGACCTCGTCCGCCGGCGCGTCGACGAGGATGTCGTGTTCCGCTTCGCGCATGGTCGTCCTCCAGTCCTGCTCGCCGGATCAGAAGTTGCCGAGCCCGCCGCAGACGTTGAGCGCCTGCGCGGTGATCGAGCCCGCGGTGTCGGTCACCAGGTAGCCGACGAGGCCCGCGACCTCGTCCGGCGTCGAGTAGCGGCCGAGCGGGATCTTGGCCTGGAACTTCTTCAGCACCTCGTCCTCGGACGTCCCGTACGCGGCCGCGTAACCCTGCCGGACCCGTTCGGCCATCGGGGTTTCGACGTAGCCGGGGCAGACCGCGTTGACGGTGATGCCGGCCGGGGCCAGCTCGTTGCCGAGCGCCTTGGTGAACCCGACGACCCCGTGCTTGGACGCCGAGTACGGCGCGCCCAGCACGACCCCTTGTTTTCCCGCGGTGGAAGCGATGTTGACGATCCGGCCGTGGCCGGCCGCCACCATGCCGCCGGTGGTGAGGACCTCGCGGGTCACCCGGAACACGCTGGTGAGGTTGGTTTCGATGACGTCGAGCCACAGCTCGTCGGCGATCTCCGCGGTGACACCGCCGCCCGGGCGGCCGGCGTTGTTGACGAGCACGCCGACCGGGCCGTACCGGTCGACGGCGGCGCGCACGAACGCGGTCACGTCCTCGCCGGACCGCACGTCGCACGCGGCCCCGTCGGCTTCGAAGCCGGCGTCGCGCAGCTCCTTCACGGTGGTGGCGACGTTCTCGGCGGTGCGTGCGCCGAGGAAAACGCGCAGGCCCCGGCGGGCCAGCAGCTTGCTCACGGCGAGCCCGATCCCGCTCGTGGCGCCGGTGACGACCGCGGTGCGGCCTTCCTGGTCGGTCATTCCTGCTCCCGTCGTCGTGGGGGTGGCCGGGTCAGGCGCGGACCCGGGCCAGGTGCTCGTTCACCAGCTCGACCAGCGCCCGCGGCGTCGTGGCCTCCGCCAGTGCGGATTCGTCGAGGGTCAGGCCGTACTCGCGCTCGATCCGGCCGGCGGTTTCCAGCAGCGCCAGCGAGTCGTAGCCCAGTTCGGCGAACTCGACGCCGGCGGGATCGCCGGCCGGTTCTTCGGTCTCCCCCGAGCCCTCGCGCAGGATCCGCATCAGGTCGTCGAGGGTGAATCCCGTGTCGGACATGCCTAGCCTTTCTTTCCACTGTGGACGGTGCGGACGAGCATCGCCGAGTTGAACCCGTTGCCCCGGGCGAGGACCAGCGCCGACCGCAGCGGGCGCGGGCGGGCCTCGGTGACCAGATCGAGTTCGAGCCCGGCGGCCGGGCGGACCCCGGTGGCCGGCGGGAGGACGCCGTGGCGCAGGGAAAGCAGCGCCGTGGCGAGGTCGAGCGCGGCCGCCCCGGAGCAGAGCCGCCCGGTCAGCGTCTTCGGCGCGGTCACCGGGACGCCGTGCGGGCCGAACACCGCGCGGATCGCCGCCGCCTCGGCGCGGTCGAGCGCGGGAACGGCGGCCGCGTCGGCGAACACGACGTCGACCTCGGCCGCGGTGGTGCCGGCGTCGGCCAGCGCGAGCTCGATCGCCCGCCGCAGCCCGGGTTCCCCGCCGCTGCCGGGCGGCGGGTCGAAGGTCGCCGCGTGCCCGGCGATCTCGCCGTAGACCTCGGCTCCGCGGGCCTCGGCGGCCGCGAGCGGCTCCAGGATCAGCAGCGCCCCGCCCTCGCCGGGTACGTGCCCGGCCGCCGCGGTGTCGAAGGGCAGGTAGGCCCGCCGCGGGTCGTCGCTCGTGCTCAGCGTCCCCGCGGCCAGCTGCGCCGCCCAGCCCCACGGGCAGATCGACGCGTCCATCCCGCCGGAGACCACCAGGCCGGTGCCCTTGCGGATCTGGCGGCGGGCCTGCGCGACGGCGTCGAGGCCGCCCGCCTGGTCGCTCACCACCACGCCGCTGGGCCCGCGCATCCCGTGCCGGATGGAGATCTGCCCGCTGTTGACGGCGTAGAACCACGCGAACGACTGGTAGGCGCTGACGTACTTGCCACCGCGGGACCACAGGTTGCGCAGTTCGTTCTGCCCGAACTCGAAGCCGCCGGACGAGCTCGCGGTGACCACGCCCATGCTGAACGACGGCAGCTCGTCCGGGTTCACGCCGGCGTCGGCCAGCGCCTCGTCGGCGGCCACCAGCGCGAGCTGGGTCATCAGGTCGGTCTGCGGCAGCAGCCGGCCCGGCAGGTGCGCGGCCGGGTCGAACCCGGTGACCTGCCCGGCCAGCCGCGCCGGGTAGCGGGCGGGGTCGAAGCGGGTGATCCGGCGGATCGCGGACTCGCCGGCGCGGGTGGCGCTCCAGTGCCGTCCCGCGCCCAGCCCGGTCGGGGCCGTGACGCCGATCCCGGTCACCACGACCGGCCCGGTGCCCGCGTGCTCCGCCGCGCCCGGCGCCGGCCGCGCCTCGACCGCGGTCACGCCGCCGCCCCGGGCCGGGTCAGCACGATCGCGCTCTGGAAGCCGCCGAAGCCGCTGCCGACGGAGAGCACGGTGTCGGTCCGGTGCTCGCGCGCGGTCACCGGGACGTAGTCGAGGTCGCACTCGGGGTCGGCGATGTGCAGGTTCGCCGTCGGCGGCACGACGTTCTCGCGCATCGCCAGCACCGAGGCGGCGACCTCGATCGAGCCGATCGCGCCGAGCGAGTGGCCGACCATCGACTTCACGGAGCTGATCGGGACCCGGTGCGCGTGCTCCCCCAGGCTCAGCTTGAACGCGGCCGTTTCGTGCCGGTCGTTCTGGCGGGTGCCCGAGCCGTGCGCGTTGACGTAGTCGACGGCGTCGGGGGCCAGCCGGGCTTCGCCGAGCGCCACCCGGATCGCTTCGGCCATTTCGCGGCCGTCCGGGCGCAGGCCGGTCATGTGGTAGGCGTTGCACCGCGAAGCGAACCCGGCCACCTCGGCGTACACCTGGGCGCCGCGGCGGCGAGCGCTTTCCAGCTCCTCCAGCACGAACATCGCGGAGCCCTCACCGAGCACGAACCCGTTGCGGGTGCCGTCGAACGGCCGTGAGGCGTGCTCCGGGTCGTCGTTGCGCGGGGTGGTCGCCTTGATCGCGTCGAAGCAGGCGACCGTGATCGGGCTGATCGGCGCGTCGGTGGCGCCGGCCAGCACGACGTCGGCGCTGCCTTCGCGGATCAGCTCGGTCGCGTGGCCGACGGCGTCGAGCCCGGACGTGCAGCCGGTGGACACCACCGAGACCGGGCCGCCCGCCCCGACCGTCCAGGCCACTTCCGCGGCGAAGGAGCTGGGGACGAAGTAGTTGTACAGGTGCGGTACGGCGTACTCGTGGTCGACGAGCTCCAGCCGGCCGCCGTCGGACACGGTCCGGTACTCCTGGTCCAGCCCGGTGGTCGCGCCGACCGCGCTGCCGACCGTCACGCCGACCCGGTGCGGGGGCAGGCCGGCGAACTCCAGCCCGCTGTCGGCCGCCGCTTCCCGCGCGGTGACCACCGCGAGCTGCGCCGCGCGGTCCATCCGCCGGATCTCCTGCGGGCCCAGCCCGAGCAGCTCCGCGTCGAAGTCGATCTCCGCGGCCACCTGGGACCGGAACGGCGACGGGTCGAAGAAGCTGATCCGCCGCGTCGCGGTCCGCCCTTCGGAGAGCAGGCTCCAGAAGTCCTTGGCGCCGACGCCGCCGGGTGCGGTGACCCCGACGCCGGTGACGACCACCCGCCGGGCCGTCACTCGGCGCTCCAGCGGTAGAAGCACTCCGCCATGGCGTCCTTGGGCGAGCGCCAGGTGTCCGGGTCGTAGGCGGCGATGTGCGGCTTGAGGTCCTCGCTGATCCGGACGAACCGGGGATCGCCCTTCGCCGTCTCGATCCGTTCGCCGCCGTCCTCGGCGTCGAAGTCCTGCAGGTGGAAGTAGAGCCCCCGGTAGCTGAACAGCTGGCGCCGCCGGGTCCCCATCCGGTGGGGCATCTCGCCGGCGTCGAACTCGCCGAACAGCTCGGCGACCGCCTGGTCCGCGTCCGGGCGCATGCGGGCCACGATCAGGGTGCTGTGCATCGTGCGTCTCCCTTCTCCGGTTCTCTAGCGGGGCGCCGGCCCGAACCAGCGCTCGAGCGCCATCGGCAGGTCGGCGTGCGTGCCCGGGGCCGCCCAGGCCACGTGGCCGTCCGGGCGGACCAGGACCGCGGTGGTGGCGCCGGGGACCCGCCCGGCGGCCGGGCGGGCGGTGACGACGTCGATCCGGCCGGCCCAAGGCGCCGCGCGGTCGCGCAACGCCGCGCTGCCGGCGAAGTCGAGCAGCAGGCCGCGCGCGGGGCGCAGCAGCTCCGCCGTGGACGAGGGGCGGCCGCCGCGGTCGAGCTCCAGCCGCGGCAGCCGGCGCCCGAGCCACGGGTGGCTCCCCCCGCCGACGTCGTAGGCGATCTCCAGGCCGCTGACCATCGCGGCGAGGTGCCTGGCGACGTCGGGGTAGCCGGTCAGCTCGGCGAGGACGTCGCGCAGCGGCTGCATTTCCGCGCCGTTGAGGAACAGCAGGCCCTGGGCCCGGGTGTTCATCAGCAGCCGGACGCCGACCGGGTGCCGTTCGCCGTGGTAGGTGTCCAGCAGGTCCGCTCGCGCGGTGCCGCGCACGACCGCGGCCAGTTTCCAGCCGAGGTTCACCGCGTCCTGGATGCCGGCGTTCATGCCCTGCCCGCCCGCGGGGAGGTGGACGTGCGCGGCGTCGCCGGCGAGCAGGACGCGGCCGCGCCGGTATTCGGTGACCTGCCGGGTCGCGTCGCCGAAGGCGCTGAGCCAGACCGGTTCGGCGGCCGAGATGTCGATGCCGGTGATGCGCTTCCACGCGTCGGCGACCTCGTGGAACGGCGGCGGCCCGGTGCGCCGCCGCGGTGGCGCGTCCCGTTCGCAGACGATGATCCGGGTGACGCCGCCGGGCAGCGGCCCGACCATCACCATCCCGCCCGGCAGGCTTTCCCCGATCATGCGGGGTTCCAGCTCGACGCCGCGCAGGTCGGCGAGGAACATCTCGCGCGTCGCGGCGGTGCCGGGGAAGTCGAAGCCGACGGCCTTCCGCACGGCGCTGCGGCCGCCGTCGCAGCCCACGAGCCAGCCGGCCCGCAGGACGTGCTCGCCGGCCGGGCCGCGCACGGTGACCGCCACGCCGTCGCCGTCGTCGCGGACGCCGGTCAGCTCGTGCCCGCGCCGGATGTCGGCGCCGAGCTCGCCGGCCCACGCCTCCAGCACCGCTTCGGTCGCCGACTGCGGGATGGTCTTCGCCGCCTGGTGCGCGCCGTCCAGCAGCCCGAAGTCGACCGGGATGCCACCGAAGTGCCCCTGGTCGCTGGTCTGGACCTCACCGAAGCGGCGGAGCAGGCCGCGCTGGTCGAAGACCTCCATGGTCCGCGCGGTGAAGCCGAGCCCGCGTGATTCCCCGGTGCGCGCGGGCAGCCGTTCGAGCACGACCACGCCGATCCCGGCCAGGCGCAGCTCGCCGGCCAGCATGAGACCGGCGGGGCCGGCCCCGGCGATGACGACAGGCACGTCCATGTCTCCTCCTCGGGTCGAGCGCGGGAAAATCGAATGTGCGAAAAGGACACCGGAAAGATTTCCATTTCGCGGATCCGGCCATTGGCGGCTGCATTCGAAGTATCGGCGCGCACGACCCGGACAGTCAAGAACGCGACTGACAGGAGAACTACAAGAAAAAGTCAACTCGGACAGCGGAACGGCAATTCACCGGCAACACGGGAGAAATCGGTGCGTAACGCAGGAAAAGGCCATCGCGGACGAGCCGCGACGGCCTTCGGGCGGGAATGCGCTTTCAGTTTCCGGTGAAGCAGAACCCCACACCGTGAACGGTGCGGATCCACTGGTTCGAGCCCAGCTTCCGGCGCAGCACGCTGACGTGCGTGTCGATCGTGCGGCTGACCTTCGTGTCGGCCGTGTGCGTCATCGGGTCACCCCAGATCTCGGCCATCAGCCGCCGCCGGGAGAACACCACGCCCGGCTCGCTGGCCAGGCGGTACAGCAGGTCGAACTCCTTGCGCGTCATTTCGATGGACGCGCCGCCGAGGCGCACCCGCCGCGTGGTCGCGTCGATCCGCAGCGGGCCGCGCACGACCAGCGACCCGTCCGAACCGGCCCGGCCGCGCACTCTTCTGGTGACCGCTTCGATGCGCGCCATCAGTTCCCAGAAACCGCACGGTTTGTCCAGGCAATCGTCGGCTCCGGCCCGGAGCCCGAGCACCCGGTCGGCTTCGGTCCCGCGTTCGGTGAACGCGATGATCGGCGCGTCCCTGGCATTTCTGATCCGGCGGCACACCTCGAATCCGTCGATGTCCGCAATGCCCAGATCGAGCAGGATCAGATCGGCATCCCAATGTTTTTCGAGCGCTTCGGCCCCGCTCGAGACCCCGGTGGCCTCGTGCCCGGAGCGGCGCAGTCCGTCGACCAGGACGGCCGCACCTTTTTCGTCGTCTTCCACCACCAGCACGTGCATGACCAACCCCCCGCAGAAAGGCCGTGGAACCACTCGACCCGGCCGGCATCCGCCGTCCCCAGTCCGCCGGTCGTGGCACCCCGATGTGCACACCCGGCGCCCGAACGTGCACGCACCGCACGCGCAACGCTCGTTGTACCTACTCAGCCTAACAGGCGGACATCTGCTGTCAAGTCGAAGGAAATCCCATCGAACCGACAGTGAAATCCGTTGCGCGCCAAGGATTTCGTCAGCCCGGCGCGCAAATCATGCGCGATCCGAATTTCGATCACCCGACCCCGCGTGACCCGGCCCGGCCGGTCGAAGCAATCGTTTTCCAGCACTGCCACCCCAAGATCGCCGACGATCCCGACCCTACCGAGACCTTCGACGCGTCAAACCGCCGATCAGGTGACGTCGGCACCATCACATTCCACTGAGGACAGTGGAGTCAATTGTCCACAATGGACGCAGAGGTCCCCGCGGTACGGCGCCGATTCCCAGCCTGCGCGGCCCAGCCGCGGTTGTCGCCACCGCGATGCGGCCCAGCCGCGATCGTCGCCATCCACGCGCGGCCTCGGCCGCGCGGCACCGATTCCGCGCGGCAGCCGCGGGCCGGCCCGCGCCGGCGCACATTCGTGGCCCGCGCGGGATCCGCCGCGGTCGTGTCCGTCAGATGAGATCGAGGGGGTCCAGCTGGATGCGGATCGGTTCCGTCGCCTTCCGGGCGTCGCGCCGGGCCGCCGCGGCGTGGATCGAGGCCGCGAGCGCCTTTCCCTCGCTGCGGGACACCCGGACCAGCGCCCGTTCCCGCTCCACGTTGCCTTCTTCGTCCACCTCGCCCAGCGGGACCGGGCCCAGCACTTCGCCCGACTCCGGCAGCGGGAGGTCGGCCAGCAGACCGGCCACCGCGTCCGGGGTCCCCTCCACGCTCGCCATCCGCATCGACGGCGGGAAGCCCAGCTCGCGGCGTTCGGCCAGCTCCTGGCCCGCGTGCCAGGCCGGGTCCCAGCGGACCAGCGCCTGGACCACCGGTAAGCCCGCCTCGGCGCCCACGACCACGCGGCCGCCCTCGGCCGACGGGCGGACCAGTGCGGCCGCGGCCATCCAGCGGCGCAGGGTTTCCTCCCCCGCACGCAGGTCCTGGCGGCCGAGGAGGGCCCAGCCGTCGAGCAGCAGCGCCGCGCCGTAGCCGCCTTCGGCCACCGGTTCCGCTCCCGGCGTGCAGACCACCAAGGCCGGCTTGCCCGGGACCGAGGCCAGCACCTCCGCCGCGCCCGAGGTGCGGACCGGGATGCCCGGGAACGCGCGGCCGAGTTCCTCCGCCGTCCGCTTGGCGCCGACGATCACCGCCCGCAGCCGGACCGAACCGCACGCCGGGCAGCGGAACGCCGTTTCCGGGACGCCGCACCAGCGGCACGCCGGCGGCTTCGGCTGCCCGTCGATCGAGCCACCCGGCAGCGACAGGGGGCCCGCGCAGCGGCGGCAGTGCGCGGGCGTGCGGCAGTTCCCGCAGGCCAGGCCGGGGACGTATCCGCGGCGCGGTACCTGGACCAGCGTCGGGTGGCCCGCCGCGAACGCCTGGCGCGCGGCCTCGAACGCCACCGCCGGCAGGCGCGCGACCCGGGCGGCCTCGTCGCGGGCGACGTCGAAGTCCTCGCCGACCGGCGTGACGCGCGGGGCGGCCGACCGCAGCGTCGCGCGGTCGGCCAGGACCGGCTGCGCCCAGCCGGACTCGACCAGGAGCTGGGCCTCGGCCGTGCGGGCGAAGCCGCCGACCAGCAGGGACGACTTCGTCGTGTGCGCGCGGTCCATCAGCACGTCTCGCACGTGCGGGTACGGCGCGTGCTGGTCGAGGTGCAGGTCGTCGCCGTCGTCCCAGACGACGAACAGGCCGGGGTCGTGGACCGGCGCGAACATCGCCGCGCGCGTGCCGACCACCACCCGCACCGAGCCGCGCAGCACCGCCAGCCAGCGCCGGTAGCGCTCGGCGGGCCCGAGCCCGGCGATCAGCGCCACGACGGCGGCTTCGCCCAGCAGTGCGGCGCACGCGTCGTGCACGCGGGTCAGGTCGCGGTGGTCCGGCACCACCAGCACCGCGCCGCGGCCCCGCGCGGCCACGGAACCGGCGGCTTCGGCCAGCCGCCGCGGCCAGTCCTCGCCCGGCAGGGCCTGCCAGACGGCGTTCGCGGGCTTGCCCTCGGCGAGGGCCTCCAGGAACGCCGGGCCGCGCTGGTAGCGCGCCCAGGCTTCGGTGTCCGGCGCTTCCGGCGGCGCCGCGGGCGCGAGCGGCGGCTCGCCCTCGGCCTTCGCGTGGCGGGGCGGGATCGCGAGCCGCAGGACGTCCGACAGCGTGCCGCCGTAGCGGTCGGCCACCGCCCGGCACAGCGCGTGCAACGACGGCGGCAGCACCGGCTCGGGCGAGGTGACGCGGTCGAGGAAGGCCAGCTTCCGTTCGTACTCGCTGGACTCGCCGCGTTCGATCAGGTAGCCGTCGACCAGCTGGCCGGCGAACCGGACGCGCACCCGGCAGCCCGGCACGGCCGTCTCGTGCAGCTTCTCCGGCACGAGGTAGTCGAAGGTGCGGTCCAGGTGCGCCAGCGGGATGTCGACGACGATCCGCGCGACCGGCTTCTCCGGTGCGGGCTGCTGCGCGCCTTTGGCCTTCGCGCCCGGCTTCGGCGGTTTCCGGGCGCGCGAGGGCGCCGCCTTCGGCGAAGACGGCTTCTCCGGGAGCTCCCAGAGAGCGGCGGGCTCGGAACTACTCACCCCGAGATCTCTACCAGACCCCTCCGACAGGCCCGACCCCGAACGCCGCGAAGGGCACCCTCGTGGCCGTCAAGACCTCGAGGGTGCCCTTCACGGCAACCGGATCAGGCGCCCGCGGCGGCCTTCAGCGCCTCGGCGCGGGCCGTGCTCTCCCAGGGGAGGCCCAGCTCGGGACGGCCGAAGTGGCCGTACGCCGCGGTCGGGGCGTAGATCGGGCGCAGCAGGTCGAGGTCGCGGATGATCGCCGCCGGCCGGAGGTCGAAGACCTCGGTGATGGCCTGCTGGATCTTCGACGGGTCGACCGTCTCGGTCCCGAACGTCTCGACGAACAGGCCGACCGGGGCCGCCTTGCCGATCGCGTACGCGACCTGGACCTCGGTGCGCGACGCCAGCCCGGCGGCGACGACGTTCTTGGCCACCCAGCGCATCGCGTACGCGGCGGAGCGGTCGACCTTGGACGGGTCCTTGCCGGAGAACGCGCCACCACCGTGGCGGGCCATGCCGCCGTAGGTGTCGACGATGATCTTGCGGCCGGTCAGGCCGGCGTCGCCCATCGGGCCGCCGATGACGAACCGGCCGGTCGGGTTGACCAGCAGGCGCGCGCTCGCCGTGTCGATGCCCAGGCCTTCGAGCTCGGGGCCGACCACGTGCTCCTTGACGTCGACGCTGAGCATCCGCTCGAGGTCGATGCCGTCGGCGTGCTGCGAGGACACGACGACCGTGTCGAGGCGGACCGGCTGGTCACCGGCGTACTCGATGGTCACCTGGGTCTTGCCGTCCGGGCGCAGGTACGGCAGCACGCCGTCCTTGCGGACCGCGGTCAGGCGCTTGGAGAGGCGGTGGGCCAGCGCGATCGGCAGCGGCATCAGCTCGGGGGTGTCCGAGCAGGCGTAGCCGAACATCAGGCCCTGGTCGCCGGCGCCCTGGCGGTTGATCTCGTCCTCGTCGGACTCGACCCGCGACTCGTACGCGGTGTCGACGCCCTGGGCGATGTCGGGCGACTGCGAGCCGATCGCGACGTTGACGCCGCAGGAGTTGCCGTCGAACCCCTTGGCGGAGGAGTCGTAGCCGATCTTCAGGATGACGTCGCGGACGATCGTGGGGATGTCGGCGTAGGCCTCGGTCGTCACCTCGCCGGCCACGTGCACCTGGCCGGTGGTGATCAGGGTCTCGACCGCGACGCGGCTGCGCGGGTCCTTCGACAGGAGACCGTCGAGGATCGAGTCGCTGATGGCGTCGCAAATCTTGTCGGGGTGCCCTTCGGTCACCGACTCCGAGGTGAACAATCTGCTGCTAGACGCGGTCACGGTGGCCGTCACTTCCTCACCTAGACGTCGGATGCCCGGAAAGTTAGGCACCCCTTACCAGTGCAAGCGTACTGACTATCGCTCTAGGGACGGTCAACGCTTCATGAAGCTCACAACAGCGTCCCACACCATGGACGCCAGTTCCGCTTTCTGCACGAGAGGTAGGGGTTTTTCAGTGGAATCTGCCCCTAGGAGCCAGCCCGAGTTGTCCTCGGTGCCGAACGCCTTGCCGTCGCCGACCGCGTTGACGACCAGCAGGTCGGCGCCCTTGCGCTTGAGCTTCGCACGGGCGTGGTCGAGGACGCTGCCGTGCTCGTCGCCGGTTTCCGCGGCGAACCCGACGACGACCTGGCCGGGACGCCGGTTCTGCACCAGTTCGGCCAGGATGTCCGCGTTGCGGTCCAGGGTGATGACCGGGTCCGGCTGGTCGTCGGACTTCTTGATCTTGACGTCGGCCCGGTTCGCCGGCCGGAAGTCGGCGACCGCGGCGGCCATCACGACGACGTCCGCGGAGTGGGACGCGGCGTGCACCGCCTGCCGCAGCTCCTCGGCGGTCGACACGTGCTGCACGGTCGCGCCCGCCGGGTCCGGCAGCGCGACGGTGTGCGCGGTGACCAGGGTGACGTCGGCGCCGCGCTGGGCGGCGACGCGGGCCAGCGCGTAGCCCTGCTTGCCCGACGAGCGGTTGCCCAGGTAGCGGACCGGGTCGAGCGGCTCGCGCGTGCCGCCCGCGGACACCACGACGCGGACCCCTTCGAGGTCGCGCGGGAGGGCGTCGGGGCGGGCCAGCAGCAGCTTGGCGAGGTCGACGATCTCGGCCGGGTTCGCCAGCCGGCCCTTGCCGGTGTCGACGCCGGTCAGCCGGCCCGCGTCGGGCTCGGTGACGATCGTGCCGCGCGAGCGCAGCAGGGCGACGTTGGCGCGGGTCGCGGGGTGCTCCCACATCTCCGTGTGCATCGCCGGGAAGAAGGCGACCGGGCACCGGGCGGTGAGCAGGGTGTTCGTCAGCAGGTCGTCCGCGAGGCCGTGCGCGGCCTTGGCGAGCAGGTTCGCCGTGGCCGGGACGACCAGGACGAGGTCGGCTTCCTTGCCGACGCGGACGTGCTGCACCTCGGGGACCTCGGTGAACACGCCGGTGTGCACCGGGTGCCCCGAGAGGGCCTCGAAGGTCGCCGCGCCGACGAAGTTCAGCGCGGCTTCGGTGGGGACCACGCGGACGTCGTGACCGGATTCGGTCAGCCCGCGCAGCACCTCACAGGCCTTGTAGGCGGCGATGCCGCCGCCCACGCCCAGGACGACGCGGGGTTTACTCACCCTCGGTGTGCTCGAGCAGGCCGCCGTGGATCTCGCGCAGCGCGATCGAGAGCGGCTTCTCGCGCGGGCCCGGCTCGACGAGCGGGCCGACGTACTCGAGGAGACCCTCGCCCAGCTGGGCGTAGTAGTCGTTGATCTGGCGGGCGCGCTTGGCCGAGTAGATCACCAGCGCGTACTTCGAGCTGACCTTTTCGAGCAGGTCGTCGATCGGGGGGTTGGTGATGCCCTCGAGCTCTTCGGTCAAGGCTACCTGGCTGGTCACGCGTGGTGCTCCGCATCTTCGGAAGACTGATCGGTTATCAAGTTTAGCAAGTGCTCCGCGGCCTCCCGCACGTCGGCGTTGACAACGCGGTGGTCGAACTCCCCCGCGGCCGCCAGTTCGCGCTCCGCTTCGGCCAGCCGGGCCTGCACGGCGGCCTCGTTTTCGGTGCCGCGCCCGGTGAGCCTGCCGACCAGTTCTTCCCAGGACGGCGGCATCAGCATCACCAGCCGGGCCTCCGGCATCGCCGCGCGGACCTGCCGGGCGCCCTGAAGCTCGATCTCCAGGATCGCCGGGCGGCCCTCGGCGAGGGCCTTCTCGACCGGTTCGCGGGGGGTGCCGTAGCAGTTGCCGGTGAACTCGGCCCACTCCAGGAGCCTGCCTTCGGCGACCATCGCGTCGAACTCGGCGCGGTCGACGAAGTGGTAGTGCGCGCCCTCGACTTCGCCGGGGCGGGGCTTGCGCGTGGTCACCGAGACGCTGAAGTAGAGATCGGGCTCCAGCTTCCGCAGCTCGCCCACCACGCTCGACTTCCCGACCCCCGAAGGCCCCGATACGACGGTGAGCCGGTGCCGGGGGAGGTCCCCCGTCACCGGCTCACTGCCGCGGTCGGCGCCCCGGTTCACCGGGTAGTCACGACCGGCGCCGTTCACTCGCCGCTGAACTCGGCCAGCAGCGCCTTGCGCTGCCGGTCGCCGAGGCCGCGGAGACGACGGCTGGGGGCGATCTCCAGTCGTTCCATGGTCTGCTGTGCGCGGACCTTGCCGACGCCCGGGAGGGCCTCGAGCAGAGCCGAAACCTTCATCTTGCCGAGGACTTCGTTCTCCTCGGCCTGCTTCAGCACGTCGACCAGAGTGGTACCGCCCCGCTTCAGCCGCTCCTTCAGCTCAGCACGGATCTTGCGAGCGGCGGCGGCCTTCTCCAGCGCCGCAGCGCGCTGTTCCTCTGTCAGCTGGGGAAGTGCCACGTTTTCCTCCGGTAGTTCTCAAATCTGGGTGGGTGACGCGACGGTACCCACCCGTGAGCACCGGCCACAATGCGGGGGTGCCTGGTGGGACCCGGTTCCTGGCCCTGCTATTGGCCGTTTTCCTGCGGGTCGGCCAGCACTTCGGCGACCCGTTCGACCGCTTGGCGCAAAGCCTGTTGCTCCGGACCGTGCTTCAGGATGTCGCGGGACGACGCGGGCAGCACACCCGGCAGCGACGGGCCGAAAAGGGCCTTCAAATCGGCCGCAGTGGCTCCCTGGGCCCCGAAACCGGGTGCCAGCACCGGACCGTTCAGCCGCGAGAGATCGAGTTCCCCCGGCGAAACGGTGGCTCCGACGACCACGCCGACATCGCCGAGCGGTTCCGCTCCGTCGTTGAGCGCCGCCGCGGAGTCGACGATCGCCTGCGCCACCGTGCGCCCGTCCGGCAGCTTCGCGTTCTGCACCGAAGCCGCTTCGGGGTTCGAAGTTCGCGCAAGCACGAAGATGCCGCGCCCCGCCGAGACCGCCGTGGCGGCGCACTGCTCCAGCGAGCCGAACCCGAGGTACGGCGAAACGGTGATGGCGTCGGCCGCGATCGCGGCGCCGTCGGCGACGTATGCCGCGGTGTACGCCGCCATCGTGGAGCCGATGTCGCCGCGCTTGACGTCCAAGAGCACCAGCGCGCCCGCGTCCCGGGCGGTTTCCACCACCCGTTCCAGTACGCTGACACCCGCGGCCCCGAAACTTTCGAAGAACGCCGACTGCGGCTTCACGATCGCCGTGCGGGCCGCCAGGACCTCCGTGGCGGACAGCGCGAACCGTTCCAGGCCCGAAGCGTCCACCGGGAGCCCCCAGGCCTCGAGGAGGCCCGGGTGGGGGTCGATGCCGGCGCACAGCGGGCCGCGGGCCGCGACGGCCTTGGCCAGCCGCGCCCCGAACCGCTCCCCCGCCGTCACGACTTCGCCTTCAGCGCCGCCTGCAGCTCCTGCAGCGACTTGACCCCGATGTCGCCCCGGATCAGCGCCTCGATGCCGTGCACGGCCGCCGCGGCGCCCTGCACGGTCGTCACGCACGGGATGTCGCGCGACACCGCGGCGGTGCGGATTTCGTAGCCGTCGACGCGCGGACCGCTGTTGCCGTACGGGGTGTTGATCACCATGTCGACTTCGCCCGCGAGGATGACGTCCACGATGTTCGGCTCGGCTTCGGTCGAGCCCTCGTAGTGCTTGCGCACTACGGTGCACGCGACCCCGTTGCGCCGCAGCACTTCCGCGGTGCCGGACGTGGCGAGGATCTCGAAACCGAGGTCCGCCAGCCGCTTCACCGGGAACACCAGCGAGCGCTTGTCGCGGTTGGCGACCGAGACGAACACGCGCCCGGACGTCGGCAGCGAGCCGTACGCGCCGCTCTGCGACTTGGCGAACGCCTTGCCGAAGGAGACGTCGACGCCCATCACCTCGCCGGTGGATTTCATCTCCGGGCCCAGCAAGGAATCCACGCCGTGGCCCTCGGGGGTGCGGAAGCGGTGGAAGGGCAGGACCGCTTCCTTGACCGCGACCGGCGAGTCGGCGGGCATCTGCCCGCCGTCGCCCTCGGCCGGCAGGACCCCGCTGCGGCGCAGGTCCTTGATCGTCGAGCCGGTCATGACGAGCGCGGCCGCCTTCGCCAGCGGCACCGCCGTCGCCTTGGACACGAACGGCACCGTCCGCGACGCGCGCGGGTTGGCCTCCAGGACGTACAGGACGTCGTCCTTGAGCGCGTACTGGACGTTCAGGAGCCCGCGGACGCCGACGCCCCGCGCGATCGCCTCGGTGGAGCGGCGGACGGCCTGCAGGTCGGTGTGCCCGAGCGTGATCGGCGGCAGCGCGCACGAAGAGTCACCGGAGTGGATCCCGGCTTCCTCGATGTGCTCCATGACGCCGCCGAGGTAGAGCTCCTCGCCGTCGAACAGCGCGTCGACGTCGATTTCGATGGCGTCGTCGAGGAAGCGGTCGACGAGCACCGGGTGCTCCGGGGTGATCTCCGTGGCGCGGCCGATGTAGCCGGCCAGGGTCTCCTCGTCGTAGACGATTTCCATGCCGCGCCCGCCGAGGACGTACGACGGCCGGACGAGCACCGGGTAGCCGATCTCGTCGGCGATCCGCTTGGCGCCCTCGAAGGACGTCGCCGTGCCGTAGCGCGGCGCGGGCAGGCCGGCGTCGGTGAGCACCTCGCCGAACGCGCCGCGGTCCTCGGCCAGGTGGATGGCCTCGGGCGGCGTCCCGACCACCGGGACACCGGCGTCGGCGAGCTTCTTGGCCAGCCCCAGCGGGGTCTGCCCGCCGAGCTGGACGATGACGCCGGCGACCGTGCCGGACGCCTGCTCGGCGTGCACGACCTCGAGGACGTCCTCGAAGGACAGCGGCTCGAAGTACAGCCGGTCCGAGGTGTCGTAGTCGGTGGACACGGTTTCCGGGTTGCAGTTGACCATGACGGCCTCGAACCCGGCTTCCCGCAACGCGATCGCCGCGTGCACGCAGGAGTAGTCGAACTCGATGCCCTGGCCGATCCGGTTCGGGCCCGAGCCGAGGATGAGCACCTTCGGCTTGTCGCTCTGCACGGCCACTTCGGACGGTGCGTCGGGGTCGGACTCGTAGGCCGAGTAGTGGTACGGCGTCTTGGCGGCGAACTCGGCCGCGCAGGTGTCGACGGTCTTGAAGACCGGCCGCACGCCGAGGCGGTGCCGCAGCGCGCGGACACCGTCCTCGCCGGCCAGTTCCGGCCGCAGCGCGGCGATCTGGCGGTCCGACAGCCCGGTGCGCTTGGCGCGGCGCAGCAGGTCGCCGTCGAGGACGGGTGCGTCGCGCACCTCGGCGCCGACCTCGCCGATGAGGGCGATCTGGTCGACGAACCACGGGTCGATGCCGCTCGCTTCGTGCACCTGCTGGACGCTGGCGCCCAGCCGCAGCGCGCGTTCCACTTCGTACAGCCGGCCTTCGTGCGGCGTGCGCAGAGAGTCCAAAGTGGACTCCACGGTGGCACCTTCGGGGTCGGGCAGCGTCCAGAAGCCGGTCGCCTTGGTCTCGATCGACCGCATCGCCTTGCCGAGCGCCTCGGGGAAGCTGCGCCCGAACGACATCGCCTCGCCGACGCTCTTCATCGTCGTGGTCAGCGTCGGGTCCGCGCCCGGGAACTTCTCGAAGGCGAACCGCGGGATCTTCACGACGACGTAGTCCAAAGTGGGCTCGAACGCCGCCGGCGTCTCGCCGGTGATGTCGTTCTGGATCTCGTCGAGGGTGTAGCCGATGGCGAGCTTCGCGGCGATCTTGGCGATCGGGAAGCCGGTGGCTTTACTCGCGAGGGCGCTGCTTCGCGACACCCGCGGGTTCATCTCGATGACGACCATCCGGCCGTCTTCGGGGTTGATCGCGAACTGGATGTTGCAGCCACCGGTGTCGACGCCGACCTCGCGCAGCACGGCGATGCCGACGTCGCGCATCACCTGGTACTCGCGGTCGGTGAGCGTCATGGTCGGCGCCACGGTGACCGAGTCGCCGGTGTGCACGCCCATCGCGTCGACGTTTTCGATCGAGCAGACGACCACGACGTTGTCGTGCTTGTCGCGCATCAGCTCGAGCTCGTACTCCTTCCAGCCGAGCACGCTCTCCTCGATGAGCACCTCGGTGACCGGGGATTCGGTGAGCCCGGTGGAGGCGAGCCGCTCGAGGTCTTCGGGCGTGTGCGCCATGCCGGACCCGAGCCCGCCCATGGTGAACGACGGCCGGATGACGACCGGCAGGCCGAGTTCCTTGACGGTGTCCCGGACCTCGGCCATGTCGTGGCAGACCCGGCTGCGCGGGACCTCGGCGCCGATGGTGCGCACGATGTCCTTGAACTTCTGCCGGTCCTCACCACGCTGGATGGCGTCGATGTCGGCCCCGATCAGCTCGACGCCGTACTTGTCGAGCACCCCGCGCTCGTGCAGCGCGACGGCGCAGTTGAGCGCGGTCTGCCCCCCGAGGGTGGCGAGGATCGCGTCGGGCCGTTCGGCGGCGATGACCTTCTCGACGAAGTCCGGCGTCACCGGCTCGATGTAGGTCGCGTCGGCGAACTCGGGGTCGGTCATGATGGTGGCCGGGTTCGAGTTCACCAGGGAAACGCGCAAGCCTTCGCTGCGCAGCACCCGGCAGGCCTGGGTCCCGGAGTAGTCGAACTCCGCGGCCTGCCCGATCACGATCGGCCCGGAGCCGATCACCAGCACGTGCTGGATGTCCGTCCTCTTCGGCATCAGTTTCCTTCTTTCACCAGGCGCCGCAGACCGTCGCGGAAGACCTGGAAGCTTTTGGATCGGTTGTTCTCGATGTCCATGTGGGGCGCGATCTCGCTCGCCGCCCGGACCTTCTGGAGGCCCTTCCGGTGGTAGCCGTGCTTCTGCAGCACGCGCTCCAGTCCTTCCCAAGTACCGCCGGGAACGTTCTCCGGATCACGGAACTTGGTCTGGCTCCCCAAGCTCGGAGGCACCTTGGGGTAGGCCGCGTGCAGCGCGGGCACGTCGCCGAGGAACCAAGCCTCAAGCTCTTCGATCACGATGCGGAACAACGTCGCTTCGGCGGGCAGTCCGGCTTCGCGCGCGATCTCGACCAGACGACTCTTGAGTCCGGCGCAGTCATCGTCGTCCCGGTCGAGCAGAACGACGATCCGCAAGCCTGTCTCGGCCCAGTAGTACGTGTAGTCCCGGAGCCGGACGGGCAGCTTGCGCAGCAGATCGGTCTTGCCGTTGAAGGGAACGATCCGGAAGCCCACGCCGGGAACGATCTTCGGGAGGAGCGTCTTCAACGCCTCTTCCGCGGACGGTTCCTCGACGAGCACATCGAGGCGGCAGGGAGCGAGCACGGTCACGGGCGCTCCCCGAGCGGGTCACCGAACCGGAAGTACCCCTCGGTCCACAGGTCGCCGAGCGCCCCTCCGGATTCGACCATGCGGACGACCGGCGCTTCCTCGGAAGCCCGCTTGGTTTCGGCGTAGCCGTCGCGGCTCCGGGCGAACGTCCAGACCTCGTCCGGTCGCAGAGCGTCGACGAAGCGGGGCGCGTGGGTCGCGACGATCACCTGGTCGGCTCGTGCGCCGCGGGCGTCCTCGGCGAGCGGGTAGTGGAGCCGCGGGTGGACCTGGTTCTCCGGTTCTTCGAGCAGGAGAACCGATGTGTCCGTGCGCAACGCCACCAGGTAGCCAAGCAGGAGCAGCGTGCCGTCGGAGATGTTCTCCGGGGCGACGAGGTCTTCCTTGCCCTGTTCGCGCAGGCGGACGATCCAGTCTCCGTTGCCCTGCCGCAGGGGCTCGATGTCATCGAAACCCGGGACGTATTTCTGCAGCGAAGCGCGGATGTCTTCCCATTCTCGCGGGAGCTCCTCACGGATACGCCGGACAACGGCTCCTACGTTCCGGCCATCCGGCTCGAGCCGAGTCGTTTTGTCACCCTTCGCACCTTTGCGCATCGCGTCAAGGTTCAGGTCCGAAAGGCGGATTTCGGTGATGAACCGGTTGAACTTGCCGACTCCGGGGTTGGAGACCAGCTGGCTCATCACACTCACTCCGAGACCGTCAGGGCTGGACAGCTCGAAGTTCTCCCACCCACCAGAACGCGCGACTTTCCCTTTGCCTCGCTGGAGGTGCAACACATCGGAGTGAGCCTCGGCACCGTCGGGTTGCCAAGTCAGGTTCTCCTCGGCCACCACCGGCCGGTCGTCATCGTGCTCGATGACGAGCCGGTACGCACCCACCGCACCTTCGATGCGGCAGGTCACCTCGATCTCGACCGGCCCGGCCGCGCCGTGGGTGACGATGTCGGCGGCACCTCCGCGCTCGTTCCACGCCGGACGCAGCCCGATCCGGAACGACTCGGAGAGGAAGTCCAGCGCGTGGAACACGGTGGACTTGCCACTCCCGTTCGGCCCGAGCAGCGCCGTCACCGGCGTCAGACCGTTCAGCTCGACGTCCCGGAGCACCCGGTAGTTCCGGATCCGGAGCCGCTCGATGCCGGTCGTGAGGGTCACGACCGCTTCTCCATGAGCGAAACGAAATCGTCGAACAGGGGGGCCGCGTCGTGCGGGCCGGCCGCGGCTTCGGGGTGGTACTGGACCGAGAACGCCGGGACGTCGAACGCCCGCAGGCCCTCGACCGCGCCGTCGTTCGCGCAGTAGTGGCTGACCTGGGCCGCGCCGAAGGGTGACTCGAAGCGCTGCCCCGGCTCGCCTTCGAGGGCGAAGCCGTGGTTCTGCGCCGTGATCGCCACGGACTTCGTGGCGACGTCGATCACCGGGATGTTGATGCCGCGGTGGCCGTAGCGCATCTTGTACGTCCCGAGGCCGAGGGCGCGGCCGAGGACCTGGTTGCCGAAGCAGATGCCGAACAGCGGGATCTCGCGGCCCAGGACCTGCTTGGTCAGCTCGGTGGCGTGCGTCGTCGTGGCCGGGTCGCCCGGGCCGTTGGACAGGAACACGCCGTCCGGCTCGATCGCCAGCAGCTCGTCCAAAGTCGACGTCGAAGGCAGCACGTGCACCTCGATGCCGCGCTTGACCATCTGCCGCGGGGTGTTGGACTTGATGCCCAGGTCCAGCGCGACCACGCGGAAGCGAACATCTCCGGACGGCGAGACCACGTACGGCTTCGGCGTGGTGACCTGGCCGGCCAGGTCGGCGCCCGCCATCTTCGGGCCGGCGAGCACCGAAGCGACCATCTCGTCGACCGTGCCCAGCGCGTCGCCGGAGAAGACCCCGGCGCGCATCGCGCCGGCCTCGCGCAGGTGGCGCGTCAGCGACCGCGTGTCCACCTCGGCTATGCCGACCACGCCCTGACGGACCAGTTCCTCGTCCAGCGTGCGCTTCGAGCGCCAGTTGGACGGCGTGCGGGCCGGGTCGCGCACGACGTAGCCGTTGACCCAGATCTTCGAGGACTCGTCGTCCTCGTCGTTCCAGCCGGTGTTGCCGATCTGCGGCGCGGTCTGCACCACGATCTGCCCGTGGTAGGACGGGTCGGTCAGCGTCTCCTGGTAGCCGGTCATGCCGGTGCAGAACACCGCCTCGCCGAGGGTCCGCCCCCGCGCGCCGTAGGCAGCGCCGCGGAACACCCGGCCGTCTTCGAGCACCAGTGCGGCCTGAGCGCGCGCGTTCACTGGGCACCTCCCTTGATCTTGAGCTGTTCGATCCACTGTGGATAGTCGTCGAGGTCGTCGCCGCGGAAGCCGGTGTCGACCTCGGTTTCGCCGGCCCGCCAGGTGAGGACGAGCAGCGCGTCCGTGCCCATCACCTTCCCGGCGATCTTCGCGTCGCGCCGGACCCCGGTGACCGCGTCGCGCGGGATCCAGAAGTCGGGCGCGCCGCCGCGTTCGACCGCGACGCCGCCGTCGTGCAGCCGCAGGACCGCGCCGGTGCGCAGGCCCGCGCCGCGGGTGACGACCCGGTTCTGCCACTCCCCCGCGAACGTCGTGGCGACGTAGACGCCGGTGGACTCCAGCAGGACGTCACCCGGCTCCTCGGGAATGGCGGGGAACGGCGGCACCTGCACGCTCTGCGCGCGCGCCTTGCGCCGCCAGCCCACGTACATGCCCCACAGGCAGAGCAGGAAGAAGGCGGCGATCGCCAGCACCAGCCAAAGGCGTTCCATCAGCAGACCTTCCCGTCCCGCGCCGTCAGCCGCCCGCGCAGCAGCGTCGCGGTCACCACACCGGGGAGCCGCATTCCCTCGTACGGGGTGTTGGCGGCGATGCTGGCCAGCTCCGCGCCCCGGACCGTCCACTCCGCGTCCGGGTCGACCAGCGTCAGGTTCGCCGGCTCGCCGACCTCGATCGGGCGGCCCTGGCCGGCCAGGTTCCCGATCTCGGCGGGCCGCTCGCTCATCACGCGGGCGACGCCGCGCCAGTCGAGCAGGCCGGTGCGGACCATGGTCTCGGCCACGATGGACAGTGCGGTCTGCAGCCCGAGCATGCCCGGCCGGGCCGCGCTCCACTCGGTGTCCTTGTCCTGCACGGCGTGCGGCGCGTGGTCGGTGGCGACGCAGTCGATGGTCCCGTCGGCCAGCGCGGCCCGCAGCCGCGCGGTGTCTGATTGGGTGCGCAGCGGCGGGTTCACCTTGTTGACCGGGTCGTAGGTGGCCAGGCGCTCGTCGGTCAGCAGCAGGTGGTGCGGCGTGACCTCGGCGGACACCTTCGTGCCGCGGTCCTTCGCCCAGCGCAGCACGTCCGCGGTGCCCGAAGTGGACACGTGGCAGACGTGCAGCCGCGCGTTCGCGTGCCGCGCCAGGAGGCAGTCCCGGGCCACGATGGACTCTTCCGCCGCGGCGGGCCAGCCGGTGTAGCCGAGCCGGGCCGCACGCTCGCCTTCGTGCGCCTGGGCGCCGACGGTCAGCCGCGGCTCTTCGGCGTGCTGCGCGATGACGACGTCCAGCGCGGTCGAGTACTCCAGCGCCCGGCGCATGAGCAGCGGGTCGGCGACGCAGAGGCCGTCGTCGGAGAACACCTTCACCCGCGCCTGCGAGTTCGCCATCGTGCCCAGCTCGGCGAGCTTCTCGCCCTTGAGCCCGACGGTGACCGCGCCGACCGGGTGGACGTCGACCAGGCCGACCTCCTGCCCGCGCCGCCACACGTGGTCGACGATCACGGCGTTGTCGGCGACCGGGTCGGTGTTGGCCATGGCGAACACGGCGGTGTAGCCGCCGAGCGCCGCCGCGGCCGAGCCGGTCTCGATCGTCTCGGTGTCTTCGCGGCCCGGTTCGCGCAGGTGGGTGTGCAGGTCGACGAAGCCGGGGAGCAGCACCTGGCCGTCCGCTTCGATGATTTCGGCGTCTTCGGGGACGTCGACGGCGCCGATCGCGGTGATCACGCCGTCCTCGATCAGGACGTCGACCGGGTCACCCTCCCCGTAGGGGCGGGCGCCCTTGATCAGGGTGCTCACGCGGCGGCTCCTTCACTGGCCAGCAGGTGGTAGAGGACCGCCATGCGCACGTGGACGCCGTTGCGGACCTGTTCGGTGATGGCCGAGGCCGGGGAGTCGGCGACCGCGCTCGCGATCTCCATCCCGCGCAGCATCGGGCCGGGGTGCAGCACGACCGCGTGCTCCGGCAGCAGCTTCTGCCGCTTTTCCGAGAGGCCGTAGGCGATCGAATACTCGCGGGCGCTCGGGAAGAACCCGCCGTGCATGCGTTCCGCTTGGACCCGCAGCATCATCACCGCGTCGACCGCGGGCAGCTCGGCGTCCAGGTCGTGCGAAACGGTCACCGGAAGGCTTTCCACGCCGTAAGGCAACAATGTCGGCGGCGCGACGAGCACCACCTCCGCGCCGAGCGCGGAGAGCAGGTGGATGTTCGAGCGGGCGACGCGGCTGTGCAGGACGTCCCCGACGATCGCGATCCGGCGGTCCTTCAGCGAACCCAAGCGCTCCCGCAGGGTCGCCGCGTCGAGCAGCGCCTGCGTCGGGTGCTCGTGAGTGCCGTCACCGGCGTTCACCACCGACGTGCCGGGCTCGGCCAGCCACTCCGAGAGCCGCTGGGCGGCGCCGCTGGCGGGGTGCCGGACGATCACGCAGTCGGCGCCCGCGGCGGCCAGCGTCAACGCCGTGTCCCGCAGGGATTCGCCCTTGTTGACCGACGAGCTGGACGCGGAGACGTTGATCACGTCGGCGCTCATCCACTTCCCGGCGATCTCGAACGAGACCCGCGTGCGCGTCGAGTTTTCGTAGAACAGGGTGATCACCGTGCGGCCGCGCAGCGTCGGCAGCTTCTTGACCTCGCGGCCGAGCAGCGTGTGCTTCAGCTCGTCGGCGGTGTCGAGCACGGCGGTGGCCAGCGCCGGGTCCAGCCCGTCGGTGGCGAGCAGGTGCTTCAAGACTCTTCTCCCGGTGCTTCCGCCGCGGCGCGGAGCAGCACCGCGTCGCGGCCGTCGATCTCGGCCAGCAGGACGGACACGCCCTCGGTGCGCGCGGTCGGCACGTTCTTGCCCACGTAGTCGGCGCGGATCGGCAGCTCGCGGTGACCACGGTCGACCAGCACGGCCAGCTGCACCGCGCGGGGGCGGCCGTGATCACGGAGGGCATCGAGCGCGGCACGGATGGTGCGGCCGGAGAAGAGGACGTCGTCGACCAGGATCACCACCCGGTCGTCGATGCCGTCGGCGGGCAGCTGCGTCTGTTCGAGCGCGCGCGGCGGGCGGCGGCGGAGGTCGTCCCGGTAGAGGGTGACGTCGAGGGCGCCGGTCGGCGGACGGACCCCGGAGAACTCGCCGATCTTGTCGGCCAGCCGGACGGCGAGCGGGCTGCCGCGGGACGGGATCCCGAGCAACACGGGCGGGGTAGTGCTCTCCGCACCGTTCGCGGTCTTTTCGATGACCTGATGGGCCATTCGGGCGATCGTGCGCGCGACATCGCCGGCCGTCAGGAGCTCGCGCTCCCCGGCCGAACCAGCCGCGCCACGCGGACGTGACGACACTTCGGACTCCTTCCCCGCCTCACCGGACGGGTCCTTAAAGGACGTCTGTTCCCCTGCTGGTCGGGGCTTTCGCACCGACAGTAGCAGGCACTTTGCTCAGTCTTCCGGGTGGTGTGGCGTGATTCGCGGCAAGCTTCTGCTTGACCTGGTGACAACAATGCGTAACCATTACTCTGAGTATTCGACTCAGCGAGTCCCCTGGACCGGTCACCTCGACCGGTCGGGGGGTGAAGAACGGAGAACGACCAGATGGGCGATTACGCCAAGGCGCTCGGGGCCAAGCTCCGCGGGATCCGCCAGCAGCAGGGCCTGTCCCTGCACGGGGTCGAGCAGAAGTCCGGTGGGCGCTGGAAGGCCGTCGTCGTCGGCTCGTACGAGCGTGGCGACCGTGCCGTCACCGTGCAGAAGCTGGCCGAGCTGGCCGACTTCTACGGTGTGCCGGTGGTCGAGCTGCTGCCCGAGGGCCGGGTCCCCTCCGGTGCCGAGCCCGCCACCAAGATCGTGATCAACCTCGAACGCCTGCAGCAGCTGCCGGCCGAAAAGGTGGGCCCGCTGGCCCGCTACGCGGCGACGATCCAGAGCCAGCGCGGCGACTACAACGGCAAGGTGCTTTCGATCCGCACCGAGGACCTGCGGTCCCTGGCGATCATCTACGACATGACCCCGGGCGAGCTCACCGAGCAGCTCATCGACTGGGGTGTCCTCCCCCCGGAGGCGCGCCCGTCCAAGGAAGACTGATCGCAGGTGTTGCTGTGCCGACGCAGTGAGCGTTCCCCGGTGGGGCACCGGAGACGCTCACTGACTCGTCGGGGGGCTCGCAGCAGCAGGATCTAGAGAACGGCGCGCAGGCGGTCGGCGATGGTGCCGATCCGGCCCAGCACGCCGTTGACGAACCGCGGCGAGTCGTCCGTGGAGAGTTCCTTCGCCAGGCCGACGGCCTCGTCGATCGCGACCGGGTCCGGCACGTCCTCGGCCCAGAGCAGCTCGTAGACACCGACCCGCAGCACCGCGAGGTCGACCTTCGGCATCCGCTCCAGGGTCCAGCCCTGCGCGTGCTCGGCCAGCAGCTCGTCGATCGCCGCCCGGCGGGCGGTGACCCCCTCGACCAGGTCGATCGTGTAGTCCCCGATCGGGTCGACCTCGGTCGCTCCGACGCGGTCGGCCAGCAGCGTCACCGCGTCGGCGTCCCGCTGTGAGGCCTCGTACAGCATTTCCACCGCGCGACGGCGCGCCTGCCTGCGGCTGATCGCGCCGCCGCGGTTCGGGTGGGGTTTCGAAGTCGGCATCAGCTGGAGACGCGGCCCAGGTAACGGCCGTCACGCGTGTCGACCTTGATCTTCTCGCCGGTCGACAGGAACAGCGGGACCTGGATCTCCGCGCCGGTCTCCAGCGTCGCCGGCTTGGTGCCGCCGGTCGAGCGGTCGCCCTGCAGGCCCGGGTCGGTGTGCTGGATGACGATCTCGACCGAGGTCGGGAGCTCGACGTAGAGCGCCTCGTTCTCGTGCACCGCGACCTGGACCTCGGTGTTCTCGAGCATGTAGTTGGCGTTGTCGCCGACGACCGCCGCGAGCACGGTGATCTGGTCGTAGGTGTCGCCGTCCATGAACACGAAGTCCTGGCCGTCCTTGTACAGGTAGGTCATGTTCCGGCGGTCCACCGTGGCCGTCTCGACCTTCGTGCCCGCGTTGAACGTCTTGTCGACCACCTTGCCGGTGAGCACGTGCTTGAGCGTCGTGCGCACGAAGGCGCCGCCCTTGCCCGGCTTGACGTGCTGGAACGCGGTGACGGTCCACAGCTGGCCCTCGAGGTTGAGGACGAGCCCGTTCTTCAGGTCGTTGGTCGTGGCCACGAGCTTGCAGTCTCCTGTGTCTTCGGGTTCGGGGCCGCTGTCAGACGACCACGAGGTTCTTGGTGCTCAGGGTGAGGAGTTCGGGCTCCCCAGCCCGCACGACGAGCGTGTCCTCGATGCGCACGCCACCGCGCCCCGCGAGGTAGACGCCGGGCTCGACGGTGACCGCCATACCGGCGGACAGTGTACCGACGCCCGTCGCGGCGAAGCTCGGTGCCTCGTGGATCTGCAGGCCGACGCCGTGCCCGAGGCCGTGCGCGAAGTGCTCGCCGTGCCCCGCGTCCGCGATCACCCGGCGCGCGGCGGCGTCCACTTCGGACACTTCGGCGCCCGGCACGACGGCGTCGACACCGGCCGCCTGCGCCGCGTGGACGAGGTCGTAGACCTCCCGCTGCCAGTCCGCGGGCTCGCCGAGGACGAACGTGCGGGTCATGTCGGAGTGGTAGCCGTCGACGGTGGCGCCGAAGTCCAGCTTGACGAAGTCACCACGCTCGAGCTCGGCGTGCGTCGGCTGGTGGTGCGGGATGGCCGAGTGCGCGCCGGCGGCGACGATGGAGGCGAAGCTGAGCGCCTCCGAGCCGTGCTCCAGCATCCGGTTCTCCAGGTCACGGGCGATTTCCAGCTCGGTCCGCCCGGGCCGGAGGCCACCCGCCGCGACCAGGTCGGCCAGCGCCCGGTCGGCGGCGGCGCACGCCTGGCGCAGCGCCTCGATCTCGGCTTCGTCCTTGACCACGCGCAGCTGCTCGACCAGGCCGGGCGTCCGCTGGAGCTCGACGCGCTGCCGGAGCGCCTCGTACTGCTCGACGCTGACGTGCTGGCTCTCGAACCCGACCAGCGAGTAGGTCTTGGGGTCCTTCGCCGCCTTCGCGACGAGGGCGGCGGCACTGGCCCGGTCGACGACGGTTTCGAGGTCGGGCACCTCCCCGGCGGCCTGCGTGGTGTAGCGCCCGTCGGTGCAGAAGAGGGTCCGCGCGTCCCCGCCCGCGTGCACCAGCACGGCGGCGTTCGACCCGGTGAACCCGGTCAGGTAGCGGATGTTCAGCAGATCGGTGACCAGCAGGGCGTCCACACCGGCTCCGGTCAGGAGCCCGCGCAGCGCCGCGCGACGTCGTTCATGGGTATCCGGCACGCGTCCCACCCTAGTTGCCCGGCCGTCAGGTGACTGGCCAGTAGGCCGCCTACACTCCGCAAGATGAGCGCCTGGGTGATTCGCGGACTCGGGATGGCGGTGCTGCACGGCGCGGCCATCACCCTCCTCGCCAAGTACGCCGTCTACCACCCGACGGACCAGACGCTGGTGGTCTCCCTGGCCCTGGCGGTCCTGGTCGGCGCGGCGGCGCTGTGGAGCGCTCTGGACGCATGGCGGGGCCTCCCCGACCGCGGCCGGGTGTGGTTCATCGCGGCACTGGTCACGGGCCCGGTGGCGGGAATTCTGTACGTGATCGGCCGGGCGGTCTTCGTCGACCAGACGGGGGTGTCGGAACTCGGCGGCGCGTTGACCGGCGGGGCGGCGTTTTCGGCGTTGCTGGTGCTGATCCCGGCCGGCCTGGGGCTGTTCGTCGGCGGCCGGATCGGGCGTTCCCAGCCCCCGTCCGAGGACGGCGTGGGCTCCTAGCCCACCAGCGAGCGGCCCTTCGGGTAGCCGTCCCACTCGGCGGCGGTGATTGCGCGCGCGGCCGAGCCGTTGTTGCCGACGATGCCGCCGTCCGGGACCCGCCAGCGCTTCTTGTCGTCGAGCACGAACGCGAAGCCCTTGCCCGGCGCCTGCACCGCCTCCGCGCCCGAGCGCAGCCGCGCGGCAAGGGGAAGCGCCGTCACCGCCGCGGGCGCCTTGTCCAGGACCTCACCGGCCAGCGCCACCGCCACGGCGCGGCGGTCCACCCGGACCCGCACCCCCGCGCGGACCAGGTCCATCGTCCGCTCCGGCGACGGCATCGTGACGCCGTCGAAGGTCGCCGCCGTCCGGCCGGGGTTGCCGCACGCCTGGCTGCCCAGCAGGTCGAGCCCGAAGTGGCGCAGGTCGGTCGGGGCACCGCCGTTGGTGGTCGCGCGGACGACGTCGAACGGCACCCGCTCGCACGGGTCGGCCGACGACAGCGGCGCGTGCCCGTCCGCCCGGCGCACCAGCCCTGGCCCTTCCTTCCACGGCCCGGGGATCAGCACCGGCCGGAAGGGGTTCTCGGTGAAGTCCGGCGTCCAGAACGTGAGGGTCGTGCCGCCGTCGGTCTCGTGCGCGACGACGAACGCGTCCAGCGCGCCCACCCACATCAGGTCCGCGCTGAACCCGTCGACGATCGACCGCCCGCGCGGCGCCGCCGTCGACGTCACCGGCACGAACCCGCCGACGTCCAGCGCCTGCACCCCGGACCCGAACGCCGGATCGGCCGAGCGCAGCACGAACTGCCCGGCCCCGTTCCACCCCGCCGCGCGGCCGGTGGTGTCGGTGAACATCAGGTAGAACCAGCCGTCGAGGTAGACGACGGACGGCTGGCCGGCCCCGTAGACGTTCGCGCGGTGCACGTCGTGCGACGGCCCGAGGATCGGCTTCCCGCCCGCGGCGCGCGTCCAATGCACGCCGTCGGGGCTGGTCGCGAGGCCGATGGCGTTGCCGAGCGCGTGCTCGCCCGCCGCGCCGGTGTAGTACAGGTAGTAGGTCGAGCCGACGCGCAGCACGGACGGGTCACAGGTGTGCATGCCGTCGAACTGCCCGGGCGCCCCGGAGAAGACGGCCGCGGGGATCCCGCCACCCGGTCCGGTGAACGGCCCGTCCATGGATTGCGCCTGCGCGTAGAGGATGTCGTCGCCCGCGGGCCCGGCCCCGCCGTACTGGCTGCACCACCACATCCGCGTCTGCCCCCGATCGAGCATCACGGTGGGCCCGTAGTTGTAGACGGCATCCGCGCCCCCGGCGGCGATCACACCCCCGCTTTGCCGCGGTTCCCCGGAAGCGAGCGCGACATCGGCGGGCCGCGGCGCGCTCCGGCCACCCGCGATGGCGGGCTGCTCCCCGGCGGCCTGCGGCTGGGCGTAACCCTCGGTGCAGCCCGCGACCAGCAGCCCGGCCAGCACACTGGCGAGCAAGGCACGAGCGGGTCGCCGACCCCCACGACGAAACGGGCGCACGACATCGGAGTGTAGCGAGAGTGACCCCGTACGGGTGAGGACGCTCCCGCTCGACGGTCCCCCGATCGCGAAGGGCTGGGGCCCGGAAGAGGCTGGGGTGATCGAGATCCGGCTACCGGGCGTCACCCTCGACGGTGGTCGGTGGCGCTGCCAGCCGCTTCGGGACCTGGGGTCTCGCGAACGCGGCAGCGAGGGACCCGCCCGCCGGCACCCCGGCGACGAGCACGCGCGGCTCGAGCCCCGAGCGATCTCGCGCGGGCGAAAGCCCGGCTGGTAGCGGCCGGCTGAAGCCCCTGCGGTGCGGCCGACTCAGCACTCCGCCAGGCATTTCCCGGGCTGCGGGCCATCGCGTGCGGGCGTCCCGCGGATAGCCGCCGCCCGGTTACTCCTCCGGTGGGGAGCCTTCCGACGCGACCAGCTCCACCTCGAAGCCGGACTCGTTCTCGAGGTAGGCCGCGTAGTGGGCGGGGCCGCCCGCGTGGGGGTAGCGGTCCGCGAACAGCGGGCGCCAGCCGTGGTCGGGTGCGCGGGTTGTCAGCGCGTCGACCTCGGTGCGGGTGGCCACGTGGAGCGCCAGGTGGTTCAGGCCCGGCCGGGTGCGTTCGTGGTTCGTCGCGCTCAGCGCCGGTGAGGCCTCCACCACCAGGTACGTCCCGCCGAGGCGCCAGCTGACGCCCGCGGGCCAGCGCTGGAACTCCCGCCAGCCCAGCTCGCCCAGCAGCCAGCCCCAGCTTCGCTCCGCTTCGGCGAGGTCCGGGACCCACAGCTCGACGTGGTGCGGCCGTCCGTGGGCGGTGGGCAGGGTGACCAGGACCCGGTGGAGGTCGCCGTAGTGGATGCCGGAGCCGACGTCCAGGAAGCCCAGGCGCGCGGCCACCTTGCGGCTCGCCGCGTTGTGTTCGTGCACCAGGGCCCAGATCGCCGGGAGGCCGAGCACGCCCAGGCCGTGGTCGAGCACCGCCTGGGCGGCCTCCGTCGCCAGGCCCTGACCGGCGTGGGCGCTCGCCACGTAGTAGCCCAGTTCGGGCACCCCGCCGGGCAGCTCACTCGACGGGCGCAGGTGCGCGACGCCGATCACCTCGCCGTCGCGCTCGATCGCCCAGTGGCCCTGGCCGGCCGGGCCGCGGTAGGTCAGGCGGCGGTCGACCATCGCGCTCGCCGACGCCGGGTCCGAGAAGTCCGCCGCGAAGAAGCGGCTCATCTCCGGGTCGGAGAAGACCTTCACGACGGCTTCGCGGTCGGCCTCGACCAGCTGCCGCAGCGTCAGCCGCGACGTGGTCAACGTCGGCAGCGTCATCCCGGGTGGGCGGCGAGCCAGCGCAGGGCGAGCGGGTAGCCGTCGACGCCGAGGCCCGCGATCACCGCGGTCGCGATGTCCGAAAGCACGCTGTGGTGCCGGAACGCCTCCCGCTTGTGCACGTTCGAGATGTGCAGCTCGATCAGCGGGGCGGACAGCTGCGCGGCGGCGTCGCGCACCGCGATCGAGTAGTGCGTCCACGCGCCCGCGTTGAGCACCACCGGATGACCGCCGTCCGCGGCTTCGTGCAGCCAGCCGACCATTTCGCCTTCGTGGTCGGTCTGGCGGACCTCGACCTCGATCCCCAGTTCCTCGCCGGTCGCGACGCACAGCGCGGCGAGGTCGTCGTGGGTGGTCGAGCCGTAGACCGACGGCTCGCGCTTGCCGAGCCGGCCCAGGTTGGGGCCGTTGAACACGAACGCCTTCACAGGAGGATGCTCCCGCCGCTCTTCGGAGCGTCCGCCGCGATCGCCGAGTACGCGGCCGCCAGCAGCGACGGGTCCGGGCCCTCGAGCCGGCCGGGCTTGGCGAGGTCGTCGAGGACTACGAACCGCAGCACCCCGGACCGGGTTTTCTTGTCGCCCTTCATGGTTTCCAACAGCTGCGGCAGCGCGTCGGCGTCGTACGTCGTCGGCAGGCCGATCAGCTTGAGCACCGACGCGTGGCGCTCGGCCGTCGCGTCGTCGAGGCGCCCGGCCAGGCGCGCCAGCTCGGCGGCGAACACCAGCCCGACGCTCACCGCGGCCCCGTGGCGCCACCGGTACCGCTCGCGACGCTCGATGGCGTGGCCGAGGGTGTGGCCGTAGTTGAGGATCTCCCGCAGGTCGGACTCGCGCAGGTCCGCCGCGACGACGTCGGCCTTCACCTGGATCGAGCGGCGGACCAGCTCGGCCAGCACGTCGCCGCTCGCGTCGAGCGCCGCGGCCGGGTCGGCCTCGATCAGCTCGAGGATCCGCGGGTCGGCGATGAAGCCGGTCTTCACGACCTCGGCCATGCCGGCGACGAGCTCGTTCGGCGGCAGCGTCTCCAGCGTCGCGAGGTCGACGAACACCGCGCTCGGCTCGTGGAACACCCCGACCAGGTTCTTGCCGGCCTCGGTGTTGATGCCGGTCTTGCCGCCGACCGCCGCGTCGACCATGCCCAGCAGCGTGGTCGGCACGTTGATCAGCCGGACGCCGCGCATCCACGTGCCCGCGACGAACCCGGCGAGGTCGGTGACGGCACCGCCGCCGAGCCCGACCACGACCCCGCGGCGGTCCAGCCCGATCCGGCCGAGCACCTCCCAGCAGAAGCTCGCGACGGTCAGCGCCTTGCCGTCCTCGGCGTCCGGGATCTCGACGCGGTGCGCGTCCAGGCCCGCCGCGATCAGCTCCTCGCGGATCGCCTCGGCCGTGGTCGTCAGCGTGGGCGGGTGGATCAGCGCGATCTTCGAGGCGTCGGCCAGCTGCGCGGTCAGGTCGCCGAGCAGGCCGCGGCCGACCACGACGTCGTACGGGTGGGCGGTGGCGACGGGGATGCGCACCGGATCGGACACGGGGTGACTCACTCCTTGGCTTCGGCGGGGGCGAGCCGCGCGGCGAGGTCCGCGACGATCTCGGCCGGGGTCCGCTCGTCGGTGACGACCTCGACGGTGGCGACCTCGCGGTACACGGGCACGCGCTCGTCGAGCAGTTTCTTGAACGTGGCGCGGGGGTTCACCCCCGCCAGCAGCGGCCGCGCGTTCGAGAGGCCGGTGCGCTGCACACCCGCGGCGAGGCCGACGTTGAGGAACACGACGGTGTGCTCCGCCAGCCGGCCCCGGGTGCCGGGCGTCAGCGGCGCGCCGCCGCCGAGGGAGAGCACGCCTTCGTGCTCCGCCAGCGCCGTCGCGACCGCTTCTTCTTCCAGCGCGCGGAAAGCGGGTTCGCCGTCCTCCGCGAAGATGTCGGAGATGCTGCGCCCGGTGCGCGCGACGATGTCGTCGTCGCAGTCGCGGAACGGCACGCCGAGCGCGGCCGCCAGCAGCGGGCCGACCGTGCTCTTGCCCGAGCCGGGCGGCCCGACGATCACCGCGCGCGGGCTCACCAGCGCTCCTCGAGGGCCTTCAGGTACGCCTCGGCGTTGCGCTTGCCCTCGACCAGCGAATCGCCGCCGAACTTCTCCAGCGCGGCGTCGGCGAGGACGAGCGCCACCACGGACTCCAGCACGACGCCGGCCCGCGGTACGGCGCAGACGTCGGACCGCTGGTGGATCGCGACCGCGGGCTCGCCCGTCTTGACGTCCACTGTGGACAGTGCTTTGGGGACGGTCGAGATCGGCTTCATCGCGACGCGCACCCGAAGCGGCTCGCCGTTGGTGATGCCGCCTTCGAGGCCGCCCGCGCGGTTGGACCGGCGGGTGACGCCGACCGGACCGGTGCCGCGGTCGATCTCGTCGTGCGCCTGGCTGCCCCAGCGGCGCGCGGTCGTGAAGCCGTCGCCGACCTCGACGCCCTTCATCGCCTGGACGCCCATGAGCGCGCCGGCCAGCCGCGCGTCGAGCCGCCGGTCCCAGTGGACGTGGGAGCCGAGGCCCGGCGGGAGGCCGTAGGCGAGGACCTCGATCACGCCGCCGACGGTGTCGCCCGCCTTCCGCACGGCGTCGACCTCGGCGACCATCGCGTCGGTGCCCGCCTGGCTGAACGCGCGGACCGGGCTCTCGTCGATGGCGGCCAGGTCGGCCGCGACCGGCAGCGGGCCCTCGGGCGCGTCCGCGCCGCCGATCGAGACGACGTGGCTGAGGATCTCGACCCCGAGCAGCTGCTTCAGGTAGTTGCGCGCGACGGTGCCGAGCGCGGTCCGCGACGCCGTCTCGCGCGCGCTCGCCCGCTCCAGGACGGGACGGGCCTCGTCGAAGCCGTACTTCTGCATGCCGGGCAGGTCCGCGTGGCCCGGGCGGGGCCGGGTGAGCGGTTCGTTGCGCGCGAGGCCTTCGAGCACCTGCGGGTCGACCGGGTCGGCCGCCATGACCTGCTCCCACTTGGGCCACTCGGCGTTCTCGATCTGCACCGCGACCGGGCCGCCCTGGGTGAGGCCGTGGCGCACGCCGCCGAGGAACTCGATGTGGTCGGTCTCGAAGCCCATCCGCGGGCTGCGGCCGAAGCCGAGACGGCGCCGGGCGAGCTGCTCGGTGACGTCGGCGGTGGTGACGGCGACGCCGGCGGGCATCCCTTCGAGCACGGCGGCCAGCGCGGGTCCGTGCGATTCACCTGCGGTGATCCAGCGCAACATGGGCTCAATCCTGTCACGGGCGCGGGGCGGGCCGGGACGTGCCTCCGGTCATGGCGCCCCCGGGAAGACGGCGCACAGCCAGGTGGCCGCGAGCAGGGCGGGACCGTGCGGGACGCGGGCCCGTTTCCGCGCGGCGGCGACGGCCAGGCTGAGCAGTGCGGCCAGCACCGCGGCGACCGGGAGGGCGGCCCAGCCCACCGCGCCCAGCACCGCGCCGAGGCTGCCGGAGAGCTTGACGTCCCCGACGCCGAGGGTGCTCGTCCGGTGGGCCAGCGCGTGGGCCGCGCCGAAGAAGACGGCGCCGACGGCCGCACGGAGGGCGAGAGACGGGCCACCGCCGCCGAGGGCCGCGGCTCCGATGGCCGCGCCGAGGAGGGGGTAGGCGGGGAGGGTCAGTGCGTCGGGCAGGCGGAGGTGGCGCAGGTCGGCGAGGGCCAGCGGGACGGCGACGGCGGTGAGGGCGAGGGGTACGGGCAGCCACCAGGCCGGCCAGGCACCGGTGAGCCAGCGGGCGGTGGCCGCGGTGGCGGTGAGGGCGGTCAGGAGGGTGGCGAGGGCGAGCGGGATGGGGGCGTCGGCGCGGTCGAGGGCTCGTTTGGCGAGGGGCGCGGTGGCCGCTCCGGTGGCGGCCGCGGCGGTGAGGGTGAGGATCGTCGGGGGCATGGGTCCAGCGTGCTGCAGTGGGGTTGAGCTGGGCAAATGCCGAGCGTCGCGAAAGGACCGTTCGTGCCGCCGGGGGCCGGTTATCACTCCTGTGGGCGACGGCGAAGGGGCCCGAAGCGCGGCTCGGGAACCCCTGCGAGCGGTCCGGCAGAGCGGGCGAACCGCGGCCGGACTCGAGGTGGGCGAGGCCGAAGGGGCGGGCTCGGACGGCTGGGCATGAAGCGGCACGGCTCGGAGCGTGCGGGATCGAAGCCGGGCGGCGCTGAAACGGCGGGGCTGGAAGCGCGCGGCTCAGGCGGGCGGGCTCGACGCGACGGGCACCGAAGCCGCTCGGGCGGAAGCGGGCGCTTGAAGCATCCGGGACCGAAGTGGGCGGGGCTGAAGCAGCCCGGGCAGAAGCGAGCGGGATCGAAGTGAGCGGCACCGAGGTAGGCGGGGCCGAATCAGCCCGAGCAGAAGCGAGCGGGATCGAAGTGAGCGGCACCGAGGTAGGCGGGGCCGAATCAGCCCGAGCAGAAGCAAGCGGGATCGAAGTGAGCGGCACCGAGGTAGGCGGGGCCGAATCAGCCCGAGCAGAAGCAAGCGGGATCGAGGTAAGCGGCACCAGGTGGGCGGGGCCGAAGCCGCCACGACTGAAGCGGGCGGGATCGCGGCAGGCGGGACCGAGGCTGGCGCGGGGCCGCAACGAGCGGGTGGCTTGCCCGGGTCCCCCTGCGACCCGGGCGAACCACCCCGTCACAACGTCAGCCGCAGCAGCGCACGCCCGCTCCCCCCTCGCACCTCCAACGCCGCCAAATCCGACCGCTGCAACGCCGTCCCGATCACGATGCGGGCCGTGTTGTCCGGGACCGCCTTCCACGTCGCCAGCTGGGTCTCCGTGCCCGTCCGGGAGATCGCCACCAGCACGTAGTCGCCACCACTGCGACCGCCCGTGTAGCTGCACGACATGTCGACCTGCGTGCCCCACTCGAAGGCGTCCAGGCGGGCGTCCGCGCGGACCGGGAACTGGCCCAGCGCCGTCATCGCGATCGACGGCGGGGGCGAAGCCGCCGGCCACGACGCCACCACCGCCAGTGCCACGCACGCCGACACCGCCAGCGCGGCCGACACCGACGTCACCGCGAGGCGGATGCGGCGGCCGCGGCGGACGCGGGCGAGGATCGCGGGCAGCAGGTCGGGCGGTGGCGGGCCGGGTTCGGGCAGGACCGCCGGGGTGTCGACGCGGGCCAGCAGGCCCGGGAGCCCCGCCATGTCGCGGACCGAAGCCGCGCAGTGGTCGCACGTGCGCAGGTGCTCCTCGAAGCGCCGGCGGTCCTCGGGGGACAGCGCCCCCAGCACGTAGGCGGCGTCGAACGCCGCGAACGGGTCTTCGCTCACTGGGTCACCCCCCTCTCCTCGAGCACCAGCCGCAACGCGCGCAACGCGTAGTGCGTGCGGGACTTCACCGTTCCCTCGGCGACGCCCAGGCGCAGCGCCGCGTCCGCTACGGAATAGCCCTGGAAGTAACACAGGACCAGGACCTCGCGGTGCCGCTCGGACAGCTCGGCGAGCGCCTCCGCGACCAGCCAGCCCTGGACCGCGCGGTCCGTCCCGTCGGCGACGGCGAGCTCGGGTGGCTCGTCCGTCACCACCTCCGACCGGGACGACGCCGAGCGCCAGCCGTCGATCGCGATGCGCCGCGCCACCGTGAACAGCCACGCGCGGGCCGACCCCTGGGACTGGTCCAGCACCGCCGTCGAGCGCCAGGCGCGCAGCAGCGTCTCCTGGACGACGTCTTCGGCGCGGATCCGGTCGCCGGAGGTCAGGTGGAGCGCGTAGGACCACAACGCGGCCGCGTGTTCCTCGTGCAGCGCGCGCATCAGCGCCTCTTCGGCGACTTCCCCCACGGAACTCAGGCCGCGACTCGGCGCCGGTCCTTCACGAACAGCAGCGCCAAGCCGCCCACGATGCAGATCGCCTCCGTGATGACGCCCCAGTACTCGGGCTGGCTGTTGAACTGGTCGTGGTTGCCGGCGAAGCCGACGGTCGCGGCCAGCACGTACGCGCCCAGCGTCAGCACGCCGAACCCGAGCGCGCCCAGGGCCGGCAGCCAGTGCCGCCAGGCCAGCACCGCGATCGCGAGGACCAGGCCGCCGATCGCGTCCAGCAGGAACAGCGGGCCGACGATGCCCGGGTAGTCCTCGGTCCACAAGAAGTAGTGCACGCCCGCCGAGCCCAGCAACGCGGCCGCCACGACGATGCGCAGAACCCATCCCACCATGATCGTTCCTCCACTCCACACCCACTCGGCTACATACACGGAACAGGGGCCGATCCGGTTCACCGCGGATTGAACCGATGCGGTGTCGATCTCGTTGGTAAGGGCATGACTGCCGAACTGCACTCCCGCCGCACCGTCCTGACCACCGGTGCCGCCGTCGCCGGTGCCGCCGTCGGCGCCGTCGCGCTCACCGCCTGCTCCTCGGACGACGCCAAGTCCGGCACCGCGCAGGCGCCGATCGCCGCCGGAACACCACTGGTCGCGCTCGCCGACGTCCCCGTCGGGGAGGCGAAGGCGGCCAAGGCCCCGGACGGCTCCGACGTCATCGTGGCCCGGCCGTCCGAGTCGGCCGCCGCCGCGTTCAGCGCGATCTGCACGCACCAGGGCTGCACCGTCGCCCCCAAGGGCGCCGACCTGATCTGCCCCTGCCACGGCTCCGTCTTCAACGCGCTGACCGGGGAAGTCAAGCAGGGACCGGCGAACAAGCCGCTGCCGAGCGTGCCGGTCAAGGTGGAGAACGGGAAGGTCGTCACCGGCTGACGGGCCGGGGACGCCGAAGGGCCCTTGCGGACGAGCACCGTCCACAAGGGCCCTTCGCGTGACAGAAAGTCCTCAGGCGTCCCAGGCGAACAGCTTTTCGCCCGCCGCGACGTCGCGCTCGGCGTCCAAAGCGGACAGCACGTCCGCCGACGCGTCCAGCGCGACCACCGGGACGATCGCCGAGTAGCCCGCCGCGGTCACCGCTTCCGGGTCCCAGCTGACGACCGGCTGGCCGGCCCGCACCTGCTCGCCCTTGACGACGTGCAGCGTGAAGCCCTCGCCCTTCTCCTTGACCGTGTCGATGCCCAGGTGCACCAGCACGGCCTTGCCGTCCTCGGTCGCGATGACGTAGGCGTGCGGGTGCAGCGTGGCGACCGTGCCGTCGACCGGCGCCACCGCGTCCGACCGCCCGCCCGAGGGCTGCACGGCGATGCCCGGGCCCACCATGGCCTGCGCGAACACCGGGTCCGGGACCTCGGTGATCGGCACCACGCGCCCGGCGACCGGGCTGAGGACCTCGAGGCTCACAGCAGGTCCTCGATGTCGCTGGCGATCGTGTCCGCCTCCGGCCCGACGATCACCTGCAGGGCCGAGGACCCCATCTTGACGACGCCCATCGCGCCGGCCTTCTTCAGCGCCGCTTCGTCGACGAGGCTCATGTCCTCGACCTCGCAGCGCAGCCGCGTGATGCACCCCTCGACCTCGGTGAGATTGCCCGCGCCGCCGAGTGCCGCGAGGATCTTTTCGGGCCTGTCATCCGCCATCGCGGTCTCCTTGATCACTGTTTGTTCCCAACCTGACGCGAACCGCGTGTCCACCTGTACTACGCCGTTCGTCGGCATGCACCCCGCCGCGGGCCACGAACGGATAACGGTGGGTTGACACCCGTCCGCGCGGCGGAGCATCCTGCCCCATCAGATCATTGGTCTAGACCGGAACGTACCAATGTTCCGGGCCGGACGCGAGCACCGGTCCCCCGGTGACACGAGAACGAGGAGGGTGACGCCGATGAGCGCGGCCGCGCACGTCCCGCCACCCGACCGGGTCGTCAACGGGCCCACGCCCAAGCACGCCCAGCTGCGGGAAATCCTCCGCCGCACGGTGGAGCGGGAGCTCCCGCCGGGTGCGCCGATCCCGTCGGAACGCGAGCTGGCCCAGCGCTACGGCGTGTCGCGGCTCACGGTCAGATCGGCGATCGGCAAGCTGGTCGAAGAGGGTCTGCTCGCCCGGGTCCGCGGCAAGGGCACCTTCACCGCGGCCCGGCGGATGGAACTGCAGCTCTACCTCATGTCGTTCACCGACGACATGAGGCGGCGGGGGCTGACCCCGACGACCGAGGTGGTCTCGGCCGCCACCGAGGTCCCGCCCACCGCCTCGGCCCACGCCCTCGGCCTGGCCGAGGGCACTCCCGCGCACCACCTGGTGCGCTTGCGCCACGCCGACGGCGTTCCCCTGGCCGTCGAGCGGGGCTGGTACCACGCGGGCCGGGCTCCCGGCCTGCTCGAGCTCGACCTGACCCAGTCGCTCTACGCGCAGCTGGCCGAGACGTACGACGTGCGTCCCGACCAGGCGTGGCAGACGGTCTGGGCCGAAGGAGCGGATCGCGAAACGGCCCGGCTGCTCGGCATGCGCGCCGGCAGCCCGCTGCTCGTGTTCCGCAGGGTCTCCAGCGCGAACGGCGACCCGATCGAAGACATCACTTCCTGGTACCGGGGAGATCACTACCAGGTGACCATGCAGTTGGACCGGAACACCCCGGAACCCGGTCAACCACCCCACTATGGAGGATCCAGATGAGCTCCACCACCGCGGAGGGGGCGAAGAAGAGCGGCAGCGG
Organism: Amycolatopsis sp. FBCC-B4732; assembly: GCF_023008405.1. Lineage (NCBI taxonomy): Bacteria > Bacillati > Actinomycetota > Actinomycetes > Pseudonocardiales > Pseudonocardiaceae > Amycolatopsis > Amycolatopsis sp. FBCC-B4732. The sequence goes on from NZ_CP095376.1 coordinate 5,303,098, forward strand.
TCTCGCCGGTCTTCAGCGCTTCGGCCGTAGCCTCATGCTCCCCATCGCCGTGCTCCCGGCGGCGGGCATCCTGCTGCGGTTCGGGCAGGACGACATGCTCGGCAAGGACGGCCTCGGCTGGAACAAGGTCGCCTCGGTGCTGGGCGCCGCGGGCGGCACGCTGTTCAACTGGCTGCCGCTGCTGTTCGCGGTCGGCATCGCGGTCGGCTTCGCCAAGAAGGGCGACGGCTCGACCGCCGTCGCGGCCGTCGTCGGCTTCTTCGTCTTCAGCTCCGTCGTCCAGGTCTTCGCCCCGCTGAGCGACCTGCCCGGCTACAAGGCGGGCGCGACCGAGCTGGCGCCGATCAAGTGGCCGTACTCGGTGCTCGCGGGTGTCGTGGTCGGCATCGTCGCGGCGCTGCTGTGGCAGAAGTACCACCGCATCAAGCTGCCCGCCTACCTGGCGTTCTTCGGCGGCCGCCGGTTCGTCCCGATCATCACCGCGGTGGTCATGGTGATCCTCGGCGTGGTCTTCGGCCTCGTCTTCCACTGGGTCGACCAGGGCATCCAGGCCGCCGGTGACGCGGTCACCGCCTCCCCGATCGTCGGTGGCGGCATCTACGGCGCGCTGAACCGCCTGCTCATCCCGGTCGGTCTGCACCAGCTGCTGAACGTCCCCGTCTGGTTCATCTTCGACGGCGGTGACATCAACAACTTCGTCGCCGGCAAGATGTCGGCCGGTGCGTTCACCACGGGCTTCTTCCCGATCTTCATGTTCGCGCTGCCCGCGGCCGCGCTCGCCATCTGGCAGACGGCCCGCCCGGCGCAGAAGAAGGTCGTCGGCGGTGTGATGATCGCCGGCGCGCTGACCTCGTTCCTGACCGGTGTGACCGAGCCGATCGAGTTCTCGTTCATGTTCGTCGCGTGGCCGCTGTACCTGTTCCACGCGATCATGACCGGCACCTCGCTGGCGATCTGCAACGCGCTGGGCATCCACCAGAGCTTCAACTTCTCGGCCGGCGCGATCGACTACCTGCTCAACTTCGGCGCCCCGGCGGCGCAGAAGCCGTGGCTGCTCATCCCGATCGGCCTCGTCTACGCGGTGATCTACTACTTCGTGTTCCGGTTCGCGATCATCAAGTTCAACCTGCGCACCCCGGGCCGCGAAGACGACTCGATCGAGGCCGACCTCGACCGCACCGCCGCCGCGTAACATCCGTATCGACGTAGTACCCCGTTAGAGAGGACGAACATGCCGGAGAAACGCGTCGCCGTGGCGAGCAAGGTGGGTCTGCACGCCAGGCCGGCCGCGCTGGTGGCGAAGGCGGCCGCGGCGCAACCCGTCGCGGTGCAGATCGCCAAGGCCGGCGGGAGCCCGGTGGCCGCCGGCAGCGTGCTCAACCTCATGACGCTCGCCGCCGGGTACGGCGACGAGGTCGTCATCAGCGCCGAGGGCGAAGGCGCCGAGGAGGCCGTGGAAGCGGTCGCCCAGCTCGTCGCCACCGACCTCGACGCCTGAGGCAGCGAAACCCGCGAAGGCCCCCGCACCGGTCCCCGACACCGGTGCGGGGGCCTTCGTTTCGTAGGGTGGGCGTATGGAGAGCCTGCGCCTGATCGACGAGTGGCCGGTGGACAACGCCGCGACGGCCGTGGTGTCCGCCGACGGGGCCGTGCCGGGCCGCCACGGCGACACCGCGCGGAAGTTCCCGCTGGCCTCGGTCAGCAAGCCGCTGACCGCCTACGCCGCGCTGATCGCGATCGAAGAGGGCGTCGTCGAGCTCGACACCCCGGCCGGGCCGGAGGGCTCGACCGTGCGGCACCTGCTCGCCCACACCTCCGGGCTCGCGTTCGACGCGCACAAGGCAATGGCCGAGCCGGGCACGCGGCGGCTCTACTCCAACGCCGGGTTCGAGCAGCTGGCCGACGCGCTCGCCGAGCACTCCGGCATCCCCTTCGCCCAGTACCAGGCCGAAGCGCTGTTCGCCCCGCTCGGGATGACTTCGACCACCTTGACGGGTTCGCCCGCGTCGGGCGCCGTGTCCACAGTGGACGACCTGGTCGCCTTCGCCGCCGAGTTGCAGGCGCCCGAGCTGCTCGACCCCGCGACCGTCGCCGAGGCCACGAACGTCGTCTTCCCCGGCCTGTCCGGCGTGCTGCCCGGCTTCGGGCACCAGAAGCCGAACGACTGGGGCCTCGGCTTCGAGATCCGCGACCACAAGAGCCCGCACTGGACCGGCGCGAACAGCTCGCCGCGCACCTTCGGGCACTTCGGTCAGTCGGGCACGTTCCTCTGGGTCGACCCGGCCGTGGGCGCGGCCTGCGTCGCACTCACCGACCGCGCGTTCGGCCCGTGGGCGGCCGAGGTCTGGCCGCGCTACACCGACGCCGTGCTGGCGGAATTGGGCGCGTGAAGCGGGTCCTCCTCGCGGCCGTCCTGCTGGTGGCCGCCTGCAGCGCGCCCCAGGCCGCGCCGGTGCCCGCTCCCGCGCCTTCGCCGCAAACCGCTCCGCCGGCGCTGGGCACGAACGGCGCCGCCGTACCCGCGCTGCACTGGACGCCGTGCCACGGGCCGTTCCAGTGCGCGGGCGCGGCCGTGCCGCTGAGCTACCGCGAGCCGAAGGGCGCCTCGATCACGCTCTCGGTGATCCGCCTGCCGGCGAGCGACCCCGGACGGCGGCTCGGCTCGCTGTTCTTCAACTTCGGCGGCCCGGGCGCCGACGGCGTCGGCGAGCTGACGCGGTTCGCTGCCCGCTACCCCGACGAGCTGCGCGCCCGGTTCGACCTGGTCAGCTTCGACCCGCGCGGGATCGGCGGCTCGTCGCCGGTCAGCTGCCCCGGCGCCGACCACCTGCCGCCCGCCGGGTCGCCGCTGCGGCAGCCGGACGCGTTCTTCGCGGCGAGCGCGGCGACCGGCCGGGCCTGCGCCGCCTCGGGTGCCCTGCTGAGCCATTTGTCGACCGCGAACGTGGCGCGGGACCTGGAGCTGCTGCGCCAGGCCGTGGGCGACCCCGCGCTGAACTTCTACGGCTACTCCTACGGCACGTACCTGGGCGGGACATACGCGAACCTGTTCCCGGACAAGGTGCGCGCGATGACCCTCGACGGCACGCTCGACCTCGTCGCGAACGCCACCGGGAAACCGGGCCAGGAGCAGCAGCCGGTGGACGTCCGAGCCGACGTCGCCGGGGCTCAGCAGCGGGAGCTGGACCAGTTCTTCGCGGTGTGCGCCGCCGCCGGGCCCCGCTGCGCGTTCTCCGCGGGCGACCCGAAGCAGCGGTTCGCCGGGATCTTCGCCCGCGCGTCCCGCGGTCAGGGCGTCGGCTCGCTGATGCGGACGGTCGACAGCGCGCTCTACCAGTCGGGCCGGTGGAAGCGGCTGGCCCAGACCCTTTCCGCGATGCCGTCGGACCCGGGGCCCGCCGCGCCGGTGCTGGACCCGTACGTGCCGACGCACTCCGCCGGGTTCCTGGCCGTCCAGTGCGTCGACAGCGACAACCCTTCTTCGGTCGCCGGCTACACCGCGCTGGCCGCTCGCGAGAGTGCGCGTCAGCCGTACTTCGGGCTGGGGTCGGTGTTTTCGATGGCGCAGTGCGTCGGCTGGCCGGCCCACGACGCCGATCGGTACACCGGGCCGTGGAACCGGGCGCGGAAGAACCTCGTGCTGGTGCTGAACAACCGGTTCGACCCGGCGACGCCGCTGCACAACGCGGAAGCGACGGCGGCGGAGCTGGGTGACGGGCGGGTGCTCGTCGTCGAGGGCTACGGCCACACGTCCCTCGACGCGCCCAGCGCGTGCGCCTCGGCGGCGGTCGTGCGGTACCTAACCGAGTTGAGCGCGCCCGCCGCCGGGACCACCTGCGCTCCGGACGCGGTCCCGTTCTCGTGAGCCGCTGACCGGAGTCCGGTCAGCGGCCCGGGCCGAGGCCGGCCCCGGCCACCACCGTCACGGCCGCGCCCGCGCCGGCCTTCGCGGAAGGGCAGTGGCCCGCGACGACCTCGTGAGCGGGAAACAGTGTTCCAACCCTGTTTCTCACTCACGACCCGGGCGCACGCGTCGTTCAGCCGAACGGACCCGCCGACAGGGTCTTTGGACCCTGCCGGGGGCGCCGCGCGGGTGGTGTCATGGTTCTCGTGCGGGCCCGCCGCCGGGCCGGTGCGGGGACCTCGGGCCCCGGCGGGCCGCACGCCAAAGCTACTCCATCAGCCGGATCGGTTCCCCCGCCTGGTAAGCCGCGATGTCCTCGACCGCGTCGCCGTAGAAGATCTCGTAGGTCTCGCGCGCGACGAAGCCGAGGTGCGGCGTCAGGACGGCGTTGTCGAGCGTCCTCAGTGGATGGTCGGCCGGGAACGGCTCGACGTCGTAGACGTCCAGCGCCGCGACCCGGATCTCGTTGCGCCGCAACGCGTCCACGAGCGCGTCCTCGTCGATGATCGGGCCGCGCGAAGTGTTCACCAGCATCGCGCTCGGCTTCATCGCGGCGAGCTCGGGCGCGCCGACGAGACCGCGGGTGCGGTCGCTGAGCACCAGGTGGATCGACAACACGTCCGACCGCGCGAACAGCTCCTCTTTCGACACCGCCGTGACGCCGTGCGGCTCCGCCTTCTCCGGCGTCAGGTTCTGGCTCCAGGCGATGGTCTCCATCCCGAACGCCTGCCCGATCTTCGCCGCACCGGCGCCGAGCCTGCCGAGGCCGAGCAGGCCGAGCGTCTTGCCGTGCAGCATGGTGCCGACGGTCGTCTGCCAGCCACCCTCCCGCATGGACCGGAACTCCCGCGGCAGGTTCCGCGCCGCGGCGAGGATCAGCGCCCAGGTGTGCTCGGCGGTCGGCTCCCCCAGGTAGCCGGTCTTGGACACGACGACGCCGTTGCGCCGCGCGGCCGGGACGTCGATGGCCGCGTTGCGCGGGCCGGTGCTGACCAGCAGCTTCAGGTCCGGCAGCCGGTCCAGGACCTCGGCCGGGAACCGGGTGCGCTCACGCATCGCGACGATCGCTTCGAAGCCCTGCAGCTGCCCCACGACGTCGGTGAGGGGCTCGGTGAAGACCGTGATGTCGGCCTTCAGCGAGTCCCAGTCACCGAAGGTCAGGGCGACGTCCTGGTAGTCGTCGAGGATCGCGATGCGCATGACCTCACCGTAGTGGGACGACGACGTCCCCGCGGACCAAGCGGTGATCGGCGGCGTCGTGCACCCCGGGCCGGCCAGGTTGCCCGGGGTGACGTCGCCGGAGTCGGCGTGACCCGGCTCTCTTGAACACGTTCAAAAAGCGCGCTACCGTCTTCCTGAACACGTTCAAAACTTGGAGGAACCATGGACCCCGTCGTCCTCGCATACGCGCTCTACCTGCTGATCAGCATCCCGCTGACCGTCCTCGTGGCCCGGACGCTGAGCAAGCACGGCCGCACCTTCCTGGCCGAGGTCTTCGCCGACAGCCCGGGCCTCGCCACCGCCGTCAACCAGCTGCTGGTCGTCGGCTTCTACCTGATCAGCCTCGGGTTCGTGACGCTGTTCCTGACCAGCCGGGCGACCGTGCTCAGCGCGCGCGAGGTGTTCGAGCTGCTCTCGGTGAAGGTCGGCGTGGTCGCGCTGATCCTCGGGGTGATGCACCTGACGAACGTGCTGATCTTCAACGGCATCCGCCGCCGCCACCTGGCCCCGAAGCCCCTGCCGGCGCCTCTCCCCTATCCGGGGATGCCGCCCTTCCCGCAGCACTGACGGAACCGGCGCTAACGTGCAGCCCGTGGCCAAGAGCGAGGAAACGCGGTCCCTGATCGTCACGACCGCGATGCGGCTGTTCACCGAGAACGGCTACGACCGCACGACGATGCGCGCGATCGCCGCCGAAGCGGGCGTCTCGGTCGGCAACGCGTACTACTACTTCTCCTCGAAGGAACAGCTGATCCAGGGCTTCTACGACGAGATCGCCCGGCAGCACCTCGAGACGGCCCGCCCCCTGCTGGCCGGCGAGCAGGCGTTCGCGGCGCGCCTGCGGGCGGTGCTGCTGTGCTGGCTCGACATCGCGGAGCCCTACCACCGCTTCGGCACGCAGTTCTTCGTCAACGCGGCCGACCCCGAGTCGCCGCTGAGCCCGTTCAGCGACGACTCGTCGGCCGCGAGGGAGGCGTCGATCGGCCTGATGCGCGAGGTCATCGACGGCTCGGACGTGAAGCTGGACCCGGAACTGCGGGCGCAGCTGCCGGAGTTGCTGTGGCTGTACCAGATGGGCGTGGTGCTGTTCTGGGTCCACGACCGGTCGGCGGGGACGAAGCGGAGCCGGATGCTGGTGGAGCGGAGTGTGCCGCTGCTGGCGCGGGTGGCGGCACTGTCGCGGCTGCGGATCTTCCGGCCGGTGAGCCGGGAGATCGTGGACCTGATCCAGGACCTCGCCAAGCGGGAGTAACACTCCGCGGCCGGTGCGCGACCCTTTTCACGGCCTGTACGCCTGTGGAGAGGTGACTCCTGGTGCCGCTGAGTCTCACCCAGATCGTCAGCATCGCGTCGGGTCTCCTGGTCGCGGTCACCGGTTTTTTGTACCAGCGACGCAAGTACCTCGAGTCGGTGACGCGTGACCTCGGGCTGGAAGCGTTTCCGCAGTACATCATCCGCGGAATCGGTTCACGGCTGGTACGCCGGCTCCGGCCGGCGGTCGCAGCCCGGCTCAGCCTGAGAGATTTCGCGCTGAACCGGCTGGCGGCGAGTTCGAACACGTTGCTGGTGCCCGCCGCAGTCCCGGTGAAGCTCGTGCTGGATGACATGTTCGTCCCACTGACCGCCACCGCTTCCGACCGAACCAGGATTTCGGCCGACGAGATCATCGAAGGCGACTATCCCCGAACCTTGCTCATCGGCGACCCCGGCTCAGGAAAATCGACGCTGGTGAAACGGATCTACCGGGACATCTGCCGGGCCGCGATCGCCGGTTCCGCGGTCGGGCCGACGCGTATCCCGGTCCTCGTGGAGCTGAAGAACCTCGCCGCGGCGGACTCGACCGGCAGCCTCGTCGAGTTTGTCGAACGTCAGGTGACCTCGATCAACGCCTACGCGGGCAAGGACCTCTTCGACTCCTTCCTCGGCACAGGCCGGGTTACCGTCCTTCTCGACGGCTTGGACGAAGTGAACACCAGCGACTTCTCGGCCGTCTCGAACGAAATCGTGAAACTCTGCGACCACCTGGCGAAGAAACACCCCGCCAACCAGGTCGTCCTGACCACTCGGCGCCAGCTCTACGTCAACCTCTCCCCCGACTTCGCCGACATGTTCGACGCACACCTGACCCTGGAACCGTTCACCGCGGACGACATGTACGAATTCTTGAGCAAGTGGCCGTACCGCAGCGACCCGGATCGGCACCTCCCGCGCATCTTCGGCAACTTGGCATCCCAGCCCAATATCCGCAGCATGTGCGAGACACCACTCATCCTGGCGATGTACGTGGCGACCGACCAGATGGCAGGCGGCGAAGGGCTCCCCGAAACCCGGCCGGACTTCTACCGATCGGTGGTCGACGAACTGCTCGTCCGACGCGGAAGCCGGCAGCGCGGGCTGACCACGGGCCTGAACGTCCTGCGCCGGACGCGACAACAACTCCTCGGCCGAATCGCCTTGGAGCACCTGCTCGACGGCAGCCAATCACGGAACGCTTTGGACTGGGACAAGGCGGTGGCGATCGTCCGGGACGAGGAGGGACTCTCGGAAAGCGAAGCCGGACAACGACTCAGGGAGCTCTCGCGGGACACCGGCCTGTTCACCGAGGAACGCAAGGAGGAGAGCATTCGGTTTGTGCATCTGACGTTTTGCGAGTTCCTCGCTGCGGGCGCGGTGGACCGCGGCGACGACGAGGCCTGGCGATGCATCAGTTCGGCGATCGAAGGCGACACCGACGAAGCCCTCAGGTTCGCGGAACGACTGGCCGAGGTGATCGTTTTTTCCGTCGCGCTGCAGAAGAACGACCGCGTACGCCGGGAGCGACTGCTGTGGACCACGCTCGTCGGCGGCGTCGAACTCGGCCTGCGCACCATCGTCGACTGCCAGCCCTACGAAGACGCAGTCGTGATGCTGGAACTGGCGGACATCGCGAACTCACTCAGCCGGGCGACGGAGCGAGACGAGACCTGGTTCCCCCTGTTTCGCCTCGTCGCCATCGCCCTCCGAGACCGCGAACTTGCCGAACGCTCGATCACCGGACTCAGGCCCAGCCACCTCAAGCCGTTTTTCCTCGCCGCAACCACAGGTGCACAGGACGGTTTCGACGCGCTCTTCGTTTCCTACATGCGGCTCGACCCGGCCGCGGCGCTGGAACTCGCCCGGTCGACCGGCATTGAGATCGCCGACGACCGACCCGAACTGCTGATCAAGGTCCTGGATGAGCCCGCCGTGCTCGCCCAGGCCATCGCCCAGTTTCAGGCGAGCGAAGAAAACGCACGGAGATGGGGCCGAATCTTGGCACTGGGGATGTTCTACCACCAGAGCGTGTACACCCGGCTGAACTCGACTCCTCCCCTCAGCCCACCCCCCAGCTGGCTGCTGCCGCGAGCAGGTCGGCGCACCTGCTGGTACCACGACTACCGGTTTCGAAATTCGATCATCGGCGTGGTACTCGAGGCAGGTTGCCGATGGCACGGATCGTCCACGACACTCAATTTCGCCGACAGCCTCGCCATTCGCAAATCGCGCACCGTCTCGCGACTCCGCTTCGCGTTTTCACTCCTCGTCTTGACCACACTTGTGAGCACATGGTGCGTTGCCTACACAGGTTCCGTCATCATACATTTCGAACCAGAAGCGGCCGCGATGACAGCTACGGTGTTTTCGCTTGCTTTTACCACCTCTTCGGTCGCCGCCTATCGTCGGAGCTTCGACCCCAAAGACGGTGCGGCGTACGCTGTCCACAAGATAAAAGGTGAGCCCAGAGTCCAGGAACTACTGGAACTGATAATCGCGAACCCCCGGATGCGCACGTACGACATGATCAAACGTGTACGCCGGAATACGCGCGAAGCACAGGACGTCTCCAATGGCTTCCTCGACAGAGTTCGAGCCTCCGCACCGACGGTCATGATCCTGAACCCGAACAGCCGGTTCACCGCGTTCAACCTGCTGTTCGAGCGTCTGGTGGAACTGGAAGTCGATCCAGAGCGGGACTGACCGCCCGGAAGTACAGGAACCGGGGTTTCGTGCGCAGGTTCGCCGCCCACTTCGGGTCGGCTTCCTCCGCCTCCGCGGCCGGCATCGGCTCCTCCAGCCGGTCCACCTCGAAACCCGCCTCACGGACCGCGGTGAACGTCCAGCTCAACGGGCGCCGGTAGAAGCGCACCACCTGTCCGGCCGGGAACTCGTCCTCCAGCAGTTCCAGCTCGAAGTAGTTCTCCCGCTCGAACCAGCGCCAGTCCTCACCGGGGTGGTGCACCGAAAACACCAGCGCCCCGCCGGGCTTCAAGATCCGCCGGAACTCGGCCAGCATCGCCGCCCAATCCTTCACGTAGTGCAGCACCAGCGAAGCCGTGATCACGTCGAAGGAACCGGACTCGAGAGCAAGCGGCTCAGTTACGTCGGCGACTTCGAACCGCGCCACCGAACCGAACTTCCGCTGGGCGACCGAAACCATCCCCGCGCTCGCGTCCACCCCCAAGACGTCCGCGCCCCGCGCGGCCAGCAACGCGCTCAAGTGCCCGGCCGCGCAGCCGACGTCCAGTACCCGCCGGCCTGAGACGTCGCCGGCCAGGTCCACGATCGCGGGCCGGTCGTACCACGCGTTCGTCACCGACTTCTCCGCGTGCGTCGCGTAGGACTCGCTGAACGCGTCGTACTGCGCCGCGCGAGCCCGGCTGATGATCTCCTCCACCACCTCGGTCTTCGCGTCCGCGTAGTGGCCGATGTACTTCCACGTCCGAGCGGCCAGTTCCCGCTTGGTCGCCGCGTACAGCTCGAGCTCGGACGGGTGCGAACGCAGGCGGTCGCGGAACAAGCGGTACCGCGGTGTCTGGCCGTTGCCCGGCGAGTACACGTGCAGGTTGACGTTCGTGTCCGGGCCCTTGAAGCACCGGTGCTTCTCCCAGTCCGGCTCGCGGATCACCAGCCGGTAGCCCGCCCCCTCCAGGGCCGGGACGTACGTCTCCTCGTCGGCGGAATCCGGGACCTCCAGGAGGATGTCGATGATCGGCTTCGCGCACAGGCCGGGTACCGACGTCGAGCCGACGTGCTCCAGCACGAGCACCCGCTCCCCCAGCACTCCCCTGATCCGCGCGGCTTCGCGCTCGAACAGCGCCGGCCACCGCGGGTCGTAGTCGACCAGCGTGACCGTGGAGTTGAGTTCCGGTGGTTCGCCGACCCACGCGGCGTTGATCTCGGCCTCGCTCTGTGCTTCCCGGCTGCTCATCCCGTGCAGACCCCTTCTTTCGGGCAGTCCACCAGAATAGCGTCAGCCGATCGGCAACGGCAGCAGATTTCCGGTCGCTTCGCGCAGCGCGTCCCGCATCGCCGCGCGGGGGGCCGGCCGGCCGGTGAAGTGCTCGGCCTGGCCGAACGCCTGGTGCAGCAGCATGTCCAGCCCCGTCGCGAGGCGGCCGCCGCGGGCGGCCACCGCTTCGGCCAGCGGGGTCGGCCACGGGTGGTAGATGACGTCGAGGACGTGCGCGATCGCCGCCAGCTCCGCCACGTGCGGGGCCACCGCGGCCGGCGGGACCGTGTTCACCAGGACCGCCGACGACGCCAGCGCGGCGAAGTCGGTTTCGGACCAGCGGAGGACGTCGACGTCGAGGGAAGCCCGCTTCGCCGCGTCGAGGGTTTCCGTCGCCCGGGCCGGTTCGCGCACCACCAGGCGGACCTGCCGGATGCCGAGCGCCGCGAGGCCGACCACCGCCGCCGCCGCGGTGCCGCCCGCGCCGAGGACGACCGCCGTGTCCGCCGGGGACGGCTCGTAGCCGCCCGCCGCGCGCAGGGCGCCCGTGACGCCGTCGACGTCCGTGCAGTCCGCGAGCCAGCCGCGGGCCGTGCGGACCAGGGTGTTGGCCGCGCCGACGGCGGCCGCGCGCGGGGTCACCCCGGCCGCGTGGTCCAGGGCCGCGCGCTTGCCCGGCATCGTCACCGACAGCCCCGCCCACTCCGGGCCGAGACCGTCGACCAACGCCGGGAGCTCGTCGGCGCCGGTCTCGATGCGCTCGTACGTCCAGCCGGTCAGGCCGAGCGCGGCGAACGCGGCGCCGTGCAGCACCGGGGACAGCGAGTGCGCCACCGGTTTCCCGAGGACCGCTGCCTTGCGGGGCTCAGATGACACCGCGTTCCTCGGCCAGGGCGCGGTTCTTGTTGTGCTCGTCGTTGGTGACCGCGAAGCAGGACAGGCCGTTCTTCTCGCACTTGACGAAGTAGACCCAGTCCCCGGCCGGCGGGTGCACCGCGGCCTGGATCGCGTCCGCGCTCGGCACCGAGATCGGCGTCGGCGTCAGCCCGGCGTTCTTGTACGTGTTGTACGCGCCGGACTTCACGCGGTCGCCCTCGTTGGTCAGCAGCGTCGGGCGGTCCAGCACGTAGTTGACCGTGGAGTCCATCTGCAGCCGCATGTTGATCGCCAGCCGGTTGTAGATCACCCGCGACAGCTTGCCGAAGTCGGCCTTCACCGCCTCGCGCTCGATGATCGACGCGATGATCAGCGTCTGGTACGGCGTCACGCCCGGCCCGGTCGACTGCGGGCTCAGCCCGGCGTTCTGGATCGCCTCGGTCGAGCTCTTCACCAGCTGACCGAGGATCTCCTGCGCGTTCGCCCCCGGCTTGACGTCGTAGAGCCCCGGGGCGATCAGGCCTTCCAGCCTGCGGTCCTTGCGGTCGGCCTTGTTCGCCGGCTCGATCGCCCAGTCCGGCACGCCGAGCGTCTTCAGGTCCGCCGCGTCGACGGCCTTGCGGAAGTCGTCGGCGGACACGCAGGTGCTCTTGCCGTCCAGCTGCGCGCACGACGCCTTCGCCAGCAGGCTGTACACGCCCGGCGTGACCTTGCCGTCGGGCTGGGTGATGTCGTCGAACTGCGTGTACGGCCGGACTTCCAGCTGGCCGACGCGCGAGGTCGGCGCGGTGATCCGGTCGACCGCGCTCGCCCCGGACATGTGCGTCTTCATCACGTAGAAGCCGTGCTGGATCCGGGCGAGCTTCGGGTTGTCCTCACCCGCCTTCACGAACGCCTTGCTGCTGGCGACGATGCCCGCCGTGGTGAGCTTCGCGCCGATCGCCGACGTCGAGTCGCCGTCGTCGACCTGGAACAGCACGTCGCCGTCGCCGGCGCCGTCGAAGTCCTCGTAGCCGAAGAACTTGGTGAAGCCGTAGTAGGCGCCGCCGGCGAGCAGCGCGATCACCGCGATCGCGGCGACCCAGCCCAGGAAGCGCTTGCCCTTCTTCTTGCGCGGCTTGGCCGGCTCGTCCTCGTAGTCGTCGTACTCCTCGTCGTACTCGGACTCGTCGTAGTCCTCGTACTCGTCGTACTCCGCGTATTCGTCGCCCTCGGCGAAGAACTCTTCGGGCTCTTCGGCGGCCGGCTCGGCCGGGGGCTGCGCGGGGATGATGTCGGTCGGCGGGTCGTCGCGCACCGGCGGGGGCGGCGGACGGCGGCGCCGCGGCGGCTCGGCCCCGGCTTCGGGCACGCCGACAGAGCGGTCACCCGGCTGGCGGGGCCGCCGCGGGGGTTCGCGGCGGGGGTCGAACTCGGCTTCGGGGTCGAGGGCCGCCTGGCGGCGGCGCGACTCGGTTTCGGGCTCGGCGGCCCGGCGGCGGCGTGGCTGCGACACCTCGGCTTCGGCCGGGTCGGGCACCGGACCGCGGCGCGGGGCCGCCCCGGCCTCGGGTTCACCACGACGGCGGCGCCGCGGCGGCTCGGCGTCGGGCACCCCGCGCAGCCGCGCGACCTCGGCGCCCTCGTCGACCGGGCCACCGCGCAGGCGGGCGGCCTGCGCTTCGGCGGCTTCTTCGAGGTCGAGCATCGCCTGGTGACGGCGGGCAGCGTCGGCTTCGGCCAGCTCTTCCGGGCTGGGCCGGCGACGGCGCGCCGGTTCGTCGTCCGCTTCCGGGTCGAGCATCGCCTGGCGGCGGCGGGCGACCTCGGCTTCGGCCAGCTCCTCCGGGCTCGGCCGGCGACGACGAGGCTGCGACACCTCGGCCGGCTCTTCGGGGGCCGGCCGGCGGCGGCGTGGCTGCGACACCTCGGCTTCGGCCGGCTCCTCGGGGCCCGGACGGCGACGCCGCAGGGGCACCTCGTCCTCCGGCGCCGGAGGACGGCCCGGGGCACGGCGCCGGGGCTCCTCGCCGGGTTCGGGGGCCGCGCGACGGCGGCGTGGGGGCGGGCCGTCGGCGCCCGCGTCGAGGCCGTGGCGGGAGCGGGCGGGGCCGGCGCGCTCGGCGTCACGGGGGTCGTAGTCGGCTTCGGCCGGGGGCAGCTGCGCCGGGGGCTCCAGGCGGCGGCGACGGCCGGCCGGCGGGGCGTCCTGGCCGCGGCGGGACGGCTGGGGCAGGTCGTACTCGCCGCTGTGCCGCGAAGCCTGCGGCAGCTCGTGGTACCCGCTCGCGCGCGGGTCTTCGCGGCGAGGTGCGGGACGGGACGGCGGCGGGGTGGCCGGTCCCGGTTCGCGCAGTCGCCTGCGTCCGCGGGGCAGCTCGGGGTGCTGCTCGTTCATCGGTCTCCCTCCCGGGCGCGGTGCGCAGCGGCGGCGTCGATCCAGGCCTGCAGGATCTCGACGGCGGCGGCCTGGTCGACCACCGCACGCTGCTTGCGGCCTTTGACCCCGCGCTGGGAGAGGATGCGGGATGCGGTGACCGTGGTCAGCCGCTCGTCGCCCAGCCGGACCGGCACGGGCGCTATCCGCCCGGCCAGGCGTTCAGAATACGCGATCGCCAGCTCGGCCGCCGGACCCTGCCGGTTGGCGAGCGTCCGCGGCAACCCCACGATCACCTCGACCACCTCGTGCTCGGTGACGAGGGCGGCCAGCTGGTCCAGATCACTGTCGTCGGTCGCATCGCGGGAGAGGGTAACCAATGGCGAAGCGAGCACGGGGGCCGGATCGCTCAGCGCCACCCCGACCCGGACGGATCCGACATCCACTCCGAGCCGACGGCCGCGCCCCGGATCGTCCTTACCCGGCCGATCCGGGCCGCGGTTTCCGCGGTTAACCAATGCCGGCAATCGCCGAGCGGAGGGCGGTGACCGCCTCGGCCGCGCCGGCCGGGTTCGTGCCACCGCCCTGGGCCATGTCGGGCTTGCCGCCGCCCCGGCCGCCGATCTTCCCGGCGAACGACGGGACGAGCTTGCCCGCGGCGATGCCCTTGTCCTGGGCCGCCTTGGTCGTCGCGACGACGAAGCTCAGCTTCTCGCCGGCCGGCGAGAACAGCGCCACCACGCCGGGCCGCGAGCCGAGCCGGCCGCGGATGTCGGAGGCGAGCGCGCGCAGGCCGTTGCCGTCGACGTCGGGGACGACCTCGGCGACGACCGTGACGCCGCCGATCTCCTGCGCCTTGTCCACCAGCGCGCCCGCCGAGCCCAGCACCTGCTGGGTCTTGAGCTGCGCGATCTCCTTCTCGGCGTTCTTCAGCCGGGTCAGGACGTCGTCGATGCGGCCCGGCAGCTGGTCCGAGGGCACCTTGAAGGTGTTGGCCAGCTGCGAGACCAGCAGCTGCTCCTTGCGGACGTACTTGAGCGCGTCCGTTCCGACCAGCGCCTCGACGCGGTGCACGCCCGAGCCGATGGAGGCGTCGGAGACCAGCTTGACCAGGCCGAGCTGGCCGATCCGGTCGACGTGCGTGCCACCGCAGAGCTCGCGGGAGTACTCGCCCATGTCGACCACGCGGACGTCGTTGCCGTACTTCTCGCCGAACAACGCGACCGCGCCCAGCTCGAGCGCCTTGTCCTTGGTCGTGGTGAAGCTGTTCACCTCGACGTTGGTCTGCAGGTAGTCGTTGACCTCCTGCTCGACCTCGGTCAGCACATCCGCCGAGACCGAGCCCGGGGTGGTGAAGTCGAACCGCATGCGGCCCGGCGAGTTCAGCGAGCCCGCCTGCGCCGCGCGCTTGCCGTACGCGCCGCGGACGGCCGCGTGCACCAGGTGCGTCGCGGAGTGCGAGCGCTCGATGGACAGGCGGCGGTGCGCGTCGACCGAGCCGGTGACCTTGGAGTCCAGGCCGACCTCGCCGTCGACCACCTCGACGCGGTGCACGAAGAGGCCGGGGACGATCTTCTGGACGTCCAGGACCTTCAGCTCGACGCCGTCGCCCAGCAGCACGCCGGTGTCGGCGACCTGGCCACCGCTCTCGGCGTAGAACGGCGTGCGGTCGAGGACCAGCTCCGCCTTCTTGCCCGCGGCGACGCTGCGGACCGGCTGCCCGTCTTCGAGCAGCGCCACGACCTTCGCCTCGGCCTGCAGGTCGGTGTAGCCGAGGAACTCGGTCTCGCCGTGCTGCTCCAGGACCTTCCGGTACTCCGAGAGGTCGCCGTGGCCGGTCTTGCGGGCCGCCGCGTCCGCCTTCGCGCGGGTGCGCTGCTCGTTCATGAGCGTGCGGAAGCCGTCCTCGTCGACGGTCAGGCCCTGCTCGGCCGCCATCTCGAGGGTCAGGTCGATCGGGAAGCCGTAGGTGTCGTGCAGCTGGAACGCCTTGTCGCCGGCGAGCACGTCGCCGCCGCCGCGCTTGGTCTCCTCGGCCGCCATGTCGAAGATGCGCGAGCCGCTGGTCAGGGTCGAGAGGAAGGCCTCCTCCTCGATCCGGACGACCTCGTTGATCCGGTCGAAGCCGCTGACGAGCTCCGGGTAGGTCGGGCCCATGGTGTCGCGCACGACGCTCGCGAACGACTGCAGCACCGGCTCGTGCACGCCCAGCAGGCGCGAAGACCGGATGATGCGGCGCAGGAGGCGGCGCAGCACGTAGCCGCGGCCGTCGTTGCCCGGGGTGACACCGTCGCCGATCAGCAGCACGCCGGTGCGGGCGTGGTCGGCGATGACGCGGAAGCGGACGTCGTCGGCGTGGTTCGAGCCGTAGCGGCGGCCGGAGAACTCCTCCGCGCGGCCGATGACCGGACGCACGAGGTCGGTCTCGTAGACGTTCTCGACGCCCTGCAGGATCGTCGCGACGCGCTCGACGCCCATGCCGGTGTCGATGTTCTTCTTCGGCAGCTCGCCGATCGGCTTGTGCCCGAGCTTGGGGCTCAGCTCGCCGCGGACGTCCTGCATGAAGACGAGGTTCCAGATCTCGATGTAGCGGTCCTCGTCCGCGACCGGGCCGCCCTCGCGGCCGTACGCCGGGCCGCGGTCGTAGTAGATCTCGGAGCACGGGCCGCCGGGACCGGGCACGCCCATGTCCCAGTAGTTGTCCTTGCCGTCGCGCGACTGGATCCGCTCGCCGGGCAGGCCGGTGAGCTTGCGCCACAGGCCCGCGGCCTCGGAGTCGTCCTCGTAGACCGTCGCCCAGATGCGGTCCGGGTCGAGGCCGTAGCCGCCTTCGCTCTGGGGCTTGGTGATCAGCTCCCAGGCGTTCTCGATGGCGCCTTCCTTGAAGTAGTCGCCGAAGGAGAAGTTGCCTGCCATCTGGAAGAACGTGTTGTGCCGGGTGGTCTTGCCGACCTCGTCGATGTCCGGCGTGCGGACGCACTTCTGCACGGAGGTCGCGCGCGGGTACGGCGGCGGCGCCTCACCGAGGAAGTACGGCTTGAACTGCACCATGCCGGCGTTGACGAACAGCAGGTTCGGGTCGTCGAGGATCAGCGGCGCGCTGGGCACGCGCGTGTGGCCCTTGCTCTCGAAATGGCGCAGGAAGCGATCGGTGATTTCGTGTGTGTCCACGGGTCAGGTCCTTGTGCTGGTGGTGCAGAACGGGGTCGGACGGCGGCGGCGGAAGGGTTCCGGGCAGGCCCGGATCAGCCCTCCGCCCGGCGAGCTCGCCGGACCGGGCGCCGCGCGGCGGCGGCGTGCCGTCCTTCGGCGCGGGGTGCCGAGACACCCGAGCGCTCCTCGACCATGTCGTGCAACTCCTGCTCCCGCTCGTTCATGCCCGCGCGCACTTCGGCGCCGAACGAACCCACGGCGCCGGCCAGCTCGCGCACGGCCTCGCCCAGGTTCGATGCTAGCCCCGCCGGGGTGGCCTGACGAGCGGTTTCGGCGGCCTTGCGGGACAGCGCGACGCCGGCGACCACGCCGACGCCGAGCCAGAACAGCCGCCTCATTTGCCGGCCTTCTTCGCGGCCTTCAGCGCGTTCTTCTTCTTGCGCGCGCGGATCGCCTTGCTCAGGCCGTAGGACAGCGCCGCGGTCTTGACCAGCGGGCCGCCCAGCGTCGCGGTGAACACCGACGTCAGCGCGGAGACGTTGCCGGTGACGGCCTGCGCGTTCGACGTGATGCCGTCGACCCGCTCCAGCTGCGTGTTCACGTGCGTGATCGTCTGGTTCGCGCCGATCAGCAGCGGGTCGGTGTTGCTGTTGGTGCGCTCGATCGCTTCCGTGGCCGCGTCCAGCGTCTTGCCGAGCTTGATCAGCGGGATCGCCAGCAGGACGACCAGCACCACGAATGCTCCTGCGGCGATCAACGCGGCGATCTGCCCTGCCGACACGGGCCCTCCTCGGTTCACGGTTCTCGGGTGCTGGTGAGGTTACCGCCTGGCCGGGTCCCCGACCGTGTCACCCCGCCGGGCCCGGAAAACGCCTCGCGCCGGGCCGCCGCGGGGCGGTACACCTGGGCGGTGGCCCACGACGACGGACCAGGCAGGCGGGTGCTCGCCGGACCGGGCGGCGAGGCGGCCGACGTGCTCGCCGCGTTGCCCGGCGCCGACCTGACCACGGTCCAGCTGGAGGTGGCGCGCCGCCGCGCGGCCCGGCTGAGCGGACCGGACGTGCTGCGCCGGCACCGGGCCGACCGGTTCGTGGCGCCGAGCCCGCTGCCGGCCGGGCCGCTGCGGCGGGTGGAGGACACCCTGCTGGCGGCCGCGTCCGGGTTCGACCCGGTCACGCTCTCGCCGCTGACCCCGCTCGGGACGCACTCGGCGGTGACCGGCCTGGCGCAGCACCGGGTCGTGCCGACCGGCCGCGGCACCGAGGTCGCCGCGGACCCCACGACGGGACTGGCCCTGGAAGCGGCCGTCCGGCGCACCGGTCCCGATCCGGTCCGCCTGGCGGCGGTACAGCGGGTGGTACGCGCCCAGCAAGCCGGCGCGGGGCTGTTCTCGCTCTTCTCGCTGTTCGGCGCGGTGACGGCGGGCCGGGACACCGGCAACCTCGGCTTCGAGCGGGAGCACGCCGCCGAGCACGCCCGGCTGCCGGCCGCGGGGTGCCGGGCGCTGGGTGCCTCGGAGGTCTCGCTCGGCGTCACGGTGCTGGACCCGCGGTTCGGAGGCCTGCTCGACGACGCCGGGGTGCCGGTCCACCCGTTCCCGGACCGCGAAGGCGGCCCGGGCGGGTACTACGAAGGCCTCTGCTTCAAGGTGTACGCAACGCGAAGGAGCGGCTGATGACGAGCGGCCTGGGTGTGGACCGCCTGGCGACGCTCCTCTAACGCTCCTTCAGCACCGCGCGGTAGAGGGCCGCCATGTCCTCGTCGCCGTGGCCCGCTTCGACGGCCGCCTCCAGGTGCGCGAGGACCGCCCTCGCGCCCGCCATGTCGACGTCGTCGCCCGCGGCCGCCACCACCAGGCGCGCGTCCTTCGCCGCCAGCCCGGCCGGGAACGACGCCGGGTAGTCGCCCGCCAGCATCGCGCCGCCCTTGACGTGCGCGTAGCCGACGTCGAGTCCGCCGCCCGAGATCGTCTCCAGGAACAGCGCGGGGTCGAGGCCCAGCGCCTTGGCCAGGCCGAGGCTCTCCGCAGTCGCGTTGGTGAGCGCCAGCACCCAGGCGTTCATCACCAGCTTCAGCCGGCTGCCCCCGCCCGCCGGCCCGAGCCACTGGGTCTTGATCCCGACCGCGTCGAACACCGGGGTGGCCTTCGGCCGGGCTTCCTCGGGACCGGACGCCAGGACCTGCAGCTGCGCCTGCTCGGCGGGCCGGCGGGTGCCGAGCACGGGGGCGTCGACGAACACGACGCCGGCCTTTTCCGCGGCCGCGGCCAGGCGGTCGGTCCAGTCGAGGCCGACCGTGCTCATCTGCAGCCACAACGTCCCCGAGGCGGGCGAAGCGGCTTCGAACGCTTCGGCCACGGCGGGTCCGTCGGCGAGCATCGTGACGAGGATGTCCGCGCCCTCGGCCGCTTCCGCCGCCGAACCGGCGACGGTGGCGACGTCGGCGAGGGGTTCGGCCTTGGCCCGGGTCCGGTTCCAGACCCGGACGTCCAAGCCCGCCTTCGCGATGTTGGCCGCCATCGGCGCGCCCATGATTCCGGTTCCGAGAAACGCGACGCTCATGCCCTCATCGTGCCCGGAAAGCGCGCTCAGTAATCGCCCAGCAGGCAGAACGGGTGGCCGGCCGGGTCGGCGTAGACGCGCCAGCCGCGGCCGCCGAGGTCCGGGTCGAGGAGGCGGCCGCCGTGCTGCAGCACGCGGCGGTGGGACTCGCGGAAGTCGTCGACCTCGAAGTCGAGGTGGAACTGCTGCGGGAAGCCCGGGTCCGGCCAGCGCGGCGGCCGGTAGTCGAAGGACCGCTGGAAGCCCAGGACCAGCCCGTCGAGGTGCAGGGTCGCGAAGTCTTCGTCGACCCGCCACCGCGGATCGGGCCGGTCCACCTCGCCGCCGGCCAGAGCCTGGTAGAAGCGGGCGAGCACGACCGGCTCCGGGCAATCCAGGACGATGCACTGCAGCGTCGCGGGCACGGGTTCGCCTCCTGCGGTCACCGGGACCCGGATCCGGCTCCCGTCGAGGCGCGAAGCTTACGAAACCCGATGATCTTGGACGCCCCGGCCCGTCCGGTGATCAACCACCCGGGTTTTGTTCCGCCGCGGTCACTTTTCCCCGCGGATCGTCCGGCGCAGCTTCGGGACGCGCTCGGCGAGCGTCCGCTCCGCGCCGCGCTGGGTGGGCTCGTAGTAGTCGCGGCCCACCAGCTCGTCCGGCGGGTACTGCTGCGCCAGCACGCCCTCCGGGACGCCGTGCGGGTAGCGGTACCCCTGCGCGTTGCCGAGCTTCTTGGCGCCCGCGTAGTGGCCGTCGCGCAGGTGCGGCGGGACGGTGCCGGCGAGACCCGCGCGGACGTCGGCCAGCGCGGCGTCGATGCCCGTGATGACCGCGTTCGACTTGGGCGCGGTGGCCAGGTGGATCGTCGCCTGGGCCAGCGCGAGCCGGCCTTCCGGCATGCCGATGAACTGGACCGCGTGCGAGGCCGCGACCGCCGCCTGCAGGGCCGTCGGGTCGGCCATCCCGATGTCCTCGCTGGCGTGCACGACCAGCCGCCGGGCGAGGAACCGCGGGTCCTCCCCCGCCTCGATCATCCGGGCCAGGTAGTGCAGCGCGGCGTCGACGTCGGACCCGCGGATGGACTTGATGAACGCACTGATCACATCGTAGTGCTGGTCGCCGTCGCGGTCGTAGCGCACCGCCGCCTTGTCCACTGTGGACTCGACGATGGCGAGGTCGATCACCTTCGCCTCGGTGGCCGAGGCCGCGTCCGCCGCCGCTTCGAGCGCGGTCAGCGCGCGCCGCGCGTCCCCGCCCGCGAGCCGGACGAGGTGGGCGCGCGCGTCCTCGCTCAGCGTCAGCTCACCGCCGAGGCCGCGCTCGTCGGCCAGCGCGCGCTCCAGCAGCTGCGTGATGTCCTCGTCGGTCAGCGGGCGCAGCTGCAGCACCAGCGACCGCGACAGCAGCGGCGAGACGACCGAGAACGACGGGTTTTCGGTGGTCGCCGCGACCAGCAGCACGGTGCGGTCCTCGACCGCACCGAGCAGCGCGTCCTGCTGGGTCTTGGAGAAGCGGTGCACCTCGTCGATGAACAGCACGGTGTTTTCGGTGTTGTACTGGCGCCGCCGCCGGGCCTCCTCGATGACCCCGCGGACCTCCTTGACCCCGGCCGACAGCGCGGACATCGCGACGAACCGGCGGCCGGTGGCGATCGAGACGAGGTTGGCCAGGGTGGTCTTGCCGGTGCCGGGCGGGCCGTAGAGCAGCACGGACGCCGGGGCGGCCCCTTCGACCAGGCGCCGCAGCGGGGCGCCTTCGCGCAGCAGGTGCTGCTGGCCGACGACCTCGTCGAGCGAGCGCGGCCGCATCCGGACGGCCAGGGGCGAGCTCGCCGGGTCCGCCTGGGGTTCGCCCGCGTTCGACCCCGTCGGCGCCGGCGGGGGCGCCACATCGGCGTTCACGGTGAAGAGCTCGTCCTGTGCCACACCGATGACGTTAACCGACGGCACCGACAGGACCGCTTGCCGTGGCACCGGCGGCCGCGCTACCGTCGTGCTGACCGGTTGACCGAAAGTGCGATTCTGGTCAACAGGTCAAACGTTCAACGAATCCGCAGGTGGAACCGCATGAGTCATCCGAACCGCGAGCGCGCCGACCGCATCCTGGACGCGGCGGGCGAGCTGCTGCTGCGCATGGGCTACCGCAAGGTGGCGATCGACGACATCGCGCGCGCGGTCGGCATCGGCAAGGGCACCGTCTACCTGCACTGGCGAAACAAGGAACTGCTGTTCCAAGCGCTGATGATGCGCGAGTCGGCCGACTTGACCGACGAGATACTGGAGTCGATCAAGGCCGACCCGGCGATGATCCTGCCGCACCGGATGATCTCGTCGTCGTTCCTCGTCACGCACCGCCGTCCGCTGGTGATGGCGATGCTGCGCGGCAACGCCGAGATGTTCGGTTCGCTCGGCGACCTCGCCCTGCGCAAGCAGCAGGACGAGCTGCGCGGGCAGTTCGAGGACGCGATGCTCCGGCGCGGGCTGATCCGCGCGGACGTCCCGAACGTCAGCTACGCGCTGAACGCCGCGACGCTCGGCTTCTACCTCGGCGACACGCTGTCCGACGAGTTCGAGGGGATCGCCCTCGAGGAGAAGGCGGCCGTCCTCGCGCACATCGTCCGCACCGCGTTCGAACCGGCGGGGGAACCCGATCCCCGGGCGGTCGCGGACGTGGCGGCGGAACTGGGTTCGGCGCTCGAGGCGCTCGTTTCGGGCTACCGGAAAGGGATCTACGCACACGATCCCGCCAAGGCCCCCGGTGCGATCCCGGGGCCGCACAGGGGAAAGAAGGGGCGGACATGACCACCACACTCGCCGACACCTGGGGACTCCACGAATCCCAGTTCTGGCTGCGGGGGAAGCAGCCGGAGGCCCGGGTGCAGCACGCGCCCGAGCTCGGCTTCTGGAACGTCTACGGGCACCCGGAGGCCGAAGAGGTGCTCCGCGACCCGGCGACGTACTCCTCGGACACCACCCGGCTGGTGCCGCAGGAAATGATGAAGGACGCCGACCTGAAGGAAATGTCGGCGGGCAACCTGCTGCAGCTGGACCCGCCGCTGCACAACAAGATGCGCAAGCTCGTCAGCCGCGCGTTCACGCCGAAGGTCGTCGCCGACCTGGAACCGCGCATCGCCGCGGTGACCCACGAAATGCTCGACGCGGCCGGCGGCGACGGACGGCTCGAACTCGTCGAAGACCTGGCCTACCCGTTGCCGGTGATCGTGATCGCGGAGCTGCTGGGGGTCCCCGCGAGCGACCGGTACCTGTTCAAGGGCTGGGTAGACAAGCTGTTCGACTCCTCGGAACAGTTCTCGCTGAAGGAGCAGACCAAGTCCCAGGAGGAGTCGGTCCAGAAGTCCCTGGAGGGCCAGAAAGCGCTTGCCGAGTACCTCGCCTCGCACGTCGACGAGCGGCGCGAGCAGCCGCGGGACGACCTGCTGACGAAGCTCGTCGAGGCCGAGGTCGACGGGGAACGGCTGACGCGCAACGAAGTCGTCAACTTCGCGAACGTCCTGCTGCTGGCCGGGCACATCACCACCACGATGCTGCTCGGCAACGCGGTGCTGTGCCTGGACACGCACCCGGAGTGGGACCGGCGCGTCCGGGCGGACCGGGCGCTGCTGCCGTCGACGATCGAGGAGTCGCTGCGCTACCTCTCGCCGTTCGCGGCGGTGGCCCGCACCGCGACCCGCGAGGTCCAGCTGGGCGGGGTGACCGTGCCGCCGGACCAGATGCTGCTGGTGTGGGTGGCGGCCGCCAACCGGGACGAGCGGGTGTTCACCGACCCGGACGCGTTCAACCCGCTGCGCGACCCGAACCCGCACCTGGCGTTCGGCCGCGGGATCCACTTCTGCATCGGCGCGCCGCTGGCCCGGCTCGAGGGCCGCGTGGCGCTGAACATCCTGTTCGACCGCTACCCGGCGCTGCGCACGATCCCGGGTGAGCCGCCGAAGTTCCAGGTCAACCCGAACATGACCGGGGTGCGCGAGCTGCCCCTCTCGGTCGGGTAGCGCCGGTTGCGCCCTGGGCGAAAACCCTCGCCCGGGGCGCTGCCGTGCGGCGATGGTGGACCGATGACGGTGGCGGTGTTGTCCGACGTCCACGGGGTGCTGCCCGCGCTGGAGGCCGTCCTGGCCGAGCCGGACGTCGTGGCGGCGGACCGGATCGTGCTGCTCGGCGACGCGCTCGCCGGGCCGATGCCGGTGGAGACCCTGTCGCGCCTGGAATCGCTCGGCCCGCGGGCGGTGTGGGTGCGCGGCAACGCCG